>NZ_JAJCIC010000066.1 GCF_020554865.1 Lacrimispora sp. 210928-DFI.3.58
CCGGAGGCTGGCGTAAGGGCCTGGTGTGTGTCCGGCGCTACATCCAGGATGATCCAATGAAGTCCGGCTGGCAGCAGGAAGACGGGGGATGGAGGTTCTACCTGGGCAATACCGGGGAGTACGTCCGTAACTCCTGGTACCTGGACGAGGACGGCAGATGGTTCTGGTTCCGCGGGGACGGCCTTATGGTGCATGACACCTGGTATCAGTACAAGGGGGCCTGGTACTACCTGGGAGCCGATGGTGCCATGGTAACAGGCCTGCAGGATATCAATGGCAAGTGGTATTACCTGGACGCTGACGGCAAGATGGCTACAGATCCGGTAACGCTCACACCTGATCAGGATGGGGCGCTGCAGTGGCCGGGGCTGGCGGAGTAAGAAAAAGCAGGGCAGGTCAATAAAATCTGTCCTGTTTCTTTTTGAATAGTCATTCCATTATTTACTTTAAATACTTTAACAACTGAATTAAATACTCTCCCTCTAAATCGGTTTCATCCCTATCTAATTTTCTCCTTCCAAAAGGCGTAAAACCATTCCTTCTATAAAAAGATAAAAGTTTTTCTTTTTCTTCACATTCCAAATAAACGAATCTCCCACCAATTTCGTTCTGAATTTCTTTTACTTTATTCGTAGCCATTTGAAGTAAATCGTCTCCAGAAATAAGGTAATTATTTCCATCGGCATAATTCTTTCCCAGTTGCGCTATTAATGGAGCAGGAACTATGTACTCTTTCGTATCCGGTCTAAACGTTCCGTGATTCCCCATTCTTTTGGCCATTGTATTACTAATTGAGTCTTTACAGACACAAATGTGTTTTGACGCTACAGTGTAATATCCTACCAAATATTTTTCTTTTTCATCATCAGATTTCCAATATACTAATGTCGTCCGTGATAAATACTGTCTGGAGAACTCAATTGCTTTATACCTTATAAATAATTCCACATCTTTGTTTTTAGGACACATAAAAGAGGAGAGAATAGATTTTACTTTATCCTCTCCCAATTCAGATATCATATTATTTAGTTTGATTTGAACAAACTCTGCCATAATTATTATTCACCAAAGAACTCTTTGATTTTGTCTCCTGTTATTTCAGAGCATTTTCTACTAATCTGTACCTGCTCATGTTTTTTGCTTTTTGCATTGTCCAGTGCGTCTAAAAATGTATGAGCAAGACTCCGCTCTTTGATGGAGACATCCTTAAGAATGCTTTTCGTTGCCATACGTATCACCTCCTGTACATCGCTGGCAATTTATCTTATGTAAGACTATACGGATCTGTGCGTACCTTGACTTAATAATACGTAACTAGTAACTTCATTATAACCAATTTTTGATGAAAATCAATAAAAAAATGTAAAATAATTCGCGTTTTTATGTAATGCTAGGAGAATTCCCTATCTATAATAGATATTGGCAATATACCAGTATTTTCTAACTATAGATTCAGTGTATCTGAGAATATTCAATGGAGATATGCCGAATTTGGCGGAGTAACATAGAGAAGGGCGGGCCCGTTTATCCGGTATCCGCCCTATATAAAAGCATATCGTATCATTTCTGACTGTTTTTTGACTGCATAACACTTATTTTTGACTGTTTTTATCTAGCGTTAGTTAGTGATTTAAAAACATGAAAAACCTTGATTTTAAGCCAAAAATCAAGAATTTATGGACATTTTGAAAAAGTATATCAGCGCTTTACCTCGAATTTGTAGCCGATTCCCCATACAGTCGTGATGGCCCAGCTGGAATGGTCCTTGATCTTTTCACGCAGGCGCTTAATGTGTACATCCACTGTCCTGGTGTCCCCGATGTACTCATAGCCCCAGATGTGGTCTAAAAGCTGTTCCCTGGTAAATACCTGGTTGGGAGAGGAGGCAAGGAAGTATAAAAGCTCCAGCTCCTTTGGCGGCATTTCTACCGAATGGCCCCGGTAGATGACAGAGTAATTGGTGAGGTTCACAATAAGATCCGGGTACTCCACAAATTCTCCCTGCTGCTGGGAAGAGGCGGGAGTGGGGGCAGGAGCCATCTGGTAACGGCGCAGCACGGCCTTCACCCGCGCTACCAGCTCCTTTGAGTCAAAGGGCTTGATCATATAGTCGTCTGCTCCCAGCTCCAGTCCCAGAACCTTGTCAAAAATCTCCCCCTTTGCGGACAGCATGATAACAGGCACCTGGGAGGAAGCGCGCAGCTCCCTGCATACCTGGTATCCGTCAATGCCGGGAAGCATCAGGTCTAACAGCACGAGGTTGGGCTTAAATTCGGGAAATACCTTTAAGGCCTCCTCGCCGTCGCCCACGATCATTGTCTCGTAGCATTCCTTCATCAGGTACAATGAAATTAATTCTGCAATATTGGCATCGTCATCCACGATCAGGATCCGTTGTTTCTCTGCCATGAAAAAACCTCCTCTTTTCTCTCTATTTGAATGTTACAATGGTTACGCCGGTGTCGCCTTCACCGAATTCGCCCAGGCGAAATTCCTTGACGTATTTTAGCTGGCGCAGGCGCTTGTGTACGGCATTTTTCAGGGCTCCTGTGCCGCGGCCGTGGACAACGCGGACATTGGGCATGTGGGCCAGATAGGCATCGTCTAAATATTTCTCCATCACAGGCATTGCCTCGTCCACCGTCATGCCGATCAGATTGACCTCCGGGGAGACGGAGTAGGATTTGGACATTTTGATCTGACCGCTGCCGGTGCCTTTGCCTTTGGCTGGGGTCCAAAGATTTTTGGTCTTCCCAGTGGACTTCTCGCCGTAGTTTATGGAAGAGCCGTCTCCTAAGGTAGCGCTGATGTCATTTTCACGGAGCAGCTCCAGATCGCGGATATTTACCAGGGATCGGAGGATGCCCATTTGGACGTAGAGGTCGCCCTTGGCGTTGGGCAGAGTGCTCACTGTGCCCTTTAAGTTCATGGATAATACCTTTACGCCGTCGCCGATCTTTAACTTCTTCGGTGAAATGGGCTGGCTGGGGCCCTTGGCCTTGACTGCCAGCTTTTCGTCCGTTTTCTTCAGCTGTTCACGGAGCTTGGCGCGCTCAGCCTCCAGTTCTTTGTTAAGGCCGGAGGATGCGGCCAGTTTATTGATCTGTTTGATGGTCTGGTCAGCTGTTTCCTTGGCCTCCCGCAGGATCTTCTGTGCCTCCTCGGTGGCGTTCCGGATGACCTTATCCTTGCGCTCATCCAGGCGCTCTTCCTTTTGGGTTAAGCGTTTTTTGAGCTGGGAGATCTCCTCCTTGTAGGTCTTGATCTCTTCCTGCTCTTTTTCAATGGTCAGGCGGCTGCTCTCTAAGCTGGAGAGCAGGTCCTCAAAGGATTCATCCTTGGCCTCCAGATGACTTTTCGCGTCCTCGATAATGTAATCCGGCAGGCCAAGCTTCTTTGAGATAGCAAAGGCATTGCTCTTGCCCGGAACGCCGATCAGCAGGCGGTAGGTAGGCTGGAGGGTTTCCACGCTGAACTCGCAGCAGGCATTTTCTACTCCGGGAGTCGTGAGGGCAAAGACTTTTAACTCGCTGTAGTGTGTGGTTGCCATGGTGCGGCATTTCATGTTGTGGAGGAAGGAGAGGATGGAGATGGCCAGGGCCGCTCCTTCGGTGGGGTCTGTTCCGGCTCCCAGCTCATCGAAGAGACAGAGGGAGCGGGAGTCTGCTTCATTCAATATGTGAACGATGTTTGTCATGTGAGCGGAGAAGGTACTTAAGCTCTGCTCGATGCTCTGTTCATCGCCAATGTCGGCAAATACCTCGTCAAAGACAGCCAGCTCGGAGCCCTCCCAGGCCGGTATGTGGAGGCCTGCCTGGCCCATGAGGGTGAACAGGCCTACGGTTTTTAGAGAAACCGTTTTTCCGCCTGTGTTGGGACCGGTGACGATGAGAAGGTCAAAGTCCTTGCCCAGCCAGACATTGGTGGGGACCACGGTCTGGGGATTTAACAGAGGGTGACGTCCGTCTTTGATATGGATGTAGCCGCGGTTGTTGAATACAGGGGCGCTGCAGCGGTAGTGGCGGGAGAGGGCGGCCTTGGCGAAGATAAAGTCCAGCTGGGCTAAGAGGTCTGTGTTCAGCTTTAATTCTTCGCAGTAAGGGGCGCACTGGTTGCTCAGGGAGGCAAGGACTGCTTCGATCTCTTTTTGCTCCCGGATCTCCAGCTCGCGCAGCTCATTGTTTAATCGGACGATGGCCATGGGCTCGATAAACAAAGTGGAGCCGGTGGCCGACTGGTCGTGGACCATGCCGGATACCTGGTTTTTGTACTCCGCTTTTACCGGCAGGCAGTAACGGCCGTCACGCATGGTGATGACGGCATCCTGAAGGTAGGTGCGGTTGGAGTTTAATATGGAGTTTAACTGGGTGTGGATGCGGTCAGCCGTAACCTTCATGGAACGGCGCACATGGGAAAGTCCCGGGCTGGCATCATCGGCGATCTCATCCTCGGATAGGATGCAGCGTTTGATCTCGTTATTTAAGGGGGTGAGAGGCTCTAAGGCGGCGAACAGAGGCTCTAATGAGTCGGGGTCGCCGGCAGCAGAGTCCTGGTCCTGGTCGTGGCGGCCATAGGCCTTGGCGCGGGCGGCAACGGTCAGGACGGAGCTTATGGATAGGAGCTCCGGGATGCTTAAGGCGCTGCCGATTTCCAGGCGCTTTAAGGAGTCGGTGATGTCCCGGAGGCCGGAAAAGGAGACAGAGCCTTTGAGACGGATGCGGGTTACGGCATCTGTGGTGTTGGACTGCCAGGTTCGGATCTCTTCCAGGCTGGAGGAGGGGGTGAGGCTGCGGCACAGGGCTTTCCCTAAGGGGGATGCGGCGTAGGTCTCCAGGGTGGTTATGATTTTTGTGTATTCTAATGTTTTTAATGATTTTTGGTTCATGAGTTGATTCCTTGTTGTTGTGGTGTTGATGGGTTGATGAGAAGGGGCGGTGGGGCGGACGAATGGGGGATTCGTTGCCTGCGGCTGCGTTGTGTGCGGGTTGTGATCCTGCAGTGAGCGACTCGCGGCTCGTGGTGTGCGGTTCGCGGCTTTGCAGTGTGGACCTGCGCGCATAGTGTGCGGCCCGCGACCCCGCAGTGCGCGCTCACTTCCGCTGCGCTGCAGCTCGCTCACGGGCAACGCCCTATGAAAAAAATCAGAAAATCATCTGCTTTTGTGCAAGCACAACGCAGCTGCTTCTCTGATTTTTTTCGCACTGCTCATTGCCTACGTGGACATTATACCATAAACTCCCCCTTTTACTATCATTTTTAAGAGAAGTTTAAGAGATGTGGGGATAAGTTTGGTATCTTTTGCGTGTTAAAAACTTGCATATTCAGGGGAAGAAACGTATAATAGGAATGAGATTCTTCGACAGGAGGATGCATTATGGCGGATAAGGGCGGAGATAGGCTTAGTGGGAATAAGGGACAGGAGCCGGGGCAGGACAGGCCTCGTCCTTTTATTAATGAGAAGATCGTCCGCCAGCCTGTGACGAAAAGACAGATAGCCAGAAGGATCCTGCTGACTGTGTTTTGCGCTGTTTTGTTTGGTGTTTTGTCGGCAGTGTGTTTTGTGGTGTCCAGGCCGGTTGCGGAGAAAATTTTGGGACAGAAGTCTACGGAGGAGAGTACACAGATCACCATTCCAAAGGATGAACCGGAGACTCCTGCGCCTACGCCGGAGGAGACAACGGAACCGGAGGAGTCTTCTGAGACAGAGGCTGTGGAGGAATTGGTGCGCTCTGAGCTTAAAAAATATCCATATTCTGTGGAAGATCTGAATAAGCTTTATAATAACCTGCGAGCCATTGCCATGGATGCGGATAATGGCTTGGTGTCGGTCCACTCCATCCAGCATGGAACAGATTGGTTTGACAATCCCATCGAGACAACAGGACAGTTTTCCGGTGCGGTCATATCCTGCACCAGGGGAGAGATCCTGATCCTTACGCCGGAGGAGGCAGTGGAGCAGGCAGATTCCATCGAAGTGGTATTTGCTGACGGGACCATGGCGCCGGGAGCAGTCAAGCAGAGCGATTCGGTGATGGGACTTGCTGTTGTGAGTGTGGATGCTTCCCAGATGGACAGCGGCGCATTTAAGAAGGTGGTTCCCATTAACCTGGGCAACTCCTATGGAGTAAAGCAGGGAGACATGGTGGTGGCCATCGGTGCACCTGCGGGAATCGTGCATTCCAGTGATTACGGCTTCATTTCCTACGTGATACGCAATGTCCAGACAGTTGACGGCACCGCCCGCATTTTCTATACGAACACTCACAGTGACACAGAGGCAGGCACCTTTCTGCTGAATGCATCCGGGGATCTGATCGGATGGGCTACTGATAAATATGCAGACGGAAGCAGCATCATGACAACGGTGGTGGCCATTTCTGATTATAAGGGCATACTGGAAATGCTGAGCAATGGCGTGGCTGCTCCCTATGTGGGAATCCGTGGTCAGGAGGTGAGCCAGGCAATGGAAGAGAGCGGGATGCCGAATGGGATCTATATCACTACGGCAGTGACGGACAGCCCTGCCTATGAGGCCGGTATCCAGCCGGGAGATGTGCTGACCTGGATGAACGGCGAGCAGGTGGGCAGCATGAAGGATTTCCAGAACCAGGTGGAGAAGTTCCATGTGGGGGACAAGGTGAAGATCGCTGTTCTGCGGAGCAATGGCAGAGATGAATACAAGGAAATTGAGTTTGATGTAACAATCGGAGCCAGGTAGTTTTAACGCCTGGCTGCGTTATTGTATTTGAGCATTTTATGCCTGTGCCTGGCCAGTGTATGGCGCGGCAGGATGATGCTGAAGCTATGAAAGCGGATTAGAAAGAAGAGGAAAAGGCTATGAAATATATTGAGACCTTCAGAGAAGGAATGCATACAACAGATGTATATCTGTGTAAAAATAAACAGATCGCTCTGACGAAAAGCGGGAAGGAATACGGGAACCTGGTGCTCCAGGATAAGACAGGTACCATAGATGCCAAGATCTGGGATCTGAATTCTCCGGGAGTAGGCGATTTTGAGACCATGGATTATGTCCATGTGGAGGCAGATGTGACCCTGTTCCAGAATTCACACCAGCTGAACATACGCCGTATCCGCAGGGCTCAAGAGGGAGAATATGTGGAGTCCGACTATCTTCCTGTGTCCAAAAAGGATATTAAAAAAATGTACGAGGAGCTGTTGGGCTTTATAAAGAGCGTGAAAAATCCCTATCTGAACCGCCTGCTGTCCCTGTATTTTGTGGACAATGAAGCCTTTGCCAAAGCCTTTCAGTTCCACTCTGCCGCGAAGACCGTTCACCACGGTTTTGTAGGCGGCCTTCTGGAGCATACCTTAAGCGTGACAAAGCTGTGTGATTACTATGCGTCCTACTACCCGCAGCTTAACAGGGATCTGCTGCTGACAGCGGCCATTTTCCATGACGTAGGAAAATTAAGGGAGCTGTCCACCTTCCCGGAAAATGATTATACGGATGACGGCCAGCTGCTGGGACATATCATCATTGGCACAGAGATGGTTGGGATCACCATCCGTTCCATCAAGGGCTTTCCGCCTAATCTGGCAGCAGAACTGAAGCACTGCATCCTGGCCCATCACGGAGAGCTGGAGTACGGTTCACCGAAAAAGCCGGCGCTGCTTGAAGCATTGGCATTGAACTTTGCGGACAATACGGATGCAAAGATGGAGACCATGATCGAGGCCTTAAATGCAGGCGGAGACAACAAGGGATGGCTGGGCTTTAACCGGCTTCTGGAAACCAATATCAGAAAGACTTCAGAATAAAGAAGCGCGATGCCGACAAAGCGATTTTCAGACATGTTCCGGGGCAATAAATTTTCCCGGAGCTTGTTTCAGGGAATGAAAACCGGAGAGATAAAAGAATAACATGCAAAAAAATCAGGAATTTACAGTTACCATTGAAGACATGAACGAGGACGGAGCCGGAGTGGGGCGCCTGGAGGGCTATATCTGGTTTATCAAGGATACAGTTATTGGAGATGTGGTCCGGGCAAAGGCCATGAAGATGAAAAAGACCTATGGCTTTGCCTGCCTTGTAGAGGTGCTTTCACCATCAAGCTTTAGGGTAAAGCCCCCGTGCCCTGTTGCACGCCAATGCGGAGGTTGCCAGCTTCAGGCCATGAGCTATGAAGAGCAGCTGAGATTTAAGGAGCGGAAGGTCCTTAACAATCTGTTGCGCATTGGCAGATTTTCTGAGGAAGAGATCCACATGCTCCCCATTATGGGCATGGATCATCCCTGGAGATACCGCAACAAGGCTCAGTTCCCCTTTGGAGAAGACAAAGAGGGAAGGATCATCACCGGCTTTTATGTAGGCCGTACCCATGCCATCATTGAAAATGAGGATTGTCTCCTGGGTGTGGAAGAGAACAGGAAAATATTGGAAATTATTAAGGCCTATATGGTTTCAGAGGGAATCCGTCCTTACAATGAACAGACCCATAAGGGCCTTCTTCGTCATGCCTTGATACGCAAGGGATTTCGCACAGGGGAGCTCATGGTATGCCTTGTGATAAATGGGAAAAAGCTTCCGGGTTCAGACAAGCTGGTGCGCATGCTGTGTGAGATAGAAGGCATGAGAAGCATCTCCTACAGCATCAACCAGGAGAAGACAAATGTCATTATGGGAAAGGAGACTGTCAACCTTTACGGCCCCGGATACATTACCGACTACATTGGCAATGTTAAGTACCAGATATCCCCCCTTTCCTTCTATCAGGTCAATCCCGTCCAGACAGAAAAGCTTTACGGCACAGCACTGGAATACGCAGAACTGACAGGGGATGAGACCGTATGGGACTTATACTGCGGGATCGGAACCATTTCCCTGTTCCTCGCCCAGAAAGCAAAAAAAGTCTACGGCGTAGAGATCGTGCCCCAGGCCATAGAGGATGCAAGGAGGAACGCAGCTCTAAACGGCATAAAAAATGCCGAATTTTTTGTAGGAAAAGCAGAAGAAGTCCTCCCGCGAGAATACGAATCCAATCACATATACGCCGATGTCATCGTAGTAGATCCCCCCAGAAAAGGCTGCGACAAAGTATGCCTGGACACGATTTTAGAGATGTCACCTAAGAAAGTAGTATACGTAAGCTGCGATTCCGCAACCTTGGCGCGGGATCTGCGGTATCTGGCAGATGGAGGGTATCGGGTGGAGAAGGTGAGATGTTGTGATATGTTTGGGGGGACGGTGCATGTGGAAACAGTCGCTCTGCTGACGAGAAAAGCCCGGTAAATCAATGGGTTTCGGCCGATTTGGGACAAAAATGGATGTGTGTTTCGGTTTCCGTAGAATGGGTATGGGGGAATTGATTTACCCCGGGGATAGATGTTTCAGGACAAGTGATATATATTTTGGCAAAAGGGATAACATCTTTATCAAACTCTTTGACGAATGATGCTTTTTGATATATACTTAAAAGCATTACTGACAAGGGAGGTGCACAAATATGTCGGACTCACATCCTAAAAGTACGGATGGTTTAATGCGCTATCTGCGCGACAAAAAAGGAATCTCTATTTCTGGTTCATCGCAAAAGCGTAAACTTATGAATATAGGATACTATCATGGATATAAGGGATATCGTTACATAAATGCACCTTCAAAACATGTCCCTTATACTAAATTTGAAGAATTGGTTGCTGTCTATGACTTTGATGCTCAATTAAAATCGTTGTTTTATCCTAACGTAATGTTAATTGAAACAGCCGTTAAAAATTATGCCCTCGACATTTTAGTCGCTTCAACAAATTCTGAAAGTTTTATCGATATTTATAATCAGTTGTTGGATAACTATAAAATGTTTTCTACCAAAGGTAAAACATACAAAAACGCCCACGACCGTCAAAAAGCTGAAGAAAAATTCAAACGAGAGTTAAAAAGGCGGTTAGATTTGCGTAATCGAATCTATAAGGTTCAGACTGATGCTTATGGGAATGGAAATAAGATTGCGGATCACTATCTTCGTAAAGATGCCAACCTGCCAATATGGGCGACCTTCGAATTACTTAGTTTAGGTGAGTTCGGTCATTTTGTTTCATGTTTGAATCAAAATTGCAGAGCAGATATTTCAAAAAAACTTGGGATACGGCCTTCTGATGATTCAAATGCCATGATGCCGCAACGTTTGATTTATGCCACGAAAGACCTTAGAAATGCCATTGCCCATAACGATGTGATTTTTGATACACGTTTCCGGACTGGAAGCATTGATAAACAGGTGGGAAATGCTATCTCTAATGCTACCGGAGTAAAAGGATTAACTTTCGGGACTATCACAGATTATTTAGTTTTGGTAATTTACCAATTGAAACTGCTTCATGTATCAAAAACAGAAGTGAAACGAATTATATCGGGGTTTGAAGATATTGTTGAAAAATTACGCAGCAACGTTCCAACGAGTATTTTTAACCAGATTATCCATACAGATAATAATGTAAAACTTACCAAATTAAAAATTTATGTTAAGTCGTGAAAATCCTTGCATTTTCTATCCCTTTTTTGTATACTATAAATGTGAATAGCGGTACGTCTCTATGGAGCGTACTTGGGAGAATCGGATGCGTCCGGTTCTCCTTTTAATTTACAGTAAAAAAATGACATTCCATTTCACAAAAAAGAAAGCTAATGCCCGATGACCGACTGTTCTCTCGATAGTGTCAATAGTTTTTCGCAAATTTAATTCCTGCCGTTCAGCAGCTGGCAGT
>NZ_JAJCIC010000067.1 GCF_020554865.1 Lacrimispora sp. 210928-DFI.3.58
CAGCATCTCTGCTTTTTAATTATTCAGTTGTAACACATGTATTGTAATCCTACAAATGCCAGTAAAAAAAGAAAAAATCCCGGTTTACAACAAAGGAAGACTGTGCTATACTAAATCGGTATGAAAAACGCCGCTGCCCGGTTCACGGATACTCCAACCGGAATCCTGGTTTACGGTGAGAACAAGATTATAGGAGGATTTACCATGATTTCCAAGGAAAAGAAAGCAGAAATTATCGCAAAGTATGGCCGTAAGGCTGGAGACACAGGTTCACCAGAGGTTCAGATCGCTATCCTGACAGAGAGGATCACTGAGCTGACCGCTCATCTTCAGCAGAATCCAAAGGATCATCATTCCAGAAGAGGCCTTCTGATGATGGTTGGACAGAGAAGAGGTCTTCTTGACTACTTAAAGAAAAAAGACCTGGAAGGCTATCGTGCATTGATCGAGAAGCTCGGCATCAGAAAGTAATTCTCTTAGGGTGGAGTTTTCTCCACCCTAATTTGCATGTTGGATATCATACGCAGCAGACAGGGGAAACACTCCGAGACCGCTGATGTGTTCTGAAGGCCATTTATCAGCATTTCAGGACAGATCAGTAGTTTCGGCGTCTTCTGCTCTGCTGAACCATTATAAAAAAGAAAAGGAGACCTGATATGTTCAAAAGTTTTAGCATGGATCTGGCAGGCCGTAAGCTGACCGTAGAGGTTGGCAGAGTGGCAGCACAGGCAAATGGCGCCGCATTTATGCATTATGGTGATACTGTTGTCCTTTCCACAGCAACAGCATCTGCAAAGCCAAGGGAAGGCATTGATTTCTTCCCCTTAAGCGTGGAGTATGAAGAAAAATTATACGCAGTGGGCAAGATCCCAGGCGGCTTCAACAAGAGAGAGGGTAAGGCTTCCGAGAATGCCATCCTGACTTCCCGCGTGATCGACCGTCCCATGCGCCCATTGTTCCCAAAGGATTACCGCAATGACGTGACCCTGGACAACGTAGTCATGTCTGTTGATCCCCAGTGCAGCCCTGAGCTGACAGCAATGCTGGGATCTGCCATTGCTACCTGTATTTCCGATATCCCATTTGACGGTCCCTGTGCAACCACCCAGGTAGGCCTGATTGGTGGTGAGTTTGTCATCAACCCGACTGCCGATGAGAAGCGCGTTTCCGATATGGCTCTGACCGTTGCTTCTACCAGGGAAAAGGTTATCATGATCGAGGCAGGCGCAAACGAGGTGCCTGAGCAGAAGATGATCGAGGCCATTTTCAAGGCTCATGAGGTAAACCAGGAGATCATCAAGTTCATCGATGCGATCGTGGCAGAGTGCGGCAAGGAAAAGCACACCTACGAGAGCTGCGCTGTTCCGGAAGAGCTCTTTGCAGCGATCAAGGAGCTGGTTCCATCTGAGGAGATGGAGGAAGCCGTATTTACAGACGACAAGCAGACACGTGAGAAGAACATTGCTGCCATTACAGAGCGTCTGGAGGAAGCATTTGCAGAGAATGAAGAGTGGCTGCCATTGGTGGGCGATGCCATTTACCAGTATGAGAAGAAGACTGTCCGCAAGATGATCCTAAAGGATCACAAGCGTCCGGACGGCCGTGCTATCACGGAAATCCGTCCTCTGGCAGCAGAGATCGATATCCTGCCGAGAGTACACGGCTCCGGTATGTTCACCCGCGGCCAGACCCAGATCTTAAATGCCTGCACGCTCGCTCCTTTATCCGAGGCCCAGAGACTGGACGGCATGGATGTGAACGAGACCACAAAGCGTTATATGCACCATTATAATTTCCCGTCCTTCTCCGTTGGTGAGACAAAGCCAAGCAGAGGACCGGGCCGCCGTGAGATCGGTCATGGCGCACTGGCAGAGAGAGCACTTGTGCCTGTTCTGCCAAGCGAAGAAGAATTCCCATATGCGATCCGCACAGTGTCTGAGACCATGGAGTCCAACGGCTCTACCTCCCAGGCAAGTATCTGTGCATCCACTCTGTCCTTAATGGCAGCAGGCGTTCCGATCAAGGAAATGGTTGCCGGTATTTCCTGCGGACTTGTTACAGGAGAGACGGATGACGATTATATTGTCCTTACCGATATCCAGGGCCTGGAGGACTTCTTCGGCGATATGGACTTTAAGGTAGGCGGTACAAAGAACGGTATCACAGCGATCCAGATGGATATCAAGATCCACGGCCTGACACGCCCCATCATTGAGGAGGCCATTGCAAGGACAAGGGAAGCAAGAATGTATATCCTTGAGCATGTAATGCAGCCTGTGATCTCTGAACCGAGAAAGCATTTAAGCCCATACGCTCCAAAGATCAAGCAGATCACCATTGATCCTCAGAAGATCGGTGATGTAGTAGGCAAGCAGGGCAAGGTCATCAACAAGATCATCGAGGAGACTGGCGTTAAGATTGACATTACAGATGACGGCGCAGTCAATGTATGCGGTACGGATGAGGCTATGATCGATAAGGCGATCAAGATCATCACCAGCATTGTCACCGATATTGAGGCAGGCATGGTATTTACCGGCAAGGTAGTGCGTATCATGAACTTTGGTGCATTTGTGGAGCTGGCTCCCAACAAGGACGGCATGATCCATATTTCCAAGCTTTCTGACAAGCGCGTAGGCAAGGTGGAGGATGTGGTCAACATCGGAGACGAGGTTACGGTAAAGGTAACGGAAGTGGACAAAATGGGCAGGATCAACCTGACCATGAGGCCAAGTGATCTGGCTGGTAAGAAAGAGGCCCCTAAAGCAGAATAAAGTTTAATAGAGATATGAACGGATAGTTTCCTGAGCCCATATAGTTGCGGGTGCAGGGAACTATCTGTACATATATAAAAAAACAGCGCCCGGCAGGGCGCGAAGGAGAGGAAAACATGAAGAAGTGGAACAAAAAAGCAGCAGCAGTTCTTCTGGCTGTCCTGACCCTCTGCACCATCGTGCTGTCAGGCTGCAGCAAGGAAGAGCTGGCTCCGGCAGACCAGGTAGTAGGTGCTATGTATGACCTGTGCCTTAAGGATGACCCAAAGCCAATGATGGACCTTCTGGGCTTTGCATCAGAGGATGATGTGAGAACTTCCCTGATGGAAGACAGCGATACGACACTGGCAGACGTATTCGAGGAGGAGTTTGCATCAGCAGGAATCGAGTTTACAGATGAGGAGCTCCAGGAAATGAGCGATACCATCATGAAGCTGGTTCAGAAGCTGACCTACACTGCTGCTATTTCTGAGCAGAGCAAGGATGAGACCACCGTTGTTCTGACAGTGAAGAGCTTCTCTAATGCTGATATCCAGCAGACCATGACAGATCTCCAGACAGAGTATCTTGAGAACATGGACGAGGAGACTCAGGCAGCTCTGATGTCTGGCGATGAGGATGCCATCATGGAGTTCACACGCCAGATCATGAAGGACTATGTTTCCAGGTTGGGCGAGCTGGAGCCAAATGGCGGCGAGTCTGAGATCACAGTGAAATGTGAGAAGATGAAGGTTGATGTGAGCGGCAAGGAAAAGGTTTCATGGATGCCGGTAGACATGGATAAGTTCACAGAGGATGTGGACAATTCCACCTTCAAATAAGGATCCTGTGGATATCTGAGCACAATCGAAAGGCAGTGCCTGTGGAAAATCAGGCATTGTCTTTTTTTAGCCTTCGGTATATAATGTTTCTGATATGAGATGGGCCCATTTCCAAGAAAAAGGGACCTGTGAATTTGGAAAAAATGGAATTAATAGGAGAAGACTGACATGAGCAGAGTAAGAACAAGGTATGCACCAAGCCCAACCGGAAGGATGCATGTGGGCAATCTGAGAACCGCATTATATGCTTATCTGATCGCAAAGCATGAAGGAGGAGATTTCCTTCTGAGAATTGAGGATACAGACCAGGAGCGCTATGTAGAGGGCGCAGTGGAGATCATTTACCGGACTCTGGAGGAGACAGGCCTTGTCCATGACGAAGGCCCTGATAAGGACGGCGGCTGCGGCCCCTATGTCCAGAGCGAGCGCCAGGCAGCAGGCATATACCTGGAATATGCCAAAAAGCTGGTGGAAAAGGGAGAAGCCTACTACTGCTTCTGTACCCCGGAGCGCTTAAACAGCTTGCGAAAGACCGTAAACGGCGAGGAGATCATGGTTTATGACAAGCACTGCCTTCACCTGTCAAAGGAGGAGGTAGAGGCCAACCTGGCAGCAGGCCTGCCCTACGTGATCCGCCAGAATAACCCTACCACAGGGACCACTACCTTCAGCGATGACATTTACGGCGACATCACGGTAGACAATGCGGAGCTGGATGACATGGTGCTGATCAAATCAGACGGCTATCCCACCTACAATTTTGCCAATGTGGTGGATGACCACCTGATGGGCATTACCCATGTGGTGAGAGGCAACGAGTACCTGTCCTCCTCCCCGAAGTACAACCGCCTTTATGAGGCCTTTGGCTGGGAGGTGCCTGTATATGTACACTGTCCTCTGATCACAGACGAGGAGCATCACAAACTGAGTAAGAGAAGCGGTCATTCCTCTTTTGAGGATCTCTTGGATCAGGGCTTTCTCTCTGAGGCCATTGTAAACTATGTGGCCCTGTTAGGCTGGTCTCCTGAGGGCAACAGGGAGATCTTTTCACTGGAGGACATGATAAAGGAATTTGACTACCGCCGTATGAGCAAGTCCCCGGCTGTGTTTGACATGACAAAGCTGCGCTGGATGAACAGCGAATATATGAAGGCCATGGACTTTGACAAGTTTTATGCCATGGCGGAGCCGTACATCAAGGACGTGATCAGGAAGGATCTGGATTGTAAGAAGATCGCAGCCATGGTAAAGACCAGGATCGAGGTGTTCCCTGATATTGCAGGACACATTGATTTCTTTGAGGAGCTGCCGGAATATGACACCGCCATGTACACCCACAAGAAGATGAAGACAAATGCAGAGACCTCCTTAAAGGTATTGGAGGATGTGCTTCCCCTTCTGGAGGCTCAGGAGGATTACAGCAACGATGCCCTCTATGAGCTTTTGTCAAAATACGTATCCGACACCGGAGTGAAGACAGGCTTTGTAATGTGGCCTATCCGCACTGCCGTATCCGGCAAGCAGATGACTCCGGCTGGTGCAACGGAGATCATGGAGGTACTGGGCAAGGAGGAATCCTTAAAGAGGATCCGTAAGGGAATTGAGTTGTTAAAAGCGTAAGGACATTTTATGGCATTTAATGAAGCACAGAAGAATGCGATCCGGCACGGGAGCGGTCCCGCGCTGGTGCTGGCAGGGCCCGGTTCGGGGAAGACTACGGTCATCACCAACCGGGTCCGCTTCCTGACGGAAAAATACGGTGTGGATCCGGGAAATATCCTGGTGATAACCTTCACCAGAGCAGCCGCCAGGGAGATGAAGGAACGGTATAGCCAGATGATACAGACAGGATGCAGCAGAGTTTCCTTTGGAACCTTCCATTCTGTCTTTTTTCTGATCCTGAAGCTGGCCTACCGCTACCAGACCTCCAATATTGTGAGGGAGGAGCAGCGCACACGGTTTGTCAAAGAAATGATGGAGACAATGGCCCTGGATGTGGAGGAGGAGGGAGAATTTGTATCCTCTGTACTGAGTGAGATCAGTATGGTCAAGGGAGAGCTCATGAGCCTGGAGCATTATTATCCCAAAAGCTGTTCCAGCGAGGTCTTCGGGGCATTGTACCGGGGGTATGAGGACAAGCTGCGCCGTCAGGGACTTCTCGACTTTGACGACATGCTGGTGATGTGCTATGAGCTGTTTCAGGAGAGAAAGGACATCTTGAAGGCATGGCAGGACAAATACCGCTACATACTAATTGACGAGTTCCAGGATATCAACCGGATACAGTATGAGATCGTAAAAATGCTGGCAAAGCCCCTTGATAACCTGTTTATTGTAGGAGACGATGACCAATCCATCTACCGCTTCCGGGGAGCAAAGCCGGAGCTCATGCTGGGCTTTGAAAAGGATTTCCCACAGGCAAAGAAAATCCTTCTGGATACCAATTACCGCTCCAGCCGTCAGATCGTGGAGGCAGCCGGACGGCTGATCAGCCACAATTCCACCAGGTTCCCCAAGGAGATCCGGGCGGCCAGAGGCGAGGGCCGTCCCATTTCCGTCAGGGAGTATAAAGACCCCCTGGAGGAGAACCAGGCCATTGTGGCAGAGCTTCGTGATTATGCCGCCATGGGCATGGCCTGGGAGGACATTGCCGTCCTCTACCGCACCAATTCCGGCCCGCGCCTCCTTATCACAAAGCTGATGGAATACAACATTCCCTTCCAAATGCGGGATACGGCGCCCAATCTCTATGAGCACTGGATCTCAAGGCACGTGCTGGCTTATATCAGGGCCGCAGAAGGAGACCTGTCCAGGGGGAATCTTCTTCCTGTCCTGAACCGTCCCAAGCGCTACATCAGCCGCGATGCCCTGGAGGGCCAGCGGATCGACTGGGAGCGGTTAAAATCCTTTTACCAGGACAAAAACTGGATGCTGGACCGCATTGAACAGCTGGAATACGACCTGAAAATGCTAAAGGGAATGGCTCCCGCCGGAGCGGTTAATTATATCAGGAAAGCTGTGGGCTATGACGACTATATCCGGGAATATGCCTTAGAGCGCAGGATGCCGCCGGAGGAGCTGTTTGAGGTACTTGACTCCCTTCAGGAGAGCGCTATGGGCTTTAAGACATATGAAGCCTGGTTTACCCACATGGAGGAGTATAAGGAGCAGCTGCAAAAGCAGGCCAAAAACCGGGAGGAAAAGGGCACAGGGGTCAGCCTCATGACAATGCACAGCTCCAAGGGCTTAGAGTTTCGGGTAGTCTATATCCTGGACGCAAACGAAGGGATCACACCCCATCACAAGGCGGTACTGGATCCTGATATGGAGGAGGAGCGGCGCATGTTCTATGTGGCCATGACCAGGGCAAAGGAGCGGCTCCATATCTGCCATGCAAAGGAACGCTATCACAAAAAGCAGGAGCCATCACGTTTTATAGAGGAGACAGGGATATGACAGGATTAGTGCACATATACTGCGGAAACGGCAAGGGGAAGACCACAGCGGCCATGGGAGCAGCCCTGCGGGCAGCAGGCAGGGGAAAGAAGGTCCTGATTGCCCGATTCTTAAAGACAGACGATTCCGGTGAGGTGGCGGCATTTTCCTGCCTGAAAGAAGTAACTGTCCTGCCATGCAAAAAATCCTTTGGCTTTTCCTGGAATATGACAGAGGAGATGAGACGGGAGGCAGCCGTCTATTACAGCGGCCTTTTTGAGGAGGCCTGGGGAATGGCGTCATCCTCCCCGGTGTTTCTTCTGGTTCTGGATGAGATCGTGGCAGCCTGTAATCAGGGCTTTGTGGAGGAGGAGCATGTCATCCGCTGCCTAAAGGCCAAGCCGGAAGGCCTGGAGGTGATCCTGACAGGCCGAAATCCCTCTGCGGCATTAAAGGCTTGTGCCGATTATGTGACAGAGATGAAGCTGGAAAAGCATCCCTTCGAGCGCGGGATTGCTGCGCGGGAGGGGATCGAGTATTGAGGCGACAGTTTAGACGGCGGGGAAATTACTCTTGCATTTTCCGGGTGAGTCTGATACAGTGTAAGCGTAGGTAAATACTATAATCTGGAAATGAAAGAGGAACCCATATGGCAGATGAGAAGAATTTAAACGAAGAAGATCAGGAGATGACAGTTACTCTCACTCTGGATGATGATTCTGAGATAGAGTGCGTTGTCCTGACTATTTTCACAGCCGGAGAGCGCGAATACATTGCCCTTCTTCCGATGGAAGGTGCAGATTCCGAGGAAGGCGAGGTATACCTGTACCGCTACAGCGAGACAGAGGACGGAACTCCGATCCTTGACAACATCGAGGATGATGATGAGTACGAGATCGTCGCAGACGCCTTCGACGAAATGCTGGATGACCAGGAGTATGACGAGCTGATCGGTGAGGATGAGCTGGAAGAAGAATAAAGAATGGTAACGCGCCCCTGACTTGTTTGTGAGTCAGGGGATTTTTTTGCGCTGCTTATCCGGAGCAAGCTGTGAAACTTATGTGAAAACGTGGAAATAATCCTTTTTTTTTGCTAGAATAAAGCCAATACTGGCAGTACATTAAGTGCATAGGAGGTAAAGGAATGGATGCTCTGAAAATATTAGTAGTGGACGATGAAGCCAGGATGCGCAAGCTGGTGAAGGATTTCCTTGTAAATAAAGGCTTCTCCGTTGTGGAAGCAGGAGACGGGGAAGAAGCAGTAGAAATATTTTTTGCCCAGAAGGACATTGCTCTCATCCTTTTGGATGTGATGATGCCCAAGATGGATGGCTGGGAAGTCTTAAAGACCATCCGCAAGTATTCCCAGGTGCCGGTCATCATGCTGACAGCCAGAAGCGAAGAGCGTGACGAACTTCAGGGCTTTTCCCTGGGAGTGGACGAATATATCTCAAAGCCCTTCAGCCCCAAGATCCTGGTTGCCAGGGTAGACGCCATTCTGCGCAGGACCAACGCCGTTTCCTCCGAATACCTGAAAGCAGGAGGGATCTGCATTGACAAAATGGCCCACCAGGTCACCATTGACGGCAAGGAGGTAGAACTGAGCTTTAAGGAATTTGAGCTTCTAACCTATTTTGCAGAGAATCAGGGCATTGCCCTTTCCAGAGAGAAAATATTGAACAATGTATGGAATTACGACTATTTTGGAGATGCCCGCACCATTGATACCCATGTAAAAAAGCTGCGGAGCAAACTGGGAGCAAAAGGAGATTATATTAAGACCATATGGGGCATGGGCTACAAATTTGAGGTGGATGAAACATGAAGCACTCCATACGGATGAGATTTACCATGATCTTTATCGGGCTTATGGCATTGGTGCTCTCAAGCCTGTGGGCAGTCAACAGCTTTTTCCTGGAGGGCTATTATACCCAGGAGAAGGTAAAACTATTGCAGGACGCATATGAACAGCTAAACCTGTATGTGCTGGAAAAGAGCGCCAGCGGGGGAAATATTACCCAGGATTTCCAGAGCCTCTATTCCAAGGACGGAGAGCAGAATGACGCCAGCCGCCTGCTCCGTCTGATGAATGAAAAGTACAATACCACCATTGTGATCGTTGACAGCATGGATGATCAGGCTATTCCCTCTTTCCGGGATGGCAAATTCCTGGCAGACCGGGTGCGGCAGTATATCCTGGGAAGGAGCGAGCCCAATACAGAAATACTGGTATCTGAAGAGAATTATAAGATACAGAAGAGCTTTGACAGGCATTCCAACGGATATTATCTGCAGAACTGGGGATTTTTTGATGATAACCGCACCATATTCATTATGTCCATGCCGATTTCAAGTATCCACGAAAGCGTAGAGCTGTCTAACCGTTTTATGGGATATGTAGGCATTGTGGTAATGATATTGGGAAGTGCCCTGATGTATATTGCCACAGAACGGGTGACCTCGCCTATCCGCTCTCTGTCAGCCCTGTCGGCCCGTATGTCAGAGCTGGATTTTGACGCAAAATATACCGGGGACTCCCAGGACGAGATCGGGGTGCTGGGCCATAGCATGAACACCCTGTCAGAAAAGCTGAAGGAGACCATAGGTGAGCTGAAGACAGCCAACAATGAGCTTCAGAAGGACATTGAAGAAAAGATACGCATTGACGAGACGCGAAAAGAGTTCATTGCAAATGTGTCCCATGAGCTGAAAACACCGATTGCCCTGATCCAGGGCTATGCAGAGGGGCTTACAGAGGGCATGGCAGAGGATCCCGAAAGCAGGGACTACTACTGTGAGGTCATCATGGATGAGGCCGGGAAAATGAACAAAATGGTAAAGCAGCTCCTGACTCTGACGGCGCTTGAATTTGGAAATGATATGCCGGTAATGGAGCAGTTTGATATTGTGAACCTGATACAGGGAGTGCTGACC
The DNA here is from genome assembly GCF_020554865.1 of Lacrimispora sp. 210928-DFI.3.58. Taxonomy (GTDB): domain Bacteria; phylum Bacillota; class Clostridia; order Lachnospirales; family Lachnospiraceae; genus Enterocloster. Next base: position 9,964 of record NZ_JAJCIC010000067.1, read on the forward strand.
TCAGCAGGCCTTTTGCTTCAGCAGAAAGGTGCGGCAGCGGTCTTCGAAGCGGACGGCCCTGTCTATGTATGGGCAGATGAATTTAAGATCGAAGAGGTCGTCACAAACTATCTGAATAATGCAATGAATCACCTGGATGGCGAGAAGCGGATCGAGATCACCCTGGAGCAGAGGGAAAAGGAGGTAAAAGTAACTGTCTTCAATACAGGCCAGCCCATCCCGGAGGAGGACCTGGACAAGCTTTGGACAAAATTCTTTAAGGTAGATAAAGCGAGAACAAGAGAATACGGCGGCAGCGGCATCGGACTTTCCATTGTAAAAGCGATCATGGATTCCCATCACAAGGACTATGGCGTCGAAAACAGGGAGGATGGAGTCGCATTTTGGTTTACATTGGACAGCGGAGTATAGAAAAATAAAAAAAGTTTAAAAATGTTGTTGACATTTCGGGAAACATCTGGTATTATAATTTTCGCTGCTGAAAAAGAGCAGAACATTTTCAAAAAGGACTTCAAAAAAGTCGAAAAGAAAATGAAAAAATGGTTGACAAACCGAAAACAATGAGTTATAATCAATAACCGTTGCGGCCGAGATGCCAACAACAAAGTTCCTTGAAAATTGAAGATTA
>NZ_JAJCIC010000068.1 GCF_020554865.1 Lacrimispora sp. 210928-DFI.3.58
TAGACCATGTCTATTTTTATGAAATTGAATTTGCGAAACTAATTATACGTTATCGTTCTCTCAGTTATATTCCTCTATTACTCCAATCACCAATTGCTGCCATCCGGAATTCATGGCGACTTGTAGCGAGAACAACGTGGAAGTGCTGTACATTGATGGGATGAGGATGCGCAGAGCATTTATGAAAGAATACAGCAGTTTATGCAGGAGTATTTTGAAGGACGTGATGATATATGCAGGTAAAGATTATTAATAAGGTTCCGGCATTTGCGGTAAGAAAGAAGCGGGTATGTGCTTATGCCAGAGCCTCCACAGACAGCCGGAGACAGGAAGATTCGCTGGAAAATTAGACAGCAACCTATGAGAGATTGATCAAAGGAAATCCGGAATATGAGTTTGCCGGGGTATATGCAGATCAGGGTATCTTCGGCTACTGTGAAAACCGCCCGCAGTTTCAGAAAATGCTGGAACGGGCAAGGGTGGGCGAACTTGATCTTATCATTACAAAATCCATATCGAGGTTTGCAAGAAATACCGTCACCGTTCTGAAGTTCGCAAGAGAACTGAAAGAACTGGGTGTCGGTATTTTTTTGAAGAACAGAATATAAACACTCTTTCAGGGGACGGCGAGATGATGCTTGCCGTCCTCGCTTCTTTTGCGCAGGAAGAAAGCAGGAGCATGAGTGAGAACAATAAATGGTCCATAAAAAAGAAATTTGAGCGTGGCGAAGTGATGATTAATACCACACGCTTTTGCGGATATGACAAAAACGAATACGAGGATTTGGTAGTGAACCGGAAAGAAGCGGAAATCGTCAGGCTGCTGTTTGACCTTTATCTGATGAATATCGGATGCAGCAGACTTTCTGATCTGCTGAACTATCTCGGTGTCAAAACCATGACGGACAGCCAGTGGGAGAGCGGAACGATTGGCGGGATGCTTTCCAATGAGAAATATAAAGGCGATTTCCATTTGCAGAAATATTACACGCCTCCCACGCGGCGAAATGTGACCCGTAGAAACCGGGGTGAGGTACAGAGTTATTACATTTCTGAAAATCATGAGCCGATTGTTTCACCGGAGCTTTGGGAACAGGTTCAGGAAATGAGAGAGTACCGGAAAAAGGAAAGGAACATTGGGCAGGACGGCACAAAGAAATTTCAGAATCGTTATCCATTAAGCGGAAAGCTGATCTGTCCATTCTGTGGAAAAACACTCCGCAGACGGCAGGTTTACAACAAGAAAATTCAATGGCTGTGCAGCACCTGCATTGAAAAAGGAAAGAAAGCCTGCAGGGGCATCCGCATCGATGATGCCGATCTTGCAGGATTGAATATCACGGAACCGACAGTAATTGAGGAGGTAATTCAAAATGGCAAGAAGCATTACGGTTATACCCGCAAGACAGATTTCGACTGCGGAATCAGGAACAGCACAGACAGTGCAGAAACTGAAAATGGCGGCGTACTGCAGGGTGTCAACAGACCAAGAAGAACAGTTATTAAGTTATGAGAACCAGGTCAATTATTATACGAACTATATCAGTGAAAATCCTTTGTACGAATATGCAGGAACCTATGCGGATGAAGGTATTTCCGGCACCAACACGAAAAAGAGGGATGAATTCAACCGCATGATCGCTGATTGCAGAGCGGGAAAAATTGACATGATTATTACCAAATCCATTTCCCGGTTTGCAAGGAATACATTGGACTGCCTGAATTATGTGAGGGAGCTGAAGAACTTAGGGATTGGGATTATCTTTGAAAAAGAAAATATCAATACCCTCGATGCGAAGGGCGAAGTGCTGTTGACGATCCTTTCCTCGCTGGCGCAGGATGAGAGCCGCTCCATTTCAGAGAATTGTACATGAGGAATCCGCAGGCGGTTTGAAACGGGGAAGCATAAAATGAGTACCAAGAGGTTCCTCGGTTACGATGCGGATGAGAGCAGCGGCAAGCTGGTCATCAACAGAAAGCAGGCACCGATTGTGGTGCGGCTGTATCAGGAATTCCTGGATGGAAAAACAGCGGACTATATCAAGCGGATATTTGAAAGGGAAGGAATCAAAAATTGGGATGGCGGCACAAAGTGGCAAGCCACAACCTTAATGAGTATGCTTGAGAATGAAAAATACAAAGGCGATGCCCTGCTGCAGAAAAGCTATACGGTAGACTTCTTAACGAAGAAGCGGACACAGAACAAAGGAGAAATCCAGATGTTTCATGTGGGGGATGACCACGAAGCAATTATTCCAAAGCGGATTTGGGAGTGCGTACAGCTTGAAATAGAGCGCCGGAGAAAATACCTGGAAGAGCATGGGACAAACTCTTATTCCCACCGGCCCGAAAGCAACCCATTCGCTTCCAAAATAGTTTGCGGGAACTGCAATAAAGTTTTTGCAAGGAAAGGCTGGCGAAGTAGTACGGGATTTGACCGGAAAATATGGCAGTGCAGTGAGCGTTACAAAGTAAAAGGTGTTATGGGCTGCTCCAACCGCCACGTGGAGGAAGAAACGCTGGTAAAGGCTTATCTGATGGCATGGAATGCCCTGGTAGAGAACCGGGAGGCTTTTATGGAGCGTTGGAAGGAACAGATGCAGAGTGAGAATCTGCTGGAAGGTTACCGGGCAGAGACGTTCATAGAGTACACGGATGGGGCGCAGCCTTTGACGGAGATGGATACGGACTTTATGCTGAAAACGCTGGATCATATCAAGGTCTTTGAGGATGGGACGCTGCTGGTGGTGTTCCTGGACGGAACCGAGATTGAATGTAAAAATGAAGAGGAGTAAGAAAAGAGGCCGATTGGGAGTTTCGATTCCTGATCGGCTTTTTTTCTTGCTCTTTTTCAGATAGTAAAAGTTGAAGTGGTGTGGTAGAATAAATCTGAATAAAATACAAGGTCGAGGTAAAAAATGACAGAAGAAGAAAATAAAATTTGCAGGAAGATTCACTTATATTTGGTAGATATTCTTGGAAAAAGTATTGAACCTGATATTTTTGTGCAGACATCACTAATACAGTTGGGTAAATATTATTTTGATAAATTGTTAGATGTAGATAATGCAAGAGATACTCTTGTGAAAGCAGTCATTTGTACAATAGCTCCCAAGAATTTAAAATTTGAAAGTATGGATGATTATTATATAGGTTGTTGCAAAATTCTGCGGATTGAAAAATTACCAAAGGAGCAACTTAAAGCGGTAAAAGAGCAGTATGGTGAGTTGATTGGAACAAGGTATGCGAATCTGGTTTCAAGAATAGATTTTGAAATTCAGCAGATTAATCAAAACTTACAAACGACTCATAATCGAATGAAAGATTTGCAAAGAAAAAAATCTACATACTATTTAATGAGAGATTTAAGTACTGATGAAACAGATGTACTTACATGTGCAAAAAAATGTAATTCTCTTAGGACAAGAAAAGCGATTATTCAATTTGAAAAGCAACACTTGCAGAAATCCTTATCAGAATTTTGTAATTGCCAATCCTCAGATGAAATTGACAGTAAGTTAAGGAAGAAGGCGTTGTATTTATCTACAGATACGATATTCAATGCAGAAATGGAGTTTTCATCATATCGAAGTATTATAGAAATTATTGAAGATGATTTGGACAGACCGTATGCGTTGTTCTTTAAAATCAAAATATATGTTATAGGTGAAAAAGCTCGGAAAAACTTGTATATGACTTCATACACAAAAACAGATGAAGAACGCATAAGCGAATATCAAGAATACATAAGTAAGGTTCCGGCGATAGATACCCTGAATTCTCAGAAAGAAGTAGATAGAGAGGCTTATCTTGAGACTTTAAAGAAATTTATATCTGACTATGCACTCTTCGAAGAAGTTATAACAATGATTGAGGAAAGCGTTTGCTTAAGGAATCGGAGGGATATACTGAATAAATGTTTAGATTTATACGAAAATAGTGATTTTGAGATGTTTAATCATGTTGTTCCTATACAGATTGAAGGAATGTTTGCGGATTATTTGATGGATAGTACAACATTTAGGCGCTTCACAAAATTAGAGATGTATACCAGTGCAGTATTACAAGAAAAGATACAATATTTGCTAGATATAGGAGACGAGATTTATACAGAAGTTGTTGAATACTTTATGTACTATTTCAATAATATTATTCGTAATAAAATTGCACATGGAAATTATAGAAGTATATTCAAGGACACAACTGATGCAGAGATTTTTTCAATTGAGTTGTTGTTAGATATGTGTACATTGATTTATATGACAATCCGAAAGAGTGAAACAGAAAAAATGCATAGATTTGTTCACGGTTACCAAAAGCATTATGCAGAACGGATAGCTGGCGAACATCCTCATTATGGCGCGCTTTTTAATGATGTAATTGGACAAAAGACAATACACAGTTACGATACGGTTGAAAGATATAGACCATTACAAGTTGCATATACCTTTTCGTAAAAGGTAATAGTTTCGCTATTTAGTATAAGAAATAACTTTCACCGCATGTGGAGACTGTGTGCCTCTTGAGCAACCGAAAATCAAAATCTGATACTTATATAAAATTGAGTCTGGATATGGAAGATTACTACATGATTAAGGATCAGGAGAAATAACTAATTTAATACACTATGCCTATAGCGATAGCTGCTGATGTGTAAAGCATTGGCGGCTGTTTTGGCGTTATATGTAAAAGGATGACTTTTCGGACAAAAAAATCGTATTATTTGCAACTTCCGGTGGAAGTGGATTTGGAAATACAGTAAGTGAGCTTAAGCCATCAGTTGAAGATACAATGATAAAGGAAGGCAGAGTGTTCAACAAGGCTGCGAAACAGGAGATTGAAGAGTGGGTGAAACATATTTGAAAAATAATGGTTAAAATTCGTGAAGAAGGTGGATAAAATGGAAAGAATTGTACAAACAGCAGGAAGAAGTGCGCTTGGAGAATTTGCACATTATAATGATGATGTTCTTTTCGGTGAGAACTGGAATAATCAGGATATTGATCTTAAGACAAAAAGTATCATAACAGTGGTGGCATTAATGTCTTCCGGGATAACGGATGAAAAAATGATAGAATAAACATGACATATAGTTGTCGTGTTTGCCGTGCTATAATGACAGGCGTAAGGAGTTCGTATGAAGATAGACAGATTGATCGGAATACTTTCCGTATTATTGCAGGAAGAAAAGGTTACTGCGCCGGAACTGGCAAAGAAGTTTGAGGTATCGCGGAGAACGATAAACAGGGATATCGAAGATCTGTGCAGGGCGGGGATCCCGGTCACCACGGTACAGGGGGCCGGAGGCGGTATCTGTATTATGGAAGGCTACCGGATGGACAGGACGCTGCTGACTTCAAAGGATATGCAGGTGATCCTGGCGGGGCTTCGGAGCTTGGACAGTGTGAGCGGGAGCCATTATTACGGGCAGCTTATGGAGAAGATAAAGGCAGGCTCGTCCGGTCTTGTAAGCGGCCGCGACTCCATCCTGATCGATTTGTCCTCCTGGTATAAGGATTCGCTGGCACCTAAGATTGAAATGATACAGACAGCGATTGAAGAGAGACGGCTGATCTCTTTCCGGTATTATGCACCAAAGGGAGAAAGCAGCAGGGAGATCGAGCCCTATTATCTGATCTTCAAATGGGCCAGCTGGTATGTATGGGGATGGTGCCGTAAAAGAGAAGATTTACGGATGTTCAAGCTGAACCGTATGGATGCGCTCCATGTATCTGAGGCCAAATATGAGGTGCGGACATTCCCGGTGCCGGATCTGTCCAATGAAAACATATTTCCGGGAAAGATCAGGGTAAAGGTGATCTTTCAGCCTGAGGTGAGATGGCGGCTGGTGGAGGAATTTGGGCCGGACTGCTTTGAAATGCAGGGGGATGGAAGCCTGCTGTTTGAAAGGGAATATACGGATGAGGAAAGCCTGATCAACTGGATACTGACATTCCGGGACCAGGCCCGCGTGCTGGAACCGGAGAAGATACGGCAGGAGCTCCTTGAAATTGCGGAAAATGTGACCGGGATTTACAAGGACTGATAAGGAGGGGAGAATAGGATGCCAAGACCGCGGAACAGAGAAGATCTGTTAAAAGCAGCAGATGAAAATTATGAGAAAATGAATCAGCTGATCGATTCCCTTAGTGAAACAGAGTGGAACACGCCCTTTGATTTCAGCAAAGATGAGAAAAAGAAGGAAGCCCACTGGAAACGGGATAAGAATGTAAGGGATGTGCTTGTTCACTTATATGAATGGCATCAGCTTATGATTCGGTTTGTGGATGAAAATTCCAGTGGCAATCATATGCCGTTTTTGCCGAAACTGTACACCTGGAGAACCATTGCATCCATGAATCAGATGTTTTGGAAGAAGCATCAGGGGACAAGCCTTGAGGAAGCCAGGAGATTGCTTGGCGGATCCCATGCAGAGGTTTTGAAGAGGATCCGCAGCTTTTCCAATGAAGGACTGTTCTTAATAAAAGCATTTCCGGCTGTGGGCGGTACGACATTGGGGTCTTATTTTGTGAGCAGTACCTCCAGCCATTATGACTGGGCCATAAAAAAGATCAAGGCGCATCAAAAAAACTGCAGGAACATGCAGGGGAAATAGCGATCCGCTTTTTGATGTCCTTCAGACAAAACATGACAGAAAAGATCGGGAAATATGAGAAGATAGATGATAGACTGTGATCACAGCGAAAGGAGGTAACGGATCATGGGCTGGGTGGAGGCTGTAGGAGAAGCGGTTCAGTATGTGGAGGACCATATTACAGAGGAATTGTCTGCAGAGGAGATCGCAAAACAGGTCAATATATCACCGTTCTATTTTCAAAAAGGCTTTGCGATGCTCTGCGGGTTTACTCTTGGGGAATATATCAGGAACCGCCGTCTGGCTCTGGCTGGCAGTGAACTTGCTTCAGGCAATGGAAAGGTGATCGATATCGCGCTGAAGTATGGATATGATTCTCCCGACAGCTTTGCCAAAGCATTTACCAGATTCCATGGAGTTACCCCTTTACGGGCGAGGAAGGAGCAGGTGACGCTCAAATCCTTTGCACCGCTGAAGATCAAACTATCATTAGAAGGAGGATATCTCATGGATTACAGAATGGAAAAAAAGGAAGCATTTACAGTGATTGCAAATGCAAAGGTCTTTGCCTATGAAGGAGCGAAGAACACGGTTCCTCAGTTTTGGCAGGAGCATTTTAAAGAGGGCAAAGGGAAAAACGTGATGGGGGTTTACGGGATCAATATTGATGAGAAAATGAAGCAAAATTCTTTTGAGTATTTGATCGCGGATCCCTATGATCCTGCAGGAGAGGTGCCGGAAGGCTTTGTTGTGAAGACCATTCCATCCTTTACCTGGGCCGTATTCCCATGCAGAGGCGCCATGCCGGAGGCTCTGCAGGACGTGAACACAAAGATCTTTTCTGAGTGGCTTCCTGCACTGAAGGAATATGAGTTTGCTGCAGGATATTGTGTGGAATATTACGATAATGCGGCAAAATATGCGAAGGGTATCATGGACGAGGATTACTACTGTGAGATCTGGATTCCGGTAAAGCAGAAATAGTATCTGGATACCCGCATAAACATGCTGCCCACAGCCAGTTGCGGGCAGCATGTTTATGGGAATCAGCGGCCTGGCTGTCTGTAAGGCTGCTTACCTAGACCTCCCTGTTATCTACCAAAAACATATTCAATTTCTGCCATTTCCGTATATCATGCTTATTGATCAGAAGCTGTTCCTTAAAAGCATCAGTATGCTCCCTGGGCGTCAGAGATACCAGGCATTTGAAGGCGCAGGGCATCAGGTCTGCGCTGGAGATGCCGCAGAGGAGGCCGCAGGTGGAGTCGCGTATCTCCAATGGATTGAAAATATAGAGAAGATCCTCCTCCAGGGTATTGCACTGGTTTACAAAGGAAAAGCGGATGAGCATATCGCTGTATATGACCTTTCCCGAATAGTAGACCTCGCTGCTCCTTCCGGTGGGAGTGACCGCGCTGATGGACAGAGAAGCCTCGTAATCGCCGGGCTTCTCTTTTTGTTCGTATATATCGATGATACCGTCCTTTAAGCGCTTGTACCGCCCGTCATAAAAGTAAAAATACAGCCTTCTTGCCTCAAAAAAGGGGCTTTTTCTGGTCACGCCCGGAAGCAGCGGCTCAGGCAGAGCAAGAGGGGGCTGGTAGTCTGTCAGCTGGTTCAGATTCACGTGCAGGGCCTGGCTGATCTCAAAGAGGGTCTCTACGTCCAAGGTGATCTCGCCTGTCTCATATTTGCTGACCGTGGCGCGGCTTTTGTGGATGATGTCCGCCAGCTGCTTTAAGGTCATGCCCCGGACCTTGCGGTACATGCGGATCTTATCGCCGATATGTCTGCTTATCTCATTCATTGTATACTACCTGATTTCGTAAAAATATCCTGTGCCTTAAAATGAAGGCCACAGCAGATATATTATACACGTTTATTGAAAGAAAATCTATTGTAAAGAAACATTTTTGAGAGAAAACGTTCGTTTAAAGAGACATCTCTGTTTTTGCATTTTGGAAAATGTCTGATAGAATAGGGAAGGTTTAGAGAAAATAATGGGGAAATATGGAGGAGTTATGGATAAGAAGAAACGCGGGGGCTTCAGCAGCTCCATTGGATTTGTGCTGGCAGCAGCGGGGAGTGCTGTAGGCGTGGGAAATATATGGAGGTTTCCTTATCTGGCAGCAAAGGACGGAGGAGGGTTGTTCCTTCTGCTTTACCTGATCCTGGTGCTGACCTTTGGCTTTACGCTGCTGACAACGGATATTGCATTAGGGCGCAGGACGAAAAAGAATGCGCTGAAGGCATTCGGGGCTATCCGGGAGAAATGGAAATTTTTGGGATATCTCACCTTCCTTGTACCGGCACTGATCATGACATACTATTCTGTCATTGGCGGCTGGGTAACAAAATATATTGTGGTCTATCTGACAGGAGGCAGCAGGGCCGCTGCAGAGGACGGATATTTTACCTCCTTTATCACGTCAGAGGTTTCGCCGGTATTTTTTATGCTGGTGTTTTTGGCGCTCACCTCCTTTGTAGTCTACTGCGGTGTGGAAAAGGGGATCGAGCGTTTTTCAAAACTGATCATGCCGGGACTGATCTTTCTGATCATCGGGATCGCGCTGTTTTCCCTGACATTGAGCTATACGGATGAAAATGGCGTGACACGTACAGGACTTCAGGGAGCAGCCGTATACATCCTTCCAAGCTTTGATGGGATCACCTTCAGACGCTTCTTAGGGATCCTCCTGGATGCCATGAGCCAGCTGTTCTTCTCCTTAAGCGTATCCATGGGGATCATGATCACATATGGCTCCTACGTGAAGGATGACGTGAACCTAAGCCGCTCCGTGGGCCAGATTGAGATCTTTGACACAGGGGTGGCATTCCTGGCAGGGCTTATGATCATCCCTGCCGTGTTTGTGTTTTCCGGGACAGAGGGAATGGCCTCCGGTCCCAGCCTGATGTTCGTGTCCCTTCCAAAGGTGTTTGTGGAGATGGGAGCGGCCGGAACGGTCATCGGCTTTGTGTTCTTTGTCATGGTAGCCTTCGCCGCCCTGACCTCATGCATCTCCATCATGGAGACTTTAGTTGCAAACTGCATGGAACTGTTCGGACAGACACGAAAGAGGATGAGCATGGTGATCGGCGGGATCTACGCTGTGGCAGCTGCCATTATTTGTCTTGGCTACAGCATCTTCTATTTTGAACTGCCCCTGCCCAACGGTCAGACAGCCCAGCTTTTGGACCTGATGGATTACATCAGCAACAGCTTCCTGATGCCCTTTATCTCCTTTTTGACCTGTATTTTCATCGGCTGGATCGTAAAGCCCCAGTGGATCATTGACGAAATGGAGTCCAGCGGGCATACATTCGGGAGAAAGGGGCTGTATGCATTTATGATACGGTATATTGCGCCGGTGATGATGGGAGTTTTGTTTTTGCAGTCAACAGGGCTGCTTTCATAAGAAACAACAGTTCAGACGGCTGCCGGGAGGGTGGCTGGCGCTCCGGTTTCGGACATAAGAAGCACTAAGACACCTGATTTTTCCGAA
>NZ_JAJCIC010000069.1 GCF_020554865.1 Lacrimispora sp. 210928-DFI.3.58
AAAAGAAAAGTGGTGCTGGGCGTAATCAACCAGCACCAACTTTGTCTACAGTCTGGGCGGAGGCAGAGATGCCTCCGCTATTTTTTTGTGCATTTTGTATAAAGTTTTTATAAATAACTTCTTTTACTTGAATATCTTCGCAAAAACGAATATAATAAGAATACCCCGTACAGCCTTGTATACTAGTGTACTGGCATATTCCTATTTGAGCACTCCGGCGCTGCCTGTTTTTTCATTGGACAGAATTGGCCTTCAGCGGAAATAGGCCCCCATCGCTTTCGCCAATCATCTTGCTGATGAAAAATATCCGGTGGAATGAGACCAAAAGGGGATGTGCCGGCACGCTGGTGCTGTAACGGATTTGCAGAGATATTATTTTTTTACCCTGAATTGACAAAAAATAGACAATCTATAAAAATGAAATATCAAAAATAAAGGAGGTTTGACATGATGAAGAAAGGAATAGAGAAGAAAAGAGCATCGCCGCACTGTCTGTTTCCGGAGGGTTAAGAAGACGTTCGAGAGAGGATGCGTAAAACGATAAGGGGGATAAAATTATAATGGGAGATTCATTAAGTATTTTTTTATTACTGTTAAGCATTGCCATCGTTATGTTCCTGGTATTTAAAGGTGTGCCGATCTTTTTTACGGCGGTGATCGCCAGCATCTTCCTGCTTGCAACTGCGGGAATGAATATCATTGGCGGTATGACCGGCGATTATATTGCAGGCTTGGCCGGATATTTCCAGAGCCAGTTCTGGGTATTTATTCTGGGAGCCATTTTTGGCAATATGTTTGGAGTTACCGGTGCGGCAGATGCGATTGCGGCTGCGATCATCAATAAGTTGGGAGACAAGGCAATTGTTCCGGCGATCATCATTGTCGGCTTTGTACTTGCACTGGGCGGCGTTTCCGTATTTGTATGCTTCTTTGCCATGTATCCGCTGATGCTGTCCATGTTCAAAAAGGCTGATATTTCCTGTACGCTGATTCCGGGACTCTATTTTGCAGGAGCAGGTACGGCTTCCGGCATGTTGCCAGGCTCCCCGTCTGTACAGAACGTGGTGGCCTGCGATTTCCTGGGAGTTCCGTATGCATCCTGTATGGTTCCTGGCTGGATCGCCGGCATTTTTGAGATGGTTCTTGTATTTATTTACTGCATGTGGGCTGTGAAGCACAGCAAAGCAAAGGGAATGCATTTTGAGCGCATGGATGAAGTCTCTGAGAGCAATGGCACAGAGAAAAAGCTGCCGAGCGCGCTGCTGTCTGTTGTTCCGATGATCATCCTTCTGGCGCTGATGAACCTGACCAGCCTGGGAGCATCCGTATCTCTGTTTTTAGGCGTGATCGCATGTCTTGTCTGCTTTGCAAGGTATTATGACATCAAAAATGTCTGGAAGATTTTACAGGAGGGAGCTACAGGCGGCCTGAATTCCCTGTTTAACACTTCTGCCATCACAGGTTTTGGTACTGTTGTTAAAACAGTTCCCGCTTTCCAGCTGTGTATTGGCGCTCTGACCGGCATGAATATGCATCCGCTGATCTGTTCCGTTATTGCGGTAGCAGTATTGGCCGGCGTATGCGGTTCCGGCTCCGGCGGCGAGGGAATCGCCCTTCCGATCATCAAAGATTATTTTATTCCTATGGGTGTTAATACGGAGGCATTGGCAAGGTGTACGGCTCTTTCCTGTCTGACACTTGATTCCCTTCCTCAGAACGGCCTTGTGGTATCTGTGCTGACCTATACGAAAAACAGCCATAGAGAAGCCTATATCCATGTGTTCTGGACAACCGTGCTGATCCCGATCATTACGATGGTAGTATTAATTGCCCTGTGCGGCGTATTCGGTTATATGTAAGGAGGAGCAATATGAGGATCGATTTTCCTGAAATACATACCCCGGTACCGGGACTTGAAACCGTGACGGTCCCTGAAATGGTTACCATTCATCAGGCTTATGACACAGAGAAAATTGATGATGTGGTAGAGCATTTGAGAGGAGAGCTGAACAATAAAATCAAAGATAAGGAGTCCTTTCAAGGTAAGAGGATCTGTATTACCGTAGGCAGCCGTGGCATTCCGGATCTGGATAAAATGGTACGGGTTATGTGTGATACCCTGAAGGAATGGGGGGCCTCTCCGTTTATTATTCCTTCTATGGGAAGTCATGCAGGCGGAAAGGCGGAAGGCCAGACAGAGATGCTTGCAGGGTATAATGTCACAGAAGAGACCATGGGAGTTCCGATTCTTTCATCCATGGAAGTGGTGCAGTATGATGAGCTGGATGGAATCCCGCTTTATTGTGATAAGTATGCAATGGAATCAGACGGTATTGTGATCTTTAATAAAGTGAAGCCCCATACGGATTTCCGGGCAAAGCATGAGAGCGGTCTTGCAAAAATGATTGCGATCGGCATCGCAAAGCATAAAGGCGCGGCAATGTTCCATTCCTTTGGCTTCCACCGCTTCGGGGAGCTGATCCCTCCGGTGGCGGAGAAATTTTTGGAAAAATGCCCCTTTGCCTTTGGCGTGGGCGTTGTGCAGAACGCATATGATGATATTTGCACCATTGAGGTTTGCGAAAAAGATAATTTCATGGAAACAGATGCAAGGCTTTTGGAGATCGCAAAGGAGAAGATCGCAAAATTCCTTTTTGATGATATCGATGTTTTGATCATTGATGAAATTGGAAAAAATATCAGCGGAAATGGCCATGATCCAAACGTGACCGGAAGAAATATCACCCGTACCTTTGGAGACTCCACATTAAAATTAAAGAAATTGTTTGTGAGAGGGATTACTCCGGAGGCTCATCACAATGGAAACGGCCTTGGTTCATGTGATGTAACTACCAGAAGATGTTTGAATGAGGTTGACTGGGAAGTTACCTGGGGGAACTGCCTGACAACAGGTATCATGGATGCAACGATGATCCCGTATTATGTAAACACAGATGAAGAAGCAGTGAAGACCTGCATTCATACGCTGTATAGCACAGATCCCAAAGATACAAGGATCGTTCATATTAAAAACACCTTGTCATTGGAAACAATCCAGGTTTCTACAGCATTGTACGAAAGCATTAAGGATCTGCCGGGCATTTCTTACGTAAGTGGTCCGGAACCGATGAAATTTAATGACGAGGGTATGATGGATTAGGTGTGTAGAGAGTCTTCCCGGGGAAGCGTCAGCAGTATCCGGTCATATCAGGCGGCGGAGACAGAAAGTGTCTCCGTCTCAGAGTGTCGACAAAGTCGCCACTCTGTTGGAATTCATGGCTGCGCCATAAATTCCAGATGCGAAGGAAAAAAGTACGATTTCCTCGTACAAGGGCAAACGCCCCTAGAAATCGTACTTTTACACTACGGTGGAAATGAATTCCACCTGCGTGATTCCAGTTCGAGGGCTTTGCCCTCGAGCTCCCGTTCCAGAAAACATAGTTGTCTACAATCTGCGGCGGAGACAGAAAGTGTCTCCGCCTATTGTGCATTTCTTATAAATCTGATTGTCTAAAATGAATATTTCTAAAAAAAATATAAAATTACTCTTTACATTTTCCTGGATACTTGCTAGAATAACAACATAGGTAAGTTGATATGTTTGTTGACGGAAAAGCAAACGCTTTTTTTATGCGCCAGCTTGTATACTAGAATACCAACATACAGATATATCAATTTTTATTTTACTTTGGATTGATAAAAAATAGACAATCAGTAAAAACCATTCATAACCATTATTAAAATGATTCATAAGAGGTTCAAACATGTACACATTAGGTATTGATATTGGATCTACAACTTCAAAAGCCGTGATTTTAAAGGATGGAACAGAAATCATGGCTTCTTCCATTGTGATCGCCACAGTGGGGACAGACGGGGTGTCCCAGGCCATTGAGGATGTGTTAAAGGACAGCGGGCTTGATAAGAGCCAGATCAGCTGTACCGTTGCCACGGGTTATGGACGCCAGTCTTACGAGGGAGCGGATTACCAGGTGAGCGAGCTCTCTTGCCATGCCCTTGGCGTACATCATGTCTGTCCGGATGTCAGGACAGTCATTGATATCGGGGGACAGGATGCGAAGGTGCTTTCCCTGAATGAGCAGGGACGCATGGTGAATTTCGTGATGAATGATAAGTGCGCTGCAGGAACAGGACGGTTCCTGGACGTAATGGCAAACATCCTGAAGCTTGATATATCAGAGCTGGAGGTGGAGGCTGCAAAGGCAGTGAAGCCGGCCAGTATCTCAAGCACATGTACCGTATTCGCGGAATCAGAGGTTATTTCACAGTTAGCAGCAGGCACAGAGATCCCGGATCTTGTGGCAGGTATCTGTCAGTCCGTGGCAACCAGGGTGGCATCCCTGGCAAGACGGGTGGGGATCAAAGAGCAGGTAAGTATGAGCGGCGGCGTTGCCAGAAATGCAGGCGTAAGGAACGCTATGGCAAAGGAGCTGGGGGTTGAGATCGAGTATAATCCCATGGCGCAGCTCATGGGCGCTCTGGGGGCGGCTCTCTATGCCTATGAAAAGGCAAAGTCATAAAAAGAATAACGCTCAAAAAACCGCCGGGAACTGATTTTTGCGCATCCCGGGTAAGAGCCGGGAGGACGGCTGGGTGCCAGAGCGCAAAACAGTATGCTGCGCAAACGGAGCAAAGCTGGCGAAGGAGCGGGATAAAAACTCGCAGGTTCATGTACCCCATTCTTTACAAAAGAAATCAGGTACTGACTATATGAAAAAACAATGCAATGCAAAGAATAAAAGGAGGTTTTACATTATGGGTGAAGAAGTTAAGAAAAGCAGACCTGCACCAGACCCCAACTCTGCGAAGTTCAAACTGGGCCAGATCGCTGCAAAGGCTTACAGCGATGCAATGGAAGCCAAGAAGCGCGGCGAGAAGATCGGATGGTGTGCAAGTAACTTCCCAGTAGAAATTCCGGAAACCTTAGGACTTTATGTCTGTTATCCAGAGAACCAGGCTGCTGGTATTGCTGCAAGAGGCGGCGGCGAGAGAATGTGTAATGTCAGCGAAGGCGACGGATATTCCAACGACATCTGCGCATACGCAAGGATCTCTCTTGCTTACATGAAGTTAAAGGAAGCACCAGAGCAGGATATGCCAATGCCAGACTTCGTTCTCTGCTGCAACAACATCTGTAACTGTATGATCAAGTGGTATGAGAATATTGCCAAGGAGCTGGATATCCCAATGATCATGATCGATATCCCATTTAATCCTGATTATGAGGTATCGGATGCAGAGACAGAGTACATAAGGGAGCAGTTCTTAGATGCGATCCGCCAGCTGGAGGAGATCACTGGCAAGAAGTGGACAGAGGAGCGTTTCCAGGAAGTGATGGAGTCCTCAGGAAGAGCAAGCCGCCTCTGGATCGAAGCTACCTCCCAGGCAAAGTATGTTCCCTCCCCATTCAATGGCTTCGATCTGTTAAACCACATGGCAGTTATGGTTACTGCCCGCGGTAAGAAAGAGGCAGGCGATGCAATGGAAACACTGCTGAAGGAATATAAGGAGAATCACGAGAAGGGCGTGTCCACCTTCCGTGCAGAAGAAAAATACCGCATCATGTTCGAGGGCATTGCCTGCTGGCCATGGCTGCGCGTTACCTCTACCGGTCTAAAGAGCAGAGGCATCAATATGGTAACCACCATTTATGCGGATGCATTTGGATTTATCTATGATGATTTTGACGGAATGTGCCGTGCATATGCAAACGTTCCGAACTGTATGAACCTTGAGCACTCCAGAGACAAGCGTGTGAAGCTGTGTAAGGACAACCATGTGGAGGGCCTTCTGGTTCATACCAACCGTTCCTGTAAGCTTTGGTCCGGCTTTATGCCAGAGATGAGCAGACAGATCGGCGAGGCGTGCGGCATTCCAGTCACTTCCTTTGACGGAGACCAGGCAGACCCCAGAAACTTCTCAGAAGCTCAGTACGACACACGTGTACAGGGTCTTATGGAAATCATGGAAGCAAATAAAGGAGGGAAATAAAAATGGCAGTCAATGAATTATTCGCGCAGCTTCATGAAGTTGCTTCATCTCCGAAAAAACAGCTGGATAAATATCTTGCAGAGGGCAAGAAGGTAGTAGCAGTTGCTCCTGTATACACACCTCAGGAGATCATCCATTCTATGGGTCTTGTTCCCATGGGCGTATGGGGCGCTGATATGGAGATCAACGAGGCAAAGAAATATTATCCCGCATTCATCTGCTCCATTATGCAGACCATCCTTGAGCTGGGCATCAAGGGCGAATATGACGGCGTTTCCGCTATCGTGATCCCCTCCCTGTGCGACTCCTTAAAGACTCTGGGACAGAACTGGAAATACGCAGTAAAGGGCATTCCTTTTGTTCCGATGACATATCCGCAGAACAGAAAGCCTGCATACGGCATCAAGTTCACAAAAGCCGGCTATGCAAGAGTGATCAGCGACTTAACCATCGCTACAGGCGCACAGTTTTCTGAGTTTGCTCTGGCTGATTCCATCAAGGTTTACAATGAGCACAACGCAGTGATGAGAGAATTTGCAGAGATCGCTGCCGATGCAGAGATCACAGCTGCTCAGAGAAGCGATGTATTTAAGAGTGCATGGTTCATGCTTCCGGAGGAGCACACAGCGATCGTAAAGCAGCTGAACGAGGAGCTGAAGGCAGGCCCGAAGGCAGAAGGAAAGGTACGCGTTCTGGTAAGCGGCATCCTGGCTGATTCTCCAAACCTGTTAAAGATCTTTGATGACAATGGCATCAAGGTGGTATTTGACGATGTGGCCCATGAGTCCAGACAGTACAAGACCGATGTTCCCGATATGGAGAATCCGGTGGACGCACTGGCTCAGAAGTTTGCGGATATGGACAACTGCACACTGCTCTATGACAGAGACAAGAAGCGTGTGGACTATATCATCGAGCAGGCGAAGAAGCACAATGCACAGGGCGTTATCGTTCTCATGACAAAGTTCTGCGATCCTGAGGAGTTTGACTATGTTCCGATCAAGAGGGCTTGTGAGGCTGCCGGCCTTATGAACCTGAATATCGAGGTTGACCGTCAGATGGTGAACTACGAGCAGGCGAACACCATGATCCAGGCATTTAAGGAAATGTTTTAAATACAATTGAATAGCAAATATGTCTTAATAATGAATTTCACGCCTGCTGCCTGATTCCCACAGGCGGCGGGCGAGGAAGAATAAATAATCATTTGTACAAATAAAAGAATAGGGGGCTTGTAAGATGATTAGTAAAGACAAAATGTCAGTAACAGTCGGTGTGGCATTCGTATGGTTTACCAC
The DNA here is from genome assembly GCF_020554865.1 of Lacrimispora sp. 210928-DFI.3.58. Lineage (GTDB taxonomy): Bacteria > Bacillota > Clostridia > Lachnospirales > Lachnospiraceae > Enterocloster. The sequence goes on from NZ_JAJCIC010000069.1 coordinate 7,311, forward strand.
ACAGTTCGGAGGCGGATTCGCATCCGGTAACCAGTTAAGGCAGTATTTCGTGCAGTTTGGTATTTGGGCATTCCTGACCTGCTTTATGGCCCAGTGTATCGGCGCTTTCTACCAGTGGTATGCACTGAAGTACGCAAAGAAGCATGAGGTATATGACTACAAGAGCTTTAACGACAGCTTCTATGGAAAATATGCACCGATCTTTTCCAACCTGTATGAGCTTGTTTACGTTGTTACGATCTGCGTTGCTCCGGCAGCAGCATTCGCAACAGGCGTAAGCACCATGGAATCCGCATTCGGCATCAATCACTGGGTTGGAACGATCTTTGTAGCAATCTTCATTTTCATCGTAGCTGTTTATGGTACAAACGTAGTGCGTAAGGTAGCTGCAACCCTTTCTGTATTGATCGTAGCAGGACTGTTCCTTGTGTATGTTCCGAATATCGTTGCACAGTGGGGAAGCATTTCTGCGAACATTTCCGCAAGCATGGCAGCTCCTGCTCCGGCAGGCAAGGCTCTGTGGACCGGCATTGTGTACGCAGCATTCCAGCTGGCTTCCATCGGCCTTCTGGTACAGCATGCAAAGCCATTTGAGAGCCCGGCTGATGCAAAGACATCTATGCTGTACGGTTTAGGCGTAAATGCGGTCATCTGCTGGATGGCAGTTCTGGGACTTATGGCGATCACAGATGATCCTGATTTCCCAACCGCAGGTATCCCGCTGCTGATCCTTGTAAATAAGGGTGTAATGCCAGACCTGTTAAGACCGGTCATTTCCATTCTGATCGTACTTGGTTCTGTATCCACAGCAGTAAACATGATCGCAGCTATGTCCAACCGTGTATGCTCCAGCCTGGATAAGAACTTCGACCCGACTGCTAAGCCAGGTAAGAATGTTATCATTGTTACCTTAGTATGTACTGTTGTTGCATTCCTGATCGCTCAGCTTGGCCTGAACAAGATCGTGGCAGTTGGATATGCATACTTAGGTTATCTGACAATCCCGGTAGTTATGATCCCATATGTAGTACATATGATCGCTACCAAATTTGATGCTGACTAATTTAAGAAAAATGCCGGGCAGCCTGTCAGCGGGAAAAAGGGCTGCCCTGCAAAACAGATTAAAAGGAGACGATAAGTATGAGCAAACCACTTGAAGGCGTCAGAATCGTTGAGCTTGCTACATTTATTGCAGCAGCTTCAGCAGGAAGATTTATGGCTGATTTAGGCGCAGACGTAATTAAAATCGAATCCGCAAAAGGAGATCCATTAAGACACACAGCACCATCTGAGGGCCGTCCTCTGGATATGTATGAGAACACTACCTGGGATCTGGAAAATGCAAACAAGCGCTGCATTTCCCTGAATATGAAGGATCCTGTAGGTAAGGAAGCATTTTTTAAGCTTCTGGATACCGCGGATGTGCTGATCACGAACTGGAGAGTTCAGGCTTTACAGAGAGCCGGACTTGACTATGAGACCTTAAAGGTAAGATATCCAAAGCTTGTTTACGCAATCTGCACAGGCTACGGTGAGTATGGTCCTGACAAGGATCTTCCAGGTTTTGATTTTACTGCATTCTTTGCAAGAGGCGGCTACTTTGATTCTCTTCGTCAGAGAGGTACTGTTCCGTTTAACGGTGTTCCCGGACTGGGCGATCACAACGTAGGTATGAATCTGGCAGCAGGTATCCTGGCAGCTCTGTATCAGGCAAAGACAAAGGGCGTAGGTGAGAAGGTTGAGACCTCTTTGTTCGAGAGTGCTGTTTACAACATGGGTATGATGGTTCAGGCATCCAACTACGAGGGAATTGCACAGCAGTATCCCATTGATGTAAGACATGGTGCCACACCATTCAACGCAGCATGGAGAACAAAGGATGACCGTTTCATCCAGACATGTATGCCAGACTATAATACCTATTATAAGAAGTTCATCGCTGCTATCGGCAGAGAGGATCTGGTTGACAATGAGGACTATTTCCCGATCCTGACATGTCAGGCTAAGGGACTTGTAACAGAGGTTTATGATATCGTTATGGAGCAGTTCCAGAAGAAGACAGTAGAAGAGTGGAGGCCCATCCTTGAGGCTGCTGATATTCCATTCGCTCTGTGCCAGAACTGGATCGAGATCAGAAACGACAAGCAGGCAGAGGCAAACAACTGCTTCTACGATATGAAATACTCCAATGGAAACACCAGAAGATTGGTTAGACTTCCAGTGAAATTCCAGGAGATGGGAGTTCCGGAATACAATGCTGGTCCGCTTATCGGCGAGCAGGGTCCGGAGATCCTGAAGGAGCTGGGTTACGACGATGCACAGATCCAGGAAATGCAGGAAAAAGGCACCCTGTTTGTGTGGAAAGACGAGCGTAAGTAAGTTTCCCCTCTGCTTTTTCGGAGCAGGGAACGAGCGCAATTGAAAATCTTAACAGGGCTGCCAGCCAATGTAGAAGAAGGGATAATATGCATGTCGGCAGCCCTTTAAGCCACAGATACTTGTATACAAGTTGTGAGGATACCATGGAGCTTATAGAAAAGACCATTGGCCAGTGCCTACGGGAACAGGCCGAAAAAAATGGAAACCATATTGCCA
>NZ_JAJCIC010000007.1 GCF_020554865.1 Lacrimispora sp. 210928-DFI.3.58
CGGTACGCACGGTGGTATGAGAGGACGGCGGTTAATCACCGCCTCCTACTCGATTTCTGGCATTCTGCCGCTTTCCTTATCCCAATGCCTTCTGGGCAACCTTTTTGTCCTGGGCGGACCAGTTGTATCCATAGACGATCCCATAAATGATATAGGACAGGATAATGGCGCCCACCCCGTCGATCACTGAGTGCTGCTTTAAAAAGACAGTGGACAGGCAGATGGAGACCATGAGGATCCCGGAGCCTATGTGGGCCCAATGGTATTTCTTAAGGATCCCGCTTCTCATAATGGCAATGTGGGTGCCGATGGAGTTGTACACATGGATGCTGGGAAATACATTTGTGCAGGTGTCTGTCTTGTACACCGTGGCTACCAGGGCGGAAAACAAATTTTTATCCGGGTCAATGGCGGGGCGGAAATCCGTACCATTGCGGAAAAAGGTGCATATGATCAGGCTGATCGTCATTCCGGAGAACAGGAAAATACACATCCTGTAGTAATCCTCCCTGCTGGTAAACAGGAAAAAGAGAAGAGTTCCGGCTACGTATAAAAACCAGAGCAAATAGGGTATAATAAAATATTCATTAAAGGGGATCAGGTCATCCAGGGACACATGCATAATGTGATAGTCTCTGGTGACTGTTTTTTCCAGGTAACAGAACCAGGGCAGGTAGATGAAGCCATAGGACAGAAGCCACATATGCCTGTACTTGTGTAAAAAGGATGAAATCTGTTTCATATTAATAACCTCATGTCACGCCTAAAACGTACAAAAAGAAACAAAGTGTAAACAATCTGTTAAGATTATGTTAATGCTTTGAGATTATAGCACAGTTGAATTTCAAAAACAAGGGGAGTAACGAAAAGTTAATAAAGATTCAGAAAGCATTATAATATATGACAGAAAACCGCTTTTATTTTTCATTTTTCTGTGCTATATTAAAATGAGAAAAAAAATTACATGAAGCAGGTGAATGATGAAATGAATGATTCGCGAAGTGTGCTGGGGGTAATCTGTTCCTCTTATGACAGTTTTTTTGATGCGGAGAAAAAAATCGCCGATTACATGATGGAGCACAAGGCAGAGGTGGTGGATATGACGGTGGGAGAGCTGGCAAAGGCCAGCAATACCAGTGATGCCACGGTGTCCAGGTTCTGCCGCAGGTGCGGCTTTAAGGGATTTCACAGCATGAAGCTGGCTCTGGCAAGAGAGGTGTTGGAGGAGGAGCATGGAAATCAGGAGGTCACAAATGATATCAGCAGGAATGACCTGGCCCAGTCATTAAAAAACATACTGGCAAATAAGGTGGCGGAGCTGACAGAGACCGTGCGCATGATAGATACAGAGAATCTGGAGATGATCTTAAAAGCTATTGAGCATGCCAGGATGGTGCAGCTGGCGGCAGTGGGCAATACGATTCCCGTTGCACTGGACGGTGCATTTAAGTTCAACCAGCTGGGGATACCGGCAGTGGCTGGAGATATCTGGGAAGGCCAGACAGCCTATACGTTTAATCTGGGACCTGAGGATGTGGTGCTCATTATTTCCAATTCCGGCATGTCCCAGCGCTTAGCTACCCTGGCAAAGGGGGCAAAGGAAAATGGAGTTACGCTGATCCTTATTACAAACAATGGAGAATCTGCCCTTGCCCAGATGTGCGATTATAAGATCGTCACAGCTACCCGTGAAAAGCTCCTCACAGAGGAATTCTGGTTTTCCAGGGTAACGGCCACAGCAGTGATCGAAATGCTGTACCTTCTGCTCATGGCAGGCAAAAAGGACGCAGTGGAGCACATCCGCCGCCACGAGCAGGCGATCTCACCGGATAAAAAGTAACTATTTTCGCGCCGCAGCCCGGCGGTAGACAACGGATGCAACCACTGCTGTTATCATTTCTGTGATCCAGAACGCATGCCAGACTCCTGCTGCTCCAAAAAGCCTGCACAAGACATAGGCGGCAGGAATGATGATTGCCGTATACCGGAAGACGGCAATAATAAGTGAGGCAGTCCCTTTTCCTAAGCCTTCCAAGGCCCCGGAGGAGGTAACGGAAACGGCAGAAACCAGAAAGCCTGCGCTGATAATGCGGAGAGCCTGCTTCCCGGCCTGGATCGTTTCCGGATTATCCGTAAACAGGCTGATGAGCTGCCGGGAGGCAGTCAGGCACAGGGCTGTCCCCAAAGCCATAATGGCCCCGGTCATGTACAGGGCAGTATCGTATATCTTCTTCACTCGTTTTCCTTCCCCTGCCCCGAAATTATAGCCGATGATGGGACGCATTCCCTGGACAATGCCATTGGCGGGAAGGTAAAGGAAGGTCTGCAGCTTATAATAAATCCCCAGGATCACAACATAGCTCTGAGAATACAGGCCCAAAAGCGTATTCAGGAAAGAGATAAGAAAGGAGGGCAGGGCGAGATTTATAGCAGCTGGTATTCCGACAGCATAAAGCCTGATATCGATCTCCCTGTTGGCGCTCAGATACTTTCTGCTGATACGCACAGGCAGGGGATACCTTCCATAGGCGATCAGGTAGACAGCCAGGGAAAGGACCTGTCCGATGCCGGTAGCCAAGGCAGCTCCCCGTATTCCCAGCGCCGGGAAAAAGCCGATCCCCCAGATGAGAAGGGGATCCAGTATGATGTTGGCAATGCACCCGCACAGGAGGCTGGCCATTGTGACCTTCATAGCCCCCACGGATTGAAAGATCTTCTCAAAAGAAAGATCCAGCATGATAACCAGAGAGAAGGAGAATGCAATCGCAGAGTACTGTATCCCCATGTCTGCCACCTCCTCCGAGGAGGTAAACATCCGAAGAAAGAATGGGGTAAAGAGAAGGCTTATCAGGGTGATGAACATACCGTGGACGCCTGACAGCAGCAGGCCGCGGGAAGCAGCTGTGTTTGCCTGCTCTTTATTGCCTGATCCCAAATAGAAAGCAACTGCCGCGTTGATGCCGATACCAAAGCCAATGGCAGCGGCATTGATCAGATTCTGGACAGGATAGACAAGGGACAGGGCAGTCATGGCATTTTCGTTTATCCTTGCCACAAAAAAGCTGTCAATAATATTATACAAAGAATTGACGAGCATTGAGAGTACCATGGGAAGGGCCATGGATGTGAGAAGTGGAAAAATGGGCGTTTCTTTCATGAAATTTTCATTCATCTGCTGTTCCTCCGTATTCTTTTTGCATCATAGGAGGCTCCGAAGGAGTATCCCATGATATAAAAAAGCCGCACAATTACTCTTGACAAGTAATTATGCGGCGAAAAAAGTCACAATGTGCAACTGAAAAGATCCACATGGTATTTTAGTGCCTTCATTTTATCATAGGATGTGAAGCGTGTCAATTTGCGAAATGTGCACAAAAAAGGAGCTGCCGGTTTGTCGCTTTGGACGAAAAATCGAAAGAAAATAATTTTCTTGAAAAATATTATTGACGAAAAACAAATATCATACTATGATATAGACAAGAGATGAAATGAATTTTCTTTATAAGAAAGGAGAATGACATATGATTTACACAGTAACGTTTAATCCGGCTTTGGACTACGTAGTTGCCGTAAATCATTTTACTCCGGGAAAGGTGAACCGCACGGTGAAGGAGAACATCTTTTACGGGGGAAAGGGCATTAACGTATCAGCTCTGTTGGCAAATCTGGGGGTGGAGAGCACGGCTTTGGGATTTGTGGCAGGCTTCACAGGCAGGGAGATCGAGAACGGAGTAAAGACCCTGGGCTTTCAGTCCGACTTCATCCATGTGGAAAAGGGAATGTCCCGCATCAATGTTAAGCTGAAATCCGATGAGGAAAGTGAGATCAACGGCATGGGGCCGGAGATCCTTCCCAAGGATGTGGAAGAATTATTTGATAAGCTGTTGGGGCTGAAGGAGGGAGATGCCCTGGTACTTTCAGGAAGTATCCCATCCTCCATTGCAGACGATATTTATGAGCGTATCATGGAGAAGCTGGACGGAAAGGGCGTCCGGGTGTTTGTAGATGCGGAGAAGGATCTGCTCCTCAACGTCTTAAAGTATCATCCCTTCCTGATCAAGCCGAACAACCATGAGCTGGGACAGATGTTTGGAAAGGAGCTTCACACAGATGAGGAGATCATAGCTCACGCCAGGCTGCTCCAGGAAAAGGGAGCGGTCAATGTCCTCGTCTCCATGGCAGGGGATGGAGCCATCCTGATCGCAGAGGACGGACAGGTCTACCGCCAGGGCGTATGTCAGGGTACTGTGAAAAACTCTGTAGGAGCAGGAGATTCCATGGTAGCAGGCTTCCTTGCAGGCTATCTGGAGAAGAGGGACTATGCATGGGCATTGAAGCTGGGAACTGCCTGCGGAGGCGCTACGGCATTTTCCGATGGAATTGGAAGCAGGGAGGAGATCTTCCGGCTGTTAGACACACTTTCATGATCAGATGAAAACAGGAGGGGAACATTTTATGCGTATTACAGAATTGTTAAAAATGGAAAGCATTGAGCTGGGTGTAAAGGTTTCTTCCAAGGAGGAGGCCATTGACCGTCTGGTAGCTCTCATGAATGCAGGCGGAAGGCTTAGAAGCATGGCGGGTTATAAAGAAGGGATATTAGCCAGAGAGGCGCTGGGCAGCACAGCCATCGGAGAAGGCATCGCTATCCCCCATGCAAAGGTGGAGGCAGTAAAGGAGCCGGGCCTGGCGGCAATGGTAGTGCCGGAGGGCGTAGATTATGAGGCCTTTGACGGCTCTCTGGCAAACCTGATCTTTATGATAGCAGCTCCGGCAGAGGGAGCAGACGTTCATCTGGAGGCATTGTCCCGTCTTTCCACACTGCTTATGAATCCGGGCTTTAAGGAAGGGCTTCTGGCCGCCTCCTCCAAAGAGGAGTTTTTGAAGGTGATCGATGAGGCCGAGGTGGCAAGATTCGGAGCACCGGAGAAAGCAGCCGGAAAAAGCGGCGCCTCTTCCGGAGATGGCGTGGCGGCCAGCGAACAGGCCGAAAAAGGGGCAGTTGGAAGGGCAGACAAAGAAAAAGGCAGCTACCGCGTCCTGGCAGTGACAGCCTGCCCCACAGGCATTGCCCATACCTATATGGCAGCGGAAAACCTGGAAAATACTGGTAAAAAATTGGGCATCTCCTTAAAGGCAGAGACAGACGGCTCCGGCGGCGCCCAGAATATCCTCACAAAAGAAGAGATCGCAGCTGCAGAGGCCATCATTGTTGCAGCAGATAAAAATGTGGAAATGGCACGCTTTGAGGGAAAGCCGGTCATCATGGTTCCTGTGGCAGACGGCATCCACAAGGCAGAGGAGCTGATCAACCGGGCAGTAAGCGGCACTGTTCCCGTATACCATCACGCAGGCGGGGAGGAGAAGAACGCTTCTGACAGCGGAAATGACAGCATTGGCCGCACGATCTACAAGCACCTGATGAACGGCGTTTCCCACATGCTTCCCTTTGTGATCGGCGGAGGTATCCTCATTGCTCTGGCATTCCTGTTTGATGATTATTCCATAGATCCGTCGAATTTTGGTAAGAACACACCGTTAGCAGCTTATTTAAAGACGGTAGGAGAGCAGGCCTTTGGCATGATGCTCCCGATCCTTGCAGGCTTCATTGCAATGAGCATTGCTGACCGTCCGGGACTGGCAGTGGGACTTGTGGCAGGCATCATCGCAAAGACAGGCGCTACCTTTGGCAATCCCGGAGGCGGCGACGTAAATGCAGGCTTTTTGGGCGCCCTGTTTGCAGGCTTTGCAGCAGGCTACCTGGTATTGGGACTGAAAAAGCTGTTTTCCAAGCTTCCAAAGTCCCTGGAGGGCATCAAGCCGGTGCTCCTCTATCCCGTGATCGGTATCCTTCTGGCAGCAGTCATCACCACCTTCATCAATCCCTATATGGGCATGATCAATGACGGGCTCACAGGCTTCTTAAACGGCATGGGCGGAGCAAGCCGTGTGGTGCTGGGAATGATCTTAGGCGGAATGATGTCCATTGATATGGGCGGCCCCTTCAACAAGGCTGCTTACGTATTCGGAACAGCCCAGCTGGCGGAGGGCAACTTTGAGGTAATGGCAGCCGTTATGGCAGGAGGAATGGTGCCTCCTATCGCCATTGCGCTGTGTACCACCTTCTTTAAGAAGAAATTCACAGAAAAGGAACGCCAGTCCGGTATTGTGAACTATATTATGGGACTGTCCTTTATTACAGAGGGAGCCATTCCCTTTGCAGCACAGGATCCGCTGCGCGTCATCCCGGCCTGCATCGCCGGTTCAGCCATCGCAGGCGGCCTGTCCATGGCCTTTGGCTGTACCTTAAGAGCGCCTCACGGCGGCCTCTTCGTGCTGCCTACCATTGGAAATCCCTTCATGTATCTGGCAGCCGTTGTGGCCGGAGCAGTTGTTGGCTGTGTGGTAATGGGATTCCTGAAAAAGAATATGGAAGAATAGAAACCATATCTGTAAATAGAATCAGGGGAGTATTTGAAAAATGGGCGGTTTGTTTCCGAAAACGGAGGCAGGCCGCCTGTTTGTCTGGCAGCCGATGCAGCTGCGGCTGCTTCCTGCATACTGTGAAAGGAGGAAGACGGAGAGAGAACTCCTTGCGAAATGCTTATAAATGATATAAGCTATAAGTCGGAAAGAAGAAATCCAAGCAATTTGACATTACAGGATACATGTGCTTTCGGCCCCCCTTGTGACCGGCGCTGCGGGATGTTTTTTGCCAGCCGCGCCCGAATGTAAGAGGCATGCACGGCAGAAATGCCGGTTAAATCTGAACATGGGCTGCGAAAAAAGCAGCCGCAAGTCCGGGCAAGGGATATTTCGGGAGCCACATACAAAAGGAGGAAAAGAAATGCTTCAAACAGGAACAAAAGCACCGGATTTTACATTACCCGATAAAGACGGAAAAGAGATAACGCTGTCTTCCTTTCTCGGAAAAAAGGTGGTCCTCTATTTTTACCCAAAGGACAATACGCCGGGCTGCACCAGGCAGGCCTGCGCCTTTGCAGGAGCTTATCAGGGCTTTAAGGACCGGGGCGTGGAGGTGATCGGAGTCAGCAAAGACAGCGTGAGATCCCACACAAACTTTGCCGCGAAATACGACCTCCCCTTCATCCTGATATCCGACCCGGAGCTCACCGCCATCCAGGCCTACGATGTGTGGAAGGAGAAAAAGCTTTACGGAAAGGTATCCATGGGCGTGGTGCGCAGCACTTATGTGATCGATGAAAATGGAGTCATTGAAAAAGTCTTCGAAAAGGCGAAGCCGGATACGAATGCGGCGGAGATATTGGAGTACCTGGATGAGAAAAAGGGGGAATAGCGCGTTTGATGTAAGAGACTGCAGGCTTTTGCCTGCTTGAGCATGGACGCCAGTCGGTACCCCCGCTCATGGTTTATGCCATGGGATAATACTATTTTGCGCCATGTGGTAACCTCCATCCAAAAGAGTGCGGGGGCCTTGAAAATTTAATAGGCCTTACACTCTTATGGTGGCAGGTTATTCCGTTTATTTTACAATGGGCAAGATACCCTGATGCTCTAATATATCAATTAAGGTTTCCTGTGCATCCTGTAACAGTTTAATGTCCTTCTTGATTGCCCTCTCTGATACTTTTACGTCAAGTGTCAGATTGTCAAGTTTTTTATGAGTGAGATCTTGTTTGATTTCTAAAATCTCTAATCGTTCTTTCATGCTCTGCATATCTGCTTTCATGCTTTGTATATCTGTTTTCATTCCAAGCATATCTGCTTTCATTGGTTCCAGCCTGGAATCCAGCTTTTTGTCTATCATATCAGACAACGCCAACAGTAATTCATTATCGCTCATTCTTCATTCCTCCTGCGTGATTCTATTCTACCACGGTCAGAGTGTAAAGTCTATTGAATTTTCAAGGTACGCTTGTCTGCCTGATGGGATGATTGCACATTAAGAAATGTACTTTGCAAATCAGAATAGCACATAAATGTACTCATATTTGAACAAACTGTAGATATTTATGTATGCTCTCAAAAAGCTTAAAAGATTTTAGAAATTTAAGAAAAGTAAAACCTCGAAATTGCTGACAAAATCAACAAATTCGAGGCTTTAAAAGTAGCGGAAGGGAGATTCGAACTCTCGACACCACGGGTATGAACCGTGTGCTCTAGCCAACTGAGCTATTCCGCCATATGAAATTTGAAAAGGTAGTGGGGCCTACAGGGCTCGAACCTGTGACCCTCTGCTTGTAAGGCAGATGCTCTCCCAGCTGAGCTAAGACCCCACATACAGATTCCATCGCAATCACTCACTCGCGACTGCTTGTACAGTATATGATAAATTGTGGAAATTGTCAAGACTTTTTCTGCAATTTTTTTCCCGGTTTTTTTATACAAATTTTCTTCCCGTTTTATTAGTCATTTAGGGGGGAGTATGGTATAATGTCCACGTAGGCAATGAGCAGTGCGAAAAAAGGCTGATTAAAAAAGGCGTCGTGCTAGCACGTAAGCATTTTTTAAGCGGACTTTTTTCATAGGGCGTTGCTAAGTGCCAGTGGCACTTGTTTAGCAACGACCGGAGCGGAGCGAAGATGCCCGTGAGCGAGCGGAAGCGAGCGCGCACCGCAAAGCTCCAGCAAGCCCCCCAATATTATGCCGGCACACAACCCATTTCCCATCCCCACCCCCCAAGGCAATTGCAAGAAAGGACCCCAACAGCCTTATGTATAACTTCATTGTAAATCCAAATGCAGGCTCCGGCAGAGGCTTAAAAACCTGGAATGCCATATCCCGCTATCTGGAGCAGAACAATATAGAATACGAAGTCTGTCTCACCGCCAGCATTGGTGAAGCCAGGAGCATTGCCAGAGAGCTGACAGAGGGAGCCAAGGATCCCAAATTCATCCTGGTAGTAGGTGGAGACGGCACCATGAACGAGGTATTAGACGGAATTTCCTTCCATCTTCCCCTAAGCCTCGGCTATATCCCGGCAGGCACAGGCAACGACCTGTCCAGAAGCCTCCGCCTTCCCGGAAACCGCCTCAAATGCTTAAAAAAGCAGCTCACGCCCAGACATTTCACCATGATCGACTATGGTGTGCTGTCCTATGGGACTCAGGAGGTATCCCACAGGCGTTTCTTAGTAAGCGCAGGCATCGGCTACGATGCCGCTGTATGCCAGGATGTACTTTCATCCACCCTGCGCCAGCGCTTAGGCTGCATAGGGCTGGACAAATTATCTTACATTATATTCGGCATACGCCAGTTTTTCCGCAGTAAAACCTCCAAAGGATACATTATCCTGGACGGAGTGAAGAAAATAGAATTTAACAACATATTATTTATATCATGCCACATACAGCCGTCAGAGGGCGGCGGCTTCCTCTTTGCCCCCAAGGCGGACGGAAGCGACGGAAGGATGAATATTTCCGTATTCAGCCATCCGACCAGACGCAAGCTAATCCCCGTTCTTCTGTCAGCCGCCGCAAGGCGCAGGGGGAAGCGCAAGGGCGTCCGCAGCTACGAATGCAGGGAGGTCGTCATCCACACGGATGCCGCCCTTCCGGTCCATGTGGACGGCGAGTTCTGCGGCCTTCAGACTGATATCCAGGCAGGCTGCATACCGCGCAAGGTGCGCATGATGGTATAGGAGCACTCTATAGATCAAAGGAGACATTATGAGAATCGGACAAGGATACGATGTCCACAAGCTCACCGAGGGGCGCAGGCTCATCCTGGGCGGAGTGGAGATCCCTTATGAAAAAGGGCTGTTAGGCCATTCGGATGCTGATGTTCTGGTCCATGCAGTGATGGACGCATTGTTAGGCGCGGCAGCTTTAGGAGACATCGGACAGCATTTTCCAGACACGGATCCTGCATATAAGGGGATCTCCAGCATAGAGCTGTTAAAAAAGGTGGGAGGCCTGCTGGAGGAGAAGGGCTATGTCATAGAAAATATCGATGCCACCATTATAGCCCAGCGGCCCAAATTAGCGCCCTACCGTCCTCAGATGGCAGTCAATATCGCCGAAGCCCTGCACTTAGACCCGTCCAGAGTCAGCGTCAAGGCCACCACAGAGGAGGGACTGGGCTTTACAGGCAGCGGAGAAGGGATATCCTCCCAGGCAATTACCTTATTGACGGAAGCGGCAGACTACTGCTATGATAATAAGATGATGGCAGAGGGCTGTGGGAGCTGTCCTGGCTGCGGCCGGGGATAAGAAAACAGACACAGACCAGTCCTGGGGCCGGAAGCCTGCCCGCAGGAAGAGCATTCCGAAAATCAATCCATCGAGGAGAAAGAGTATGAAGATATTTAACACATTGAGCAGAAGAAAAGAAGAATTTGTCCCCCTTACGCCGGGCCAGGTGAAAATGTATGTCTGCGGACCTACCGTATACAATCTGATCCACATTGGAAATGCCAGGCCTATGATCGTATTTGACACGGTGCGCCGGTATTTTGAATACAAGGGCTATGATGTGCGGTTTGTATCCAATTTTACAGATGTGGACGACAAGATCATTAAGAAGGCGATTGAAGAGGGCGTGGATGCAAACACGGTTTCCGAGCGCTATATTGCAGAGTGTAAAAAGGACATGGCAGCCATGAATGTAAAGCCGGCCACCGTTCATCCCCAGGCCACCCAGGAGATCTGCGGCATGCTGGAGATGATACAGACCCTGATCGACAAGGGCCATGCCTATGTGGCGAAGGACGGAACCGTCTATTTCCGGGTAAGCTCCTTTAAAGAATACGGAAAGCTGTCCCACAAGAACTTAGATGAGCTCATGTCAGGACTGCGCGAGCTGAAGGTGACAGGGGAGGAGGACAAGGAGGATCCCAACGACTTCGTTCTCTGGAAACCCAAAAAGGAGGGAGAGCCATACTGGGAGTCCCCTTGGTGCCAGGGCCGTCCGGGCTGGCATATTGAGTGCTCCGTGATGTCGAAGCGTTATCTGGGAGAGCAGATCGATATCCATGCAGGCGGCGAGGACCTGATCTTCCCCCACCATGAGAATGAGATCGCCCAGAGCGAGTGCGCCAACGGAAAGCCCTTTGCCACCTACTGGATGCACAACGGCTTTTTAAATATTGACAATAAGAAAATGTCCAAATCCCTGGGGAATTTCTTTACCGTAAGGGAGATCGGAGAAAAATATGACCTTCAGGTGCTCCGCTTCTTCATGCTCAGCGCCCATTACCGCAGCCCATTAAATTTCAGCGCAGATCTAATGGAGGCTTCCAAGAACGGCCTGGAGCGCATCCTGACCTGCGTGGATAAGTTAAATGACTTAGAGGCAAAGGCAGAAGGCGCAGCAGAGACCTGCGGCGAGCAGGAGAACATGGAAGCTGCCGGAAAACTCAAGGCAAAATTTGAGGAGGCTATGGACGATGACTTCAACACGGCAGATGCTGTTTCCGCTGTATTTGAGCTGGTGAAGCTGGCAAACTCCACAGCAGCTGCAGGCAGCACGAAGGCATATGTATCCTTCTTAAATAAGACCATCAAGGAACTCTGCGATGTATTAGGCATTATCACAGAGCGGGGGAAAGAGGCTTTAGACAGTGAGATCGAGGAGATGATCGCCGCCAGGCAGCAGGCCAGAAAAGCAAAGAACTTTGCCCTGGCAGATGAGATCCGCGGCAAGCTGCTCGATATGGGGATCGTGCTTGAGGACACCAGAGAGGGCGTAAAGTGGAAGAGAGTATAAGCCTTAAGGATTTTCTCACATATTATAAACAATGCATGAAGCTGGAACCAGTGGACGCCCAGAGCTATTCGCCACTGGTTCTGGCTTATATAGGGGACGCTGTATATGAGGTGATGATACGGACAAAGGTCATCAACCGGGGCAGCATGCAGGTGAACAAAATGCATAAGCATAGTTCGGAGCTTGTGAAGGCAGGTGCCCAGGCAGCCCTCTTTAAGGCCATTGAGGAGGAGCTCACGGAGGAGGAGCACAGCGTTTACCGCCGCGGCCGCAATGCCAAATCCTTTACCATGGCGAAGAATGCCACTATGATCGACTACCGCATGGCTACGGGACTGGAGGCTCTGGTGGGCTGGCTGTTCCTCACAGAACGGTTTGACAGGCTGGCGGAGCTGGTGAGCATGGGACTTGAGAGGCTGGGCGCCCTTGACGGCGCAAAGTGAGAATGTCCGGAAGATTAGGAGAATACCATGAGATATGAAGAACTGACCATTGAGGGGCGCAATGCAGTGCTGGAGGCATTCCGCTCCGGCAAGACCATTGACAAGCTGTTCGTGCTGGACGGCTGTCAGGATGGGCCTGTGCGCACCATTGTAAGAGAAGCCAGAAAATATGATACCATCATCAACTACGTGGCAAAGGAGCGCCTGGATCAGATGTCTGAGACAGGAAAGCATCAGGGCGTCATTGCCTACGCCGCTGCTTACGAATACGCAGAGGTGGAGGATATGCTGGCCCTGGCAAAGGAGAAGGGGGAGCCGCCCTTTTTGTTCCTGTTAGACGGCATTGAGGACCCTCATAACCTGGGTGCCATTATCCGTACTGCCAATCTGGCAGGTGCTCACGGGGTCATCATCCCAAAGAGGCGGGCCGTAGGGCTTACGGCCACTGTGGCAAAGACCTCCGCCGGGGCGCTCAATTACACGCCGGTGGCAAAGGTGACAAATTTGACGGCCACCATGGAGGAACTGAAAAAGCAGGGCCTGTGGTTTGTCTGCGCCGACATGGGCGGAGAGGTGATGTATCGAATGAATCTCACCGGCCCCATTGGCCTTGTAATCGGCAATGAAGGGGACGGGGTGAGCAAGCTGGTGCGGGAGCACTGTGATATGGTTGCCTCCATTCCCATGAAGGGCGATATTGATTCCCTGAATGCCTCCGTTGCCGCAGGCGTGCTGGCCTATGAGATCGTGCGGCAGCGCATGGCGAAGTAAAGCTTCTGCTATTCAAAGCAAAGCTGTTTTCAGGGAAGAACAGCAGAATGGAAACAGGCCTTCCATGGCATACTATGTTTTATAGCTATAGAAAATATGGAACACAGTATGACAGAAAAGGAGCCTGTAAATGAAAGCGGATAAGAGAAAAGTCGTGATCGTAGGAACTGGTATGGTGGGCATGAGTTATGCATACAGCCTGTTAAACCAGTCGATCTGTGATGAGCTGGTGCTCATTGATGTGAACAAAAAGCGTGCAGAGGGGGAGGCCATGGATCTGAACCATGGACTGGCCTTTGCCAATTCCAGCATGACGATTTATGCAGGAGAATATAGTGACTGCTCAGATGCCGATATTGTGGTCATCAGCGCAGGGGTTGCCCAAAAGCCGGGGGAGACAAGGCTGGATCTGTTAAAGCGCAACGGAGAGGTTTTCCGTTCTATTATAGAGCCAGTGACGTCCTCCGGCTTTAATGGCATTTTCCTGGTTGCCACAAATCCGGCAGACATCATGACGAGGATCACCTGTGCCCTCTCCGGCTTTAACCCCAGAAGAGTGCTGGGAAGCGGAACCGCCCTGGACACAGCCAGACTGCGCTACCTTTTGGGAGATTATTTAAAAGCCGATCCCAGAAATGTCCATGCCTACGTCATGGGAGAGCACGGCGACAGCGAGTTCGTCCCCTGGAGCCAGGCCCTCCTGGCTACAAAGCCCATTCTGGAGCTGGGAAGCGAAGCAGGCTGGGAAAATATTACAAAGGATCTGAACGCAATCGAGGAGGAGGTACGCACAGCCGCCTACAAGATCATTGAAGCCAAAAACGCCACCTACTACGGCATCGGCATGGCTCTCACAAGGATCACCAAGGCCATCCTGGGAGATGAACACAGTGTCCTCACTGTCTCCGCCATGCTGCGGGGAGAATACGGCCAGCGTGATGTCTATGCAGGCGTGCCCTGCATCATCAATCAGAACGGTATACAGAGGATACTGCCGCTGTCGCTGACGGAGGAGGAGCTTGAGAAGCTGGGGAAATCCTGTGATATGCTGAGGGAGAGCTTTGAGGGGGTTATCTGAGAAAAGGGCATTCCCCCATGGTATCACCAGGGGGAATGCAGTGCACGAAAGAAGATAAAAAAAGTTTAAAATATCAGTTGACAAAATGAATCGTCCATGATAATATATACAAGGTTCGCGTGAGCGAAACAAAACAAGCTGCTGTGGCTCAGTCGGTAGAGCGTCGCATTGGTAGTGCGGAGGTCACGGGTCCGATTCCCGTCAGCAGCTCGAAACATTAAGAAGCTAGGAATCATGAGAGATTCCTAGCTTTTTTGACATAAGAAAGGCTAAAATATCATCTGCACCAGCACCATATAGCATACAGTCCCCAGTGCGATACTCGCCAGGGTATTCCTCTTCCACAGATGGAGCAGCACAACAACTGCCACAGACAAAAGCTCCGGCAGGCCGTAGGGGTAGGCCAGAGGTGTGATGCCTTTTAAGCAGTAGACCACCAGCACGGCCATAATGGCGGCAGGCAGGATGGCTCCCAGATAACGTATGATGCATGGGATCTCCTTCTTTCCTCCGAAAAGAAGGAAGGGAAGCCACCGGGTGATCTGGGTGCAGAGGGCACAGATGAGGATCGTGATCAGTATGTATCGATTATTTTCTATTATCATAGATTAAGCTCTGGGATCCGGTTTGGCCGGATCCATTTTCCTTTCAATGTATTTGCGCTGGAACAGAAGGACTGCCACAGTGGCTGCCAGGGCGGGCAGGATAAAGTTGGAGGATCGTATAAGGGCCAGGAACAAAAGGCCGCAGGCAAAGCCAGTGACAGCCGGTATATGGGTCTTCGCCGCCCTCCACTGGTCCACGCAGATGACTACAAAGAGGGCAGTCATGGCAAAGTCAATGCCGGTGGTATTAAATGTGATCATTTCCCCGATCAGTGCCCCGATGACGGAGCCGGCAACCCAGTAGAATTGGTCGAAAAGGGAAACGAATAAGGTGGCAAGCCTCCATTCCCTGTCGGAAAAATCCTTTGGCCTCTCCATGGAGCAGAGCAGGGAGTAGGTTTCATCTGTCAGGGAAAACACCATATAAGGGTAGGCCTTTTTCATTTCCTTAAAGCGCTCAATGAAGGTGAGGCCGTAAAAGGCATGACGGCTGTTGATGAACAAGGTCATGACAGCTGTAGTGACGGCATTCAGGCCGCCCGTCAGAATGCCTACCAGGGCAAACTGCATGGAGCCTGCATATACCAGAAGGCTTATAAGGAAGGCCCAAAAGACTCCCAGTCCGGATTTCTGCAGTAGAAGTCCGAAGGCGATCCCCAGAAAAATATAACCCAGGAAAATGGGGATGGATTTTACCAGGGCAAAGCTTGCGGCTTTTTTCATAATATCTGTGTACTCCTTACTATAAAAGTTCCGCCGCCGTCAGGCGGCACTAAGTTCAGGTATGCCAAATGCGCCCGCCGGGTTTTCATGGTGCGGTGGCGCGTTCGCTGCCGGGCGCATGCAGGTTTACTATAAAAGTTCCGCCGCCGTCAGGCGGCACTAAATTCAGGTATGCCAAATGCGCCCGCCAGGTTTTCACGCATTCCTATAGTATATCAGACAGGGAATTAGATTTCCAGAGTAAATTGAATAACAGCTTATCCTGTAAAAATGCCGCACTTTCTGCATTTTCCCCTTCCCCCGGAAAAAGAAATGTGCTATGATTACATATTATATTTAACCAAAGCATGATAACGGAGGAACAATTATGGCTGAGAAAGACACCGTAATGGAAACAGAGGAGAAGGAGGTAGTCTCCAAAAACTTTATCGAGCAGGAGATTGACAAGGATCTGGCAGAGGGCGTTTACAACCATGTCCAGACACGTTTTCCACCTGAGCCTAACGGTTATTTGCACATCGGACATGCAAAGTCCATCTTACTGAATTACGGGCTGGCGCAGAAGTACGGTGGAAAGTTTAACCTGCGTTTTGATGATACGAACCCCACAAAGGAAAAGACGGAATTTGTAGAGTCCATTATAGCGGACGTGAAGTGGCTGGGAGCTGATTTTGAGGACAGGCTCTTCTTTGCATCCAATTACTTCGAGCAGATGTATGAGTGTGCCGTATTCCTGATCAAGAAGGGCAAGGCCTTTGTCTGCGATCTGACAGCGGATGAGATCAGGGCTTACCGCGGTGATTTCACCACTCCCGGCAAGGAAAGCCCATACAGAAACCGCAGCATCGAGGAAAACCTTCAGCTCTTTGAGGAGATGAAGGAGGGCAAATACAAGGACGGGGAAAAGGTGCTCCGAGCAAAGATCGATATGGCGTCCCCAAACATCAATATGAGGGACCCGGTCATCTACCGCGTGGCCCGCATGTCCCACCACAACACAGGGGACAAGTGGTGCATCTATCCAATGTATGATTTCGCCCATCCGATCGAGGATGCTATTGAGCACATTACCCATTCCATCTGTACACTGGAGTTTGAGGACCACAGGCCTCTCTATGACTGGGTGGTACGCGAGTGCGAGTTTGAGAATCCGCCCCGCCAGATCGAGTTTGCAAAGCTGTACCTGACAAATGTGGTGACAGGTAAGCGCTATATCAAGAAGCTGGTGGAGGACGGCATTGTGGACGGCTGGGATGATCCGCGCCTGGTGTCCATTGCCGCGCTGAGAAGAAGAGGCTATACACCGGAGGCCATCAAGATGTTTGTGGAGCTGGTAGGCGTGTCAAAGGCCAACAGCTCTGTGGATTATGCGATGCTGGAATACTGCATCCGAGAGGATTTAAAGCTTAAAAAGTCCCGTATGATGGCGATCCTTGACCCGGTAAAGCTGGTGATCGACAACTATCCGGAGGGCCGGACCGAGGAGTTGGATGTGCCCAACAACCTGGAGAATCCGGAGCTGGGAAGCAGAAAGGTTCCCTTTGGCCGTGAGCTTTACATTGAGCGGGAGGACTTTATGGAGGAGCCTCCGAAGAAATATTTCCGCATGTTCCCAGGCAATGAGGTACGCCTCATGGGCGCCTACTTCGTGACATGCACAGGCTGTGAGAAGGACGCGGACGGCAATGTTACTGTTGTACACGGCACCTATGACCCGGAGACAAAGAGCGGCTCCGGCTTTGAGGGGCGCAAGGTAAAGGGAACCATCCACTGGGTGGCTGTGCCCACTGCAAAGAAGGTGGAATGCCGCCTGTACGAGAACATCGTGGATGAGGAAAAAGGCAAGCTGAATGCAGACGGCACCCTGAACTTAAATCCTAATTCCCTGACAGTCCTCACGGACTGCTATGCGGAGCCTGCTCTGGCAGAGGCCAAGGCCTATGACAGCTTCCAGTTTGTGAGAAACGGATATTTCTGTGCGGACTGCAAGGACAGCAGAGAGGGAGCGCCTGTGTTTAACCGCATTGTTTCCTTAAAGAGCTCCTTTAAGCTTCCAAAAAAATAAGAGATAGAAAAGCAAACGTATCGGATGGGTATGCAGAATGCCCATCCGTTTTTGTGCTTCGGAAAAGCCGTGAACCGCCGACAAAGCCATATCAGAGGACATGTCAGTTGACAGCAAATTGTGCATTTGGTATTATGAAAAAGCAATAGAATGAGCCGATTTGTGATGCCAGTTTGCGGAAGGAGATACAGAGGATGGAGCTGATGGTGCCCATTGACAGCCAGTCAGACTGCCCGCTTTACGAGCAGATTTATGAATATATTAAAAATGATATCAGAAAAGGCAGACTGGAGGCAGGGAGCAGGCTTCCCTCCACCAGGGTGCTGGCCCAGAACCTGAAGGTCAGCCGCAGCACCAGCCAGATGGCTTATGACCAGCTCCTGTCGGAGGGCTATATAGAGGCATTTCCGTGCAGGGGCTATTTTGTGTGCAAGATCGATGAGCTGCTGGAGGTAAAGCAGAAGGAGACAGCGGTGTTCGCCCAGAAGAAGGAGGAGGAACGGTCCTACCAGGTGGACTTTTCTCCCCGCGGCATTGACCTTGACAGCTTTCCCTTTAATACCTGGCGGAAGATCAGCCGGAACACGCTGGTGGATGACAATAAGGAGATGTTTGCAGCGGGAGATACCCAGGGGGAACGGGCACTCCGCATGGCCATAGGAGATTACCTCCACTCTGCCAGAGGGGTGAACTGTTCGCCGGAGCAGATCATTATCGGCGCCGGAAATGAATATCTTCTTCTGCTCCTCTCCAGGCTTTTGGGCCGGGAAATGTCCATTGCAATGGAAAATCCCACTTACAAGCAGGCCTACAGAGTATTTTGCGGGCAGGGCCATAAGGTGATTCCCGTTAAGATGGATAAGTACGGCATGGAGCTGAAGCGCCTGGAGGCCAGCAGGGCAGATATCGCCTATGTGATGCCGTCCCACCAGTATCCCACAGGGATCGTCATGCCTGTGGCGCGCCGCCAGGAGCTTTTAAGCTGGGCCTACAGGGGAAGCAGGCGGTATCTGATCGAGGATGATTACGACAGTGAATTCCGCTACAAGGGAAAACCGATCCCAGCCCTTCAGGGCATGGACATGGGAGGCAGGGTGATCTATATGGGGACATTTTCCAATTCCATTGCCCCTGCCATCCGTGTGGGCTTTATGGTGCTTCCGGAGCCCCTGGTCTCTCTGTACAGGGAAAAGGCCGGCTTTTTTTCCTCCACCGTATCCAGGATCGACCAGCATATTTTGTATCAGTTCATCACTCAGGGATATTATGAGCGCCATCTGAACAGGATGCGGGCAATTTATAAAGGAAAGCATGACGCGCTGCTGAGCGGACTCAAAGAGCTGGAGCCCTTTTTTTCCATGGGCGGGGAATATGCGGGGCTCCATGTACTGCTGACCCACCTTAAGGGAATGACGGAGAAGCAGTTAGTGGAGAAGGCGGCGGAGGCCGGAGTGAAGGTCTATGGCATGTCAGATTATTTTATTGACACAAAAGAAAATAAGAGCTCTTCCACTGTGCTCTTAGGTTATGCGAATTTAAGCGAAAAGGATATTGACCGGGGCTGCCGCCTGTTAAAGAAAGCCTGGCTGCAGCAGTGAGATATGGAAAACGGAAAGCGGAAAGGAAGGTAGGAAGGCTGTGACAGGACAATATAATAATAGAAGAAACCGGATCCCCATTCTGGTGCTGGCTCTTGCTCTGGGCTTACAGGGCTGTGCCGGAGGGACAACGGGTTCCAATAGGGATGCCGGGCAGGCAGAAGAAGCTGTAGAGACAGAAGAGAGCCTTTCTCAGGAGGTGCCTGTGCTGGAGAAAGGTCAGTCTGAGATTCTCAAGGAGCTATCCGAAGCACTGGACCAGGGAAGGCTGAAGGCAGCTGCAGAAATCATGGAAAAGGAGCAGGAGACCCTTGTCAGCCTGATCTATGAGACAATGGATGGACAGCGCTATCTCTGGGATGGGGAAATGCTGAAGGCGGACATAGAGGGCAAGGGATTGGTGTTCATAAAGCCCTCCTGCCTTTTTTACGGCAATTTTAAGGACGGGCGGCCAGAGGGGCGGTGTGAGGTTCTCCAAACAGTGAATCTGGATGCCCCCAGATATGACTATTCCCAGGGATTATGGGAGCAGGGGAAAATGGAAGGAATGGGACGCACGGGCTACTGCTATTATGAAAAAGCACCTGCCGGGGAGGCAGAGTCTGTCTGCAAGTCAGGGATGTTCAGCAAAGACAAGATGGAGGGTGAGATCACCTGCGAGAGCACGGGAGGAGAAGGCTCACGCTTTCATATGACAGTGAGAGCGGGCGTTGTGGAGCTGGATGACCGGTGGGCTTATCTGGAGGAGGAGAAGGAATACCAGCTTCTTTCAAAAGAAAACAAGGGCCATGCCTACATCCTGTCAGAGGAGCAGGCGGCCCTTGATATGTGGAAGAATATATTAGTGTGGGAGGAATAGGGATTGGAATCTCCTATTCCATCGTATCCTCCTCAATGACCGTAGTCTCTTTTGCAGCAGGTTCTTCTTCTGCACTGGCTTCAGGCACAGCAGGAGTTTCCTGCTCTTCTGCTGCGGACGGAGCGGGGGCAGGTGCCGGCTTTTCGGCGGGAGCCTCCTCCATCAGGTCGCTGCTGTAGTCTTCCTCATGGGGTGTTCCTGTGCGGAACCTGCGGCCCTCCTCAGAGTCACCGCCCTCCATGCGGGCATAATCATAGAGGTCCTCATCATCTACGTAATCATCGTCCAGGAAGCCCTCATCCTCGAAGAGATCGGAGTCATCCTCCCTCTTGCCCTCTGCACGGCTCTCCATCAATTCGTCCTTTTTGGTCTTCATGGTGTTGATGGCCAGGTGAGCGGTGTCAACTGCTGCGGAAACAGCCTCATGGGCAGTATCGGAAAAGAGAGTCCCGGCGTCCTTCAGTACGTTTTTGGTAGCCTGGGCAATATCCTTTGCCGCAACCTTAAACTCATCCCTGCTGGATGCCAGGGAGATGTAATTGCGGTTCAGCTTGCGGGGATCAAAGGAATGGTCTTCTTCATTCTCCTGGGAATCCTCCTCCTCGTCCTCTTCAAATTCCCTGAAATCCTTTTCCAGTTCCTTGTGGAAGGTCTTATACTGGAGTACATAGGAAACGCCGGCAGCGGCTGCTCCTGCGATTGCTGCAAATGCAACGAACTTACCCAAACCTTTTTTTGCCATACCAAAAACCCCTTTCATAATAGCCATATCCCATACACCGGGCTCTTCGCGGCCCTGCTCCGTGCATAAAATAAAGGCATTTTTCATAGTATACCTTATTGTTATTATTGTAATACGAATGGAAAAAAAAAGAAACAATAAAAAATAAAAAAAGGATAAAAATACAAGAAATTAGCACTCAACTCTTGACAGTGCTAATAATAGATGATATAACATACATTGTGAGCAAAAGAAACACAGAAGAAGCAGGGATGCTTTTTGAGAAAGAAAACAAGAATGAATTGCAAGGAGGAATTTAGACATGAAGTTAGTTCCATTGTTTGACAAGGTTGTTTTAAAGCAGTTAGTAGCTGAGGAGACCACAAAGTCCGGTATCGTCCTTCCGGGAGCAGCAAAGGAAAAGCCGCAGCAGGCAGAGGTTATTGCAGTAGGCCCGGGCGGAGTAGTAGAGGGCAAGGAAGTTACCATGCAGGTGAAGGCTGGCGATAAGGTGATCTATTCCAAGTACTCCGGCACAGAGGTTGAGCTGGACAATGAAAAGTATGTGATCGTAAAGCAGAGCGATATTCTGGCTGTTGTTGAGTAAAGGCTTATTTTACGGTTTCCCTTTCGGAACCAAGTGAGAATGATGATATTTTATAGAACATAAATTTGGAGGTTGATTATCATGGCAAAGCAGATTAAATATGGCGTAGACGCCCGCAAGGCATTAGAGGCAGGCGTAAATCAGTTAGCAGATACCGTACGTGTTACCCTGGGACCGAAGGGACGCAATGTTGTTCTGGATAAGTCCTTTGGCGCACCGCTGATCACAAACGACGGTGTTACCATTGCAAAGGAGATCGAGCTGGCAGACGCATTTGAGAACATGGGCGCACAGCTGATCAAGGAAGTTGCTTCCAAGACAAACGATGTAGCAGGCGACGGAACCACCACAGCAACCGTTCTGGCACAGGCTATGGTAAACGAAGGTATGAAGAACCTGGCAGCAGGCGCTAACCCGATCGTTTTGAGAAAGGGCATGAAGAAGGCTACCGATGCAGCAGTTGAGGCTATCAAGGCTATGAGCAAGCCGATCAGCGGCAAGGACCAGATCGCAAGAGTAGCAGCTATTTCTGCTTCTGATGATGAGGTAGGCGCTATGGTAGCAGACGCTATGGAGAAGGTTTCCAAGGACGGCGTTATTACCATCGAAGAGTCCAAGACCATGAAGACAGAGCTTGACCTGGTAGAAGGAATGCAGTTCGACAGAGGCTACCTGTCCGCTTATATGTGCACCGATATGGATAAGATGGAAGCAAACCTGGATGATCCGTACGTGCTGATCACAGACAAGAAGATCTCCAATATCCAGGATCTTCTGCCGGTATTAGAGCAGATCGTAAAGATGGGCGCAAGACTTCTTATCATCGCTGAGGATGTAGAGGGCGAGGCTCTTACCACTCTGATCGTAAATAAGTTAAGAGGTACCTTCAATGTTGTTGCTGTTAAGGCTCCTGGCTACGGCGACAGAAGAAAAGAAATGCTGCAGGATATCGCTATCCTGACTGGCGGTACTGTGATCTCTGAGGAGGTTGGCCTTGAGTTAAAGGATGCTTCCATGGAGATGCTGGGCCGTGCAAAGTCCGTAAAGGTTCAGAAGGAGAATACCATCATTGTAGACGGTATGGGCGATAAGGACAACATTGCAGCAAGAGTTGCACAGATCCGCAAGCAGATCGGCGAGACCACATCTGATTTCGACAGAGAGAAGCTGCAGGAGCGTCTGGCTAAGCTGGCTGGCGGCGTAGCAGTTATCCGTGTAGGCGCAGCTACTGAGACAGAGATGAAGGAAGCAAAGCTCCGCATGGAGGATGCTCTGAATGCAACAAGAGCAGCAGTTGAGGAAGGCATCATTGCAGGCGGCGGCTCCGCATACGTACACGCTGCTTCCGACGTACAGAAGGTAGTAGACAGCCTGGAGGGCGATGAGAAGACCGGCGCTAAGATCATCTTAAAGGCTCTGGAGGCTCCTCTGTTCCACATCGCAGCAAACGCAGGCCTGGAAGGCTCCGTTATCGTAAACAAGGTAAAAGAGTCCGCAGTAGGCCAGGGCTTTGACGCTTACAAGGAAGAGTATGTTGACATGATCGAGGCAGGCATCCTGGATCCTGTAAAGGTAACAAGAAGCGCACTGCAGAATGCAAACAGCGTAGCATCCACCCTGCTGACAACCGAGTCCGTAGTAGCAAACATCAAGGAGCCGGCTCCGGCTGCTCCGGCTGCACCTGATATGGGCGGTATGTATTAATCTATTCATAAAGGATGAAATAAAACAGTCCCGTCTGCCTCATTGTAGGCAGGCGGGATTTTTCTATGCCCATATGCCGTGGATTACCCGAACGTTCATAGTCAAAAGCCCAGGGTGCGTGCCGCAGCCGCAACGCCCATACAGAGCACAATGCCGCAGGCAGCAGGAACGAGAAGGGATATTGCAGTCCATTTGAAGCTTCCCGTCTCCTTGTGGATCGTCATAAGGGTGGTGGAGCAGGGCCAGTGCATGAGGGAGAACAGCATGGTATTGACGGCGGTGAGCCAGGTCCAGCCGTTGGCTGTCAGCAGGGCCTTCAGCTCTGTGAGGCTGTCAAACTCCACAATGGTTCCCTGGGCCATATAAGCCATGATAATAATAGGAAGTACGATCTCATTGGCAGGGAGTCCAAGGATGAAGGCCATGAGGATAACGCCGTCCAGCCCTATCAGCTTTCCAAAGGGATCGAGAAAAGCGGCACAATGGGCCAGCAGGGTCATATTGCCCGCAGTGACATTTGCCATAAGCCAGATGAGCAGTCCTGCCGGGGCAGCGATGGAGGCGGCCCGCCCCAGAACAAACAGCGTGCGGTCAAAGATGGAGCGCACGATAACCTTCCCGATCTGGGGTCTGCGGTAGGGAGGAAGCTCCAGGGTGAAGGAGGAGGGGATCCCCTTCAGGACTGTCAGGGAAAGAAGCCTTGACACCAGAAATGTCATGGCAATACCTAAGAGGATAAAGGCAGTCAGTATAAGGGTTGAGAGAACGGAGGGCAGAAGGCCGCCTGCAGTCCCCACAAAAAACATGGATATGATGGCAATAAGGGTGGGAAATCGTCCGTTGCAGGGCACAAAGCTGTTGGTGATCATGGCGATCAGCCTCTCTCTGGGGGAGTCGATAATGCGGCAGCCCACGATCCCGGCTGCATTGCAGCCAAAACCCATACACATACTGAGGGCCTGCTTCCCACAGGCATGGCAGCGCTGGAAGGGTTTATCCAGGTTAAAGGCAATGCGGGGCAGATAGCCGGAATCCTCTAAAAGAGTAAACAAGGGGAAGAAGATCGCCATGGGAGGAAGCATGACAGATACCACCCAGGCCAGGACCCGGTAGACGCCCAGCACCAGCATCCCGTGGAGCCACTCAGGCGCGCCCGCTGCCTGAAAGCATTTTGTCAGCCAGTCCTGTATTCCAAACAGAAAATGGGATAACAGCTGGGAGGGATAGTTTGCCCCTGTGATCGTCAGCCAGAAGACCAAGGCCAGCAGCCCTGCCATAATGGGATAGCCGGTCAGGCGGCTGGTCAATATCTGGTCCAGCTTTCTGTCGCGCTCATTGTAGCCAGGCTCATGGAAATGGACGGTTTCCTTTGCCAGACGTTCCGCGCAGGCAACGAGTCCCTGGACGATCCTGTCTTTTAGCTGTTCCCTGAAAATGCCCTGATCCTCCAGGAAGGCCCTGGCCTTTGAAAGGCCCTCTGCCACTGCCTCATCCTTCAGAATATCCTTTCCCAGGAAATGCTCAAGCTCCAGAAGAAGGGAGGGATCTCCCTCCAAAAGCTTTAAGGCCAGCCAGCGCGGGTTCAGGCAGCGGCGCAAGGAGGCAGAGGAGAGGCACCGCTCAATGGCCGGCTGGGAGAGGGCAATGGCCTCCTCCAGGGCAGGACAGTATTCCACGTGAAAGTAGGAGCCCTTCGGGGAGTCCATCAGGTGATCCAGCTCTGTCATCATATGATGAAGGGTCTTTTTCTTTCTGGCAATGGTTCCTGCTACGGGAGCCTTCAAAAGATTAGAGAGCTTTTCAAGGTCAATGGAAATGTGCTTTCTTTTTGCCTCATCCAGAAGATTTACGCAGATCATGGTATTTTGGGAGATTTCCATGGTCTGTAAGACAAGATTTAAGTTCCGCTCCAGACAGGTGGCATCACAGACAACCACCACAGCGTCCCTTTCTCCAAAACAGATAAAATTCCGGGCCACTTCCTCCTCCGCCGAATGGGCCATAAGGGAATAGGTTCCCGGAATATCCACGAATACATAGCTGTGGGAAGCAGTTTCACAGCAGCCCTGGGCATTGGAAACGGTCTTTCCGGGCCAGTTCCCCGTATGCTGGCTGGAGCCTGTAAGACTGTTAAATAACGTGCTTTTCCCTACATTGGGATTGCCGGCAATGGCAACCACTTTATCTTTGGGCGTTCGTTTTTTGATCTCCAGTCCGGAATCAAGGGCATTCATCCCGGTGGAGCTGGCTGTCAGTCCCATATCAGGCTCCTTTCAATACACCAGAATACCCTGGCAGTCCTGGTCGCGTATGGCGATCACAGCTCCCCGGATCAGGTAAGCCCCCGGATCTCCGGCAGGACTTTTTGCCAGGCATTCCACCCTTGTATCCTTTACCAGTCCGATATCCAGAAAGCGTCTCCTCATACTCCCTGTAGCCACCAGCTCCTTCACCCGGACGCTTTCTCCGGGCCTTATATCGCTAAGACAATAGATATTCTTCATATATCAAAACACCTCATAACAGACTCTAAGAGAGAATCCTTCTTGATGTTATAGTATTGAGGTATGTGCAGATTGGTTCCTGTTTAAAGCCAAAATACTGGAAAAGTGGAGGAGAATGTAGTATACTATCTGTAAAAAGCAGCAATGCTTGAAAACAAGGAAAGAACGGAGAAGAACCCATGGAAGAAAATTACGTAGAATGGCTGGTAAAACGCAAGGATCCCGTTTATGCCCTGCCGGCAAAGGTACTGATCGTTATTGTTGTGGTGCTGTCAGTCTTTTCCGCCCTGCGGACAGTTTTGGGCGTTGTATTTATGACTCTGGCAGCCATTGCGGCATACTTTTTATTCATTAATTTGAGTATTGAATATGAATATCTTTTCGCTGAGGGCGGCCTCCGCATTGACCGCATCATGGGCCGTGCCAGACGGAAAAAGGCATTTGACTGTGAGAAAGCAGATATCCAGTTCATCGCTCCTGCAGATTCCTATAAATTGAAGGATTATGAGAGTGCAGGCATCAAGGTGCAGGATTATTCCTCCGGGCAGAAGGGCGCGAAGGTCTATGCAGTGATCTATCAAAAGGGCTCAGAACACATGAAGGTGCTCATTGAGCCAAACGAAAAAATGATATCTGCCATGCGCCGCAGCTTCCCCAGCAAGATGCTCGTATAGCCTGTCAAACATCAAAAGTCTCCCGGATAAGTGGGGGGCTTTTCTATTAGAACGGCTCATGAACCTTATAAGTAAATTCAATGAATATTTCCCGCGTATAGCATTTGACAAGCTCTGGAAAATTTGCTAGTATAAGATACTAATAACAAAGAGGGAAAATAAAATCAAAGCCAACAGGCAGAAAGAGAGGAAATTTCAATGGGTACAATTATCGGCGACGGAATTACTTTTGATGACGTGCTTCTGGTGCCATCTTATTCCGAAGTGATTCCCAACCAGGTGGATCTGACCACCTATCTGACAAAAACGATCAAACTGAATATTCCATTGATGAGTGCTGGTATGGATACAGTGACAGAGCACCGCATGGCAATCGCCATGGCAAGACAAGGCGGTATCGGTATTATCCATAAAAATATGTCGATTGAGGCCCAGGCAGAAGAGGTTGACCGCGTAAAGCGTTCTGAAAACGGTGTTATCACAGATCCCTTCTTCCTCTCTCCGGAGCACACCTTAAAGGATGCCAATGACTTGATGGCAAAGTTCCGTATTTCCGGTGTTCCGATCACAGAAGGAAAAAAGCTGGTGGGTATCATAACCAACCGTGATCTGAAGTTTGAGGAGGATTTTGACCGCCCCATTAAGGAGTGCATGACCTCCCGGAATCTGGTAACAGCAAAAGAGGGAGTTACCTTAAAGGAAGCAAAGGCCATTTTGGCAAAGGCGAGAGTGGAAAAGCTTCCCATTGTTGATGATGATTTCAATTTGAAGGGCCTTATCACCATCAAGGATATTGAGAAGCAGATCAAGTATCCACTGTCCGCAAAGGACGAACAGGGACGTCTGCTGTGCGGTGCAGGCGTGGGCATCACCGCGAATGTTCTGGAGCGTGTGGAAGCTCTGGTAAAGGCAAAGGTGGACGTTGTCGTACTGGATTCCGCTCATGGACATTCTGCCAATGTGCTGCGCTGTGTAAAGATGATAAAGGATGCATTCCCAGGACTTCAGGTAGTTGCAGGAAATGTGGCAACAGGGGAGGCTACAAAGGCGCTGATCAAGGCTGGAGCAGACTGTGTAAAGGTTGGTATCGGACCTGGTTCCATCTGTACCACACGTGTGGTTGCAGGCATCGGTGTTCCTCAGGTATCTGCTGTTATGGATTGCTACAGCGTGGCAAAGGAGTATGGCATTCCGATCATTGCAGACGGCGGCATCAAGTATTCCGGTGATGTTACAAAGGCGATCGCAGCAGGCGGCAGCGTTTGTATGATGGGCAGCATCTTTGCAGGATGCGATGAGAGCCCAGGCACCTTTGAGCTGTATCAGGGACGTAAGTACAAGGTATACCGCGGAATGGGCTCCATCGCAGCGATGGAGAACGGAAGCAAGGACAGATACTTCCAGAACGATGCCAAAAAGCTTGTGCCGGAGGGCGTTGAGGGCCGTGTGGCTTACAAAGGCCTGGTGGAGGATACGGTATTCCAGCTGCTGGGCGGCTTAAGAGCCGGTATGGGATACTGCGGAGCAAAGGATATCAAGACTCTCCAGGAGACTGCAAGATTTGTGAAGATCTCTGCCGCCTCCCTGAAGGAAAGTCATCCTCACGATATCCATATCACGAAGGAAGCTCCAAACTATTCAATCGATGAGTAATATCTGACAGAGATGGGGATGCTGCGATCTGCGGCATCCTCTTTTTTGCCGGATTCTATATGGAGGAAGAGATGGAAAAATCGAGGATGACGACTCTGTGCTATATTGAGCGGGACGGCGCTTATCTGATGCTCCACAGGGTGAGCAAGAAGCATGATGTGAATAAGGACAAATGGATCGGCATTGGAGGCCACTTTGAGGAGGGAGAAAGCCCAGAGGAATGCCTGCTGCGGGAGGCAAAGGAGGAGACCGGCCTTACGCTGACCTCCTACCGGTTCCGGGGCCTTGTGACCTTTATGGCAGAGGGCTGGCCTACGGAATACATGTGTCTTTATACTGCGGACAAATATGAGGGAGAGATGGCGGACTGCAATGAAGGCGTGCTGGAGTGGGTAAAGAAGGAGGAGGTGCTGAAGCTGAACCTCTGGGAGGGAGATAAGATTTTCTTCCGTCTTTTAAATGAGGATGTCCCATTCTTCTCCTTAAAGCTCTCCTACAATGGCGACCGGCTAAAAGAGGCTGTTCTGGATGGGCGCAGGCTGGAGCTGTTTGATATCCGGGATGAGGCTGGAAATGTGACCGGGCAGGTGAGAGAGCGGACCCTGGTGCACCGGGACGGAGACCTCCATGGAACAGCCCATACCTGGATTGCCAGAAGGAGGGAAGCGGGGGGCTTTGACCTGCTCCTTCAGAAACGCAGCAGGAATAAGGACTCCTATCCGGGCTGCTATGACATCTCCTCTGCAGGCCATGTCCAGGCAGGAGACGGCTTTCTGGAGACGGCTGTCCGTGAGCTGAAGGAGGAGCTGGGGATTGAGGCAGAGGCCGGGGATCTGGCCTTTGCAGGCTTTCACGGGGGATATATGGAGGAAATGTTTTACGGGCATATGTTTAAGGACAGGGAGATCAGTGCGGTCTATGTCTATGATAAACCCGTGGATGCAGACAATCTTGAACTCCAGGTAGAAGAAGTGGAGTCTGTTATGTGGATAAGTCTGGAGGAATGTGAGGAGGCTGTGGAAAAGGGTACGATCCCCAACTGTATCTACATGGATGAGCTGATGATCGTGAAGGATTATTTGGAAAAATTGGCAACTATTCAGAACCTCTGATGTAAAAACAGACGGAAGAAGCTGCTTATAAGCAAGCTTAACACAGCTTTTTTCGCCTGTTTTCCCGCCGTTCTGAACAGTTAGAAAAATTGTAAGGTTATTGTCAGAAATAGATATGTTTTGCTGTGGAGGACTATGGTATAATTTGGGAAGATATCTGTGAACGAGGAGAGAAAAAACATGAAATGGAAAAAATGGAAACCATTCCTTTGTATAAGTACAGCGGCAGTTTTGGCCTTTTCCACAGCAGCTTACGGGAGTCAGATCACGATAACGCCTCTGGACCAGGCAGGAAGCACGGTATCCCCAGGAGGTGCAGGCGAGGGGGTCTCCTCTGAGGGACCGGGAGGAACGAGCAGCAGCGCCGGGGCGGGCGTCAGTCCGTCAGGAGGCAGCGGAGCAGGAACTGCGGGTATCAGTCCGTCAGGGAACGCGGGATCAGGAACTGCCGCAAACAGCCAGCCGGGAACAGCTGGAACAGGCCTGGGCGGCGCCGATACAGCCGGGACTGCCGCAGGCTCTGAGATCAGCCAGCCCGCTATTGAGGCAGAGGGCGCTGTGCTCATGGACAGCGCCACAGGTGCGGTCCTCTACGCAAAGAACGGGGAAACACAGTTCTATCCGGCCAGCATCACAAAGCTCATGACCGCCCTGCTTGTGGCAGAAAAATGCAGCCTGGACGATACAGTCACCTTTTCTGCCACAGCCACCACTAACCTGGAGTCAGGGGCTGTTTCCATCAAGATGGCGGAGGGAGACACCATGACTGTCCGGGAGTGTCTCTATGCTCTGCTGCTAAAATCAGCCAATGAGGTGGGCAATGCCTTAGCAGAACATGTGGCCGGGAGCAATGGGGCTTTTGCGGATATGATGAACGCGAAGGCAGTGTCCTTAGGCTGTACAAATACTCATTTTACCAATCCGCACGGCCTGAATGACGAGCAGCATTATACTACGCCTCACGACATGGCTCTGATCGCCAGGGCGGCCTTTCAGAATGATACGGTAAAAACCGTGGCATCCACCAGAACCTACACCCTTCCTGCTACAAAGAACAACCCCTCCGGCCTGACCGTCACCATAGGCCACAAAATGTTAAATCCCAATGATTCCCGCTATTATCCGGGCATTATCGGCGGAAAGACAGGCTATACCTCCAAGGCCGGGAATACCCTGGTGACAGCGGCGGAAAAGGACGGCGTAAGGCTCATAGCCGTCATCATGAAGAGCAAGTCCACCCATTATACAGATACAAAGGCCCTGTTTGACTACGGTTTTGAGCTGGCGGCAGCGAACGGAATTTCAGGGGCTGGTTCAGCAGGAACGGGAACAGGCGCTGCAGGAACAGGTGCCACAGGAACGGCCGCTGCGGGCACAGCAGGAGCCAGCACCGTTACAGGAACCGCCGGGACAGCAGGCGACCCTGGCGTATCCAGCGCGAGAGGCTGGGTAAAGGACGGCGATAAATGGCATTATATAAAGGACAACGGCACAAAGGCTTCAAACGAGTGGATAAGCGCTGACGGCGAGTCCTACTGGTTTGATGCAGACGGATATATGGCAAAGGGCTGGCGCCAGGTGGGCGGAACCTGGTATTACCTGCGCTCCAACGGAGCTATGGCAAAGAACTACTGGGCCCAGGTCCAGGAGACCGGCAAGTGGTTCTACCTGGGAAGCGACGGGGCTATGCTTACAAACACCACCACTCCTGACGGCTGCAAGGTGGGAGCGGATGGCTCCTGGGTGCAGTGACATAACTGACAAAAAAATACGGGACAAGTTCAGAAATTACGACATTATTACCTAAAAAACAGTTTTTCCCCCTCCGGCTTTCTGGTAAAATGAAAACACCAGAAAAGATTGGAGGGGTATTATTATGAAGAAAAAACTAGCACTTTTGTTAGCATGCACCATGGCACTCAGCATGACTGCCTGCGGAGGCAAATCAGAGGCTCCCGCTACCACAGCTGCACCTGCCACCACAGCCGCTGCCGCAGAGGCTCCTGCTGAGGGCGAGAGTGAAGCAGCTGCTGAGACAGAGGCAGCCGGCGGCATGGATGCGCTGATCGAAGCTGCAAAGGCAGAGGGCGAGCTGACCGTATACGGCTCCTGCGAGGAGGAGTATTTATCAGCAGCCTGCCAGAACTTTGAAAAGCTCTATGGGATCAAGACAAAGTTCCAGAGACTTTCCACATCTGAGGTTTACACAAAGATTTCCGAGGAAGCCGGAAAACCATCTGCTGACGTATGGTTCGGCGGCACAACAGATCCTTACAATGAAGCAGTTGCAGATGGCCTGTTAATGGAATACGAGGCTATGAATGCGGTAAATCTGATCAGCGAGGATTACAAGGATCCGACCAACTGCTGGTACGGCATCTACAAGGGCATCCTGGGCTTTATGGTGAACACCGAGGAGTTAGAGCGTCTGGGACTGGAAGCTCCTAAGACATGGGACGACCTGACAAAGGAAGAGTACAAGGACCTGATCATGCTGTCTAACCCAAATACAGCCGGCACAGCAAAGCTGGTGATCAACACCATGATCCAGATGAAAGGTCATGACGAGGCTATGGAGTACTTCAAGAAGCTGGATGCAAACATTGCACAGTACACAAAGTCCGGTTCCGGCCCATCTAAGATGGTTGGCCCAGGCGAGTGTGTGATCGGTATCGGTTTCCTGCATGACGGCATTTACCAGATCCTTCAGGGCTATGACAACATCCAGTTAATAGTACCTGAGGACGGCACCTCCTTCGAGGTAGGCGCAACTGCTATCTTCAACGGATGCACTCATCCAAACGCAGCTAAGCTGTGGATCGAGTATGCTCTGTCTCCTGACTGCGTAGACCACGCAAAGGAGAACGGTTCCTATCAGTTCCTGGTACTGAGCAATGCAGCACAGCCAGAGGAAGCTGAAAAGTTCGGACTTGATATGAACAACACTATTGATTACGATTTCGAGGATGCAAAGGCAAACAGCGCGAAGTACGTAGAAGACTTCTTTGAGGCATTAGGAAGCTCCGCAGACAGCGCAGACTCCAGCCGTTTCAAGACCGAATAAAGCGCAGCTGTAGCGGAGTTTGCGGCTCCCGAAAGCTGCGAAGCAGCAAAGCAGCCAAGCTGATTTGAAAAGGGTATAAATGAGTGCTGCGTAATGGATATCAAAACATTACGCAGCATTTTCTTTACAAGTAAGTAAAAAGGAAGGGGGCCTTGTTGTGGCCAGAAGACAGAGCGCTGAACTGGAGCGCAAGAAATTTTTCTCAGACCCCATACTGGTGAGCATGATCGTGGTGCTGTTGGTATTTTTGGCATTGTTTATCCTGTATCCGCTCCTCATGCTGCTGGTGGACAGCTTTTATGCGGAGGGAAGGATCACCCTCGATGTGTTCAAGCGGGTACTGAGCCTGGAGCGTTTCCAGAATGCATTTAAAAACACCCTGGTATTAGGCTTTATCACAGGGCTGGCGTCCACGGCCATCGGCCTGTTGTTTGCCTATGTGGAGGTCTATGTAAAGCTGAAGACTAAGGTGCTGGAGAAGCTGTTCGGGCTGGTATCCATGCTTCCGGTAGTATCACCGCCCTTTGTGTTATCTCTTTCCATGATCATGCTGTTTGGACGCAGCGGCATCATCACACGTTCCCTGTTGGGGATCTACGATTCCAATGTTTATGGCTTGAAGGGCATTGCCATCGTGCAGACACTGACCTTTTTCCCTGTGTGCTATCTGATGTTAAAGGGACTCCTGAAAAACATCGATCCTTCTTTGGAGGAGGCCACCAGGGATATGGGAGCTACCAGATGGAAGGTATTCACCAGCGTGACCTTCCCCCTGCTCCTTCCGGGATTGGGAAATGCGTTTCTCGTAACCTTCATCGAGTCTGTGGCTGATTTCGCAAACCCCATGCTGATCGGAGGCTCCTACGATACATTGGCCACCACCATTTACCTGCAGGTAACAGGAGCCTATGACTCCACAGGAGCAGCGGCCATGTCTGTTGTGCTCTTATCCCTGACCGTTGTGCTGTTCCTGATCCAGAAGTATTATCTGGAGAAGAAGACAGCTGCAACTCTCACAGGTAAAGCCTCCCGCATGAGGATGCTCATTGAGGACAAGAGCGTGACTGTTCCGCTGACGATCTTCTGCGGTCTGGTAGCAGCCTTCGTACTTTTAATGTACATCATGGTTCCCTTTGGGGCGCTGTTCACTCTCTGGGGCAGAGACTATAGTCTGAGCCTGAAATGGTTCCAGTACATGTTTAAGACCAGCGGACTCAAGGCATTTAAGGACTCTTTCGTGCTGTCTCTTATTGCTTCTCCGCTTACTGCCTTCCTTTCCATGGTAATTTCCTATCTTGTTGTAAAGAAGAAATTCAAGGCAAAGGGCTTTATCGAGTTTGTATCCATGCTGGCAATGGCAGTGCCAGGTACCGTACTCGGTATTGGATATATCCGCGGCTATGCAAACGGCCTGTTCCGCTCAGGGATCTTAAGCAGTCTTTACGGAACCGGGCTGATCCTGATCATCGTATTTATCGTTCGAAGCCTCCCCACAGGCACCAGAAGCGGTATTTCCGCCCTGCGCCAGATCGATAAATCCATCGAGGAATCCGCCTATGATATGGGTGCCAACTCTGCAAAGGTGTTTATGACAGTCACCCTGCCGCTGATCAAGGACTCCTTCTTCAGCGGCCTGGTAACAGCCTTTGTGCGGAGCATCACCGCTATTTCCGCCATCATCCTGCTGGTAACACCAGATTTCCTGCTGATCACCTGCCAGATCAATGAGCAGGCGGAAAAGGGCAACTACGGCGTGGCCTGCGCCTATGCTACGGTGCTGATCGTGATCACATACGGAGCGGTTCTGATCATGAATACGATGATGAAGTTCTTTGGCGTCAGCCGGAAGATAAAGGAAGATTAGGAGGTTAAGTGATGGAAAAACAGAAAAAGGGCGTCCGCCTGGAGCATATTTCAAAGATATATACAGATCCGAAGACAGGGAAGGAGTTCTATGCAGTGCAGGATACCACCCTGGATATTGAGCCCGGTTCCTTCGTGACTCTGCTTGGCCCCTCCGGCTGCGGCAAGACTACGACCCTGCGCATGATCGCAGGCTTTGAGAGCCCGGATGAGGGAGAGATCTACTTAGGGGATGAGGCCATTAACAGCCTGACTCCCAACAAGAGGGATACGGCCATGGTGTTCCAGAGCTATGCGCTGCTTCCCCATTACAATGTATTTGACAATGTTGCCTATGGCCTTAAGATCCGCAAGGTGCCGAAGGATGAGATCAAGGAGCGGGTCATGAACATCCTGAAGCTGGTGGAGATGGAGGGAATGGAATCACGTATGACAAACCAGCTCTCCGGCGGCCAGCAGCAGCGAGTGGCATTGGCGAGAGCCCTGGTGATCGAGCCCAGCGTACTGCTCTTTGACGAGCCCTTAAGCAACCTGGATGCAAAGTTGCGCGTGACAATGAGAACAGAGATCCGCAAGATCCAGCAGAAGGTGGGGATCACCGCCATCTACGTTACCCACGACCAGTCCGAGGCCATGAGCATTTCTGATAAGATCATCATCATGAGCAAGGGCAAGGTGGAGCAGATCGGAACTCCAAGGGAGATCTACTACCATCCGTCATCCAAATTCGTGGCAGATTTCATCGGAGAGGCCAACTTCCTGGATGCAAAGGTGATGTCTGCTTCCGGAGGCAAGGCTGTCATCGATGTGGTGGGAGAGCAGCTGGAGGTCAACAACTTTGCAGATGCAAAGGCAGGAGATAATGCCACCCTTGTCATCCGTCCTGAGGGCGTGACCCTGGCGGAAAAAGGCATTTTGGAGGTGACCGTGACGCTGTCCACCTTTATGGGAGCTTACCAGTATTACCAGGTAATGCTGGGGGATATGGAGATCCAGATCACCGATTACAATCCGGTCAACAGGCGGATCTATGAGGTGGGCGAAAAGGCATACCTTGATTTTGACCCGAAAGGTGTTTACATTTTGTAGGCTTAGGGTTAAACTGTTCAGGTAGGCAATGACCAATAGAGAAACCGCGGAGGCAGATTTTGTGTTGTGCTTGCACACAGAGGATCTGCCTCCCTTTTTGATTTCATAGGAAACTTCGTTCCCTATAAAATCAAAATGCTCCGCAGGATTCTTTTTTATGCAGGTAACAGTATGAAGCGACATTTATTTCAAACAGGCATTTTTTTGATCTTGACAGCAGGGGCAGTCCTGTTTTTGGCCTCCTGTGGGAGGGGAGGGGATCCGGGCAAGGGTCCGTATGGAGCAGTGGCCGTTCTTCCCTCTGACAATGAGCTGGTGATCTACTGTCCACACCCTCTGGATTTCATCAATCCGATCGTCTCTGAGTTTGAGGAACAGACAGGGATCCCGGTATATGTCCAGACAGGGGGAACCGGAGAGCTTCTTGCCATGGTGGAAGAGCACGAGGAGCCTGCCTGCGACATTTTCTGGGGCGGGTCCCTGTCCAGCAACCTTCCCAAAAAGGAGCTTTTTGAACAATATATCAGCGAAAATGAACCCATGGTCCAGGAGGAATTTAAGAATACAGAGGGCAGTATGACGCGTTTTACAGATATCCCCAGCGTGATCATGGTAAATACCAACCTGACAGGCGGCCTTGTGATCGAGGGCTATGAGGATCTCCTGAAGCCGGAGCTGAAGGGAAAGATCGCCATGTGCAATCCCTCCACCTCATCCTCGGCCTATGAGCATCTCATCAACATGCTCTATGCCATGGGAGGAGGAGAGCCGGAAAAGGGATGGGATTATGTGGAAGCCTTCTGTGAAAACCTGGATGGGACGCTGCTAAAAAGCTCCAGCGAGGTCTACCAGGGAGTGGCCAGAGGGCGGTTTGCAGTGGGACTGACCTTTGAGGAGGGAGCTGCCAGATATGTAGAGGAGGATGGGCCGGTCAGGCTGGTCTATATGAAGGAGGGAGTCATTTCAAAGCCCGATGTGGTCTGCATTGCAAAGGGGACAGGCCATATGGAGGAGGCAAAGGAGTTTGTGGATTTTGTGACAGGGCGAGATGCCCAGGCTATGATCGCATCCACGCTTAACAGGCGGTCTGTGCGGGTGGATGTGAAGGAGGCGGAGTATCTTCCGGCAAAGGACAGCATTCATATGATCTATGATGAGGAGACTGTGGTAAATCAGAACAAGAAGGAGTGGCAGAGGCATTTTATGGATCTGTTCATAAAGGCCTCAGGCAGGGAAGACAGAGAGGAGCCGGGCGAATGAAGCGGGAGAAATATTTCAGAGATGAGCTCCAGCGGCTGTTCTTTGGCTATGCCGTGGTGCCTGCTGTGCTGT
This sequence comes from Lacrimispora sp. 210928-DFI.3.58, assembly GCF_020554865.1. Taxonomy (GTDB): domain Bacteria; phylum Bacillota; class Clostridia; order Lachnospirales; family Lachnospiraceae; genus Enterocloster. Next base: position 36,154 of record NZ_JAJCIC010000007.1, read on the forward strand.
TTACCCTTGTCTGCGGCATCCTTTTTATGGCAGCCCTGATCCATGGCAGAAAGAGCAGCAATCTGGAGCAGAACCGCTATGTGGCAGGAAAGCTGGAGCAGGTGATCTCCGGCTATGAGGAGGCCCTTAAAGAGCTCTCGCGCATCCCCGGTCTGGCAGCGGGACCTGTGGATGAGGAAAAGCGGGCCCAGGTGTTTGAGTGTGTTTACCGGGCAGCGGGACGGATGGGCTATGAAGCGGATTTTTATATCCTGGATAAGGAAAGGGAGCTGTATCTGACAAACAGCCGGATCCTTCCGGATTACCTGGATATCAAAGACGATATTTCCTGGGGAATCTTCCAGTCCATGGAAAGCCATCCGGGAGAGACAGCCGTGCGCCTTATGAACGGCTGGAAAAATCAGGAGGGCAGTATTGTGCTGGGAAGAAGCCTTGTGTCTGACCGGGGACAGGAGGGGTATGTTCTCTTTTCCATTGGAAGCGGCCGGTTCCTAAACGCAATGGACCAGCAGGATGCCCAAACCATTATTGTGGACCGCTTTGGGTGGGTATTCTTTAACAGCAGCTACATTTTCCTGACAGACAGCAATCAGATACGCCCTGTGTTAAAACAGGCGGGAAGCTATCTGACATATGACGGGAAGATGTACCTGGCGGACAGGCAGGCGGTCTGCGGGGGGATGTTTGAGGTATACTCGGTATCAGATATCCAGAATATCGTAGTATCCCTGACCATCTGCAGCGCCCTGGTGGTGACGGCCCTGGCTCTCATGACCGTGTGGGTATTTGTGAGCTCCAGGGTAGTGACAGAGAAGAAGACGGCGGATCTGTACCGCATACTGGAGGTCATGGGGCAGGTCAGGGAAGGCCAGCTGGACAGCGTGATCCATATTGACAGCGACAATGAATTTAAGATCATTGCGGAGGCCTGGAATGAGACCATAGACAGCTTAAAGAGACAGATGGAGAACAACAGGAGGATGACAGAGCTGGTGGCTATCTCTCAGAATAAGCAGCTGGAATCCCAGTTTAACCCCCATTTCCTCTACAATACCCTGGAGAACATCCGATACATGTGTAAGCTGGAGCCGGCTACAGCAGAACGCATGGTGTACAGCCTGTCAAACCTGCTGCGTTACAGTCTGGATGGCAGCAAGGACCAGGTGCCTCTGCGGGAAGACCTGGAGCACCTGAAAAACTACCTTACCATACTGGAAAGGCGCTTTGGAAGCCGGTTTGAATACCGGATCGATGTGGAGGAGGAGGCTCTTGACTGCCGCATCCCGAAGCTGGTGCTGCAGCCTATGATCGAAAATGCGGTCAAGTACGGTTTTGGAAACCAGCTGAATTTAAAGACAGAGCTGAAAGCCTATATCCATGAAGGAACGCTTACGATGATATGCAGGGATGACGGCGTGGGAATGTCTCAGACAGTGTTGAGTGAGATCACCAATCTGCTGGAGCAGAAGGAGAATACCAGCAGGCACTCCGGCCTTTACAATATCCACAGAAGGATCACGCTTTTGTATGGCAGGCCTTATGGGGTGGAGGTACGGAGTATGGAGGGACACGGCACAACGCTGGTGGTGACAGTTCCTGTGAGAAGGGCAGGAGCTTGAGCGGGCCATATTTCCAGAGCAGTCTTTGGTATCAGGCTGCGGACCGCAGGGAAAAGGGGCTGGCCGGATCAGGCATTATTGACAGAAAGGAGAAAACATGCTGCGGGTTTTGATTGCAGAAGATGAAGATATGATAAGAAAAGGCCTTGTGTATACCACGGACTGGCTTTCCATGGACTGTGTGGTGGTGGCAGAGGCAGCCAACGGCAGGGAGGGACTGGAAAAAATCGTGGAATACAAGCCGGATGTGGTGATCGCAGATATCTGCATGCCCTTTATGGATGGCATTGAGATGATAAAAAAGGCCTCAGAGCAGGTGCGGTTTCGGAGCATTCTCCTGACAAGCTATGCAGACTTTGAGTATGCCAGAAGAGCTATTGAAGCCAGGGTCAGCGAATACCTGTTAAAGCCGGTGGATGAGGAAGCTCTGGGGGAGATCATGAAAAAGCTGGGAGAGGAGATCGCGAGCACCCGCCAGGTAGAGCATGCCCTGGAGCAGGCAGAGCTGGAGGGCGGCAATCTGAACCTGGAATATTATATGCAGCTTGACCTTTCAGAAAACCGGTATGTGTCCCGGACCATTGAGGCCATCCGGGAACGCTACGCAGAGAAGATCAGCATTGAGGGGATCAGTGAGGAGCTGGGAGTCAGCGCCAGCTATTTAAGCCGCAAGTTCAAGGAGATCACAGGCCAGACTTTTTTGGATTTTCTGAATAAATACAGGGTGCAGCAGGCCATTGTCCTGTTAAATACCAGGCAGTACCGGATCAGCGAGATATCAGAGGAAGTGGGATTTACCGATTATAAGCATTTCTGCTCTGTGTTTAAGAAATATACGTTAAAATCGCCTACAAAATTTATAAAGGGGGTATAGCCCCCCTTTTTTCAGATTCTTTTTCCTATTCAAATACTGCCCATACCCGTGCAGGAAGCCCGGTAGCACCTTCGATCCTGGGGAAGGATACGATGACAACGGCTCCGGCAGCAGGAACCTGGTCCAGATTGCACATGACTTCAACCTGTATTTTGTTCATGCTGAGCACATAGCGCTCGCAGGCCAGATCTCCGGCCTCTGCTGCCAGGGCCGAGGCGTCTGTATCCATGGTCTCATGACCGTTGGCTGCGGCATTTCTCACCTCGTAAATGTACTTTAATGCTTCCATGGACCAGCCTGGGAAATTCTCACCGCCATTTTCGTCCAGCCCGGAGATCGCGTCCATGTCAGGCCAATGCCTGCTCCAGCCGGTGTAAAGGGCTACAAAGGCACCTTCAGGAATCTCGCCGTAGGCGGCCTCATATGCCTTGATGTCCTCTACGGTCACCGCATAGTGCACATCCTGCTTTACCTTCCCGGTCACATCAATGACACAGAGGGGGAAGGTCATGTCCTTCACACCGTATTTCTCGGAAAGGTCTCCGCCCTTGATGAAATGGCCCGGAAAATCAATGTGTGTTCCAAACTGTCCCGGAAATTTGAAGGTCTGTATCAGGCAGTCCAGCATTTCATTGCCCCAGTCGAATACGGTCTTTGACAGCTCCAAAGAACCCTCCGGGATACCAGCCCAGTAGGGGCTTTCGTTGTTTAATGAGTGAGACAGCTCCACCCATTTGTATTCCTTTGCTTTCTTTAAATCTTCCCATAATTTGTACATAAACGCGGCCTCCTTTTTTAAAGATTATTTATTTTTCTTTCCTTCTTTCCCCTTCTTCTCGCCCTTGGAAGCCTTTTTTTCTCCCTTTTTTGATTTCGCGGCCTTTTTGGGCTTGTCATTTTTAGAGGAGTCGGCTTTTTTCTGTTTTGGTGCAGGGGCTTTTTCGGCTGGCACAGGTGCAATGGGCTCTTTTGGAGCTTCCGGAGCTTTTTGCGTCTCTGGTTCGGGTGCTTTGGACGCTGGAGACTCCGCAGAGCCTGCGGGATGGTCAGGTACATATTCGATGATATCGTTGATCCCGCATTCTAGCAGGCTGCACAGTGTGTCGAGAGTGTGGGTGGAGACATGCATGTTTTTCTTCAGGCGTCCAATCTGGCCTGCGCTGAAATTGTGCATCTTGATGAGCCTGTACTGGGTCATGCCTTTGGCAGCCATTGTTTCCCACAGACGGTCGTATCGGATCATAGTATGTTCCTCCTTTTTGGCAGTCTTTACGAAAAAAATCCTCCGCCGGACAGGCGGCATGTATTCAGATATACCACATGCGTCCGCCGGACCTTCGCAGCGCATCGGTGCGTCCGCTGCCGGCACATGCAGCTTTGTTATCAGTAATTGGATTATATCATGTGTATAGGGGAAATACAAGAAATAGTTGGAAAAGTTGGAAAAAAGGAATAAAATTTCGGGAATTTACACATAGTATAAGCTGTATCGGATCGATATCAGGAGGAGGCCTGTGCAGGCAGCGCCTGAATGTTTAAAATGGAAGGAGAAATCACATATGCCAGATTTGAAAGCAAGTGAAACAGCCAAAAACCTTATGCGGGCCTTTGCAGGGGAATGTCAGGCCAGAGCGCGCTATACCTTCGCAGCAGAGCTCGCAAAAGCCCAGAAAATGCCTATGGTGGAGGCAGTGCTCCAATATACGGCCAATCAGGAGAAGGAGCATGCGGAAATTTTTTACAAGTATTTGGAGCCTCTTGACAAGGAGACGATCGTGATAGACGGCGGCTATCCGGTGGATGCAGAGCAGAATACCCTGGCCCAGCTCAGGGCTGCTGCCCACAATGAGTATGAGGAGCATGATGTGGTGTACAGATCCTTCGGGGAAATTGCTGAAAAGGAAGGATTTTCCCAGATTGCAGCCAGCTTCCGCATGATCGCTGAGATCGAGAAGACACATGGGGACCGCTTCCAGTACCTGGCAGATCTGCTGTCCCAGGGGGATCTGTTTAAGGGAAGTAAGAAGACCGCATGGGTATGTACCAACTGCGGTTATATCTGCGAGCGGGAGGAGGCACCCCAGGAATGCCCGGTGTGCCATCATGAACAGGGATATTTTGCCAGAAAGGAGCTGGCTCCCTGGTTTTTGCAGGAGCAGTAACGGAGCTGGTTTTGCGGGGGCGGGGCAGAGAGCCGCTCCCTTCCTCCGCCGCAGGCAGAATTGGTTTTACAAAGACTGGGAAGTATGTTACAATGTCGCAAGAAGTGAAAGGTACAGAGGAGAATAAAAAATGGGAAAGAAGATAAAGGCAGTGATATTCGACCAGGACGGCCTTATGTTTGACACAGAACGCCTTTCCGTGAAGGCATGGGATGCGGCTCTTGCACCCTATGGCATCAAGCTGGGAGAGGACTTTTTCAGGGATCTGAGAGGGGCCAGGCCGGAAAAGGGTGCAGCGGCTTTCCGGGAGCGCTTTGGGGACAGCATTGATTATGACAGCATACGGAAGGTGAAACGCGGGTTTTCCTACCAGTGGGTGGCAGAAAAGGGCGTTCCGGTAAAGAAGGGCTTAAAGGAGCTTCTTTCCTATTTAAAAGAAAATGGTGCAAAGCTTGCAATTGCCACGGCCAGCAGCAAGGAGTGGACCCAGGGAAATGTAAAGGGAGCAGGGGTTGACAGCTATTTTGATGAGTTTATCTACGGAGATATGGTGGAGGAGGCCAAGCCTGATCCGGCGATCTTTCTTCTGGCAGCAAAGAGACTGGGGGTAGAGCCAGGGGAGTGCATGGTGCTGGAAGACAGCTTCAACGGCATCCGTGCAGCGGCAGCAGGGGGATTTTATCCGGTAATGGTGCCTGACCTGACCCTTCCCACGCCGGAGATCAAGGCCCTTCTTGCAGCGGAGTGTGAAAGCCTGCTGGAGGTCATCGGCCTGTTTAAGAATGGAACCTTTGAATTGTAGGGAAAAAAGGCCGCTTTCCGCGGCAGAAAAAATCGAGGTGGCTATGTGGAGAGAAGCAGCAGCCGTAACCATTGGGGCAGGCTTACTCTGCCTGGCACGTTCTCAGTATGAGAGAGGTGCTTTGGCAGTAGAGACCGTAGAGATTGTGACGGATAAGGTGTTAAGGGATAGAACGCTTGTGTTTTTGTCGGACCTACATAATAAGGAATTTGGCAAGGGAAATGCAGAGCTTCTTCAAGCGATTGACAGTGTGAGGCCAGATGCTGTCCTTTCCGGCGGAGATATGATGATAGCAAAGGGAAATGCGGATACACGTGTGCCTCTGTCACTATTTTCCAGCCTGTCATCCAGATATCCGATGTATTGCGGCAATGGAAATCATGAGAACCGCATGACGTGGGAGCGGGAGACCTACGGAAGACAGTATGAGGTCTATAAGAAGCAGCTGACAGACATGGGAGTGATATACTTAGAGGATGAGTCGGCACTGTTGGAATGTGATATACGCATAACGGCCCTGGATCTGGACGAATGCTTTTACAGGAAGGCTCTGCTCCAGAGGAAAGAGCCCATGGAGCAGGGGTATCTTGAGAAAAAGCTGGGGGCCGGGCCTTCTGGACAGGGGCCTATTGGAGAGCCCTTTCAGATCCTTCTCGCCCACTCTCCCCTTTATTTTAAGGAATACGCTGACTGGGGAGCAGATCTGACCCTGTCAGGCCATTTCCACGGAGGCACCATACGGCTTCCATGGCTGGGAGGCGTCATGACGCCTCAGTACCAGTTTTTCCTTCCTGTCTGTGCAGGAACATTTTATATAGGAGAAAAGGCCATGGTGGTGAGCCGGGGCCTGGGCACCCATTCGATCAATATACGGCTGAACAACCGGCCGCAGCTGGTGGTTCTGAAGGTGAAGAGGAGAGCACTCGAAAAGGCGTGAACAGGAGAAGCAATGGAAACCATAACGTATAAGCTGGAGCATTTTGAAGGTCCTCTGGATCTTCTGCTCCATCTCATAGAGAAGAATAAGATCGATATATATGACATCCCGATTGTGGATATTACTGCTCAATATTTGGAGTATGTGCGGAACATGGAGAGGGAGGATCTGAATATTGTCAGCGAATTTCTGGTGATGGCAGCCACACTGCTGGACATCAAGGCGCGGATGCTCCTTCCGAAGGAAGTGGACGAGGAGGGCGAGGAGATCGACCCCAGGGCAGAGCTGGTAGCAAGGCTGTTGGAATATAAGCGCTACAAGCTCATGGCGGATGAGCTGGCAGACCGGGAAAAGGATGCGCTGCGCCATTTTTACAAGCCATCCACCCTGCCTCCTGAGGTGGCGCGCTACCAGCCTCCAGTGGATCTGGATCAGCTTCTGGACGGCTTGACCCTGGCAAAGCTCCAGCGCATCTTTGAGCAGGTGATGAAGCGCAGGGAGGACAAGATCGATCCCATACGAAGCAGCTTTGGAACCATAAAACGGGAGCCTGTGAGCCTGGAGCAGAAGATCGGCTCTGTGATGGCCTTTGCAAGAAGGGAGAGAAAATTCAGCTTCCGCCAGCTCCTGGAGGGACAGAGGGACAAGCTGGAGGTGATCGTGACCTTTCTGGCAGTGCTGGAACTGATGAAGATCGGGAAGATATCCCTGAGTCAGGAGGAGATCTTCGGGGATATGGAGATAGAGACACTGGAGCCTGAAGGAGAAGAGGAAGAGCTGGATCTGGCAGGGCTGGATGATTTTGAAGGATAGGGTTGATGGGAATATGGGCAAAAATGAAGAAAAGGACGTCGGTGTCAGGGCAGAAGAGAGGGATACGGCAGGAAAGGCAGCAGCTGGGGAAGAGAAGCAGCAGGAGCCTGCCTTCCCGCCCACAGAAGATGAAAAGGAGCAGGAGGCGGTCATAGAGGCCGTGCTCTTTACTATGGGAAATTCTGTGGAGCTGGGACAGCTGGCGGCGGCGATCGGACAGAGTAAGGAGACTGCAAAAAAGGCAGTGGAACGGCTGATGAAACGCTATCAGAGCGGGAAGCGGGGCATGGAGATCACTCAGCTGGAGGACAGCTACCAGATGTGCACCAAAGCCGGATACTATGAAAACCTGATACGTGTTGCGGCTTCTCCCAAAAAGCAGGTACTCACAGAGGTGGTTCTGGAGACCTTGTCCATCATTGCCTATAAGCAGCCGGTAACGAAGATGGAGATCGAGAAGATACGCGGAGTGAAGTCCGACCACGCAGTCAACCGCCTGGTGGAATATAACCTGGTATATGAGGTGGGCCGCTTAGATGCGCCTGGCCGCCCGGCCTTATTTGCCACTACAGAGGAATTTTTGCGCCGCTTTGGCGTGGGCTCTGTTCAGGACCTGCCGGACATTAACCCGGAGCAGGAGGCAGAGATCAAGGCAGAGGTGGAGGAAGAGCTCCAGCTTAAGATGGAGGAGCTTTCCAAAGAGCAGTCCCAGGAGGAGCAGGGGCAATCAGGAGACAGGGGAATATACTAAAAGAAAAAGAATCAAGATGATGAAATGGTTCAAAGTCTTATTTTAGTATTTGCCCTCTGCATGGATACCTTCGTGGCAAGTATGGCCTACGGAGCCCACCGTGTGGAGGTTTCCTGGGGCAAGGCCGTGCTGTTGAATGCCATCTGCAGCGGCTCCTTAGGTTTGGCACTGGGCCTGGGCACTGTTTTAGATGCTCTGGTGCCGGAAAACCTTGCCAGGGTGATCTGTACAGTGAGCCTGATCCTTTTGGGCCTTGTAAAATGTCTGGATTATGGAATAAAAGAAATGATCAACAGGAGCTTAAGCTCTGTGCGCAGTCTTCGTTTTTCCCTCTCAGGCCTTCAGGTGATCATCCATATTTATGGTGATCCCATGGCTGCGGATGCAGATAACTCAAAGTCATTGGGATGGCGGGAAACCATATTTCTGGCTCTGGCAATGTCCATTGACAGTCTGGGAGTGGGCACCATGGCAGCATTTCTGGATCTATCCGGGATGTTCACGGTGGCCCTGGCTTTTGTACTCGGAATCGGTACGATGGAGGCAGGACTGTGGCTGGGGAAAAAGGCTGCCATGAGATGGAACTGTGATCTGGGCTGGGTCAGCGGCGCGCTGCTGATAGCCCTGGGGGTTATGAAGGCCCTGGGAGGCTGACAGGAAGAAAACAATCGGAAAACAGCAGAAAATACCGTACAGAGGAGAAATGAGAAAATGGATAATATAGAGAGAAGGCGGCTGGAACTGCCCTATATTTCAGATAAGGCAGTGATGGAGGAGCAGAAGGTCTGCCGGAGACTGCTTCAGAGATTCAACACTGCAGACAGATCGGACTTTGAGGCACTATCCTCCATGATAAAGGAAATCCTTGGAAAATCGGAAAATGCATTTATCAACCCGCCGTTTTACTGTGACTATGGCTTTAACATCGAAGTTGGGAAGAATTTTTTTGCCAATTACAACTGTACCATGCTGGATACGGCAAAGATCATCATCGGTGACAACTGTATGCTGGCCCCTAATGTAGCCATCTACACAGCAGGTCATCCGGTGCACCCGGAAGCCAGGAACACAGCCTATGAGTACGGCATTGGCATCACGATCGGAGATAATGTGTGGATCGGAGGAAATTCTGTTATCCTTCCCGGAGTCCATATCGGAAGCAACACGGTCATTGGCGCCGGAAGCGTTGTGACAAAGGACATTCCCGACTGGGTCATTGCCGCCGGAAATCCCTGCCGCGTGATCCGGGCCGTCACGGAGGAGGACAGGAAGTATTACTATAAGGACAGAGAATTTCATGGAGAAATATAGGAAACAAGGGCAGCAGGATGAGGTTCACCTGCTGCCTTAATTATTTCTGAAAACACTTGACATTTATTGTAAAATTTCTTTCAATAAAAGAAGAGAGGACTGCTGGCAGACAGGAGGTAGGATTTTTGAAAATAAAAGTAAATGTAAAGAAGATCGGCAGGAAAAAGGCCGCTGTCCAGGAGGCGGTATATGAGATCGGAGGAAGGCCGTCAACGGTGCGGGAGCTGATCCTGGCAGTGACGGAAAGCTGTGCAGGGGAGTACAACAGAAGGCTCCGGGGCCAGGCATCCGGAAAGGAGGGCTGTGAGCCAGGCAGATGGGAGAGCTCCGGGGAGGAGCCAGGACGGGAAATAGCAGGGCTTTTTGGGATCCTGAGCCCAGAGGAGATCGAGGACAAAGCCCGGACAGGGAAGGTCGGCTTTGGGGTGAACTACGGCGGAAAGCCGGCAGATATCGTCAAGGCCCAGGAGAACGCCATCCAGTGCTTTGAGGATGGGATATACAGGATATTTATGGACGATAAGCCCTTAGAGGAACTGGATGAGGACATCCAGGTGACGGAGGAGCAGGTATTTACCTTTGTGAGACTTACAATGTTAGCGGGGAGGATGTGGTAAGATGGCAGATTTTGATTACAATACAAGGCGGGAGATCACAAGGAAGCGCCAGGCGGCTCTGGATAAGAGGATTGAAAAGCTTTCCGGCAATGATAAGGAGCTGGCCAAAGAGGTAAAGGGCCGGGAGCGGATGGGAAGCGTGACGCTGCGTGTTGCAAAGGAATTTTACAGCAAGCCGGAGAAAAAGCCCTCCCAGTGGTTCAATCAGAAAGGACTGCTGCCGGGTATGCGGCCCCACAAGGCGCTGTTAGACGTTTTTGTGCCGGAGCATTTTCAGGATTCCTTCCTCTATATCATTGACAAGCTGAACCAGTTTCCGTTTTCCCGCGGTTGGAACAGGAGGACTGTGCGCACAGCAAGCTACGGGCCTCAGATGGTCCAGGCATTTTCCCTGCTGTCTGTGTATGAAAAGCTGTTCTATCTGGGAGACCGGATCGAGGATTACATATTAAGGCGTATGGATCCGGAGATGTTAGATTATGTGAAAAATGAGTGGGAGATCAACAGGGGCTTTTCCTATATCTATGCGGCGGAGATCGACAGGGGAAATCAGGCAGTGATCGGGGCCTTAAAAGAGCTGATCCTAAGCGAGAACAATACGGCTTATCTGGACCGGGAGATGATCCTGGGCATCCTCCGCTCGGACAGCGGGGAGCTTCACGAGCTGATCTGCCGCCTGCTTTTGGCCGCCAGGCTCCAGGAGGGGCTAAGGCAGGCGATCTGTGAGACTATGGATGAGGGAACACCGGCGGCTTACGGAAAGCTCTTAAAGGTAATTGAGGATAATGATCTCATCCGGTTCTCTTCGGTAAAGCGGGCAGTGTCCGCCTGGATCGGTATCTTTGATGAGAACAATGTGGACAGAGTGAATGGAAAGCTTTTAAGCCTGATGGGACAATCCTTGAGGGATAAAGAGTTCTGCAGAAAACAGCTGGAGACAAATGACGCAGTTGCCATCAACACGAGCTTGTGGGCCCTGGGCTTTTTCGAGGTGCAGGAGGCCATACAGGCCATGGAAGTCCTCATTGATAAGGGCACGAAGGCCCAGAAGCTGGCAGCCTCCTATTATAATCTTAACCTGCATGACGAGAGCCTGAAGATCCGGGCAGCAAAAAAGGTAGTGCTGGAACACAGTGATGACCTGGAGCTGACGGCAGCCTTTCTTCCGGCCTACCTGGCGCCTCTTTACAGGCAGATACGTGACCTGCTCTATGGCAGCGGCGGGCGCAGCGTGTATCCGAGAGAGTCTGTGACGCCCAGAAAGCCTGAACTGACAGAGTATTTTAAGGACAGGGAGGAGGCGGAAAAGGTCTACGATATTTTCATGGATATTTACAAGCGCCTGCCTAAAAAGGGGATTACCTGGTCTCCCTGTATTTTCCCGTGGTACAGCGTGGGGCTTACGCCCTCTGTGGTGATCGAGCAGCTGGCATTTACTGCCTATGTGCTCCAGGATGAGGAGAAGATCACATATATGGCGGGACGGCTGGGAGAGATCACAGGAAGCTCCTATGAGAGAAGCTATCTTATCAACCTGCTGCTTTTTTCTCCTGCCAACGCAGATCAGAGAAAATACCTGATCGAGTACATGGGAAGTGCAGATTCCACCTCCTCGGAAAAAGCGGTCCAGATGGTAAAGAAGCTGACACTGACATCGGAGGATTACCGCATTATGGAGGACATGCTGCGCTTTAAGAGGAGCGGCCTCAGAGCACAGCTGATCTGTTTTCTGATGGATCAGGACGGGGAGGACATGAAGGGCTGCCTTTCACGCCTTCTGGCTGATAAGAAAGAGGAAAAGCGCAGTGCCGGGCTGGATATGCTCCTGCGCCTTTCAAAGGAAAAGAAGCGGGAAAAATGCTATGAGAGCGTGAGATCCCTGGCGGAAACCATAGAGAATCCTACGGATAAGGAGAAGATCCTGCTAAAAGAGATCCTGGGAGGGGAGGAGGGCACTTTGCCGGCTGCAAGCCAGAAGGGCTTTGGCATTTATGATCCGGATGCGCCGGAGACCATGCTGGCTGCCCAAAAGACCAGCCCTGGGCCGGACTGCCTGCTGCCCCTTTCGGAGGAGGAGGCCATAGAGAAGATCAAAAAGCTGGACAGGCTCATAGCAGAGTATAAGGATTATGAGTATGATACGGCTTATGGGGAGAAGGCTCTTCTGGGGAATTCCTATACGTGTATGACAAAGGAAAATGCGGGTATGAGAGAGCGGTACCGCCTGAAGAATTACCCTCTGCAGGAGGTATTTGCCAAATTTTACGAGGAAGAGATCGGGGATTACCTGACCTTTGTGCAGTGGGAGGCAAGGATCTTTGCTAATGCAGGGGATTCCTATAAGAATGCAGGGATCTTCTATAAGGCAGTTTTTGGAAGAATGCCCTTTAAGCCGCTGCCCTTAAATCTGGTCTACTGGCGGCAGGTGCAGGATATCCGGCTGAACTTCCGCTTTGAATATCTGGATAAGAAGGCTCTCCTTCAGGCCGGGCTTCAGGCTGTCCGGGCTCTGACAAAGGTGGTAACAGCGGAAAATAAGAATATCAAATACCAGTATAAAGGATGGAATGGGAAAATGTATGATACCTCCAGCCTTTTAAACAGCCTGCCTGTTCTTAACCGGTATTTTGAAGGCCTGGCCTGCTGGGAGACGGATGAAGAATTTGCAGAGGCCTTTGAGGCAGCCTGGACCTTTGAGAAAAAATGCCGGGAGAATAAAAAGCAGCGTCAGTTTGTTGCGTCAAATACAAACTCCAACAGTATTACCATAGGAGGCGGGAGCGGGGCGCTTACGCCCATAAATACCTACTGGTTTTTAAAGGCCTATCATCTGGGCCTGATATCCAGGGATATCCTGTATAAGGCAGTGCTGGAATATTTCGGGCGCTATGACAACCTGCAGATCATCACAAAGGTGGAAAAGGGGGAATGCATCAAGCCCTTAAACCGCCGCTATATGAACGTATTCTTTGGGCAGGATGTGGCAAAGGAGCTGTATGAGAAGGGAGAGTCCTCTCTGGGCCCGGATACCTGGCTGGGAAGCCTGATCAGAGAGCTCTACCAGACAATCGTTCCTGTGATGGTGGATACGGAGCTTCGCCGGGGCGAGGCGGAGACCGAGTTTTCCGGGGATATCCGCGGGATCAATTATATCCGGGGGATCGGCTATCTCACCCGTATCCTGATGGCTCTGGGAAAGGACACCCTGGGACGGGAGGCCTACTACTACTGGTACTACCGTTCCAGACTGGTGACAAAGAGGGATGTGCTGAGCCATTTGTTAAAGGCCTGCTATCCCGCAGAGGGGGAAAATGGCGCTGTCTTGAAGGAAGCCCTGAAGGGAACGAGTATCAAGGCGGCCAGACTGGTAGAGGTGGCAATGTACGCGCCCCAGTGGATCGATATCATCCAGGAATATCTGGGCTGGGAGGGATTAAAGAGCGGCTGCTATTACTTCATGGCCCATATGAATGAGCGCTTTGACGATCAGAAGGCAGCTATTATTGCCAGATATACCCCCCTGTCGCCGGAGGAGCTTCAGGATGGTGCCTTTGATATTGACTGGTTCAGGGAGGCTTATGGCCTGCTGGGAGAAAAGAATTTCAGTATGCTCTACAATGCTGCCAAATACATTTCCGATGGCCAGAAGCATTCCAGGGCCAGGAAATATGCGGATGCAGCCACTGGAAAGACAAAGCTTTCTGCTCTGGGTAAAGAGATTAAGGAAAAACGGAATAAGGATCTGATCATGAGCTACGGCCTTGTGCCCTTTGGGGAGGACAAGGAGAAGGATATGCTGGAGAGGTATCAATTTATCCAGCAGTATTTAAAGGAAAGCCGCCAGTTCGGGGCCCAGAGGCGGGCCAGCGAGGGCAAGGCTGCCCAGATCGCCCTAGTAAACTTAAGTACCCATGCAGGCTTTACCGATGTCACCCGCCTGACCCTGAACATGGAGACGCGGCTGGCAGAGCAGTTTAAGCCCTATATGGAATGGACGGCAGTGGATGATGTGGAAATTATGCTCACGATCAATGAGGACGGTAAGAGCAGCATCCTCTGCCGCAAGGGCGGAAAGACATTAAAATCACTGCCCTCCAGGCTGGGAAAGAACCCCTATGTAACAGAGGTAAAGGAGGCTAATAAGAAGCTTAAGGACCAGTACTTAAGGACAAGGAAGATGATGGAGGAGTCCATGGAGACAGGGGCAGTCTTCGAGGCAGCGGAGATCGGCAGGCTCTATGAGAATCCGGTGGTGCAGGCGATCCTCCGGCCATTGGTGTTCGGATATGGGGAGAAGCTGGGATTTTTGCAGGTTGGAGGGGAAGGCCTCTGCCTCCTGTCCTGGGATGGAGATGTGACTTTGCTCTCCCCGGACAGCCGGATACGCATCGCCCATCCTCTGGATCTGTACCGCTTGGGCAGCTGGCATGAGTACCAGAAGGCCCTGTTTGACCGCCAGATACGCCAGCCCTTCAAGCAGGTATTCAGGGAGCTCTATGTAAAGCTGCCGGAGGAGCTGGGACAGAAGGCCTCCCGCATGTTTGCAGGTAACCAGATCCAGCCCCAGAAGACCGTGGGCTGCTTAAAGAGCCGCCGCTGGGTAGCGGACTATGAGGAAGGGCTGCAGAAGATCTACTACAAGGAGAATATCGTGGCCCGCATCTATGCCCTGGCAGACTGGTTCTCGCCCAGCGATGTGGAGGCACCGACCTTGGAGTGGGTGGAATTTTCCGACCGCAAGACCTATGAATCCCTTACCATTGAAAAGGTACCGGATCTGATCTACAGCGAGGTCATGCGCGATGTGGACCTGGCAGTCAGTGTGGCCCATGCAGGCGGCGTTGACCCGGAGACCAGCCATTCCACCATCGAGATGCGCCGTGCCATCGTAGAATTCAATCTGCCTCTGTTCGGCTTAAAGAACGTGACGTTAAAGGACAGCCATGCCCTGATAGAGGGGGCCAGAGCCTCCTATACTGTCCATCTCGGAAGCGGTGTCATCCACCAGCAGGGCGGAGCCATGCTCCACATCCTCCCAGTCCACAGCCAGAAGCGGGGCAAGCTGTTCCTCCCCTTTGTGGATGAGGACCCGAAGACAGCGGAGATCATGTCAAAGATCGTGCTGCTGGCAGAGGATAAGAAGATAAAGGATCCGTTTATTCTGGATCAGATCAGGAATTGATCTGCAGCAGTAAACGGTGATCAGAGCAGGAAAAGCGGAGCTTGTTTGGAGATAACAGAGGAGAAGAGCAAAATCCCCCTGGCCAAAAGCCAGAGGGATTTTCTCACGCAGCAACTAGGCAGACTGCATCGAATATATTAAGCCCGTTTTACGGGGGCCTTGTCTCTCGGAAGAGTGATGTTTAGGAAAATGGCAACCAGGGTGGCAATGACCACGGGGGATTTGCCGAAGATGGTGGTTACCCATGACGGGAAGGCGGACAGGGAGGCCGAGGCCTGTGAAACGCCCATGCCCAGGGCAGCGGCAAGTCCCACGATGGAGGTGTTGCGGTAGTTCATCTCTTCGGACATTACAAGCTTCATGCCTGTCATGGCAATGGAAGCGAATACAGACACCGTTGCACCGCCCAGCACCGCATATGGGATGGTTGTCAAAAGAGCGGAGAACTTAGGAAAGAGGCCTGCCACCAGGATGATGAGGGCGGAAAGTCCTAAGGTCACGCGGTTTACCACCTTTGTGGTGGACACGATACCTACGTTCTGGCTGTAGGTAGCGGTGGGAAGGCAGCCAAAGATGGCGCCAATGATGTTGGAGACACCGTAGCCCAGAATGGCGCCCTGGAGCTCCTCTGTGGTGGGCTCCCTGTCAAGGCCTCCTGCTGTGGTAGCCGAGAAGTCACCAATGGCCTGAACGGAGTTAATGACAAACAAAAGTCCAAGAGCGATGCATGCAGATGCCTCAAAGGTAATACCGAAATGCATCACCTTCGGCATCTGGAGAAGGCCTGCTTCTCCCACGCTGGAAAGGCTGACCATTCCAAAGGGAATGGAGAAAATGTAGCCAGCGATCATTCCGATCAGGATGGAGGCCAGCTTC
This sequence comes from Lacrimispora sp. 210928-DFI.3.58, assembly GCF_020554865.1. GTDB lineage: Bacteria > Bacillota > Clostridia > Lachnospirales > Lachnospiraceae > Enterocloster. The sequence goes on from NZ_JAJCIC010000007.1 coordinate 52,098, forward strand.
AGGAAGCCTGTTGCAAAGTGGTTGAGCAGAGTAACAACTGCCAGAGTAAAGACTGCTACCACCCAGTTCTGCCAGGAGCCATAGTTTGGCTGTCCGGCGCCGCCTGCCATGTAGTTGATGGCAGTGGGGTAGAGGGAAAGACCAATAGTAAATACCACAGTACCTGTGATCAGCGGCGGGAAGAATTTGCGGATCTTCTTGATGGTAAGTCCCACCAGAAGGGCGCAGATACCGCCTACCACCTGGGCTCCCAGGATGGCGGAAATGCCGGACTGTTCAGCAATAGCCTGCATGCTGGGCACGTATGCAAAGCTTACGCCCAGGATAACGGGGAGGCCGGCTCCCAGATGAAAGCCTTTCTTATTGCCCAGAGGGAAGAGCTGCAGGAGAGTGGCAAGAGCAGAGATCACTAAGGATGCCTGGATCAGGATCACACGGTCAGCTGTCTCGATACCGGCTGCGCCGGAAATGATGATGGCCGGGGTAACGCAGCCAACGATCATTGCGACTACATGCTGGAGAGCCAGGGGGATTGCCTGGCTCATTTTTGGTATTCCGTCTAACTCAAACAGGGATGCATGCTGCTTTTCTGTATTCATTTGGGATGCCCTCCTTTATGCTAAGTGTATATGAGTACCGGTTTTTCCCTGGATACCGTCCTTTGCCTTTTCTAAGAGCGTGATGAGAGCAGTGCGCCCTGGCTTTGATTCAGCAAATTTTACAGCGGCCTGAACCTTGGGAAGCATGGAGCCCGGAGCAAAATGGCCCTCCTTGATCAGTGCCCTTGCCTCCTCTGTGTTCAGATCATCCAGCCATTTTTCTTCCGGCTTTCCGAAGTTGACAGCTACTTTTTCTACTGCAGTAAGGATAATGAGGAAATCCGCGTTTAAGTCCTCTGCTAAGAGCTCGCTGGCGAAATCCTTATCGATGACAGCGCTGGCTCCCTTTAAGTGATTGCCCTGGCGTGTCACAGGAATGCCGCCGCCTCCGCAGGCGATCACCAGCTGTCCGGAATCCACCAGAGAGCGGATAGCACCGATCTCAACGATCTCAGCAGGCTTCGGGGATGCAACTACGCGGCGGTAACCCCTGCCGGCATCCTCCTTCATGATATAGCCGTACTTTTCCTCCGCTACCTTTGCCTGTTCCTCGGTCATGAAATGTCCGATAGGCTTGGAAGGTGCGTCAAAGGCAGGATCATCTGCATCGACCCTTACCTGAGTGATCATGGTTGCAACGGGAATATCGTAGATATCCCTGTTGTAAAGCTCCTCCCGGAGTGCGTTCTGAAGGTCATAGCCAATGTAGGCCTGGCTCATTGCCACACAGACAGAGAGGGGTGTGTTGGGCTGGTTTGCATCTTCGCGGCTTAAAGCAGCCATGGCGTTGTTGATCATGCCCACCTGGGGGCCGTTTCCATGGGCTACGATCACCTCACAGCCCTCTTCAATTAAGTCTACGATTGCTTTGGCGGTAATTTTTACAGCCTTCATCTGCTCCGGCAGAGTGTTTCCCAGAGCGTTGCCCCCCAGGGCAATGACAATGCGTTTTTTCTTTTTATTCTCCATTTTTTGCTTCCCCTTTTCCGGTTTTAAGAAAGAAGGGGCTGCTGGACCTGGTCCGGCAGCCCCTGAGTGTCAAACGGTCATTCTATTTGAATACGCGAGGAGTTCCTTTCTCTTCCAGCTTCTTTAAAATGTCAGCCGGATCAGCGAACTTAGCCAGCATGATCATAGCAGCGATCACATATGGCTTGTAGCTTGCTTCCTTGTACAGAGGATCACGGTAGCGGTCAAATACAGAAGCCTCAACCTCGCCGTCTACGCAGCTTACGCCGTTGATATCAGCAGGTAAGCAGTGCAGGTACAGAGCCTTGCCGTCCTTTGTGGTCTTCATCAGTTCTTCGGTGCAGCACCAATCCTTGTGCTCTGCATTCTGTGCAAGGAGCTCCTTCTCCAGAGCCTTGATGCCGTCAGTGTCGCCGTCAGCATACAGGTTGGTTCTCTTTTCCATTGCAGCAAATGGAGCCCAGCTCTTTGGATATACGATATCAGCATCCTTGAATGCGTCAGCCATGTCATGAGATACGCGGAAGGAGCCGCCGGACTTCTCAGCGTTCTTCTTAGCAACCTCTTCTACCTCAGGCATTACCTCGTAGCCCTCCGGATGAGCCAGAACAACCTCCATGCCCATACGTGTCATCAGGCCGATCACGCCCTGAGGAACGGATAATGGCTTTCCGTAGGAAGGAGAGTAAGCCCATGTCATAGCCAGCTTCTTGCCCTTTAAGTTCTCTACGCCGCCGAACTCATGGATGATGTGGAGCATATCAGCCATACACTGTGTCGGATGGTCGATATCGCACTGCAGGTTTACAAGAGTTGGCTTCTGCTCTAAGATGCCATCCTTGTAGCCCTGGGTAACAGAGTCAACAACCTCGTGCATGTAAGCATTGCCCTTGCCGATGTACATATCGTCACGGATACCGATAACGTCAGCCATGAAGGAGATCATATTTGCTGTCTCACGAACAGTCTCGCCATGAGCAACCTGGGACTTGCCCTCGTCAAGATCCTGTACCTCTAAGCCTAACAGGTTGCAGGCAGAAGCAAAGGAGAAGCGTGTACGTGTGGAATTGTCACGGAATAAGGAGATGCCCAGTCCGCTCTCAAATACCTTTGTGGAGATGTTGTTCTCTCTCATGTAGCGCAGAGCGTCAGCTACGGTCCATACAGCCTCCAGCTCGTCATCTGTCTTCTCCCAGGTCAGGAAGAAATCTCCCTCATACATTTCCTTAAAGTTCAGGGAATTTAACTTATCGATATAATCCTGTAATGTCTTCATTTTTCGTTCTCCTTAATATATATATTTGATTTCTATTGCAGGCCCGGCCGGCAAGAGCCGGGCTTTTGATACATGTTTTGTATAAGACCGATTACTTGCAGTAAACAGTTGGAAGTGCTGCATAAACAGCCGCACAGGTAACAAGATCCTGCTTCCAGGTCTTCTCGTTTGGAGCGTGAGCCTGAGCCTCGGCGCCTGGGCCAAAGCCGATGCATGGGATGCCGTTGCGGCCCATGATGGATACGCCGTTGGTGGAGAAGGTCCACTTGTCGGTCAGAGGTCTTGCAGTTCTCATAGCCAGAGTCTCCTCTGCGCCGATACGTGCATCGCCGTACAGATTGGTGTAAGCTTCCTCCAGGGCCTTTGTTACATCGTGATCCTTCGGGATAACCCATGTTGGGAAGTAGCACTCGATCGGATATACCAGGCCCTTATAGGATGGACGGGAGTACTCGTACATGGAAACGGTGACATCATCGCCGTACTTTTTCACTGCCGGAAGAGCACGGATCTCATCTAAGCAGCTTTCCCAGGTCTCGCCTGCTGTCATACGGCGGTCAAGGGATACTGCGCAGGAGTCAGCAACTGCACAGCGGCTTGGGGAGGTGAAGAAGATCTCGGATACGGTAACAGTGCCGCGGCCTAAGAAGTTTGCCTCTTCCCATTCCTTGTTGTATTTTGCATCCAGCATCTTTACAAGGCCCTTTACTTCCTTGTCGTCAGCAGCGTCATTTTCATTTAATGCTCTTACATCCTGGAGAATGTCAGCCATCTTGTAGATTGCGTTGTCGCCGCGCTCCGGAGCAGAGCCGTGGCAGGAAACGCCCTTCACGTCAATGCGGATCTCCATACGTCCTCTCTGGCCGCGGTAGATGCCGCCGTCTGTAGGCTCTGTGGATACTACGAACTCAGGACGTACCTTATCCTCGTTGATGATGTACTGCCAGCAGAGGCCGTCGCAGTCCTCTTCCTGTACAGTGCCAACTACCAGAACCGTGTACTTGTCGGAAAGCAGGCCCAGATCCTTCATGATCCTTGCTCCGTAAACAGCAGATACGATACCGCCGCACTGGTCAGACACGCCGCGGCCGCCGATCTCAGTCTCAGTCTCATAGCCCTCGTATGGATCAAAGTTCCAGTTGGCCTTATTGCCGATACCTACGGTATCGATGTGTGCATCAAAGCCGATCAGAGTTTTTCCTGTGCCCATGTAACCTAACACGTTGCCCATTGGGTCGATCTCTACCTTGTCGAATTCCAGCTTTTTCATCTCTTCTGCAATGCGGTCAATGTGTGCCTTCTCATCGCAGCTCTCGCCTGGGTTCTTTACGATCTCGCGCAGGAACTTTGTCATATCTTTCTCATAATTCTGTGCAGCTTCTTTGATTTTTGCGTAATCCAGATTCATTTCTATATCCCTTTCCTTCTATATATTAAATTTGTAATATGAATTTACTTGTCAAGGCCCTTCCATACAATGTTCTTGTAGCGGTCCGGGTCAGTGTCTCCCTCAGTGGAGAAGAGCAGAACTCTGGAAGACTCGTCAAGGCCGATGTCATCCCTAAGATCCTTGTACTCATCCATGGTCATCATGGCAGCCAGCGCGCCGAACGGTGCGGCTCCGGACTCACCGGAGGTAACAGGTGCATCGCCCTTGATGGGAGCAGCTAACATACGCATACCGTTTGCAGCTACCCAGTCAGGAGCAGCGATGAATACCTTTACATGGTTCTTTAAGATATCCCAGGAAATGGTGTTTGGCTCGCCGCAGGCAAGACCGGCCATGATGGTTTCCATGTCGCCGTCTACGATGCGGATGTCGCCGTCTCCGGCAGCAGCGCCCTTGTAGAGACATGCGGCAGCTTCTGCTTCCACTACTACAAAGGTAGGAGGATTGTCAGCGTAGAGGTTGGAGAAGTAGCCTACCACTGCGCCAGCCAGGGAACCAACGCCTGCCTGAACGAAGATGTGAGTTGGACGCTCGCAGCCATATTCCTTTAACTGCTCGCCGGCCTCCATTGCCATGGTGCCGTAGCCCTGCATGATCCAGGCCGGTATCTCCTCGTAGCCGTCCCATGCAGTATCCTGTACGATAACGCCTCTCTCTGTCTCGTCCGCTTCCTTTGCAGCCAGACGTACACAGTCATCGTAGTTCATCTCCTGGATATCTACCTGTGCGCCTTCCTTTGCAATGTTCTGGAGACGTGTCTGTGTGGAGCCCTTTGGCATATGTACAACTGCCTTCTGTCCTAAACGGTTTGCTGCCCATGCAACGCCTCTTCCGTGGTTGCCGTCTGTGGCAGTGAAGAATGTGGCCTGACCGAATTCCTCTCTTAATTTATCTGAGGTCAGGACGGAGTAAGGAAGCTCTGAAACATCCTTTCCTGTTTCCTTTGCAATGTAGCGGGCCATTGCGAAGGAGCCGCCTAATACCTTGAAGGCGTTGAGGCCGAAGCGGTAGGACTCATCCTTGATATAGACTTCCTTTACGCCCAGGTAGTTTGCCATCTCTGAAAGCTTTGTGAGCGGTGTCTTGCTGTACTGCGGAAAGCTTTCATGGAAGGTACGGGCCTTTCCGATCTCATCAAGACCCATGACTGGCAGGTTCTTGTCATCGGTTTTGGGCATATGGTTCACTGCCCACTGAATCTTCTGATTCATGATCATTCATCCTCCTTTATAAATGCACCTTTTCTAATTTACTTTTTGTCTTCTGACGATTTGCGGCTGTTCACATCAATGTAGCTGTACAAAGTGAATTTGGAGATCCCAAAATATTTGGAAACCTTATCGCCTGACTTTGTGATAAGGAAGGCGCCTGCATCGTTTAAGAATTGGATGGCAGTGACCTTTTCTTCTTTATTCATCAACGCGGCCGGCTTTCCGACCAGGGCTACGGATTGCTCGATCAGAGTGTCCAGCAGGTCATTGACATTGTGTACGATCGGTTCAGGCTGCTGTCTTGCGTCTTGCTGAGGCTCTGTGTCGATCAGCGCCTTGATGGAACGGTCTACAGTCATAAGGCCTGTGATGTCGTAGTTGATGGAAAGCAGGTAATCAATGGCGTTGCCTTCCTCATTGCGGATGTAAATGGTGCTGGATTTTAAGATCTTGCCTCCGGAGGTACGTGTGAGATACCCCAGATGGTCTTTTAAGGAAGCCGGGTCCTTGCTCAGGGTTTCCAAGACTACTTTGGAAGGTCCATCCCCTTCATGGCGGTTCGTGACATGGCCGTTATTAATATGTACAACGGAGTGTTCCAGGTCATTCCTCTTTAAATCGTGGATAACGATCTCGCAGTCTGGTCCGAACTGTTTCGCAAGGCCGTCGGCAAGCTGTTTCAATAAATCAAGTGTGTAGGACATTGCGCTGCCTCCTTTTATCGGACTCGTTTGATGAAGCTTCTTTATAGTGACTTTGTACAACAACCTTTCTGCAAATTGCTGTCGTGTTGTTTATGATTCCATCATAGCACAAAAATATGGAATTGCAAGAGGTTTTTACAAAAAAATTTTGGACAACTAAAAATTTTTGTATTTTGTGCTTGCAAATGGGGTATGAAGGTGCTAGTATAGGGGTATGAGGAGTAGTTTGAAAAGAAAAAGAAAAGTAAGTAAAGGAGAAAGGTTATGTTAATTATCGGGAACGGGCGTCTTGTGACGAGAGATGCGGAGCAGCCATTTTTTGAGAACGGCGCAGTAGCTATTGACGGGACAGCAGTGAAGAAGGTGGGAACTCTGGAGGAGATCAAAAAGGAATTTCCTGAGGCCGAGTACATCGATGCCAGGGGAGGCGTGATCATGCCGGCCTTCATTAATACCCACGAGCACATCTACAGTGCCATGGCAAGAGGCCTTAGCATCAACGGATACGACCCAAAGGGCTTCCTTGACATCTTAGACGGCATGTGGTGGACTATTGACCGCCATCTGACAAATGAGCAGACACGCCAGAGCGCCAGAGTTACCTATATTGATTCGATCAAGAACGGCGTTACCACTGTATTTGACCATCATGCCAGCTTTGGACAGATCAAGGACAGCTTATTTGCCATTGAGGACGCGGCAAAGGAATTCGGCGTAAGGACCTGCCTGTGCTATGAGATCTCCGACAGGGACGGCATGGATAAGGCAAAGGAAGCAGTAATGGAAAATGCAGCCTGGATCAGGCATGCACTGGCAGATGATTCTGATATGATCGCAGGAATGATGGGTATGCATGCCCAGTTCACCATTTCCGATGAGACCATGGCCCTGGCAGCTGCCAATAAACCATCGGAGGTTGGCTACCACATCCATGTGGCAGAAGGCATTGAGGATCTGCATGACTGCTTAAAGAAGCATGGAAAACGCATTGTGGACCGCCTGATGGACTGCAATATCTTAGGAGAGAAGACCCTCCTGGCCCACTGCATCTATGTGAATCCTCATGAGATGGAGCTCATCAAGGATACGGACACCATGGTAGTCCACAACCCGGAGTCCAATATGGGCAATGCCTGCGGCTGCCCGCCAACCATGGAGATCGTCCACAGGGGCATTCTTACGGGACTGGGCACAGACGGCTATACCCAGGATGTGCTGGAATCTTATAAGGTAGCGAATGTACTCCACAAGCACCACCTCTGCGATGCAAATGCGGCCTGGGGCGAGGTTCCGCAGATGCTTTTTGAGGGGAATGCGAAGATCGCGAACCGCTACTTTAAGAAGCAGCTGGGCGTATTAAAGGAAGGCGCTGTAGCAGACGTGATCGTGGCTGATTATGTGCCGAGAACGCCTATGCATGCAGGCAATGTAAACAGCCATATCCTGTTCGGCATGACAGGCAGAAGTGTGGTCACCACTGTATGCAACGGCAAGGTTCTTATGAAGGACAGGGAGCTCATCGGAATCGACGAGGAGAAGGTCCTTTACGAGGTGAGAAGCGAAGCAAAGAAGCTGGCTGATTCCATTAACGGTTAATGGCAATTATAATAGGAAGATTGGAGGAAGAAAAGATATGAGCGACATTATGACACCTATCCCATTTGGAAATTTAATGAACTGGATCTTAAAGGAGCATGAAAAGGGAGCCATCTTTGGCGTAAAGAGGCCCTTTGTGGCAGATAAGGCAAAGAATTATGAGATCTTTGGCCGGAAGCTGGAGACGCCTTTTGGCCCGGCAGCAGGTCCGCACACGCAGCTGGCCCAGAACATTGTGGCATCCTATGTGGCAGGCAGCCGTTTCTTTGAGCTGAAGACCGTACAGAAGCTGGACGGCGAGGATCTTCCGGTGTCAAAGCCCTGTATCAAGGCCGATGACGAGTGCTACAACTGTGAGTGGTCCACAGAGCTTTACGTGCCTCAGGCTTATGACGAGTATATCAAGGCATGGTTTGCCTGCAAGGTGATCGCAAAGGAATACGGCCTGGGCGATATGGACGGTTTCCAGTTCAATATGTCTGTTGGCTATGACTTAGACGGCATCAAGACAGAAAAGATCGACCGCTTTATCGAGGGAATGAAGGATGCCTCCGACGCTTTGATCTTTAAGGAGTGCAGACAGTGGCTTCTTGACAATATCGGAAGCTTTAAAAATGTAACAAAGGAGGATGTGGAAGGGATTTCTCCGGCAGTGTGCAACTGCGCCACTCTTTCCACCCTTCACGGATGTCCTCCACAGGAGATCGAGCGCATTGCAAGATACCTGATCGAGGAAAAGAAGGTACATACCTTTATTAAGTGCAACCCAACTCTTCTGGGCTACGAGTATGCAAGGAAGCTGATGGATGATATGGGCTATGACTATGTGGCCTTCGGCGACTTCCACTTTAAGGATGACCTTCAGTACAGCGATGCCGTTCCCATGCTGGAGCGCCTTCAGGCCCTGGCTGATGAGAAGGGGCTGGAGTTTGGCGTAAAGATCACCAATACGTTCCCGGTAGATGTCAAGCAGCATGAGCTTCCCAGCGAGGAAATGTACATGTCAGGAAAGTCCTTATACCCCCTGTCCATGTCCGTTGCTTTAAAGCTGTCTAAGGATTTCGGCGGAAAGCTGCGCATCTCCTATTCCGGCGGCGCAGATTACTTTAATATTGAAGATATCGTAGATGCAGGCATCTGGCCTGTTACCATGGCAACCACTATGTTAAAGCCGGGCGGCTACCAGAGATTAGAGCAGATCGGACACATCTTTGCAAAGAAGGAGGCTGCTGCCTTTGCGGGAGTGGACGCAGCAAAGGTGGAGAAGCTGGTTGAGGCTGTGAAGACAGATAAGCACCATGTTAAGGCTGTAAAGCCCCTGCCCTCCAGAAAGGTTAAAAAACCAGTTCCGCTGACAGACTGCTTTATCGCTCCATGTGAGGAGGGCTGCCCCATCCACCAGGATATCACCAGCTACTTAAAGCTGGAGGGAGCAGGAAAGCACAGGGAGGCTCTGGAGGTCATCCTGAACAAGAATCCTCTTCCATTTATCACAGGAACCATCTGTGCTCATAACTGCATGAGTAAGTGCACCAGAAACTTCTATGAGACCTCTGTGAACATCCGCAGGACAAAGCTGGAGGCAGCAGAGGGCGGCTTTGAGGAAGTGATGGCCGGATTAAAGGCTCCTGAGGTGATCTCAGACAAAAAGGCAGCCGTAGTAGGCGGCGGTCCCGCTGGCCTGGCAGCAGCTTACTTCCTGGCAAAGGGCGGTATGAAGGTGACTCTGTTTGAGAAGGAAGCTCGCATGGGCGGCGTTGTGCGCAACGTGATCCCAGGCTTCCGTATCTCCCATGAGGCCATTGATAAGGATGTAAAGATCGTGGCAGCCATGGGCGTGGAGATGGTAAATAACCATAAGGTAAACTCTGTGGAGGAGTTAAAGGCGGACTATGACTACATTGTCCTGGCAGTGGGCGCCTATGAGCAGGGAGTCCTTAAGCTGGAGGCAGGAGAGACCGTCAATGCCCTGGAATTTTTGGCACAGTTCAAGGCCACAGACGGAAATGTGGACTTAGGCAGGAACGTGGTAGTGATCGGCGGCGGAAATACCGCTATGGATACAGCAAGGGCTGCAAAGCGCAATAAGGGCGTGGAGAAGGTATCCCTTGTATACAGAAGGACCAGAAGATATATGCCGGCGGACGAGGAAGAGCTGGTAATGGCCTTAGAGGACGGCGTGGAGTTTGCAGAGCTTTTAGCTCCTGTAAAGCTGGAGAACGGTGTTCTGGTATGTAAGAAAATGGTGCTGGGCGATATGGATGAAAGCGGCCGCCGCGGCGTTGTGGAAACAGATGAGATCGTAAATGTACCTGCTGACACTGTGATCGCGGCAGTGGGCGAGAAGGTTCCCGGCAGCTTCTACGAGGCTGGCGGCATTGCTCTCGACAGCAGAAGACGTCCTCAGGTGAACCAGGATACGCTGGAGACCTCTGTGAGCGGCGTATACGCAGTGGGAGACGGACTCTTCGGACCTGCTACAGTGGTAGAGGGAATCCGCGACGGCAAGAAGGCAGCAGAGGCCATCATCGGAAAGAGCCTGGCCGACAAGATCTTCAGCCTGTCAGATGCAGATACCATCTACGGACGGAAGGGAAATCTCTGCGAGGAGGATAAGGATCAGGTGGACAGCAAGCGCTGCCTTTCCTGCAGCAGCTACTGCGAGAACTGCGTAGAGGTATGCCCCAACAGGGCCAACATTGCCCTGGTGGTACCTGGCATGGAGAAACACCAGATCATCCATGTGGATTACATGTGTAATGAGTGCGGTAACTGCCGCAGCTTCTGCCCATGGGACAGCGCTCCTTATCTTGACAAATTCACCTTATTTGCAAATGAGGATGATATGATGAACAGCACCAACCAGGGCTTTACTGTCCTGAATGCAGAGCGCGGCTTCTGCAGGGTGAGACTCTTTGACAAGCTGAGGTATTACACCGTAGGCGCAGAGGCTCCTGAGATCCCGGAGGGCATCCAGAAGATCATTGCCACTGTGATCAGGGACTACAGCTACATGCTGTAACATAATAGAAAACAAAACCTGCATGCTCGGAAGGAAGGTTTTCCTTCCGGGTATGTTTATCCATTATTTGTTAAAAAAGTAACGTTATTTTTGAATGAGAATATCGCTTTTTAGAATTGATCATGATAAAATATAATTAGCAAAACTTATAAATGACGGAGTGCAGGATACAGGAGGTGTCCCTCATGGCAAGGGAAAAGACGAGGAGGGTGGTATTTACCTTCCATACAACCACAATGGCTATGATGATGGAGCAGTGTGCCAGAAAGACAGGCGCACAGGGCCGCCTGATCCCTGTGCCCAGGCAGATAAGCGCCGGATGCGGCATGGCGTGGAGTGCTCCGGCAGAGGAGAGGCAGGGACTGGAGTCCCTGATACGGGAAAATGGGATAGAAGTGGAGGGGAGTTATGAGCTCTTATTGTAAGCTATGGATCAACGGTCAGGAGATCGAGGCAGATGCTGACCGCAAATTAATGGACGTACTCAGAAATGATCTGCGTCTGAAATCCGTCAAGGATGGCTGCTCCGAGGGAGCCTGCGGAACATGTACGGTCCTGATCGACGGAAAGGCGACAAAGTCCTGTGTCCAGAAGATCGGCCGCTTGGAGGGAAAGCATATCCTGACAGTGGAGGGCTTAAGTGAACGGGAGAAGGAAGTGTATGCATATGCCTTTGGGGAGGCGGGAGCTGTGCAGTGCGGCTTCTGCATTCCCGGCATGGTGATGTGTGCAAAGGGACTGATCGATGTGAACCCCAATCCCTCCAGAGTGGAGGCAGCCTTTGCTATCAGGAACAACTACTGCCGCTGTACCGGATACAAGAAGATCATCGACGGTATCATTCTGGCAGCGGAGATGCTGAGAGAGGATCTTTCACCGGAAGAGCAGGAGACACGCATCAAAGTAGGAAGCCGGTTCCACCGTGTGGATGCAAGGGATAAGGTGCTGGGGACCGGAAAATATGCAGATGACCTGGATAAGCTGGATTTTCCGGGGCTGATCTATGGAAGCGCTGTGCGCTCCGCACATCCGAGAGCCATTGTAAAGGCCATCCGCACAGAGAAGGCAAAGGCTTTGCCGGGAGTGGTATGTGTGCTGACGGCAGATGACATTCCGGGCAAGAATAAGGTGGGCCATTTAAAGCAGGACTGGGATACCATGATCGCAGTGGGAGACACCACCAGATACTTAGGAGATGCCATCTGCATCGTAGCGGCAGAGACTCCGGAGATCCTGGAGCAGGCAAAGGCCCTGGTGGAGGTAGAGTACGAGGTGCTGACGCCTGTGACCTGCCCGGCAGAGGCTCTGGCGGAGGGGGCTCCCCTGGTCCATGAGACAGGTAATATCTTAAGCCATGAGCACCTGGTAAGAGGAAATGCGGACGAGGTGATCGCAAAGTCCAAATATAAAGTGACAAGGCACTATGAGACGCCCTGGACAGAGCATGCATTCCTGGAGCCTGAATGCGCAGTGGCAATGCCGTTTGAGGACGGGGTATTTATCTACTCTACAGACCAGGGTACCTATGATACACGCCATGAGACATCCATCCTTCTGGGACTTCCGCCGGAAAAGGTGATCGTGGAAAATATGCTGGTAGGCGGCGGCTTTGGCGGCAAGGAGGATGTAACGGTGCAGCACCAGGCAGCCCTCATCGCCTACATTACAAAGAGAGTGGTAAAGGTAAAGCTCACGAGAAAGGAGAGTATCCTGATCCATCCGAAGCGCCATCCCATGAGCATTGACATGACAACAGCCTGTGATGAGAATGGCTATCTGACAGCCATGAAGGCTGTGGTGGTATCCGATACGGGAGCCTATGCCTCCTTAGGAGGACCTGTGCTCCAGAGAGCATGTACCCATGCGGCAGGGCCTTACAACTATCAGGTCATTGATATTGACGGCACTGCAGTATATACAAACAATCCTCCGGCAGGAGCCTTCCGCGGCTTCGGCGTGACCCAGACCTGCTTTGCCACAGAGATGAATATCAATCTGTTGGCAGAAATGGCCGGCCTTGATCCCTGGGAGATCCGCTGGCGCAATGCCATCCGTCCGGGGCAGGTGCTCCCCAACGGTCAGAAGGCAGACCCGTCCACAGGCCTTGCAGAGACCCTGGAGGCCGTAAAGGATGTGTTCTACAGCGAAAAGTATGCCGGAATCGGCTGTGCCATGAAGAATGCAGGCGTTGGCGTTGGCATTCCTGATACAGGCCGTGTCCGTCTGATCGTGGAGGACGGTAAGGTACATATCCATGCAGGCGCCTCCTGTATCGGCCAGGGCATCGGAACCGTGCTGGTACAGATGGTGGCAGAGGGAGCAGGACTTCCCTGCGACGTCCTTGTGTACCACAATCCAAATACTGCCATGGCTCCGGATTCCGGCACCACCTCCGGTTCCCGCCAGACACTGGTGACAGGTGAGGCCGGCAGAAGGGCTTCAAAGGCCCTCAGAAAGGCATTGTTTGAGGCCACAGGACAGGTGTATGAGGCAGAGTCCATGCCCAGCGGCTATCTTTCCAATGTGATCATCGAGAAGGAGTCCGAGAAAACAGCTGCCGTTCTCTTTGAGGGAGAGGAGCTGGCACTCTTAAATGGACAGGAATTCTATGGAGAGTATCTGGCCCAGACAGACAAAATGGGAGCAGATGTGGATTATCCCGTATCCCATGTGGCTTATGGATATGCCACCCAGGTATGCGTCCTGAACGAGGATGGGACCATCAAGAAGATGGTGGCTGCCCATGATGTGGGCAAGGCGGTCAACGTAAAGAGCGTAGAGGGACAGATCGAAGGCGGCGTTGTCATGGGCTGCGGCTATGCACTGACAGAGCAGTATCCGCTGGATCACTGTGCGCCCACCGCTAAGTACGGTACTCTGGGCCTGTTCCGGGCAGACAAAGCGCCGGAGGTGGAGAGCATTATCATCGAGAAGCCTGGTGTGGATGTGGCCTTTGGAGCCATCGGTATCGGTGAGATCACCTCGATCCCAACGGCTCCCGCAGTGACAGGTGCTTATTATAAATGGAGCGGTGAGTTTGAGACAGAGCTGCCGATCCGGAATACACCTTACTGCAAGAAATCCGCCGCTGCAAAGCGGCCCTAAATTCAGGAATGCCCAATGCGCCCACCAGACTTTTGCGGTGCGGAGGCGCGTCCGTCCGCTGGGCGCAGGAAGGCTTACTGTGAAAAGAAGAAATAATAGATCGATTAGAAAAGCCGATTAAGAAAAGCGGCAGGAGGCAGCAGCTTATGAGACAGATTATAAAAGGCGGAACAGTAGTGACAGGAAGCGGAAGCTTTCCGGCAGATGTGCTCATAGAAGGGGAGAAGATCCTGGCTGTGGGAACCCCTTCGGAGATGGAGCGATTGGGAGGGGAGGAGGCCGTGGCAGTGGATGCAGAGGGCTGCCTTCTGTTCCCCGGCTTTATTGACGCACACACCCATTTTGACCTTCATGTGGCGGGGACGGTGACGGCGGATGATTTTGCCACGGGCACCAAGGCAGCTCTTCGGGGAGGCACCACCTCCATCATTGACTTCGGAACCCAGTATCCGGGGGAAAGCCTGGCAGAGGGACTGAAAAACTGGCATGAAAAGGCAGACGGAAAATGCTCCTGTGATTACGGCTTTCACATGTCCATAACGGAGTGGACGCCTTCTGTGTGTGAGGAGGTCCAGGACATGATGGATCAGGGCATCACCTCCTTTAAGCTCTATATGACATATGATACACAGGTGGATGACGAGACTATTTTTAAGATCCTGAGGCGGTTAAAGGAAGTGGGCGGCATCACGGGAGTCCATTGTGAGAACAGCGGCATGATCGCCGCCCTTCAGGAGGAGGCGAAGAAGGCAGGCAGGCTGGGAGTGGAAAGCCATCCTGCCACCAGGCCGGATGCTGCGGAGGCAGAGGCCATCGGCAGGCTGCTGCGCCTGGCAGAGGTGGCAGATGTTCCGGTGGTTGTGGTGCATCTCACCTGCAAGGCTGGCTATGATGTCATCATGGAAGCCAGAAGGCGGGGCCAGAGGGTGTATACGGAGACCTGTCCTCAGTATCTTTTGATGGATGACAGCCTTTACAGCCTTCCGGGAACAGAGGGGCTCAAGTATGTCTGCGCACCTCCCCTCAGGAAAAAGGAGGACCAGGACTGCCTCTGGAGAGCTCTGGAGGATGGGACAATCCAGACAGTATCCACAGACCACTGCAGTTTTACCACAGGGCAGAAGCTGCTGGGAAAAGACGATTTCACGAAGATCCCAGGCGGAATGCCCGGAGTGGAGACGAGAGGAACGCTTCTCTATACCTTTGGCGTGGATGCGGGAAGAATCTCAAAGGAGACTATGTGCCGCGTTCTCTCTGAAAATCCCGCAAAGCTTTACGGACTTTATCCGAAAAAGGGAGTGATCGCTCCGGGAAGCGATGCAGATATCGTGATCCTCCGGACCGGAGTTTCCGACACCATCACGGCTGCGGACCAGATACAGAATGTAGACTATGCGCCCTTTGAGGGAACAAAGGTCACAGGCTGCATTGAGCGGGTATTCCTGAGAGGAACCCAGGCAGTGAAGGACGGCCAGGTCGTGGAGCCGGGGCTGGGAAGGTTCCTTGAGAGAGGAAAGTACGAGCTGTAGCTGCCGGAGGAGGGCAGCGCAGGATGGCTGCCGGGTATCGGCAGAAGCTTGGCGGGAGCTGTGAAGGAAAGACGGAACAGATCATAGCAGGCAGAAACGGTGAAAACAGGCGAAAGCGGGTCAGGGAAGCCGGAAAATGAAAGCTCTGACAGGAATACAGGCACAGAAGTCCTTTGGATTCTCTGTGCCTGTTTGTGTGGCTTTTGTCATAAGGAGGCGGCGCGCCCGCTTACTCGCTCACGATCCTTCCATCTGTTGAGATGACCACTACCTGCCATGGAATGAACTTCCCGCTGTCCTGCAGGGCACGCTTTGCGGCCTGCTCCAAGCCGCCGCAGCAGGGAACCTCCATGCGGACAATGGTAACGCTCCTTACATCATTTTCCCGGATAATGGCAGTCAGCTTTTCCGCATAGTCCACGCTGTCAAGCTTTGGGCAGCCAACCAGGGTGATGCGGTTCTTGATAAAACGGTTGTGGAAATCACCGTAGGCATAAGCCGTACAGTCAGCGGCGATCAGCAGGCTTGCACCCTTAAAGTAGGGGGCATTGACAGGGGCCAGCTTGATCTGAACAGGCCACTGGGAGAGGCGGCTGGGAATCGGAGTATTGTCAGGACAGGCTGAGATATCTGATGCCCGGTGGATCTCCTTTACATTCGTACCAGGGCAGCCGCAGGGAAGGGGGGCATCTTGGGATGAGGTGTGAGCCCCGGAATGGGCGGCTGCAGCCTGGCGGGCCTTTACAGCTGCCTCATCATAAGCCGCTGCCTCCCGCTCCACAAAGGTGATGGCCCCGGTAGGGCAGGTGGGCAGGCAGTCTCCTAAACCGTCACAGTAGTCGTCCTTTAACAGTACGGCCTTACCATTTATCATGCCAATGGCGCCTTCATGGCATGCGGCGGCACAGGCTCCGCAGCCATTGCATGTTTCTTCATCGATATGGATGATCCTACGAATCATATATGTTATCCTCCTAATTGTTTTTCTCTCCGTTTCCGCACTTTGCGCCGTGGCTGCCGGGAGGAGGGCTGGGGCGACTTTGCAGGATATTAGAAGCACTTAGTCAGCTGGTTTTTTCGTTCAGAGCAACATCAATGATTGTTTGAGCGTAGCGAGTTGCGTTGATGTTGCTCTGGCTTTTAGAAAAAAACAGGTGTCTTAGTGCTTCTTATATCCGAAACCGGAGCATCCAGCCCTCCTCCCGGCAGCAACGGCGCAAAGTGCGGAAACGGAGGAGTTTTCTCCTTGACGTTTCTCCCACATTATAATATGATATTTAAAATAAATCTGTTGTATTTACAACGAAAGGAAGGCTATGGGACAGTTTTCACAGATAAAAGACCGGTCAGGCCTTTTGAAAGGGATCAAAGAAGATGAGATAGAGTCCATGCTGGAATGCCTGTCAGCGGTGAAAAAAGGCTACCGGAAGGGGGAATACGTGTTCCGCCGGGGTGACCGCGTTTCCAGTGCGGCCCTGCTGTTAGAGGGCTGTATCCATATCCAGAAGGAGGACTACTGGGGGAATTTAAGCATCCTGAATGAGATCTCTCCGGGGGAGCTCTTCGGCGAGGTCTATGCCTGCCTGGGCAATGAGGAGCTCTTGTATCACGCGGTGGCGGTAAGGGACAGTACGGTACTCTTCATGGATATCAGCCGTATTCTGACTGCCTGCCCCTCAGCTTGTCCCCTGCATGGGCGCCTCATACGGAACCTCTTGACAGTCATGGCATCAAAAAACAAGGCTCTTACCCAGAAGCTGGAGCATATGTCCCAGCGTACCACCAGGGAAAAGCTGTTGTCCTATCTTTCCGAGCAGTCCTTAAAGGCAGGAGGTCCGGCTTTTGACCTGCCCTTTAACCGCCAGCAGCTGGCGGATTTCCTTTCTGTGGACAGGAGCGCCATGTCAAATGAACTCTGCAAGATGCGGGATGAGGGGATATTGGCCTTTGAGAGGAATCATTTTATACTGTTTTAACCTGGAATTCACAAAAATTAGTGATTGAAGAATGGGCGGGAACCTCGTATAATGAAAAATGTTTACAAATATGGAGATCTATGATCCATGGGAAAAGCGGGGAGAAAGCGGGATGAAGGAAAGAAAAACATTAAAAGAGAAAGTGGTAGAGGGCATATACCGCGATGTTGAAGAAGGCTTTTATAAGCCTAATGACATTATCAATGAAGGAGAGATCATTGAGCGCTATGCCATGAGCAAATCCCCGGTGAGGGAGGCCTTGATCGAGCTCTGCAAGGATGGAGTGCTGAAAAGTATTCCCAGAGTGGGATACCAGGTGGTGCAGATCTCGTTAAAGGAAATCCTGGATCTCTTAGAGGTGCGCATTGATCTGGAGACAGCAAACCTGAGGCGGCTTGCACCCAGGCTGACGGAAAAGGACATGGAGGAGCTAAGGCAGCTTGACACCATAACAAAGGACAATGATGTGCGGACTGTGACCATTCACTGGGACAGGAACACGGATTTTCATTTAAAACTCTGCCAGCTGGGAGGAAATGTATATCTCTGCGGTGTGATCGAGACGGCTCTGCGCAAATCCTGTCAGTATGTGGCCCAGTATTTCCAGGAGGCTTGGAATAAAAATGCGGAATCCAACAGCTTTTATCACAAAGCAGTTATAGAGGCTCTGGAGCAGGAAGATACGGAGAAAGCCATTGAAATGCTCCGGAAGGATATTTTGAATGTGAAGCAGCAGATACAGGAAAATTATTTTTTTAATCCCTCCTTTCGCGATGGAGTGAGATAGCGATACCCTCAGTAGATAAGGAAATCTGAAACGGAAATAAAACAAAAGGGCCCCAGGGCCTTGCGGCTTTTGAGATATTCTCAGGCTGCAGGGCCCTGGGGCCTTTTTGTTACATGGGAAACTCCTCCAGAGCCTCCCATGTAATAAAAAGCCCGGCCGGCAGGATCGCAACCCTAAAGGGGCTTGTTCACTAAGCCCGTTACGCTCGCTAAGTGAGCCAATGCCTGCGGCGGATAGGGATAATGCCGCGAAAGCGACCCGCCGAAGGCAGGGAAGTCCGCAAGCAGGCTTCTTTGCTGCGGGAAATGCTGATCTAGTAGACCAGATCGCTTTCCAGGGAGAGAAGCTGCACGGAAGGCAGCTGATAGGCGCGGCCAATGGTATATAAGGTATAGGTAACACCGTTCATAAAGGTGACATTGGAGGAGGCCAGGAGTGCGACCCTGGTATTGCTGCACTCCACATAGGTGTCTGCCATGAAGATAGAGCTTCCGGCGGGGCAGTTGGTGGATTCCGAGACAGCTGCCCGGTAGGAGCCCTGGCGAATCGCCCGGTAGTTTGTAACGCCGAAGGTATTGACATTTTGGAATACCCGTCCGATGCCGGAGAGGAATACATCTGTGGGGCCGCTGTTGGGGGACAGGTTCACGGCGCGGACACAGGCGGAATTCTGGTTGCGGCATGGCATATCAGTCAGCTGCAGGAGCGAGATGCCGGACCCATTGTTCACAATGGAAATGGTGTAGGCGGTTCCATTGTTAAAGTAGAAGGAACCCTGGTAAAGAAGAAAGCCGGTGCTGGAGTTGAAGACCTGGACTGTCCGGTAGCCTGAATTTTCAAGGTAATAGGGTGTGAAATTGCCAAACTGCAGGCGGTTGATCACGGTGCGTCCGCCCAAACGGATGTTGACGGGAAGCTGGCCCGTGGCGGCATAGAGGAAACGGACGTTGCTCTGTCCTGTGGTGGTCTGTCCGGTCTGCCCCGGTATCACAACCGTTGGAAAGATCACGGGTGCGCATCCGGTGCAGCCGGACCAGGAAGTTCCCGGTGAAATGGTGATGCTTCCGGTGTTATTGCTGCCGGATGAAGGAGGTCCCCAGGATGGGGTTTCCGGTGAAATGGGAGCAAAGCCGGCATCATTGTCCCCGGAGGGAGGTCCCCAGGATGGAGTTTCCGGTGAAATGGGGGCAAAACCGGCATCATTGTCCCCGGAGGGAGGCCCCCAGGACGGGGTTTCCGGTGAAATAGGAGCAAAACCGGCATCGTTGTTGCCGGAGTAGGATTCTTCGGCAGAAGTTTCTGCGGCTTCCAGCCGGAGATTCCTGGAATTTCCGTTTTCAGTCCTTAAAGACTCTTCGCTGTTATTGTTGATATACAAGATCGTTCCAGTCCTTTCTACCACCATATTCATCACATGTGGTTATGATAAAATATGTCTTTTGGGGGCGGGATGTTACAGAAAAGAAACGGGTTGAGCAAAAAGAAACATATTGTAATAGAAATAACGGAAAGTGATGAGCAATTTAGCACAAAGGAAAATATCGAATAATTGAATGATAAAATAAAAATGCACAAAAAACATTTGACATATATGTTGGAGGATGTTATAATCTAAATTGGTAAGATTAGTAATAATATTACAAATATTATCAAAATACAGGAGGAAAGGGCAATGACAAAAAGAGAGAGAGTCATCGCAGCAATTGAGGGAAGGGAAACGGATGCAGTTCCCTGCGGTTTTTCCCTTCATTTTCCAAAGGAGCAGGCATATGGAGCAGCAGCCGTGGACACTCATATCAAATTTTTTGAGGAGACCGACACGGATATCTTAAAGATCATGAATGAAAACCTGGTTCCTTATATGGGCGAGATCAACAAGGGTTCTGATTACAGCCTGGTACGTGAGATGTCAATGAAAGACCAGTTTATGCAGGATCAGGTGGCACTGGTAAAGAGCATTCTGGAGCGCTGCGATAAGGACGCATTCACTCTGGGAACTCTGCATGGGATCACGGCTTCCTCCATCCATCCCTTAGAGAAGATGGATCCCAGCTATACATATGACGGAGTGAGAGAGAAGCTCTGCAGACTTCTTCATGAGGATAGGGACACGGTGTTAGCAGGTATGCAGCGGATCGCTGATGTGATGTGCGAGCTGGCAAAGACCTATATTGAGTTGGGCGTGGACGGCGTGTACTATGCAGCCTTAGGAGGAGAGACAAGATTTTTCACTGATGAAGAGTTTGAAGCCTATATTAAGCCCTTTGACCTGCAGATCATGAAGGCTGTCAAGGATGCAGGCGGCTACTGTTTCTTACATATCTGTAAGGACCAGCTCAACATGGAGCGCTATAAGGACTACGGTCAGTATGCAGATGTAGTAAACTGGGGTGTTTATGAGGCTCCCTATTCCCTGGAGGAGGGAAGAAAGCTGTTCCCGAATACAGCCATCATGGGCGGTCTTCCAAACCGTCACGGAGTACTGGTAGACGGTCCTGCAGAGGCAGTAAAGGCAGAGGTGCACAACGTGGTCAACAGCTTTGGGAAAAAGGGCTTTATCCTGGGAGCTGATTGTACCCTGGCAACGGAACAGGATATGGGGCTCTTAAAGGCAGCTGTGGAAGCGGCAAGAGAGTAGAAAATGAACATGATAAAATGTACTTTGGTCGAGTACAAAGAGACTTCGAGAGTACATTAAAGTAAAAAGGAGGAAATAAACATGAAAAAAAGAGGAATTGCGCTGGCACTTACAGTTGCCATGGTGGCAGGAAGCCTTGCAGGCTGTGCAGGAGGCTCAAAGGCTTCTGACGGAAACGGAGGGACAGCAGGGACATCTGCAGCGGGCGCCCAGGCAGAGGCAGGCGAAAAGCCGGCAGAGGGAGGAGAGTCCGGAGAAGTACAGGTATTCCCGGCAGGCACTCTGACTGTATATGCCATGGGAAATCCGCAGTACAGGCAGCAGTGGTTTGAGACCTGGCTGGAGAACCACAGGGACATCGCACCAGAGGTAAAGATCGAGTTTGTACAGACAGAGGGAACAGCAGACATCAGAGAGAAGATCACTATGACTGCTCTTTCAGGTGCAACGGAGGATCTCCCGGATGCAGCAATGCTGGATCCGGTCACCATCATGGATCTTGCAAAGGCAGGGCTGTTAAAGGATGAGACAGAATATCTCACTCCCCTCATTGACAAGATGGTAGACGGGGCTACCACAGATGCTACCATCAGCGGACATATCTACGCTCTGCCGGATTCTGTACGGCCTCAGGTGCTGTTCTACAATCAGGAGATCTTTGATACATACGGCATAGATCCTGAGATGATGAAGACGATGGACGGCTATATCGAGGCAGGCCGCAAGCTAAAGGAGGAGAGCAACGGAGAGGTATATCTTTCCTATATTGATCCCACCAGCAAGACCTGGAGATACTGGGGACGCCGCGGCCTGATGCCTTCTGCAGGTGCGAAGATCTGGGATGAGAACGGAGAAGTTATCATTGGCACAGACGAGGGTACCAAGAAGGCCCTGGGCGCTTTAGATACCATGAACCAAGAAGGCCTGCTGTTAAAGACCACCATCATGGAGCCGGCTCTTTACGATGCCATCAACAAGAAGCAGGTTGCAACCTTCTGCATCGGTGCATTCTGGGATGAGTTCATGCGCAAAAACTGTGAGGCCACAAAGGGCCAGTGGAGAGTAATGCCCGCACCTGAGTTTGAGGGCGTAGGAAAGGCAGGCGCTCCTGTTTCCCAGTATATGGGAATCATCGAAAAGGGTGATAATCCTTACTCCGAGCTGTTCCGCATGATGTGGTATGATTTTACCTTTGACACTGAGGCAAAGGAAGTATGGGTAAATTCCATGGAAGAGCAGAACGCACCTTACTCCAACCCGGTTTCCACAGAAATGTTAGAGGATCCGTTCTGGAAGGAGCCATCTGACTTCTACGGCGGCCAGTCCTTCCGTGAGATGGAAGGAAAGTGCCTGGAAAATGGCGCAAGCAATCTGGTAGTAACTCCTCAGGATGCAGAGGCAGACGAGATTATCTCCGCTGAGCTGGAGACCTACGTTGCAGGCAATCAGACCATGGAGCAGGCCATCGCCAACATGGATAAGAACTTAAAGGCAAAGATCGGAAAGGCTGAGATCATTCAGTAAATTAGTGTTTTGGCACGTTCACTTCCGGTGGAAAAATAGACAAGGAAGTTCGTCAAAATATGAACGTGTCAGCACACTGGTATGCCGCCTGTCCGGCGGCAGGACCTGTATAGCAATAAAACAGTCAGGGCGGCTTATCGCAACAGAGAGAGCCGCCCGGCTCCGTGAAAATGAAGAAGGAGGTACAGCATGCTTAAGGCACTGAAAAAGTATAAGGCTCCCTATCTGTTCATACTGCCCTTTTTTATCCTGTTCTTTGTGTTCCAGCTTGTTCCCACCATATGGACATTTTACATCAGTCTTACCAACTGGAAGGGGATCGGAACGCCGGAATTCTGTGGGTTCAGTAACTATAAAAAAATGATGATCGACAATATGTTCTGGGAGTCCCTGGGCAATACAGTTGTCTATTGGCTGACAGGCCTCGTCTTCATCCTGTTCTGTGCCCTGCTCATCGCCTGCCTGCTAAACAGCAGGTATTTAAAGAGCAGCAGTGCGCGGGCATTTTTCAAAACAGCCACCTTCCTGCCAAATATCTGCGCGGCCATCGCCATGGGCCTGATCTTCCGTATGCTGTTTGATGAAAATGTGGGCCTGTTCAATGAGCTTATAAGCGTTCTGGGAGGAAGCAAGATCCCCTGGCTTACAAGCACTACCTATTCAAAGATCCCGGTTATCATGCTGAACGTGTGGAGGTACACTCCCTGGTTTACCATGATCCTTTTGTCCGGCCTGTTGAATATTTCCGTTGATTACTATGAGGCAGCCACTGTGGACGGAGCCAATGGGTTTCAGCAGTTCTGGTTTATTACCCTGCCTTCCTTAAAGAACATCCTGTTCTTCTGTTCCGTTACCCTGACTGTGGATATGTGGAAGCTGTTCAATGAATCCTACATTCTGCCGGGACCTGGCACGTCCAACTCCTCCCTGTTCCAATACATGTACGAGTCCGGCTTTAATGTGTTCAATATGGGATATGCATCTGCCATCGGAGTTGTGCTGATCCTTATCCTGATCGTGATCTCCGTGATCCAGTTCATGGTAAGGCATAAGCAGGGCGAGATATAGGAAAGGAGAGTTGAAATGTACCGGAAAAAAGCAATTTCCTCTGGAGTCATATATGGGCTCTTGATACTCATCACCATCATCTGCCTGTTCCCCATTGTGTGGATGTGCCTGATCTCCATCAAGAGCACCTCCGAGAGCATTACAGGCTTTAATTCCATTTTGGTGACACAGCCGACTTTGGCAAATTTTAAGAGACTTTTTGAAATGATACCTGTGGGACAGAATACCTTTAACAGCGTGTTCACCACCATCATGGGCACAGTCACCTCCCTGTTCTTCTGTGCTCTGGCAGGCTTTGCCTTTGCAAAATACAAATTTCCGGGAAGGACCTTCCTGTTCTATTTTGTGATCGCAACCATGCTGGTTCCGCCGGAGGTAGGCTCTGTGCCGCTGTTCATCATCATGAAGAAGGTGGGGCTCATCAACAGCCTGTGGTCTCTGGTGGTTCCCAGGATCGCAACGGCAGTGGGTATTTTCTATATGAACCAATATATCACAGATGTGCCTGACGAACTGGTGGAGGCTGCGCGGATCGATGGCTGTACGGACTTCGGCATTTTCATGAAGATCATCCTCCCTGTGATCAAGCCGGCCATGGCCTCCTGGGGCGCCATCACCCTGATCGCCAGGTGGAATGACTTCTTCTGGCCGCTGCTCTACTTGAGAAAGCAGGCAAAATATACGCTGATGGTAACCATCTCCCTGCTTCCGGTCAGTGAGGGACTGTCCACCCCATGGCCCGTCATCCTGGCAGGAACCACTCTGGTCATTATCCCGATCATACTTTTGTACCTGGTGCTGGAGCGTTTCCAGAAGGCAGGTATGATGGAGGGTGCCGTAAAGGGATAAAAAACATGCATTATCCGGCTGTATGGCTGGATAATGCATGTTTTTTACTTTTTCTTTGAGGAAGGGCACTCCTCCCGCAGCTGGTCAGCCAGCATTTCGATCATCTGGGTCTTTAAGTATACGTCAAAGGACAGCTCGCAGATAAAGGAAAACAGCTTCAGGTAATCCTTATCCCCTTCATCCACCGGGGCATCCCCGAAGGTCTCCTGAGCGCGCCTGAACTTCTCGGAAATGTTTGTCTTAAGCTCCTCCATCTCCAGCTCCTCCAACGTAAACACCTCCCGGTAAATGTCTGCCAGAGACAGCTCTGATTCCTTCCGGGAAAAATGCTTTGCAGTGAGAGGCGCAAAGATCGTCTCGATATCGGAAAAGGACAGCAGGCTCTTGAAGTAATAGATAAAAATGAGCATCAGCATGTGGTCCTTGGAATATTTTTTCTTGATCGGAGGCGGGAGAAGATTATTTTTGGCATAATTGTTGATCATGGTCTTTGTTAAGACCTTGTCGTCAGGATGGCGCTTCGTATCCCTTAAATGCTCCTCCATAAAGGTTGTGACCTGATCCATATATAGATCAATATCGGGGATCTGCTCCGGCTTTACATGTGTTTGTGTATTCAGAAAGGCCAGCAGTTCCTTCAGTCGTTCTTCATTTGTTCTCATTCGCTGTCACCTCTAGTTTGATTCCCGCGGACAATGAGCCAAGTGTCATGCCTTCACGCACATTTGGCGGCTGCCGCGAGGGTCACATACCCCGCCGCTCTGCAGCGCTGCAAGTTTGATGCCTGTTGCTTGCAGTGGGGTTGTTGGCTGTCATATGCTGTCTTTATTATATAGTATTAAAAACTAGATGACAAGGAGAAAATGTGGTTTCTTTTGGAGAGTCCATCTGTTTTGGTTTGCCTGGACTCGCAGGTGAAAATATGGTAAACTGTTTCCATTGGCTATAAGCCATAAATGAGAACGAAAAGGCGGTAACAGAAATGAGCATTTACGATACATTAAATCCCATGCAGAAGGAGGCTGTCCTTCACACAGAGGGACCTCTCCTTATTCTGGCGGGAGCCGGATCCGGGAAGACCAGGGTTCTGACCCACAGGGCGGCCTACCTGATCGAGGAGAAGCAGGTGAATCCCTGGAACATCATGGCCATTACCTTTACCAACAAGGCCGCCGGAGAGATGCGGGAGCGGGTGGATAAGCTGGTGGGCTTTGGCGCGGAGAGTATCTGGGTCAGCACCTTCCATTCCTCCTGCGTCCGCATCCTGCGCCGCCACATTGAACATCTGGGATACACCACCAGCTTTTCCATCTACGACAGTGACGACCAGAAGACACTGATGAAGCAGGTGTTTAAGATCCTGGATGTGGATACGAAGCAGTTTAAGGAGCGGTCTGTGCTGGGGGTGATCTCCTCGGCAAAGGACAAGCTGATCATGCCGGAGGAATTTCTCATAAGTGCAGGAGGGGACTTCAGGCAGAGGAGGATCGGGGAGATCTATAAGGAATACCAGAAGCAGCTAAAGAAGAACAATGCCCTGGATTTCGATGACCTGATCGTAAAGACCGTGGAGCTGCTTAAGAATAATCCGGAGGTGTTAAATTACTACCAGGAGCGCTTCCGCTATATCATGGTGGACGAGTACCAGGATACCAATTTAGCTCAGTTCAAACTCATAAGCCTTTTGGCCGGAAAATACAAAAACCTTTGCGTAGTAGGCGATGACGACCAGTCCATTTACCGGTTTAGGGGAGCGGATATTGAAAATATCTTGAGCTTTGAGGAGGCATTTCCGGGGGCAAGGGTCATCAAGCTGGAGCAGAATTACCGCTCCACCCAGAACATCTTAAATGCAGCCAACGGTGTTATCCGCCACAACAGGGGAAGGAAGGACAAGACCCTTTGGACAGCCAATGGCGAGGGGGATCTGGTCTCTTTTAAGCAGTTTGACACGGCTAAGGATGAGGCGGACTTTATTGCCAGGCAGATCAGAGACAGCGGGCTGGCCTATCATGACCAGGCAGTGCTCTACCGCACCAATGCCCAGTCACGTCTTCTGGAGGAAAGGTGTATTTTCTACAATGTGCCCTACCGCCTGGTGGGAGGTATCAACTTCTACCAGAGAAAGGAGATCAAGGATATTCTGGCCTATCTAAAGACCATTGCCAACGGCGTGGATGACCTGGCAGTGCTGCGCATCATCAATGTGCCGAAGCGGGGGATCGGGGCGACTACCATGGGAAAGGTGACAGCCTTTGCATCCGAGCATGGAATGAGCCTCTATGACACCTTAAAGGAGGCAAAGCAGGTGCCGGGGATCGGCAAGGCAGCCGGAAAGATCGAGGCCTTTGTGATGCAGATGGAGTCCTTCCGCAGGGAGGCGCAGCCGGATGAGCTTTCCCTGCGCGACCTGATAGAGAATATCCTGGAGGACACAGGCTATCAGAAGGAGTTGGAAGAAGAAGGAGAGATCGAGGCCCAGACCCGCCTTGAAAATATCGAGGAGCTGATCAATAAGGCGGTGAGCTACGAGGAGGACAGTGAGAATCCTACTCTGGATGAATTTTTAGAGCAGGTAGCTCTGGTGGCGGATATTGACAGTATGGATGAGTCTGAGGACAGGGTGACGCTCATGACTTTACATAGCGCCAAGGGACTGGAATTTCCGAAGGTCTATCTGGCAGGCATGGAGGACGGCCTGTTCCCCAGTATGATGTCCATTAATTCCGATGACAGGACAGACTTAGAAGAGGAAAGGCGCCTCTGCTATGTGGGCATTACCAGGGCAAAGAAGGAGCTGGTGATGACCTCTGCCAGGCAGCGTATGGTGAATGGGGAGACGAGATACTGCAGGCCCAGCCGTTTTATGGATGAGATACCGCCGGAGCTTCTCCACGAGGACCGACTGGAGCCTGCGCTTTTTGGCTTTGGCGGTCCGGGAAGCAGTGCGGGCAGGAGGCTTTCCGAGGAGGAGGCAGGCCTTCCGTGGAACCAGGCAGGAGGCGTTCAGGCAGCGGGCAGCCAGGGCAAAAGCCGGATGAATACCTTTGGGAAGGGATACAATGCCTATGCTTCAAAGACTGCTTCTCCCAGCGCAGGAAAGGGGAGCGGAGGAAGCAAACCGGCTTTTGGAAAGGCATTTACCGTACAAAAGGCGGCGTCTCTTGACTATGGTCCCGGAGACAGGGTAAAACACAAGCTGTTTGGCGAAGGCACGGTGAAGGAGGTCAAGGATGGTCCGAAGGATTTTGAGGTCACAGTGGAATTTGATACCGCAGGCCAGAAACGGATGTTTGCCTCCTTTGCAAAACTGGATAAAATTTGAATAAATTGGGATAGTAAATTAAAGGGTTCCATGATATAATAATAAAAAATAGTTGAGCGCCGGAGCGCGAAACTATTTGCTACGCAAACGGAGCGAAGCGTAGTTCGCGGTTCCCGCAAGTTTTTATGAAGCGAGGAACGAGCGTAATAAAAAATAGTTGAGCGCCAGAGCGCGAAACTATTTGCTACGCAAACGGAGCGAAGCGTAGTTCGCATTTACCGTTTGCTTTTATGGAGCGAGGAAAGGACGTGTGGTGACTATGAACAGATTTGACAGGGAACGATTTGACGCAATGGGGAAAGAGGCATTAAGCCGCGTAGAGGAGCTTATGAATGCTTCCAAGCTCAATGAGCTGATCCATAAAAGAGAGGAAGACGAGAAAAAGAAAAACTGTATTCTCTGGGTTCTTGCGATCATTGGCGCAGTGGCAGCAGTAGCAGGTATTGCCTATGCAGTATACCGTTTCTTTACACCGGATTATCTAGAGGACTTTGAGGACGATTTTGACGATGACTTTGACGACGACTTCTTTGAAGATGAGGAGCCGGAGAAAAAGGAAGAAAAGCCAGCAGAGGAAAAGGCTGAATAAAGCGTTGTGAGCATGAGAGAGCTGTTGCAGAGATGCGGCAGCTCTTTTTGCGCGGACATTTTTCCGCATCCTGCGCTCCTGCCTAAGGCATAAGGCAAAATGCGGAAGCGAAAGGATTGGACACCTATGGGATTTCTGCTATAATAAAATGAGCTGCGCCATGGTACTCGTCCATGGTATAATTACAGTGAAAGTTCCGTTGCCGGACAGACGGCACGCATTCAGGTATGTCCAATGCGCCCGCCGGACTTTTACGGTGCGGTGGCGCGTCCGCCCGCCGGGCGCATGCAGGTTTAGTAACAAGATAGAAGTAAGGAGAACAGACAATGAAGAAAGGCGATATGTTCGAGGGCGTTGTCCTGCGTATTGATTTTCCAAATAAAGGGATCGTTGAGGCAGAGGGAGAAAAGATCGTGGTAAAAAATGCTCTTCCTGGTCAGAAGATACAGGGAGTGCTGACAAAGAAGAGAAAGGGAAAATGTGAAGGCCGCCTGCTGGCGGTGCTGGAGCCTTCCGGCGCAGAGCAGCAGGAAGAGGCCTGTCCTCACAGCGGGATCTGCGGAGGCTGCCTTTATCAGGGTCTGCCCTATGCAGAACAGTTAAGAATTAAGGAAGGGCAGGTAAAGGCCCTTCTTGACACCGTGGTGGAGGATGGAACCTATGATTTTCAGGGCATCAAGGGCAGTCCCATAGATAAGGGATACCGCAACAAAATGGAATTTTCTTTTGGAGATGAGGTAAAGGATGGTCCCCTTGCCCTGGGAATGCATAAACGGGGAAGCTTTTATGATATTGTCACTACGCCCCATTGCCAGATCGTCCATGAGGATTTCTGCCGCATTTTAGAGACGACGAAAGACTATTTTGAGAAGCTGGGGACGGCATTTTACAGAAAACTGCAGCACAAAGGATATCTGCGCCATCTGCTGGTGCGCCGCGGCGTGAAATCCGGTGAGATCCTGGTGGATCTGGTCACCAGCACCCAGAGGGAGTATCTTAACGGGGGAGCAGAGGGGAGCCCGGATCAAACCGCCTCTTCTCTTACGGAGAGGGAAAAGGAGATCCTGGAGAACTGGAAGGACCGCCTGCTGTCCCTCCCGCTTAAGGGCAGGATCGCCGGGATCCTTCACACGGAAAACGACTCCATGGCAGACGTGGTACAGAACGATGGCACCCATATCCTCTATGGACAGGACTATTTCTACGAGGAGCTTCTGGGGCTTTGCTTCCGCATCAATCCCTTCTCCTTCTTCCAGACCAACTCTCTGGGAGCGGAGGTGCTGTACGAGACAGCCAGAGGCTACGTAGGCGAGACAAAGGACAAGGTAGTCTTTGACCTCTACAGCGGCACCGGCACCATTGCCCAGATCCTGGCTCCTGTGGCAAAAAAGGTAGTGGGAGTAGAGATCGTAGAAGAAGCTGTGGAGGCCGCCCGTGTAAACGCAGGGTTAAACGGCCTTACAAACTGCGAATTTATTGCCGGGGACGTGCTGAAGGTCATCGACAGCCTGACCGACAAGCCAGACCTGATCGTAGTGGACCCGCCCCGTGACGGTATTCATCCGAAGGCACTGGGAAAGATCATTGATTTTGGTGTGGACAGGATCGTCTATATTTCCTGTAAGCCTACCAGTCTGGCAAGGGATCTGGTAGTGTTGCAGGAAGGCGGATACGAGGTGAAAAAAGCCTGTTGCGTGGACATGTTCCCATCTACCGGGAATATTGAAACTGTGTGCCTCTTGAGCAACCGAAAACGCAAACCGGATTCTTATGTGAGATCGAGTTTGGATATGGAAGATTACTATAGGATTAAGGATCAGACGAAATAGTAGAAGAACTTCGGGAGTATGATTCCGAAAGAAATATGGATATATTGAAATTAGTCGGCAGGAAGGAATTTCCGCAAGTGATAAACGTAGAAACTGTGTTTACCTTACAGATAAGGGCAGGACAGAGGTTCCGGGTCTGGTTGAGACAACAAATAAGGATATTTATCAATTGTATAGAAACTTTTGATATGGATGTATGCGGGCAGATATGTGATGCTATGGAACTGATTTTAGATAAATTTTCAGAGATTTCAAAGGAGAGAAAATAGGATGGATTCAAGTATTATAATAAGAACATATAAACCTGGGGAACCAAGTTTAGTGGTTCATTTTTATTACAAGCTTTTTGAGCAGCAGTTTGATTTTTTACCAAATGTTGAAAATTATTTTCTCCATGCCATGACAGAGCTTTTTGATCATCCGGACAGAAATGAATTATGGATTGCGGAGGAAAATGGGAAAATCGTAGGCTCTGTTTGTATAGTAGGTAAGGATGATGGAAGTGCCCAGTTAAGGCTGTTTGGCACAGACCCATCGCTGCAGGGCAAAGGGGTTGGAAAAATGCTTATGCAAAAAGCTATGGATTTTTGTAAAGAAAAAAACTATTCCCATGTTGTATTGTGGACTATAGATATATGTAAGGCAGCAAGACATCTATATAGCAATTTTGGATTTCATCTTACTGATACAAAGCTAAATACAACGTGGGCGGATTATGAAATGACAGAGGAAAAATGGGAGTATGTTGAAAAGTAAATGTAAGCCATGATTTTTCTGTGAATAAAATTATCTGAACAGCGTCTCCTCGGGGGCGCTTTCTTTTTACCCGTTTCCAGCAATTTTCGGAGCTTATCAAGCTGTGGGGACTAAATGTGCAGACGGATGTGGAGGCTAAAAAGACTTCGCCCTACAGAGCGTGAAATGACCACGCCATTGCTTCTGCTCCGGTGTGTGCGGCTTGGGATTTCCATGGCGGATATGGAGCTGTTGTTATGGACCGCTTTTAACTTTGATTGATGGTATAGCCTTTTTTTGCTATGATTGATAGTAGAAAAAGGATTCTGGATAAACGGAAAATCAGAAAACAACATATTTGATGATTTATGATGTTCAGTTGATTTGTAAAGTTACCTATAATGAAAATATCAAATATAAGGAGGCCACAGGCTATGAACACAGATAAAATTTATGCGGAAGCCCTTGCAAATGAATATGCACCGAAGGACACTTCGAAGGTGCTGGCACTTAAGAAATTGGATAGAAAAGCGAAACGGCCAGCAAATGTATTTGCCTATACATTTGGTATCATAACTTCACTTATTGCCGGTACTGGAATGTGTCTCTCTATGGACGTGATTGGAGGAGGTACTGCAGGTTTCATGGTACTTGGTATTATGATTGGAATTCTGGGACTTGCAGGAATGGGAATCAATTATTTTATTTATAAGAAGCTTCTGGAAAAAGGAAAGCAACAATACGCCTTTGAAATTATTGAACTTGCAAAGCAGATCAGCGATAATGAATAAGGAATGCTGATAAAAACGAAAGAGGGATAGGAAATGAATAAGTCAGAAAGCAAATATTTTAATACTGCAATCCGGATGGACAAGGCGTTTCTCTCCCTCTTGGAGAAAAAGGATTTTGAATATATCACGATAAAAGAAATCTGTGACCATGCAGAAGTAAACCGTTCCACTTTTTATCTTCACTATGAGACTACGCGGGATCTCCTTATGGAGACGCTGGAATATATCAACTCCCGGTTTCTTGGATATTTTACGACAGACGCTGTGGCTACCATAGAGAAGATTAAAAGCGGAAATTTAGAAGAACTGATCTTTATAACCCCCAGATATCTTATCCCTTATCTGGAGTTTATAAGGGATCATAAAAGACTGTTTACAGCAGCCTTAACGAGGCCGGAAGAATTTCATGCCAATACTTCTTTTCAAAAAATGTTCAAGCATTTATTTAATCCTATATTGGAACGTTTTTGTATTACGGAAACGGAAAAAAGTTACATTTTATCCTTTTACATGAACGGAATTATGGGGATTGCCGCAGAATGGCTTAGAAAGGATTGTGCAGAGTCAGTGGAAGCTATTACCAGCCTTATTATCAAATATACACTTCCGACAGGAAATGGGATTATGCCTGCCTGCCAAATTTATAAACCTGTGAATGAAGGAAACCTATGAATAAAGAGGCCGTTATTTGCGCTATTATAATATGCTAATATGGTCAGGAAAAATTCCAAAATAGACCAACAAAAAACAAACGAACTTGCATCTTTATAGTAAATAACAATTTTCCAGGAGGCCATAAAATGGATGCAAAAAACATCAAAAAAATAATTAGCATGATAAGGGACAAAGCCCCCCAAGGTTTTGAAATGCTTTACAATGATTATTTCCGTTTTATGTTTGGTATTGCATATTCTGTTTTGAAGAATGAAAACGATTGCTACGATGTCATTCAAAACGTTATGCTGCGGCTTTATGCACTTGACGAAGCACTTTTTCCCATGGACTACGAATTCAAGTGGCTGCAAACAGTTGTAAAAAATGAAGCTCTCATGTATTTAAGAAGAGAGAAAGTCTCATCACCGTTGGAAGATGCTTTTGAGTTACCTATCCAAGATAAAGCGATTGAAGATTTTGTGGATATGGAGTCCTTTTACTCTATGACGGCATCGCTGAACGAAAAGCAACGCACGGTAGTAACAATGAAAATTCTGGGGGATATGACACATAAGGAAATATCGAATGTCCTTTCCCTCCCTATTGGGACTGTTCAGTGGATTTACGCTACATCAATTAAAAAATTGCGCCATACACTAACGGCCCTGACCTGCCTTGTTCTCGGCTTTGGTGGAGGCTTTTGGTATCAGCTATCTCAATATTTTGGAGCGAACGCAGAACAACCGGGAGATGTTGGCATCAGCAGTATCCCGCCAGCAGAACCGACCCTCTCCCCATGGCTGATTGCGTTTTCTATATTCTTCCTCCTGACGGCTGCTGTCTGGGTACTCTTTTTCAAATTTTCTGACAGGATACCAACAGATCGAAAGCCGTAATGCATCTAAATAAATAGATACCCAACGAAAACATAAAATGGGTACGACAGGAGGACTTATATGAGATTACAAAAACTTCTTTCACTTGGTATGGCCACTGTTTTATCACTTACTATGATGACAGGCTGTACATCTGCTGTGGCGGAAACCGGTTCCGGCTTGCAATTTGACTTCGCTCAAAATGACAACGGTTTTACTCCGATTTTTGCAGACTACCCTTACGATGAAGGTGTGGAGGAATTCTATGAGTTCCAGCACAGTTATGGCCAGATTCCGATCCCCGGCGCCGGAAACGGAATTTTTATTTCCGGCAATAATCACAGCGCCGATCTCTTTATGGGATATGTAAAAAGGCTGGACGGCTTTGAACCGGCAAGGACTTACCACTTCACCATGTCTTTCAAACTGGCAACTGATGTTGAAGGCAATCTGGTAGGAGTAGGCGGAGCACCCGGAGAAAGCGTTGCCGTTAAATGCGGTATTACACCTACGGAGCCTGCGGCTATGGTAGCAGAGAGCGAGGCTTTGAAGTATTACCGTATGAACATTGACACGGGCAACCAAGGCAACAGCGGAAAAGATATGGTTGTTGTGGGCGATATGACCAAGACGGAAAATAATCGCCCTGGCGAGTATGAGTTCAAAGAGTTCCAGGCCGAGTTTGATGTAACTGCTAATATCCGGGGAGAGGTCTTTTTGATCATCGGTACAGACTCTGGTTTTGAGGCAACTACATCCTATTACCTTGACGATATTTCTGTCAGTTGGGAAGATGGTATGGTATAGTTTTGGTTGACAACTTATATTCAAGGATTTCATGATACAATCACAGATATCCTGCGAATCTATGCTGAGCCGTTCTCTTATAATGCCGGTTCCCGGTGTGCACTGGAAAAGGCAGGTTTCCAGTATGAGGGACTGATGCGCCGCAATGCAGTAAAAAACAGCAAGGGTGAATCAGTAAAATAGTAATATAGGAAAGAGCCAGACGCTAAGAAGGGGAGGATGCATATTGGTCGATTGAACACAGCAATATCCCTTGCATATGGGGGAATCTTACAGAAATAGCCGAATGAGAACAACCTGTGGTATAGCTGCATATCCTAAAGTAATATACAACATAAAGGATATGAGAGAATATGGAGAATTATGTAAGAATATCATTGGAGACTCACTGATTTTTTGGAAGGATCATGAAAGAGCATGCATTGTTTCTTTTGGCGGGCTTTCCTGCAGGGGAAACCGAATATCGGGAAAAGGCAGACTGGTTCCGGCAGCAATTTGAGGAAGCTCTTGCGTATGTGGTATATTTGGCCGACGGAAGAGTGGGGCGGGAAGCTCTTCGCTCCGAAGAAGTCATAACAGAATTTACGGAAATAGCAGAGCAGCAGACAAAAAAGTTGACAGGAATACCGATTGATATTCGGATCACGCAGGCAGAAAAACGGCTGCGATCAGGCTGCCCGTGTGCTTCAGACAGAGAAATGGTACAACAAGTGCAGATGATAAATCAGAGGATCCTGTGGCTGCTCAACGGATTGATTGCGTTTAAAGAAAACATTTTGCAGAATGTTACCACATGCAATCTGTATACGACAAACTATCCGCTGTTGATTGAACACATTATCCGGGAAGCAGAATTGTATCGCCAAATTGTGGCGGAGCTTGAGCAAAAGGGCTGTATATCGCCAAAAGACCTGAAATCGGCTGAGGTATTCTGGAATCAGATTATGATGGAACATGCACAGTTTATCCGGGGACTTCTTGACCCGACAGAAGCTGATCTGCTGGTGGCTGCCGATACCTTTGCCGGAGATTTCCGTCTTTTGTTGGAGGAGGCAAAAAGGCAGGACTGTAGGGCTATGGGGGAATTAACCAGAAAGACCCTGGAAACTACGGAGAGATATCGTAATTTTAAAGCAGCAGGTACGGAAGGGATCACAAGCTGTAAAGTTCGTTCTGTCATCCTGCCCCTTTTGGCAGATCATGTACTTCGGGAAGCCAACCATTATCTTCGGATTCTGGAGACACCAATATGTTGGGAGGGATAATATATGCAGCTGTGTCAATATTCTACGGAAAGCAAAACACGCTATTTTAAGATAGAGGCAATCCAGATTCCTATTGTATACAATAAATACGGAGATTATGATCCAAATGGACTTTTGTATGTGCTGGAAGAGGATTCGCAGAGAATACAGGAAGAGGCAATGCGAAGGTTTCAGCAGACACCACCGCAGCCCTATGAAGAAGTGCAGCCGCTGGTGCTTCGCGTGAACCTTGGAGATACAGTAAAAGTACGCTTTTCTCATAAATTAGACCGAAGGCTGTCCATTCATGTACAGGGCCTGGCTTATGACGTGATGACTTCTGACGGTACCAGTACAGGATTCAATCAGGACAGTACAACGGACAATGAAATTGTGTATACATGGTATGCAAATACGGAAGGGGTCTTTTTATTCCATGATATGGCGGATCCCAGAAGCAGTGAAGCGGCCACGAATATCCACGGGCTGTTTGGGGCTGTGATTGTGGAACCGCCGGAAGCGAAATGGTTCCACCCGGAAACGGGAGAAGAAATCGAGAGCGGCCTGATGGCAGATATTTATCAGCCAGGGAAACCGGCATTTCGGGAATACTCGGTATTTTTTCATGATGAATTAGAGATTTTAAATAAAGATGGAGAACCGCCGATGGATCACCGTACCGGGCTTCCTTCCTCCACAACGGCGATCAGTTACCGATCCGAACCCATGAGAAACCGAATGCCCCTGGATCACGACCCCTGCAGACTCCGGGGAGGAAATTTCCATGAGTTCCTGGGTATATGGGGATCCGGCTCCGCCAATTCTGCGGGCCTATGTCGGTGACCCGGCGAAGATCCGTCTGATCCATGGAGGTATCAAAGAGACTCACGTATTCCATCTCCACAATCATCAGTGGAGACTGGAAGAGGACAATCCGGTTTCCACGATTATTGATTCGATTACCATAAGCCCGCAGGAATGTTATACACTGGACATTCTGTATGGGGCCGGGAGTCTGAATCGGGTGATCGGCGATGTGATCTTCCACTGCCATCTGTACCCGCATTTTCATGAAGGAATGTGGACTTTGTGGAGGATTCATGACCGGCTGGAGGACGGAACCGGAAAACTGCCGGATGGAACCCAGGTTCCTCCGCTTTTGCCTTTGAAAGACCGGAAACGTCCCCCGAAGAAGGATGAGCTTCATCCGGGATACCCGAATTTTATCTGCGGAAAACCAGGTGAACCGCCGCGTCAGCCGCCATGCGGGGTATTGGGTGTGGACGGCAGGCCTACCGAATGTCCCACTCTTTTAGAAGAAGCAAATTTTGTAGAGAATGCGGCTCCCGGGGCGCTGTATACAGACACCTGCCCCTGTCACACAGTTGGAGCATGCCAGGACTGCAAGGAACCCTGTCATACAGCCGGGGAGGAACGGGAGTGCGAGGAAGAATGGGACTGCAAAGAACCGGTCAAGCCCTTGGAGGAATGTGAGGAAAAGGGAGACTGCCGGAGATGCCCATGTGGGAAACCATGCGATAAAGTTAAGGTATTTGAAATTGCACTGGTCCAAGCAAAACTTACGTACAATGAGTACGGCTGGCATGACCCGGAAGGACGCTTTTTTGTCCTTAAGGAGGAGCTGGAGCGCCACGGAGGTCTGGAGGCCTATATCCGTAAGGTGGAGGAGCAGGAAATTCAGGTAGAGCCGTTAGTGATCCGTGCGAATACGGGAGACTGCATAGAGCTGCGCACAACGAACCTGCTGCCGGAGTATCTGGAGGCCAATGAATTTCAACTGAGAACCAGGACCGATATTGTGGGGCATCATGTGCATCTGGTAAAATTTGATACGATTACCGCAGACGGGGCGGCAAACGGCTGGAATAATATTGCCGGAGCAAGGAAATATGAGACGTTAGTGGAACGCTTTTTTGCTGATGAAGAACTGAGGACAGTATTTTTCCATGACCATCTGTTTGCCAATGCCCATCAGCTGCATGGAGTGTTTGGCGCTCTGGTGATTGAGGAAACGGGGGCAACCTTCCACAATATCCGTGACGGAGAGGAACTGCGTTTTGGCACACAGGCGGTCATAAAAAGAAGGGACGGATCGTCTTTCCGGGAATTCACCCTGTTTGTCCACGATTTTGCCTTTTTGTTTGACAAGAAAGGGAAGCCGTTAAATGCTCCTGAGGATCCCGGTTCCCACGATGATCCGGGAGTTATGGGAAT
The DNA here is from genome assembly GCF_020554865.1 of Lacrimispora sp. 210928-DFI.3.58. Lineage (GTDB taxonomy): Bacteria > Bacillota > Clostridia > Lachnospirales > Lachnospiraceae > Enterocloster. The sequence goes on from NZ_JAJCIC010000007.1 coordinate 89,485, forward strand.
CAATTATCGCGCGGAGCCTATGAGAGAAAGGCTGAAAAAACATGAGGATCCGGCCTACATTTTCAGTTCTCACGTGCATGGGGATCCGGCAACTCCTGTTTTGGAAACGTATCCTGGAGATGAACTGATGATCCGTCTGATTGACGGAGCACATGAAGAACAGCATGTATTCAATATTACCGGAATGTCATGGAAAAAGGAAGTGGCAGATGACAGGTCCCCTCTGGCTGCATCACAGACCGTCGGTGTTTCAGAAGCATTTAACCTGAATATAAAAGAGCCTTATCGGGCAGGAGACTATCTGTATTACTTCGGAGGAATTGATGATGCATGGCTGGGCCTGTGGGGGATTATCCGAGCTTATGATACGTATCAGAAATGTCTGAAACCGCTCTGTGAGAGAAAAGACAGGATACGGCCTCTTCCTCCCTGTCCCGGAAAGGATGATGTGGTTAGACGGTATGAGATCGCGGCGATTCAGACCAGGCTGATTTATAACCGGTATGGAGATCATGACCCTGACGGACTGATTTTTGTTCCCTTGGAGGATGTGGATCTTGCACTCTGCGGGAAATATACTCCGAAGCCTTTGATTTTGCGTGCAAATGTAGGAGATTGGCTGGAGATAACTCTGCATAATGTGTGGAATCCTGATCAACCCGTTCCTTATCATGAATATCCAAAAGTTCCATTGGATATGCCGCATAAGCCATCGGAGAGAGTTTCCTTAAACCCGCAGTTTTTACAGTGTGATCCGATCCATGATTCGGGAATCAATGTGGGGTATAATTGTGAAGAACAGACGGTGGGGATCGGCGAGAGCAAGCGGTATCTCTGGCATGCGGACCGAGAATATGGGGCCTGCATCCTGCAGTCCTTTGGGGACATGCGAAATCACAGGTACCATGGCCTGTTTGGGGCCGTGATCGTAGAGCCGGCAGGAGCCAGGTGGTATGAGAATTTTACAAAAAAAGAAAACCCATTTGCAGAGCAGGCAGTGATAACTGCGCCGGGGATAGAAAGCTTTCGGGAATATGTTTTGTTTATACAAAACGGAATCCGGCTTTTGGATAAAGATGGAAATCTGGTTCAGACTGCCGCAGCAGACAGTGAAGAAATCGTTGACGCGGAGGATACAGGAGAGAAAGGGTACAACTATCATTCCGAACGGTTTGCAAATCGTCTTCGGAGGGATTCAAGAATCTGGAAGGTATTCAGCAGCAAAGTGCATGGAGATCCTGCAACGCCTGTCTGGAAAGCCTATTCCGGTGACCGCGTGATTTTCCGGACGATGATGCCGGCGGATAAGCCAAGAAATCTGTCGCTGGCTGTGCATGGACATTTGTGGAAAGAGCAGCCGAAAGATGCTTTCTCCAGAGTGATTCCGTTACAGGGCGGAGTCAGTGTGGGCAACCGGTTTGATATGGAGCTGCAGGACGGAGCATCATGCCCCGGAGATTATCTGTACCGTTCGGGAAGCTTTGCCTGGGATGTGGAGTCTGGCATGTGGGGGATTTTCCGCGTGATGAGGCAATCCATTGTGTGCAGATGCAAAACGGTATGCCAGAAAATTTTGGATTGCATTTAATGAGCAAAAGGCAGAAACAGTTTGTACACCGATGCTGACAAAAGAACATGTGGACTGTAGGGGAAGCAGACGGAGGTTACGAAAATAAGAAGCGAAAGCAAGCAGTCAAAAAGGGTGTTCCAAAGCCGTGGATCAAAGACCGCAGCTTTGGGACCCCCTTTTATTGGGCAAAACTCCTGTTTTATGCAATTTTGTTCTTAAAAATAACACCCCGGTAGCGCTCAAGAGCAGCTAACAGGCCATTTCCCAGCACTCCGATTGCCAGGATCTCTCCAACTCCCACAGTTCCCATGGCGAACAGGATCATATCCTCGGAGCCGTAGGCATAGCGCAGGACCCAGGGGATGATCAGGGTGTTGGCAAGGATGGGCGGCACACATACGGCCCACTTCCTCTCCCTGACAGCGTAGGAGCCCAGAGCTCCTAAAAGTGTGGCAAGGCTTCCGAATATCACATCCAGCACAGCTGCCCCGCAGAAGAAGTTAGAGAGCAGACAGCCGATAAATAGTCCGGGAACCGCTGCCGGAGTAAAAAATGGCAGAACGCACAGCGCCTCTGAAATACGGAATTGGATTGGCCCGAAGCTGATGGGCTGGAACATCATTGTCAGCACAATGTAGACCGCTGCAATGGCTGCGGCATGGGTCATAAAGTAAATGCCTGTGTTTGATGAATGTTTCATGGTGCGAATCTCCTTTAGTTTTGTTTTACGAGTGGAAGGTCTCGAACACTCGGTTTCTGTTGGCTGAAAATGCCTGATTTATAGGCGTTTCAGCCTTTGGTACTATATCTACTATATCATAGATAGGAAGGAAATGCAAGCCAAAGTACCCATGTGAGCCGGCAGAAAGCCCATATTCCGATAGAAATGAAGCACAGGAGGTGCGGAATGTTATAGAAAACATGCAGAATTGTAAGCAAAGCTTAAAGCTTACCAAAGGAAAATCTGATATAGTAGGGCTAAGGAGTACAGCATAAAGGAGGAAATGATGAGAGGGTTTATGAAAATGCTTCTGGCTGTAGCTGTGACGCCGGCTTTTCTTGTGGGCTGTCAGGGACAAGAGAGAGCGGAGACAAAAGTGCTGGGAACAGAGGCGCAGGTCACAGATGAAAGCGGGAATGCCGCAGAGCCTTCCGAAAAGGCCGACGTTTTTGATCTGGATACACTGGTTTCAGAGGCTGTGTTCTTTGCTAACAGGGGAGTCTATACCGGGGAGGAATGTGCAGGAGAAGGCCATGTGATCTTAAAGACAGAGGAAGACCATGGGAAAGTCACTGCCTATGTGCTGACAATGTACGGCGAATACCAGTTCCAAAATGAGGAGTATTTTGTAAAGGAAGCAGGAAGCGGTGTGATCCCGGCGGTTATGGTATTTTCCACGGATACGGAAAGTGAAGATAAACTGATATCCTACAGAGAGCCGGAGGATGGGAGCGGCTATCTAAGTTCTATCCGTGAAATGTTCCCACAGGAGCAGTGGCAGACCTGCATTGATCCGCCGAAGGAGATCAGAAATCAGCTGAGGGATCAGGAAAGGGCATATGCCGAGGCGTATCTCAAGGAGCTGGGAAGAGAGGCAAAGATCGCAGAATTTGCAGACTTTGAGCACCCCATCATAACAGATGAGGGAGTTGAGGTGAAGATCTCCAACCAATTAGTGGGGAGCAAGGAGCTGGCAGATTATCCCTTCTGGATCGGATCAAAGGAAAAACTGGAGGATGGCATCCGCTATATTTATGCACAGGAGCTGGACAAGGAGAAGGGCAGGATCATGTTCAGGAAAACTGATTATGGCAGCGGGAATGTGGAGGAGGAATATGTATTTGACGCAGGAACAGGTGCGCTTCTGAGTAAAAAGGATAACAATACCCCTCTGACATCAGCGCCTTCTCTTAAGCTGAATGATGTGCTGTCCAGTACGTGGGCAGAGTTTGAGGTCCAGCCGGGGGATTACACATGGAATTATGTGGAAAACGGCGAAGGCGTTGGTATCGCTGCCTGCGGCGCATGCCCTCTGGAGGCAGCAGAGGGCATGGAGCACTTAAAGCTTCCCAGGTACAATAAGCTGGAGGAGATCTCCTATGCTGTCACATGCATAAGGGAACCGGACAGCCTTACAGTAAAGGAATATGATAGAAAGGATGTTGGAACGATCGATGCAAAGGTCCTTTCAAGTCAGGTCTATGAGGATGTGTATCTCATTGCGCTGAAGCCGGACCGGGTGTATGAACTGGTTGCAGAGTGGGATGAGAGCAATATGGAGGAAAAGGGGTTTTACGGAAGGGCCAGCTACGTGGTTGTGACAGAGTGATGGGAGACAGGCGCTGCAGAGAAGAAGCTGCGGCGCCTTGCTGTTTCATTGATGCAGATGAATGCAGAATGCAGAGCTGTGATAACGAAAAAAGAGCAAGCATCAATCTGCTTGCTCTTTATGACCTGACCGGGAATCGAACCCGGGTTTACGCCGTGAGAGGGCGTCGTCTTGACCGCTTGACCATCAGGCCTTATCTCTTTGCTGTCCTCATCACTGACAGCTCATTTATAATACCATAGGAATTACAGTTTGTCCAGTGTTTTTTTGAAGAAAATTATTTTCGAAAAATTCGCGAATTTTCGATAAATTAAGGAGACAATTGGCGGATGGAAAAACAGGAAAGAAAAAGGAGGAGGCCGGTCAGGATAAATCCTGCCGGCCGAGTATTATGAAAAAAAGTTTAATAGCATTAGCTCTTTACATGATTTAGTATATCCGGGAATCATGAAGATAGTTTTAGCATTCTATGAACAGTTTGTAACGAATTTGTGAATGTTTTGAAGTGCTGGAAATGCCCAGCTCCGAGCTGTCCAGAGGAAGAGGCGGCCCGCGGTGCATGAGTATGCCGTTGGTTCGGGAGGACATATAAACGATAATAGGCTTCCAACGGGTCTGTAATAACATGTGCCGGGAGCAGCGCTCCCGGCCAGTTATTTAGCAGTCCTCAATTGGGTTATCGATCAATGAGGCAACCCGGAATTGATGGGTGTGCCCATCTGCTGCAGTGGTGCATGCTTTGGCAAAGTGGACATGCCTTCCATCGCCTACCGGAATGGGAAGGGAGGAGGTGCCTGTAAATTCGTGGACATGCCCGTCAAAGGAATCCGTGCGGAAGGTGACCTCATGGACATGGCTGCCCATGCATGGGATGGCTTCGCCGGAAACCGTTGCAAAGCGGTGGTTATGGGCGTCTTCGCATCTCTCGGCAATAAAGGTGCTGCCGATGATCTCGTGTACATGCTGCTCTCTCCGGGTACGGGAGCAGGTGTTTCTAGCTTCGTTATCGCATGAATCACACATAAGGAAAACTCCTTTCAGAAGAATTTCTAGTCGCAGTCAGATAACAGCGGAAGAATGGAATCCAGCTTTGCTTTCAGTACGCCCTCAAGAGCAGTAATACGCTCTAAGGTCGCCTGGACAGAGGTGTCAATGGCAATTAAGGTTTCAACATCGCTGTAGGTGGATACGACCTTGTTGATCTTTGCGCACTCTGCGTTTAAGATACAGGCAAGGGCATCTTCCTCATGGGCAATGGAGTTGGCAATGTCTAACAGTGTTGGGCAAGGGCAGCACCTGGGGCAGGGTTTCGGGCAGTTTGTATTTCTATCTTCCATCATATTATGATCTCCTTTCGCATCTCTTTGTTGAGATAATAATAATATATGGACAAGAGGAAAAAGTGTGACAACCTGCCTGATGGGCATAATTTTGCCGCTGCTGGTCCATACTGTTTATGAGGTGATGAATATGCAGGGAAAGCAGGAATCAACAGAAAGCCTGGAGCGTCAGGCACGCCAGGTGGAAACCTTTAACGACCACTGGCATAACGGCACATTTATGGGACCGAACACAGAACGGTACGAAAGCGGGAAGCCAGAGAACCAAAACCAGGCCCACAATTCCCGCCGGGAGGGCATGGGGCCAAATACGAAGAGAAAACCGGGTTGAGCAGAGAGCACTTCAGAGTGTCAGCAAAACGGCATCCGGATAACTGTGCCAGATGCCGTTTTTTGCTGTTATACAAATAAAAACCGCACAGACACGTCATTTCACGTACCTGCGCGGTTCTGCTCAAAATGGAGCTGAGGGGGATCGAACCCACTTAGAACCCGCGTAAATACTAGGCTTTTCGGGTCTCGTGTGATACCTTTGAAAAATGCTTGTTGATTTTTCTTCTTTGCCTCGCAGATTCCAGATCAATTACATTGCGGTATACAGTTTTCATAACATTATCGCTGGCCCATCCCCCGCGCTGGAGGATATATTGATCTGGAACTCCAATGGCGTGCATATCGGTAAATTTTCAGCTCTTGACAGAAAGAAGGAAAGCTGTTAAGCTATAAAAGCGAATTGCTTCGTTGGCATACCAGATACACAGGATACGGACTATTCAGGGGTTGTACTGGTTTCGACGGGGGTCATGCAGCTGGTGAAGCTATCCCCATGCGATGGGTTAAATGGCAAAATTAAAAATAAACGCTAACGACGAATTAGCAATCGCTGCCTAATGGCAGCTGTCAGACTTAGAGCACCCACACTTTAAGACCCTGGCATCGATTATGTGGGAAACGACACATGCAAAGCTTTGAGCATGCGGGCGTATCATGAAGCTACTAAAACCATCCGGGTGTTCTTTCTCTGATGGCGGAGGGAATGTCAAATAAAGGACTATGATAGTAGAAGAACAGGGAATTGGTTTTCGGACAGGGGTTCGATTCCCCTCAGCTCCATTTTGAGCAGAACCGCGCAGGTACGTGAAATGACGTGTCTGCGCGGTTTTTTTTCGGTGAGCGCTTCCGTTCTGGCTGTTGCTGCCTGCTTATCACCGTCCGGCCATTTGCATATGTAGTAGCCAACTACACTTGCTCCAACGGAGACCATAAAAGAGATAAATAATTCCACTGGCTCACCTCCTTCCGCTGGAAAGAGTCGGCAGCACTTCATCATGGCACAGTAATCATGCTATTTCTGCCATTTTCGCCCTATTGCGATATCGTTGTAAACATTGAAACATTGAGTAAACATGAAAACTTACCGAAAGAATTGTAAATAAACTTGTAATGAATCGTAAACGGATACTTAAGAGAAAAGAAATACCATTTCTTCATTTTTCTGGTAGGATAGAGACAGAAAGAAAAAGGGAGGAACAATGATGAGATATGCAGAAAATGAAAAACGGATGAAGCAGCTCTTACGAGCAGGAGTGGCGACGGCGGCTGCAGCGGCAGTCCTGGGACTGGCTGGCTGCAGTTCCAGCGTGCAGATGCCGGATACCATTAAGATACAGAATGCGGAGGGCTCTCATGTTATCACAGTCACAGGCAGGGAGGAGGTCAAGGTGGTGCCGGATATGGCGCAGATCGAGTACGGTATCTACACTCAGGCAGATACGGCAGCAGCCTGTCAGGAGCAAAATGGCAAGGACTTAGAGCAGGCCATTGAGACCTTAAAGGGCCTGGGAGTGGCGGAAAACTCCATCCAGACCTCATCCTATGGCATGAACCCGATCTACAACTGGGATTCCGGGAGACAGGAGATCACAGGATATGAGATGAATACACAGATCACCGTATCGGATATCCCGGTGGGAGACTTAGGAGGGATCCTTTCCCAGTCCGTGGCAGCCGGGGTGAACCAGATCAGCTCTGTCAGCTATTTTTCCAGCAGCTATGATGAAAGCTACCAGGAAGCCTTAAAGGGAGCCATGGCGGTTGCCGAGGCAAAGGCACAGGCACTGGCGGAAGCCGGGGGCATGTCAGTGGCAGGGGTTTCCAGCATCCAGGAATTTGGCTACAATCCCTACACAAGATACTCTGGCTATAATTCTCTTACTGCGGGAAAACGCATGGCTTTAGAGAGCGCAGCTGCCGCAGATATGGCTGTGATGCCAGGTGAGGTCAGCGTGGAGGCCCAGGTGACAGTGGATTTCGAGATCCAGTAGGAAAAAAGGAGAGTTGTCCGCGGACAGCTCTCTTTTCATGTCAGGAGGATTTATTTGTGCTTGCCCATCCGGACTTTCAATGGTAATCTATATAGCGTGAATATACGATTGGAGGTTTAGCAAGAATGAAAGACAATGTGACAGGGGGAAATCCGGGCCAGGGAGGGACAGGCCGCGGCAGCTTTTCGGGGAGGATGGGATACGTCCTGGCTGTTGCGGGATCCGCAGTTGGGCTTGGAAATATCTGGAGATTCCCTTATCTGGCAGCAAAATACGGAGGGGGTATTTTTTTGCTCATTTATCTGATATTGATGCTCACCTTTGGGTATGCGCTCATTCTATCTGAGACAGCCATTGGACGTATGACGGGAAAAAGCCCTGTGGGTGCTTTTTCCGCCTTTGGCAATAAGGGCTGGATGAAGTTTGGAGGCTGGGTAAATGCAGTGATCCCCATGCTGATCGTGCCCTACTATTGCGTCATCGGGGGATGGGTCGCCAAATACCTGTTTGAATACCTTATTGGGAATTCGGTGCAGCTGGCAGCAGATAATTATTTTGGAGGCTTTATTTCCAACTCAGGATCCGCGGAGATATGGTTCTTTTTATTTGTATTTGCTGTATTCTGTGTAGTGGCTGCCGGAGTGAAGCACGGGGTGGAGCTGGTGTCGAAGGTGATGATGCCCTTGCTTGTGATCCTTGCCGTCTTTGTGGCAGCCTACTCTGTCACCCGTCCGGGGGCAGTGGGCGGCATCACCTATCTCTTTATCCCGAACCTGAAAAATTTTTCTATCATGACAGTAGTTGCAGCCATGGGGCAGATGTTCTACTCCCTGTCCATTGCCATGGGAGTTCTGTATACCTATGGCTCTTACCTGAGTAAGGATACGGACATTGAGAAGACAACCTCCCAGCTGGAATTATTTGATACGGCCATTGCGCTGCTGGCAGGACTCATGATCATCCCGGCGGTGTTTGCATTTTCGGGCGGAGATCCGGGGATGCTGAAGGCAGGACCGTCCCTGATGTTCATCACTATCCCAAAGGTATTTGAGAGCATGGGGATGGGGAATCTGGTAGGCGGGGTATTTTTCCTCATGGTAATGTTTGCTGCCCTTACCAGCGCCATATCCCTGATGGAGACCAGTGTCTCCACGATCCAGGATGAGACAGGCCTGGGAAGGACAGCCTGCTGCATCCTGATGTTTGTGTTTATGCTCCTTTTGGGAACGGCAAGCGTATTGGGAGGTGGAGTTTGGAGCTTTATAAGCATTCTGGGCATGTCCATCCTGGATTTCTTTGATTTTCTGACAAATTCCGTGATGATGCCTATTGCGGCATTGTGCACCTGTATCCTGGTAGTGAAGGTAGTAGGGAGGGAGCGGATCGCAGAGGAGATTAAGAGCGCGTCTGCATTTAAGCGCCAGAGCCTTTATAATTTCGTTGTAAAGTATCTTGCCCCTGTATGCCTCGTGATCATTTTGACAAGCTCCATTGCAAATGTGTTTGGCTGGATCCAAATGTAGCGCTCCGGGCCAGGGGGGCTTCCTACGTATAAAAACGTGAAAACCATCTTGACGGACAGCTTCTTACGTGGTACGATAACATACATCGATTGGTATATCATGTGTCTGAGAAAATATAAAAACACAATATATTGTATCTTATGGGAGAATAAAGCAAGAGAGGTAGAAGGATGAAGTGTTCTGAGATAAAGGTGGTAAAGAAGGACGGGACAAAAGAGGAGTTCAATGTCCAGAAGGTTGTGGCGGCGATCAGCAAGTCGGCCAACCGTGCTATGATAACATTTTCCAATGCGGAAATCAAGTTCATCTGTGAATTTGTGGAGGAAAAGGCGGAGAGTATGGAGCAGCCCTTTATCCCCATTGCACAGATGCACAATATTGTGGAGGGAGCCTTAGAGAGAGTGAATCCTGCAGTGGCAAAGAGCTACCGCGATTACCGCAACTACAAGCAGGATTTTGTGCAGATGCTGGATGATGTATACAAGAAGAGCCAGTCTATCATGTACATTGGGGACAAGGAGAACAGCAATACAGACAGCGCTCTGGTATCCACAAAGCGCAGCCTGATCTTTAATGAGTTAAATAAGTCCCTGTACCAGAAGTTCTTCATGACAGTGGAGGAGCTCCAGGCCTGCCGCGAGGGCTACATTTATATCCACGATATGTCCGCCAGAAGGGATACCATGAACTGCTGCCTGTTTGATGTAAAGACCGTCCTCACAGGAGGTTTTGAGATGGGAAATCTCTGGTACAATGAGCCGAAGACCCTGGACGTGGCCTTTGACGTTATCGGAGACATCGTGCTCAGCGCAGCCAGCCAGCAGTACGGCGGCTTTACGGTTCCAAGCGTGGAGGAGATCCTTGCCCCCTATGCAGAGAAATCCTACGCGAAATACATTGACAAATATATGGACCTTGGCCTGCCAAGGGAAAAGGCCCAGGAGGTGGCCTGGAAGGACGTACAGAGGGACATGGAGCAGGGCTTCCAGGGCTGGGAGTACAAGTTTAACTCTGTGTCCTCCAGCCGCGGCGATTATCCCTTTATCACCATGACTGCCGGTACGGGCACCAGCCGCTTTGCGAAAATGGCCACGATCACCATGCTGAATGTCCGCAAGGGCGGAGAAGGAAAGAAGGGCCACAAGCGCCCTGTACTCTTCCCGAAGATCGTGTTCCTCTATGATGAGAAGCTCCACGGGCCGGGAGGAGAGCTGGAGGACGTGTTTGAGGCCGGCCTGGACTGCTCCAGCAAGACCATGTATCCTGACTGGCTTTCCCTGACAGGAAAGGGCTACATTGCCAGCATGTACAAGCGCTACGGCAAGATCATCTCCCCGATGGGCTGCCGCGCCTTTTTGTCTCCCTGGTATGAGAGAGGCGGCATGTATCCTGCAGATGACAAGGACACCCCTGTATTCGTGGGACGCTTCAACATCGGCGTGGTGAGCCTTCACCTGCCAATGATCCTGGCCAAGGCCAGACAGGAGAGCCGTGATTTTTATGAGGTTCTGGACTATTATCTGGAGCTCATCCGCAAGATCCACATCAGGACATACGCCTACCTGGGCGAGATGAAGGCCTCCACCAACCCGCTGGCTTACTGCGAGGGCGGCTTCTACGGCGGCCACCTGGGTCTTCACGACAAGATCAAGCCTCTGTTAAAGACAGCCACGGCCTCCTTCGGCATCACTGCATTTAACGAGCTGCAGGAGCTTTACAATAAAAAGTCCCTGGTTCAGGACGGAAAGTTTGCCCTGGAGGTCCTGGAGCATATCAATAAGAAGATCGAGCAGTTCAAAGAGGAGGACGGCAACCTGTACGCCATCTATGCCACACCGGCGGAGAATCTCTGCGGCCTCCAGGTAAAGCAGTTCCGCAAGAAGTACGGCATCGTGGAAAATGTGTCCGACAGGGAATATGTGAGCAACGGCTTCCACTGCCATGTGACAGAGGATATCACCCCGATCCAGAAGCAGGATCTGGAATACCGCTTCTGGGAGCTCTCTAACGGCGGCAAGATCCAGTACGTAAAATACCCCATCAGCTATAACAAGGAGGCGATCCGCACCCTGGTGCGCCGCGCCATGAAGATGGGCTTCTATGAGGGCGTGAACCTGTCCCTGGCCTACTGCGACGACTGCGGCCACGAGGAGCTGGAGATGGACGTATGCCCTGTGTGCGGCAGCAAGAACCTGACAAAGATCGAGCGCATGAACGGGTACTTAAGCTATTCCCGCGTAAAGGGAGATACCAGGCTCAATGAGGCAAAGATGGCGGAGATCGCTGAGAGAAAGAGCATGTAAGAGCGTCATAAAAGAAATCATAGAAAAAGGATCACCGATGAAAAAAGAAAACCCGGCCCGAGGCGGCAAAAAAGCCGTCCCGGCCGGGTTTGACGTTTTAGTTCCGTTTACCGGCTTTTTAAGGATTCACGCGTCTGGCAATGGCGCTGTCCGCGTCCGCCTTCATCCGCAGGAAATCCTCCCGGCTTAATGGAATATCCAAGGACCTGCCTGTATCCTCGATCTGGGACAGCTTCCTTGCGCCGCAGAGTACGTGGATATTGGGGGACAGCATGGAATTCCACTTGATGCAGAGATTTGCCAGGGTGCAGCCATACTTCTCCGTCAGATCCTTCCAGCCTGCCAGCATTTCATTGGCAATGGCGATGTTTTCAGGCAGCCACCACAGCTTTCCTTCCCGTACCTCGCCGGGCTTTGCCACGTAGTTGTTGGAAGCCTTTCCGGCCAGAAGTCCCTGTTCAATGGGAGAGTAGGTCTGGAGAGAGATACCGTGTTCCTCACAGAAGGGCAGAAGCTCTGCTTCCGGGCGTCTGTCCAGAATACTCAGCTTTTCCTGGATCACATCCAGCTGGCCTGCTGCCGCATAATCGGCTAGGGTCCGGAGATCGACATTGCTGGCGCCAATGGCACGGATCTTTCCTTCTTCCTTCATTTTCAGAAGCTCGCCCATGGTATCGGCGATGGGAACAAGGCCATAGGTTTTGCACTGCCAATGGGTGTAGTAAACATCAATGTAGTCTGTGCCAAGAGCCTTTAAGCTCATCTCCAGATCTCTCCGGACAGCCTTTGGGGACAGGTCCCTGTATACCATGTGGCCATCCCTGGAAAAATGGAATTCTCCCTTTTCCTCATACCACTGGAGGACGCATTTTGTGGAGATCACCACCTTGTCACGGGGGATCTCCTTTAAGGCCATTCCAACGACCTCTTCGCTGTGTCCGAAGCCGTATACCCTGGCTGTATCGATCCAGTTGATCCCCATGTCCACAGCCTTGTGTATGGTTTCTACAGACATGCGGTCGTCATTCTCTCCCCACCATGTACCGCCGCCAATGGCCCAGCAGCCGAGGCCGATAGCGCTTGTTTTGATCCCTGACTTTCCGATCTCTCTGATTTCCATTATGATACCTCCATAGCAACATTTTACAGGCTCATCATAACCAAATCACGGGTGCTTGTCAATCTCTGGCAGGATCCTTCGCTGAAAGCCCTTCCATATAGGCCTCTGCCCGGAGCTTGCCTGCCTGATCCAGGTGGTCGAACAGATCTAAAATGCGCTTCTGGTGTTCGCTTAAGGTCACTTGAATGCCGTCTGTGCTGTAGAACTGGGCCATGGTGATCCCCATGACATCGCATATCCGCCGTATCGTGGGAATGCTGGGCGTGGTGGTGCGGCGGAACAGGTTCCCGATGTTGTTGGGAGATGTTTCCATTTCAACCGCAAGGTGATAATGGCTCCAGCCACGTTCCCTGCAAAGCTCCTCTATGCGTTCCAGCTCAAAACTCATGTTCTCACCACCAATACCCAAACATACAACATGTTTCACAGAATCTTTGTATTATTGTATCCTAGTACCGGGAAAAACATTAGGCTGAAAAGAAGTACAGAATGTATACACTATAAAGTGAATAAAGGGAAAAACAAAATAGCCAGACAGCTGTATTGGCGGCAGAAAGCCTTAAAGGAGAGCAGTTAAAAGAGCGGCTTAAGAAGGAAAATCCAGAAGTATGTTTGGGGAAACTCCAAAGAACTCACATAGAATTTTCAGCTCAACATCTGTTACAAGCCTTTGGCCCTTTTCGATCCGCAAAATCGTAAGCTCGCTGAAATTGTAGCCCTCCAACTGAAGCTTTGCAGCCATCTGGTACTGTGTAAGCCTGTTTGCAAGCCGGAGGTCACGTATATGACCGCCTATAAGATTCTTTTTTGTACTGTTGACGGAAATTTTCATGTTTTCTCCCGAAGCTGGTAATCTGATACTTCTAAAAACGAAGTTATAACTGGATTTTAAACAATAAGCAATGGAACATACTTCTAATAATGAAGCCGGAAAAAATAAAGTGGTAAAATTTCCGGGTTTATGATAGACTGGTATCGTTATACAGAGATCCGGTCTGCGGACCGGACAGAAGAAAAGTATGTGGAGGTATAAAGGATGAAGAAGTTTCTTGAGGAGTTTAAGGCGTTTGCCCTTAAGGGGAACATGATCGATCTGGCAGTAGGTATGATTATCGGAAGTGCGTTTACTTCCATTGTAAATTCTCTGGTTAATGATATTTTCATGCCTATTTTAAGCCTTCTTACAGGAAAGATTGATTTCACCAATATGTTTATTGCCCTGGATGGAAAGTCTTATGCCACAGTGGAGGAGGCAGGCTCTGTAGCATTGATCAAATACGGCTCTTTTATCACCCAGGCCATTAATTTCATTTTAATGGCAATGGTAGTGTTCATTGTTGTAAAGCAGCTGAACCGTCTGAGCCAGCTGGGAAAAAAGCACGAGGAACCAGCCGCTCCGGCAGCTCCTACGGAGAAGGAGTGCCCATACTGCAGGACAAAGATCCATATAGCAGCTGTGCGCTGTCCTCACTGCACATCCCTGCTGGAGGATGAAGCAGTAAAAGAAGCAGGAGTATAGTTTTATGCGTTATCACAATATTACAAAGGACGATATGTTAAACGGCGAGGGCCTGCGCACGGTCTTGTGGGTGGCAGGCTGCAGCCATAATTGTCCGGAATGCCACAATCCCATTACCTGGGATATCAGAGGAGGGATCCCCTTTGACGAAGCAGCCAAAAAGGAGCTTTTTGATGAGCTTGAGAAGGATTATATCTCCGGTGTGACCTTCAGCGGAGGGGATCCCCTCCACCCCCAGAACAGGGAGGAGATCGGAAGGCTGGCAGGGGAGATCCGCAGGAGATTCCCGGAAAAGACCATCTGGCTTTACACAGGCTATGACTGGGAGCAGGTCTGTGAGCTTCCCATGATGCGTGATATAGACGTGGTGGTAGATGGAGAATTCATTGTCAGGCTGAAGGACAACAAGCTCCACTGGAAGGGCAGCTCCAACCAGCGTGTGATCGATGTGCAGCGCTCCCTCCTTATGGGACAGGCTGTGCTTTATGAGGAGCAGTAGAGACGGATTTCAGTTGACGAGCGTGGATTGAAACAAGAAAAGGACGGACAAAGCATGCACAGAATTGCAAAATTTCACAAAGTTAGTTTTGAACAGTTTAAGGGAGATTGGACCGATACCTTTGGGGACAGGGCAGAGGAGGAGATAAGGGCTGTTTATGAAGGCATACGCCTGCCGGCAAGGGCAACCTCCGGTTCTGCGGGCTATGACTTTTTTACTCCTGAGCCGGTGACCTTAAAGCCGGGGGAGACAGTTAAGATACCCACCGGCATCCGGGCCGAGATGGATCCGGACTGGGTTCTCCAGGTATTCCCGCGCAGCAGCCTGGGATTTAAGTTCCGCCTTCAGCTGAACAATACCGTGGGCATCATTGACAGCGATTATTTCTACTCAGACAATGAAGGCCACATATTCATTAAAGTGACAAATGATACCAATGAGGGAAAAACCGTGGAGCTGGCAGCCGGGGCAGGCTTTGCCCAGGGGATCTTCATTCCCTATGGGATCACATTGGATGATGACTGTGTGAGCGTGCGCAATGGCGGATTCGGCAGCACCGATCCGGGACAGGCGTAATTATGGGCAGTGCAGGAAGAAAAACAGGAAAACGGAGCAGCTATAGCCCCAGACCGGGAGCTGGTTCCGGGAAAATGTCCTCAGGGGCAAGGATGGGAAGCAGTGCCCGCAGGCGGCGCAGGAGAAAGAGGCTTATAAAGGCCCTTATTGCCTGGGCAGTCTGCCTTCTGCTGGTGGCCCTTGTGGCAGCAGGTACCTTTCGCCTGATCACCTCCTTAGCCTCCTCGAAAAAGAGGGGCTTTCGCGAGGAGGGGATCCGGAAAATGGCGGACAGGGATTACCAGGGCGCCATCGCATCCTTTGACCAGGCCCTGGAGTCCTCAGGAAAGAAGGATCATGCCTTTAACAGCGATGTGCTGCGCTACCGGGCGGAGGCAGAGCTTCAGCTGGCGGATTACGGGGCAGCCATCCATACCTACGACCTGCTCATTGAGGCAGATGAGGGATCAGCCGTCTCCTACCAGTATTTAAAGGCTGTGTGCCTGGCAGGATCAGGAGAGGAAGATCAGGCAGTTTCCGTGTATCAGGAGGCCTTTGCGGCGGATCAGGCAGAAGGGTATTCACCGGGCCAGGAGGAGGCTCTGATCGCTGCAGGCAGTGCCTGTGTGGATGCAGGGAAATATGAGCAGGCGATGTCTCTCTATGAGGAGGCAGTGAGAAAGGGGATCACACATGGGCAGATTTATAATCAGATGGGCTTATGCCAGATGGCTGGGGAGGATTACAAAGGAGCTCTTGATTCGTTTAACAAGGGGTTCGAGATCATAGGGACCCAGTACCATGCCGGTACAGGAGCGCCTCTTTCGCAGGTAGCTGCCGCGGTGACCCGGGAAAATGGAAAGGACTGGGCATTACTTCAGGAGCTGGCGTATAACAGGGCGGCTGCATGTGAATACTTACAGCAGTATGAAGATGCACTGGAGCAGTTTATGGAATATATCGATGTCTTCGGGGAAGATGAAAATGCCCGTCATGAGATCGATTTTCTGAGCACGAGATAGCATCAGCAGCCAAAGCCGGCCGGTGCAATACGGCGGCTGCCTGCGGCAGACGGCTTTGCGGAAAGTGCGGATTGAAACAATGGCAGAAATGATTGATTTAAAGGAATTAGAGGAAAAGGTAATACTGGTGGCGGTGAGCACGGGCAGTGAGGATGATGCGGAGGCTTCTCTGGACGAGCTTGGTGAGCTGGCCTCCACCGCAGGGGCCCGCACAGTCGGGCGCGTGATCCAGAACAGGGAGAATGTCCACCCAGGTACCTACCTGGGCAAGGGAAAGATCGATGAAGTGCGGGAAATGCTCTGGGATCTTCAGGCAACAGGAGTGATCTGTGATGATGAGCTGTCCCCGGCTCAGTTGAGAAATCTGGAGGATGCTCTGGATACAAAGGTCATGGACAGGACCATGGTGATCCTTGATATCTTTGCATCCAGAGCGAACACTAGGGAGGGCAAGATACAGGTGGAGCTGGCCCAGCTAAAATACAGGGCAGTGCGCCTGGTGGGAATGCGCAATTCCCTGTCACGCCTGGGAGGCGGTATCGGCACCAGGGGACCTGGTGAGAAGAAGCTGGAGACAGACCGCCGCCTGATCCACCAGAGGATCGGCCAGCTGAAGGGAGAGCTGGAGGATGTGAAGCGCCACAGGGAGGTCACAAGGCAGCAGCGGGGGAAGAATTTTTCTCTGACAGCCGCCATTGTGGGTTATACCAATGCGGGGAAGTCCACCCTGTTAAACAGGCTGACAAATGCAGGGATCCTGGCAGAGGACAAGCTGTTTGCCACCCTGGACCCCACCACCAGGAGCTTTACCATGGAGGACGGGCAGCAGGTGCTGCTCACAGACACCGTAGGCTTTATACGCAAGCTTCCCCATCACCTGATCGAGGCCTTTAAGAGCACTCTGGAGGAGGCCCGCTACAGCGATATCATTTTCCATGTGGTGGACTGTTCCAATCCGCAGATGGATATGCAGATGCATGTGGTGAAGGAGACCCTGCGGGAGCTTGAGATCGTTGACAAGACGGTTGTGACCGTGTTCAACAAGATGGACCGCTTAAGAGAGCTTCAGGAGGACGGAAAGGAGCGCCAGATCCCCAGGGATTTTTCCTCGGACTATCAGGTCAGGATATCGGCAAGGACAGGAGAGGGATTAAAGGATCTGGAGGAGGTCCTAAAGACCATTATCCGCAGCAGGAGGGTTTACCTGGAAAAGGTGTATCCTTATTCCCAGACAGGCCGTATCCAGTCCATACGGAAATACGGACAGCTTTTAAGCGAGGAGTACAGAGAGGACGGAGTGGCTGTGAAGGCCTATGTGCCGGCGGAGCTTTTTGCCGGACTTTACAAGGATTGAGGATAGTTATAAGTAAAAATAATAAGACACAATATCTAGTCTTACAAAAAATGTAAGACATAGATATTGTGTTTTTAATTGTGGTCTGCTATAATGGGATCATGTCTCGCTTTTAGGCTTGGCAGAGTGCCAAAAGGCGGGGTTTCGTGTTTGTTATGTGAAAGGAGTTTTTTAAATGATTCAGGTAGTAAAGAGGGATGGGGAGATCGCTGAGTTTAGTCTGAATAAGATCACAGAGGCGATCAAGAAAGCATTTAAAGCAACATCAAAGGATTATAACAATGAGATCCTGGAACTCTTATCCTTGAGAGTGACAGCTGATTTCCAGAGCAAGATGAAGGATGGAAAGATTTCCGTTGAGGAGATACAGGACAGCGTGGAGCACGTGCTGGAGCAGACAGGCTACACGGACGTGGCAAAGGCTTATATCCTTTACAGAAAGCAGCGTGAGAAGATCCGCAATATGAACAGCACCATTCTGGATTACAAGGATGTGGTGAACAGCTATGTGAAGGTGGAGGATTGGCGCGTAAAGGAGAACTCCACCGTGACCTACTCTGTGGGCGGACTCATTTTAAGCAATTCAGGAGCAGTGACAGCGAATTACTGGCTCAGCGAGATCTATGACCAGGAGATCGCAAATGCCCACCGCAATGCGGACATCCATATCCATGACTTGTCCATGCTCACAGGCTATTGTGCAGGCTGGTCCTTAAAGCAGCTGCTGCTTGAGGGATTGGGAGGCATTACAGGAAAGATCACCTCCTCACCGGCAAAGCATTTATCCGTGCTGTGCAACCAGATGGTAAATTTCCTGGGCATTATGCAGAATGAATGGGCAGGAGCCCAGGCATTTTCCTCTTTTGATACCTACCTTGCTCCTTTTGTAAAGATAGATAACCTCACCTATCCAGAGGTAAAGAAGTGCATTGAGTCCTTTATTTACGGCGTGAACACCCCCAGCCGCTGGGGTACCCAGGCGCCATTTTCCAACATCACCTTAGACTGGACCGTGCCGGATGATATGGCGGAGATGAACGCCATTGTAGGCGGCAGGGAGATGGACTTTAAGTACAAGGACTGCAAGAAGGAAATGGATATGATCAACAAGGCCTTTATTGAGACCATGATCGAGGGCGACGCCAACGGGCGCGGCTTCCAGTATCCCATTCCAACCTATTCCATCACAAGTGAGTTTGACTGGTCTGACACGGAGAATAACCGCCTGCTGTTTGAGATGACGGCCAAATACGGCACTCCTTATTTCTCCAACTATATCAACAGCGATATGAAGCCCAGCGATGTCCGCAGCATGTGCTGCCGCCTGCGCCTGGATTTAAGGGAGCTTCGGAAGAAGACCGGCGGCTTCTTTGGCTCCGGTGAGAGCACGGGCTCTGTGGGCGTTGTGACCATCAACATGCCAAGGATCGCTTACCTGGCAAAGGATGAAGCTGATTTCTACAAGCGCCTGGACCACATGATGGACGTCAGTGCCCGCTCCTTAAGGACAAAGAGAGAGGTCATTACAAAGCTGCTGGATCAGGGCTTATATCCCTATACGAAACGTTATCTGGGAACCTTTGAGAATCATTTCTCCACCATCGGCCTGATCGGCATGAATGAGGCTGGCCTGAATGCAAGGTGGCTGAGAAAGGATATGACCACACCGGAATGCCAGGAGTTCACAAAGAATGTGTTAAACCACATGAGAGAACGCCTGTCCGATTACCAGGAAATGTACGGAGACCTCTACAATCTGGAGGCAACCCCGGCAGAGTCCACCACCTACCGCCTTGCAAAGCATGACAAGGAGCGCTACCCGGATATCATCACAGCCGGCGCTGACGGCGATACGCCTTACTATACAAACAGCTCCCATCTGCCGGTGGATTTCACAGCAGATGTATTTGACGCTCTGGACATCCAGGATGAGCTCCAGACGCTTTACACCTCCGGTACGGTGTTCCATGCATTTTTGGGCGAGAAGCTGCCTGACTGGAAGGCGGCTGCCAACCTGGTGCGCACCATTGCAGAGAATTATAAGCTGCCCTACTATACCATGTCTCCTACCTATTCTATCTGCAAGAGCCATGGCTATCTGACCGGGGAGCATTTCACCTGCCCGATCTGCGGCGAAAAGGCAGAGGTATACAGCAGGATCACAGGCTACTACCGTCCGGTGCAGAACTGGAACGAGGGAAAGACACAGGAGTACAAGAACCGCACCAACTATGACATGAAGCGCTCCACCTTAAAGCACGGCATATCCAGAATGGCTGCCGGCTGCAGGTGTACTGTTTCCATGGAGGAGGAGAGAGCTCCAAAGGGAAAGGGAGTGCCCCAGCTCTATCTGTTTACCACGAAGACCTGCCCCAACTGCAGGAGTGCGAAGGAGTTCTTAAAGGGAGTGGAGTATCAGGTGATCGATGCAGAGGAGCATCCTGAGCTGGCTGAGAAGTTCGGCATCATGCAGGCGCCTACGCTGGTGATTGTGCGTGACGGCATTGTACAGAAGTTTGCAAATGCTTCCAATATCAGGAAGTTCGTGGAGCAGAACAGGACGGAAGCAGTCAAGGCCTGATAGCGAAGGGCCGGAGAGGAACCGGATGGATATACTGTTTTTATGTGTGGGAGGCGTCTGCCTGGCAGAGGGGATTGACCTGTTTACCGGGGATGACTTTCTCATGTTTGTAGGCTCCTCCAATAAGAAGGACTATGATCTGGATAAGATTTACGCGGTGGAGAAGTGGGTATTCCTGGTAGATGCGCTGTGCAGCTTTATCATCGGCCTCAACCGCTTTCCTGCAGAGGCCGTGTGGACTGCCATGGGCGTGTTTGCCCTTACCCTTGTTATCCACGTATATGTGTTTAAAAGCAGGAAATTCCGCACAAATTGACATATGGCGGACAGCCAAAGCTTTTTGTTTTCATGCTTTTTGAAAACAAGAAGATGGCATGGCTGAATAGTTACAAGAATAGGGATTGTCTGCAGGGCTGACGAAAGAGCCGCTGTCTCTTGATGTAAGGGGACAGCGGCTTATCCTTTTTGTTCTGGGCTTTTGCATTTTGCGCCGCGGCTGCCTTAGTGCTTCTTATGTCTGAAACCGGAGTGCCAGACAGCCTCACGGCAGCCGTGGCGCAAAATGCGGAGGCCTGGGAGGCTTTGCGTCTGGTCAAAATGGCCGGGGTGCAGTATACTAATGGATAGCAGCCTTGTCAAGAGCCGTGTTGATCGCATTTAACAGGGCAGCGGAGGTGTAGCGGGATGTGCTGGGGTATGTAAGGTTTTCTGTGGACTGCGTTGTGACGATCTGGCTTGCCAGGCTGTCTAAGGTGGGCTGCATCAGCGGATACATGGTGGTGACGGCCTCGCTTAAGGGTATGAGGGCAATGGAGTTTATGCGGTCGCTGTCCACGGCCACCTCCACATTTACCTGCTCGCTTCCAAGGGTCAGGGCCGCGCTGTATACGCCGGGTACATAGATGGCTGTGCCTGAGGATGAGGAGGCCGGACCGCTTTTCGGCCGGAACATGATGAAGCACAGGGTGATCAGAAAGATGGCAAGGCCTACGAAGATTGCGGTATAGATGATCTCCTTCATCCGAAGTACCACAATTTTTGTTTTAGCACTCATAGTAAGGACCTCTGGGGATAGTTTGTTAAAGCTTATGAGGATGCCGGGGGAAATATGAGGAAATTTCAAACCAGTAGGAGGAAAGAACATGGCACTGCAGTTTGTAATGGGCGGGGCAGGCTCCGGCAAGACCAGGACATTATATGAAATGGCGGTAAGGGAGTCCCTTGCCCATCCGGATATCCAGTACCTCTTTGTGGTGCCGGAGCAGTACACCATGCAGACACAGAAGGAGATCATACGGCTCCATCCGCGGCATGGGGTCATGAACATTGATATCCTGAGCTTTAAGCGTCTGGCCTACCGGGTATTTGAAGATCTGGGCGTACAGCTTCCGGCAGTGCTGGACGATATGGGGAAATCCATGATCTTAAGGAAGGTGGCAGGCAGGAAACGGGGAAAGCTGTCCCTCTATGGAAGCCATCTGGACCAGGCCGGGTTTATCAGCCAGTTAAAGTCCCAGATCTCAGAGCTCTGCCAGTATGGCATTGGCCTCCAGGAGCTGAAAAAAGTCCGGGAGGAGACGGACCATGTGCTCCTTCGGCAGAAGCTGGAGGATCTGGAGATTATTTACAGGGAATTTCAGGACTATATGGAATCCAGATGCATCACGGCGGAGGAGGTATTGGACATCCTCTGCAGGGAGATCGTGCGCTGGGAAACGCTTAAGAACAGCGTGATACTGCTGGACGGCTTCACGGGCTTTACTCCGGTGCAGTACAGGCTGGCGGAGCTGTTCATGCTCCATGCCAGGGAGGTGGTCTGCTCTGTCACCGTGGATCTGAGGGAAAATCCATATAAGGAATGCAGCATGCAGCATTTATTCTATATGGGACGCCATACCGTATGCCGCCTGTCAGAGCTGGCAAAGCGGCACAATGTGGAGCGCAGGGAGGATGTGCGCTGCGGGAAGCGTCCGGGCTGGCGGTTTGCAGACAGCCCGCAGCTGGACTTTCTGGAGCAGAACCTTTACCGGTACAGGGGAAAAAGCTGGGAAGGGGATGCGGGCTGCCTGGAGGTCTACAGGGGAAAAAATCCGGAGGATGAGGTGGCTTATGTATGCCGGTGTATCCGCAGGATGGTGCAGGAGGAAGGACTGCGCTACCGGGATGCGGCGGTGATCACAGGGAATTTAAGCTCCTATGGAAGGGAGATCGCCCACCAGTTTGAGGAGGAGGGAATCCCCTGCTTTTTGGATGACAAGAAAAGCATATTGGAAAATCCCATGGTGGAGCTGATCCGGGCAGCCCTGGAGACCGTGAAGGACTGCTCCTATGAAAGTGTGTTCCGGTATCTGAAGACAGGGCTGGTGTATGAGAGAGGCGAGGACAGATCCCATGTGGAGGAAATGACAGACCGCCTGGAAAATTATGTAAGAGCTCTGGGCATCCGGGGCTGGAAGCAGTGGGATACTGTCTGGGAGAGACAGTACCGAGGCGGGGAGAAGCTGGATCTAATGGAGTTAAATGCCTACCGTAAACGGCTTCTGGAGCCCTTAAAGGAGCTGCGTCAGGCCTTTAAAGAGGAGGGAGCCACCATCGGTTCCGTGTCCGCAGCTCTGAGAAAATATCTGGAAAGCATGGAGCTGCGGGAAAAGCTGGAGGATTACCAGGCGTTTTTCCTGGAGCGCAGGGAGCCTGGGGATGAAAACCTGGCAAGGGAATACGGGCAGGTATATGATCTGGTGCTGGAGCTTTTGGTGCGTCTGGAAAGCCTGCTGGGAGAGGAAAAGGCGGACAGAAGAAACTACATCCAGATCCTGGATGCAGGCTTTGAGGAGATCAAGGTGGGCGTGATCCCTGCTACCATTGACCAGGTGATGGTGGGGGATATCACGAGAAGCCGTCTGGAGTCCGTGAAGGTCCTGTTCTTTGTGGGCGTCAACGAGGGCATTGTGCCCCAGAAAAAGCCGGGGGGAAGCATTCTCACAGACGGGGACCGGGAGGTATTCCGCTCCATGGATCTGGAATTGGCGCCCACTGCAAAGGAGGAGGGCTGTATCCAGAAATATTACCTCTACATGATCCTGTCCAAGCCTTCGAGGTATCTGATCCTCACTTATGCCTCCATGTCAGGAAGCGGCAAGAGCCAGAGGCCCTCCAGCCTGATCGGGGAGGTGGAGAAGCTCTTTCCATCGATCAGGGAGTCAGACAGCAGTTCGGCGGACTGGCCGGTGTTAAGCCCGAAGGATGGGCGTGAAAAGCTGATACAGGGGCTGCGTGACAGGGCGGCAGGAAAAGCGGACCGTGCATTTTTAGAGCTGTACCGCCATTTTTACAGTGGCCAGGCCTGCAGAGACCAGGTGAAATGGCTGGTGGAGGCTGCCTTTTATTCCTTTGAGGAGAGGGGAATCGGCAGAGCAGCGGCAAAGGCCCTCTACGGCTCCATTCTCCAGGGAAGCGTCACAAGGCTGGAGCAGTTTGCCTCCTGCGCTTACGCTCATTTTCTGAAATACGGCCTGGAGCTTTTGGAGCGTCAGGAGTATGAGCTGGAGGCAGTGGACATGGGAAACCTGTTCCATGAGTCCATTGACAGGTGCTTTGGTGTCATGAAGGAGCGGGGACAGGACTGGAGAAGGATGACAGACGAAAGCCGCAGGGACCTTGTGAAGGAATGTGTGGCCCAGGTGACAGCAGGCTACGGCAATACCATCATGTCAAGCTCTGCCAGAAATGGATATCTGGCAGGCAGGGTGGAGCGCATGACAGACAGGACCATCTGGGCTCTGGCGGAGCAGGTGAAGAAGGGAGACTTTGAGCCAGTCGGCTTTGAGGTGTCCTTTTCTGCGGCGGATAATCTGAAGGCAATGCGCATTGCACTCTCTGAGGAGGAGGAGCTGCAGCTAAAGGGCCGTATTGACCGGCTGGATGTCTGTGAGGATGAGGATAGGGTATTTGTAAAGATCATTGATTATAAATCAGGCAGCACGGCCTTTGACCTGGCAGCCCTGTATTACGGCCTGCAGCTCCAGCTGGTGGTCTATATGGACGCTGCCCTGGAGCTGGAGGGAAGGAGGCATCCGGGCAAGGAGACCGTGCCTGCGGGGATATTCTACTATCATATCAAGGATCCCTTTGCAGACCAGAGGGAGGATATGACAGAGGAAGACATCGAAAGGGATATTTTAAGGCAGCTTCGGATGAATGGGCTGGTAAACAGCGAGCTTTCCATCATCAGCCATTTAGACAGGGAGATCCGGAAGGAATCCGATGTGATCCCTGTTGCGGTAAAGGACGGGTATGTCCAGGAAAGCAGATCCTCCGTGGCCAGCACCCAGAGGTTTTCCGCCCTGAGGCGCTTTGTGGGCAGGCGGCTTAGGGAGGCAGGGCAGGATATCCTGGGAGGAGATGTGGACTTAAAGCCCTATAAGCAGGGCAGCCGTACCTCCTGCGATTACTGTCCCTATCATGCGGTCTGTGGTTTTGATACGAAGACATCGGGCTTTGGTTTCCGGCGTTTGAAGAACAGGAAGCCGGAGGAGATATGGGAAGAGATCGAGGAGGAAGAACGTGTGGAGGGTGCTGCAGGAGATGGCGCAGAGGGTGCGGCAGGCAGGGCCGTGTCTGGTCCGGTAAAGGATGCAGCGGGAAGTGCCGCGGACGATCCTGCAAAGGACAGAGGTATAGATGGCGTGAAAGGAGACAGGGATTCTCATGGCAGTAAAATGGACAGAGAAACAGCAGCAGGTAATTGAAAGCAGGAACCGCAGCCTCCTCGTGTCAGCGGCAGCCGGAAGCGGAAAAACGGCCGTGCTGGTGGAGCGCATTATCCGGATGATCAGCGAGGGGGAGCATCCCTTGGACATTGACCAGCTGCTTGTCATGACCTTTACCAATGCTGCTGCATCAGAAATGCGGGAGCGCATCGGAGCTGCGGTGGAGAAGAAGCTGAGAGAGCACCCGGAGGATGAACATCTCTGGCTCCAGGCTGCCCTTGTTCCCCAGGCCCATATCACCACCATTGACAGCTTCTGTCTGAATGTGATACGGAACCATTACAGCAGCCTGGATATTGACCCCTCCTTCCGCATCGGGGATGAGGGGGAGCTGTCCCTCTTGAAGGGGGATGTGATGGGCCAGGTGCTGGAGGCGTGCTATGCAGAGGACAGCGGGGATTTTGGCCTGTTTGTGGAGCATTTCGGAAGAGGGCGGTCCGATAAGGGGATCGAGGATGTGATCTACCAGATGTGGCAGTTTGCCCAGAGCCATCCATGGCCCCTTGCGTGGCTGGAGGAGTGCCGCGAAGAGCTTTGGAAGGAGCATATGAGCCAGCTGGAGGACAGTCCCTGGATGAAGTTCCTTTTAAGGGATGTGAGCCTTCAGATGGAGGAGCTGGCAGAGCAGGTGAGAGGCGCACTGACAGTATGCCGGGAGGAAAACGGGCCTCTGGCCTATGAGCCCATGCTGTTCAGTGATTTGGGAAAGCTGGAAACAGTGGGCCGTGCAGCATCAGAGGGAAGCTTTGAAGCCATGTATGAGGCCTTGGCGGGCCTGTCCTTTGACCGTCTGTCTTCCATCCGCAGCAAGGAGATTGACCAGGAGAAGAAGGCCTTTGTGAGCGGATGCCGGGACAGGGTAAAGAAGGCAGTCTCCAAATGCAGGGAATATTACGCGGCCCAAAGCCCGGAGGAGGTGGAGAAAAGCCTTGCCGGGACAAGAAAGCCTCTCAGTGTGCTCTTAGATGTGACAGAACGGTTTGATGCTGCCTACCGGGAGGCAAAGCGGGAACGGAATGTGCTGGATTTTAATGATATGGAGCATCTGGCGCTGGAGGTCCTTTTGGAGGAAGTGCCGCAGGAGGAGCTTTCTAAGGAGCAGGAAGAAGGAGAACGATCTCAGGCTCCGGTCCGGGGATGCCCCGTAAGGAGGCCGTCAGCCGTTGCTGAGGAGCTCAGCCGCCAGTTTGAGGAGATCCTTGTGGACGAGTACCAGGACAGCAACCTGGTGCAGGAGGCTTTGATCACCAGCATTTCCAGGGAGAGGAGGGGCCATCCCAATGTGTTTATGGTAGGCGACGTGAAGCAGAGCATCTACCGCTTCCGTCTGGCAAGGCCGGAGCTGTTCATGGAAAAGTACGAATCCTACACCAGGGAGGAAAGCCCTCACCAGATGATAGAGCTCCGTCAGAATTTCCGAAGCAGGGAAAATGTGCTGAATGTGGTAAATGATGTCTTTTACCAGATCATGACAAAAAATCTGGGCGGTATCCGCTATCAGGAGGAGACAGCCCTGTATCCCGGAGCATCCTTTCCGGAGGTGGAGGAAAATCTGGGGCCGGACATCAAAATGCGGCAGGAGGAAAGCGCGGAAGGCAGCACAGAGGATGGCTTTGCCCGGGCGTTTTCGCTGGCAGCAGGAACCGCACCGGAGCTTCTCCTGGCGGACACGGGAACAGAGGCGTTTAAGCAGTTGGACGAGGATGCCCTGGACTACACGGCCAGGGAGCTGGAGGCCAGAATGGCAGCCTTACGGATACGCCAGCTGGTAAGCGAAGAGGAAGGCCTCCTCGTATGGGATAAGGATCACTACCGCAGGGCCAGGTATGGCGACATGGTGATCCTTTTGAGGAGCATGGCAGGCTGGTCTGAGGTGTTTGTCAATATCCTGATGAACGAGGGCATCCCTGCCCACGCCCAGACAGCCACCGGATACTTTAACACGGTGGAGGTGGAGACCATCTTAAGCCTTCTCTCGATCATTGACAACCCCATGCAGGACATTCCCCTGGCAGCTGTTCTGCGTTCTCCTGTCATCGGCATGACGGACGAGGAGATGGCCTGGATGATGGCTGCCTACAAGAAGAATGCGAAAAAGGGCCAGGACAGAGGAATGTACGGGGCCTGGAAGCTGTGGGAGGAGGCAGAGGAAGAAGGCAGTGTATCAGACAGGGAAAGAAAGGGAAGCATTGGGCAGATCCCCAATGAAACAGCAATATCGATATGGAAAAAACTGGGGAAATTAAGGAAACTCCTGACATCCCTAAGAGCCGCATCACGTTTCCTGCCCATCCACGAGCTGCTCTACCGCGTTTACAGGGAGAGCGGCTACTATGATTACGTTTCAGCCATGCCGGCAGGAGAGACCAGGCGGGCAAATCTGGACATGCTGGTGGAGAAGGCAGCTGCCTATGAGGCGACCAGCTACAAGGGCCTGTTTCATTTTGTAAGGTACATCGAGCGGCTGAAAAAGTTCGATATGGATTTCGGAGAAGCCTCTGTGGCAGGAGAAGGGGAAAATGGAGTGCGGATCATGAGCATCCACAAGAGCAAGGGACTGGAGTTCCCCATTGTATTCTTGTCAGGCATGGGCAAGCACTTCAACAAGCAGGATGCCTACGGTCAGATCCTGCTGGATGCAGATCTGGGTGCTGCCACCGACTTCCTGGATCTGAAGCTCCGGGTAAAGGGGCCCACCTTAAAGAAGCAGGCCCTCAAGCGGCGCATGGAGCTGGAGGCCATGGGGGAGGAGCTGCGGGTGCTCTATGTGGCAATGACCCGCGCAAAGGAAAAGCTGATCATGACTGCCACAGACCGCTCATTGGAGAGCAAACTGGAAAAATGGCAGGACATTCCCCTGGTGGACGGGCAGATCCCCTACACCATCCTTTCCGGCGCCTCCTCCTTCTTAGACTGGGTCCTCATGGCGGAGCCTGCCATACCTGGCGGCCATATGGAGATCAGGCAGGCGGACATCCGGTCCCTTGTAGGCCGGGAAGCCGCTCTCCAGATAGACAGAAAGACAGCAAAGGCAGAGCTGCTCTGTCTGGATACAGGGCAGATATACGATGAGAGGGTGAGGGCAGAGCTGGATAAGGCCATGGACTACCATTATCCCTTTGAGGCAGATACCGGCTTATACGCCATGGTATCTGTGTCAGAGCTGAAAAAGCAGAGCCAGATCGGCCGCTCGGAGGAGGCCTTTGGCACGGGGAGCAGGGAAATGGAGGCAGTGGGGCTGGAGGAGCTGGTAAGCCTGACGGCCCAGAGCCCGGAGTCCGGCCTCACTCCGTCGTCCCCAGGCAGCGGCGCTCTGCGCGGCACAGCGTATCACAGGGCCTTAGAACGCCTTTCCTTCCAGGACATTCACAGCCTTCAGGAGACAGAGGCTGCCCTTTTAGACCTTTACGAGTCCGGCTTTCTGGACAGCGAGGCCTACGAGTGGGTAGAAGCCCAGGTCATATGGCGTTTTTTGGACAGCCCCTTAGGAAGGCGCATGGCCCAGGCCCAGAAGGAGGGCCGCATCCGCAGGGAGCAGCAGTTCATTATGGGCATCCCGGCCAGAGAGATGGGAAAGGGAGAGTCTGAGGAGCTGGTGCTGATCCAGGGAATCATTGACGCCTACTTAGAGGAGCCGGACGGCCTGGTGCTCATTGACTATAAGACGGACCGCGTCCCCCGGACAAAGAGCGGAGAGGGGGCCCGGATGCTGGCAGAGCGCTACCGCATCCAGCTGGACTACTATGAACGCGCCCTGACCCAGCTGACAGGAAAGAACGTGAAGGAGAGGCTGATCTATTCTCTGACCTTGCAGGAGGCCATCAAGGTGTAAAAGCCGGTGGATATAATTGGATAAATGAAGGGAGAACATGACATGACAAAGATTTTAAATTTCGGTTCCTTAAACATCGACTATACCTACAGTGTAGACCATTTCGTCAGAGGAGGGGAAACTCTGTCCTCGGATGAGCTTCATATTTATCCGGGAGGAAAGGGCCTTAACCAGTCGGTTGCCTTAAGCAAAAGCGGCGCAGAGGTATGGCATGCAGGAGCTGTGGGAGACGGGGACGGGGATTTCCTGGTGGATATTCTCAAGGAGGCAGGCGTACACACGGACTGGCTCTGCTACACAGAAGGAAAGACCGGCCATGCCATCATACAGAGAGCGGCTGACGGAGGAAACTGCATCCTGCTCTATGGCGGTGCAAACCAGAAGATCACAAGGGATATGGCAGACAAGGCACTGGAAAATTTTGGAGAGGGAGATTATCTGGTGCTCCAGAATGAGATCAGTGAGATCGGCTATATCATGGAGAAGGCACATGAAAGAGGGATGAAGATCGTGCTGAACCCATCCCCAATGAATGAAAAGATCCTGACCTATCCACTGGAATACACGGATTATTTCCTGGTAAATGAGGTGGAGGCAGAGGATATCTGCGGGGAGCCGGGAGAAGGGGACGCCCTTCTGGAGAAAATGGCAGACAGGTTCCCGGGAGCAAAGATCGTGCTGACCCTGGGATCAAAGGGCTCTCTTTATTGGAACGGCAGGGAGATATTGGAACAGTCCATCTATCCTGTAAAGACAGTGGATACGACTGCAGCCGGAGATACCTTTACAGGCTTCTTTATCGGCGGGCTGGTTCAGGGGCTGGATGAAAGGGCTGCCCTGGATCTGGCGGCAAAGGCTGCTTCTATCGCGGTTTCCCGGCCAGGGGCAGCATCCTCTATCCCATCAAGGGAGGAGATCAACTAGCAGGGACAACGCATTAAAAAGCGATTAGGAGGACAGGGTGGCGTTCAGGATCGGATCGCGGCAGATTTTTATCAGATGAATGGCTTCTACCACTGGATGAAAATATTTCCCAGCCTTCTCACAGCCTCCCGCAGAGTGCTCTCCTCCAGATCGGAATAGTTGATCACCAGCACATTTTCATACTCCGGTTCCACCTCCACACAGAACTCAGACAGGCAGGCAATATTGATACCCTGCTGTCTGGCCTTCTCCTTGATCTCCTTGTCCGTCAGGGAGGTATCCAGCTTAAGCAGGAGATGGGTGCCGCAGTGGCCGCCCATGACCTTTACCGTGGGAAGCAGGGCTGTCTGCTTGATGATGCGGATGAGCAGCTCTCCCTGATTTTGGTAATATTTTCTCATCCTGCTCAAATGGCGCTCAAAATATCCTTCCCTTATGAACCGTGCCAGGGCGTATTGCTCACAGCTGGAGGCAGTGTTGGAGAAGAAATTGGCCGATTCCACATACCGCACCATCAGCGGTTCCGGCAGTACCATGTAGCTTATGCGGATAGCCGGCGCCAGAGTTTTGCTGAAGGTGTTCATATAGATGACACGATGGCTTAAATAGGTGCTTTTTAAAGCCGGAATGGGCCGGGAGTGGTAGCGGAATTCGCAGTCATAGTCATCTTCGATGATATACCGGTCCGGTGCGCCGGCTGCCCAGCATAAAAGCTCCTGCCTGCGTGTTGCGGACATGACAGTCCCCAGGGGATAATGATGCTCCGGGGACACGTGGATCACCTTGACTCCGCTTTTCTGTAAGCTGGCCATATTGATCCCATTTTCGTCCATTTCCACGGAACGC
Organism: Lacrimispora sp. 210928-DFI.3.58; assembly: GCF_020554865.1. Lineage (GTDB taxonomy): Bacteria > Bacillota > Clostridia > Lachnospirales > Lachnospiraceae > Enterocloster. The sequence continues at coordinate 119,896 of NZ_JAJCIC010000007.1, forward strand.
CAGGCCAGCCCGTATTCTTCAAAGATGCGGGGGATCTTCCGGTAGCCTGGGTTTTCTACCCCATAAACGGCCTCTGGAGGGAGAAGCTTGATCAGCCGTCCGTATAAGTATTCGATCCCTGCCCCGATGATGATGCATTCCGGCGACACCTTCATGCCCCTGGAGCGGTACAGATAGTCTGCAATGGTTTCCCGCAGCTCTTCCACCCCAAGGAAATGGGCTCTGCGGACCAGCTCTATGCCCTGGTCCGCCAGCACCTCGCGCATGACCTTGCGCCACATAGAAAAAGGAAAACGCTCGTAAACCGTATTGTTGGCCGTAAAATCGGCAAGCCAGGTATCTTCTTTGTAGAACTGGGGGTATAGAGTTGGTTCAGGGCGGTACTCAGGCATGGCCTCCACCTGGGCAGCAAAATATCCGCGCCTTTCTTTTGAGATCAGATAACCCTCTACGACCAGCTGTTCATAGGCGTTCATAACGGTCTTTACGCTGATCCCATTGTCCCTTGCCAGCTCCCGTTTGGAGGGAAGCTTTGTGCCTGTGGGGAGGCGTCCGCTTAGGATATCATTTTTCAGGCATTCATACAAATATTCATACAGCGGGCGGCTTCCACGCTTTCCAAAATCATACAGCAACATAATCTGGTATCCTTTATTTTTATCATTTTGGTACTTTTACTGGTATCAACTTAAACTATAATGAATGTAGTCCCAGTTGTAAACAGGACGGAAGTTTGGGCTTTTGCATTTTTCACTGTACCTGGGGAGGGAGAGGCTGGGACTCCTGTTTCGGACATAAGAAGCACTAAGACATCTGCTTTTTTCTACAATCCAGAGCCGTATCAACGCAACTCGCTGCGCTCAGACAGTCATTGATGCGGTCTGCTCCAGCCGTCCTCCTGTCAGCTGTAGCGCAACATGCAAAACCTCAAGGGGAACAGGCTTTGGAAGACAGACTTTCGGCCCTGCAGAGCAGTACCGTCCGCAGGGCCGCAGAAAGCAATAATATCAGATCGCCACAGGTATCTTCTGCTCCAGAGTATGGAATTGGTAATTTTCCAGGCGGAAGCTGTCTGTGGTGAACTGGTAGAAGTCAGTGACAGACGTGTCAATCCGGAGGGTAGGTCCCGGATAAGGCTCGCGCTTTAACAGCTCCTTCACCATAGAGATATGGCGGTCGTAAATATGGGCGTCAGCGATCACATGGACCAGCTCCCCGGCCTTCAGTCCGCTTACCTGTGCAAACATGTGCAGGAGCACTGCATACTGGCATACATTCCAGCTGTTGGCAGTGAGCATATCCTGAGAGCGCTGGTTTAGAATGCCGTTTAAGGTATTGCCGGACACATTGAAGGTCATGCTGTAGGCGCAGGGGTACAGATGCATCTCATTAAGATCGTGATGGTTGTAAATATTGGACATGATGCGCCGGCTTAAGGGATTGTGCTTTAAGTCGTATAGGATCCGGTCAACCTGGTCAAAATCGCCTTCTTTGTAGTGGTGTTTAATGCCCAGCTGATAGCCATAGGCCTTCCCGATGCTTCCGGTCTCGTCAGCCCAGGAATCCCAGATATGGCTTTTTAAGTCATGGACATTGTTGGACTTCTTCTGCCATATCCAGAGGATCTCATCCACAGCTGATTTAAAGGCCGTACGCCTTAAGGTGATCACGGGAAATTCCTTTGAAAGGTCATAGCGGTTTACAATGCCGAAGCGCTTGATGGTGTGGGCAGGGGTGCCGTCCTCCCAACGGGGCCTTACATCGTGATCCGTATCCCAGACTCCATTTTCTAAAATATCGTTACAGTTTTGTATAAATACCTGATCTGCATAGCTCATGTTGTAAAAATCCTCCCTGTACTGTGTTGAAACAGTTCAGACAGGTATCTTCCTGCGCGGCTGTCAGCCTCGCAAGAAGCATCGGATGTCCGTCCGAACTGCTGCCTACATTATAGCAGGAGGGTCAGGAAGACATCAAGATAATCTTTTATTTTGTAAGTGTTTGTGTTATAATTTTCACGATGGTTTTGGATGATACAGAAAGGAGAGACCTTAAGATGAATCTCATAGTAGCGGCCGATGAGTGCTGGGGGATCGGAAAGAATGGAGGCCTTCTTGCCCACCTTCCCGGCGATATGAAATATTTCCGCACGACCACCAAGGGAAAGACCGTAGTCATGGGACGCAGGACCTTAGAAAGCTTCCCGGAGGGAAAGCCCTTAAAGAACAGGACGAACATCGTTCTCACAAAGAACAGAGAATACCGGCCGGAGGGCGTCATCATATGCCATGACCGGGAGGAGGCCCTGGGGCTTTTAAGCCGGTATGAGCCGGAGGACATTTTTATCATCGGCGGCGGCATGATCTACCGGGAGTTCCTTCCATACTGTAAAAAAGCGTATGTGACCCACATTTACGGAGATTTCCGGGCAGACACGGATTTTCCCAACCTGGATGCATCAGAGGAGTGGAAGCTTGCTTCTGCAGGTGAAAGACAGGAGGATGGCGGCATCTCCTATGAGTTTCGGATCTATGAAAGGATAAAGGAAGCAGAATGAACCTGATCGTAACAGCAGACAGACGTTGGGCCATCGGAAAAGGGGGACAGCCTCTTGTCACCATTCCGGCAGACCGCCAGATGTTTTTAAAAGAGACAAAGGGAAAGGTGGTAGTCATGGGCCGGAAGACCTTAGAGGCTCTTCCTGGAGGGCAGCCCCTTGGAGGGCGCATGAATCTTGTCTTGACCCATGACAGGAAATACTGCCCCAAAGGCGTGAAGGTGTGCCATAGCCTGGAGGAGGCCCTTTCCTATCTGAACCAGTATCCGCAGGAGGATATCTACGTTATTGGAGGCAGGAGCATTTATGAACAGTTCCTTCCATACTGTGCCGATGCCCATGTAACGCGGATTGATTATACCTATGATGCGGACACCTTCCTGCCTGATCTGGACAAACTGACGGATTGGGAATTAGCGGAAGAGGGAGAGGAGCAGACCTATTTTAACCTTTGCTATACCTTTCAGCGGTATATCCAAAAGAAAAACAAAAAAATTGTATAGAATGACAAAAACCTAAAAAATTTTTAGATGATATGGAAAAATCAGTTGTAACCTGAGAGAGAAAATGATACTATTAAGCTTGTACGTCAGTAAGCCTAGATGCGCCCGGCAGCGGACGCGCCGCCGCACCATGAAAGTTTGGCGGGCGTATTGGGCATACCTGAATACATGCCGCCTATCCGGCGGCGACATCACCGATCATGAAAGCATGGAGGAGGCCATATGAAACAGGACGGAACCGTATTTACATTGGAAAATGAAGAATTGCTGATAACCGTAGAACGCCATGGGGCCCAGCTTGCCAGGATATATGACAAGAAGGCCTGCCGGGATATTTTGTGGGAGGCAGACCCGGCTGTGTGGAACCGTCATTCCCCTATTTTATTCCCATTTGTGGGAAAATCTTTTGAGGGGAAATATTGCTACGAAGGTAAGACCTATGATATTACGCCTCATGGCTTTGCCAGAGATATGGATTTTGAGCCCGTGCTCTGTGACATGGACGAATGCTGGTATAAGCTGGAAGCCACCCAGGAGACCCTGGAAAAATATCCCTTTGATTTTGAGATCGAGATCGGCCACCGTTTAGAGGGCCGCACCATTGAGACCATGTGGAAGGTGACCAACAGGGATTCGAAGGAAATGCTCTTTATGATGGGAGGCCATCCCGCATTCCGCGTGCCTGAGGGCAAGACCATCTATGACTATACCTTTGAGTTCAACAAGGAGGGCTGCAACAAGGACAAGTTCCAGGATGCTCTCCATTATCTGGCCCCCAATGATAAGGGCTATGAAGTGGAGTCTCTGCAGGGGATCTTAAAGCTGAAGGATGGAAGGGTTCCTCTTACAAAGGGCTTCTTTGACACAGCTCTCACCTATATGATCGATGAGGCCCAGGTCAGCAGCGCAAGCCTGCTTGTGGACGGAAAGCCCTATGTGACGGTAGTCTGCGACCATTTCCCCTATTTTGGAGTATGGACCATGGAGGCCACACATCCCTTTGTATGTCTGGAGCCGTGGTATGGCATCTGCGCATCTGAGGGCTATGAGGGAGAATTAAAGGATAGAAGGGGAGTCATTTCTCTTCCGGCATGGGAGACATGGCAGAAGAGTTATACGATCCGCATTGATTAAGAGTAACTGTTCAGTAGGTCTGCGCACTTGCTGCGCTAATCGTAAGATAACCTGGACCAGAAGGCAAAAATCCCATGGTTGGAGCCGATTTTAAATGGATTTTTTACTATTCACAGCCCGGCCCAAAGGGGCCGTCCTGCGGACAGTAAGAATATATTGCCGGGCCAGACAGGCTTTTGGCAGTGGAGAAAAAACAAAGCAGGAGGAAAATCATGTACAAGATCGTTAAGGCAGAATGCCTGGCAGACAAGATTTATCTCATGGACGTGGAAGCGCCGCGAGTAGCCAGAGCTTGTCAGCCGGGTGAGTTTGTTATTGTCAAGATGGACGAGGCAGGGGAGAGAATCCCTCTTACCATCTGCGACTTTAACAGGGAAAAGGGATTGGTAACAATCGTATTCCAGACAGTGGGCGCATCCACAGAGCGGATGGCAGATTTAAAGGAAGGCGATTACTTCCAGGATTTCGTAGGCCCCTTAGGACAGGCATCGGAGTTCGTAAAGGAAGATTTAGAGGAAGTAAAGAAGAGAAAATACCTCTTTGTAGCAGGCGGCGTTGGCTCCGCTCCCGTCTATCCCCAGGTAAAGTGGATGAAGGAGCATGGCATTGATGTGGATGTCATCGAGGGCTCCAAGACAAAGAGCCTCCTGATCCTGGAGAATGAGCTGAGGGCAGTGGCTGGAAACCTCTATGTTACCACAGACGACGGCTCCTATGAGCGCAAGGGCATGGTAACAGAGGTCATCAAGGACTTAGTGGAGAATCAGGGCAAGAAGTACGATGTATGCGTTGCCATCGGTCCTATGATCATGATGAAATTCGTATGTAAGCTTACAAAGGAGTTAGGTATCCCCACCATCGTAAGCCTTAACCCCATCATGGTAGACGGCACAGGCATGTGCGGAGCCTGCCGTGTGACCGTAGGCGGACAGGTGAAATTTGCCTGTGTAGACGGACCGGAGTTTGACGGACATCTGGTAGATTTCGACCAGGCCATGAAGAGGCAGCAGATGTATAAGACAGAGGAAGGCCGTGCGCTCTTAAAAGAGCGGGAGGGCGCTACCCATCACGGCGGCTGCGGCCAGTGCGGAGGTGAAGAGTAATGGACGTATTAAAGAAAGTACCTGTAAGAGAGCAGGATCCAAAGGTAAGGGCAACCAACTTTGAGGAGGTATGTCTGGGATACAACCAGGAGGAGGCCCAGGAGGAGGCAGCGCGCTGCCTTAACTGTAAGAATGCACAGTGCGTCAAGGGCTGTCCCGTATCCATCAACATTCCAAAATTCATCCAGGAGGTAAAGGAAGGCCAGTTTAAGGAGGCAGCGGCTACCATCGCAGAGTCCAGCGCTCTTCCGGCAGTCTGTGGACGCGTATGCCCGCAGGAGAGCCAGTGCGAGGGAAAATGTATCCGCGGCTTCAAGGGAGAGCCCATCTCCATCGGAAAGCTGGAGCGCTTTGTGGCTGACTGGTCCAGGGAGAACGGTGTCGTGCCGGCAAAGCCGGAAAAGACCAACGGCATCAAGGTAGCAGTCATCGGCTCCGGCCCTGCGGGACTGACCTGTGCAGGAGATCTGGCAAAGAAAGGCTATGAGGTGACGATCTTCGAGGCCCTTCACGAGCCGGGCGGCGTGCTTACATATGGTATTCCGGAGTTCCGTCTGCCAAAGACAAGGGTAGTGCGTCCGGAGATCGAGAATGTAAAGAAGCTGGGAGTAAAGATCGAGACAAACGTGATCATTGGCAAGTCCGTGACCATTGACGAGCTGATGGAGGAAGAGGATTTCAAGGCCGTATTTATCGGCTCCGGCGCAGGCCTTCCTAAATTCATGGGAATCCCCGGAGAAAATGCAAACGGCGTGTTCTCAGCCAACGAGTATCTGACAAGAAGCAACCTGATGAAGGCCTTCCGCGATGATTACGATACCCCGATCTTCTTAGGCAAGAAGGTAGCTGTCGTAGGCGGCGGAAACGTAGCCATGGATGCAGCGAGAACAGCCCTCCGTCTGGGAGCAGAGGTGCATATCGTATACAGAAGAAGCGAGGCAGAGCTGCCTGCACGAGTAGAGGAAGTCCACCACGCAAAAGAAGAGGGCGTGATCTTCAACCTTCTGACAAACCCGGTAGAGATCCTGACAGATGAAAATGACTGGGTAACAGGAATGGTAGTGCGCAAAATGGAGCTGGGCGAGCCGGACGCATCCGGAAGGCGCAGGCCGGTGGAAGTTCCAGGCTCTGATTACACCATTGACGTGGATACCGTAATCATGTCCCTGGGAACCTCTCCTAACCCGCTGATTTCTTCCACCACCGAGGGCCTTGAGACCAACAAGTGGAAATGCATCATTGCCGATGAAGCAAACGGCAAGACGACAAAAGAAGGCGTATACGCCGGTGGTGACGCAGTAACAGGCGCAGCCACGGTTATCCTTGCCATGGAGGCAGGAAGAGCCGGAGCAAGAGGTATTGATGAATACCTCTCCGGAAAGGAATAAAAAAGCAGACAAAAATGAGCCGCAGGGCTGCATGGAAGATGCAGCCCTGCGGCTTATTTTTGCCCGCTCTTTCTTTTACGAAAATCCATTTCTCCCGGCGGGAAGCGTATCAAGGCCAGGCCGCGCTTAACCCAGGGAAGCGCCCCTGCGCGCTGAGCTCACTGTTTTCGCATACCGCTTCAGCAGTCCCTTTTCCAGGGGCTTTTTCACGGGCGTCCAGCGCTCGCGCCGCCTGGCAAGCTCCCCGTCGTCCACGTCCAGGTGGATAGCGTTCCTGGAGAGATCCACGGAAATTCGGTCTCCGTCCTCCACCAGGGCGATCGGCCCGCCTTCCTCGGCCTCCGGGCAGAGGTAGCCGATGCTTAAGCCTCCGCTGGCCCCGGAGAAGCGGCCATCGGTAATCACCGCAGTGCGGGGAATCCCCTTGATGATTTCCGTAATGCGGTGGAGCTCCTTCATGCCAGGGCCTCCCTTAGGACCCTCATAGCGCACAATAATGGCGTCCCCCTCGGTGATTTCCTTTTTGCGGAAGGCCGCATAGCACTCGTCCTCGTTGTTGAAAACCCTGGCTGTACCGGTAAATACCCGCATATCCTCTGGTACGGCGGAGGTCTTCACCAGAGCGCCGCCGGGAGCCAGGTTCCCATAGAGTACCTGGATCCCATCAGCTCTGGAGATGGGATCGTCCATTGGCCGGATTACCTCCCGGTTCCCGGTCTCTGTGCGGTCCAGGATCTCGCCAAGGGTTTCTCCTGTTACGGTGAGGGCGTCCGTGTGCAGCAAGGAGCGCAGCTCCTTTAGGACGGCCGGGATTCCTCCTGCGCAATGCAGATCCACTACAGTCCGGTTGCCGTTTGGCACGATCGCCGTAAGGACGGGAGTCTGCGTGGTGATTTTGGAGAAATCATCCCAGTCAAGCTCCAGCCCCAGCTCCGCAGCCAGGGCGGGAAGGTGGATCAGCGCGTTCAGGGAGCCGCCGATGGCGCTTAAAAGGGTAATCGTATTTTCCAGCGCGTCCCTTGTCATAATCTGTGAGGGGCGTATTCCCTGTTCTACCAGCTTCATCACAGCCCGGCCAGAATCCCTTGCGCAGAAGCGGCGCATACTGGTACTGGAGGGGATAAGGCTCCCTCCGGGCAGCATCATTCCCAGAGATTCGCAGAGGGCGCCCATGGTGTTGGCCGTGCCCAGGAAGGGGCAGATTCCGGGGCCGGTGTAGTATTTCAGGGTTCCCTCGATCAGCTCCCGTTCCGTGATCTCGCCCCTCAGGAAGCGCTGGCGCAGCTCCTTGGAGTCATTGGGCTTAATCTGGGCGTAGCAGGGCCCTGCCGTCACAATGACGGAGGGAAGGTCAATGCGGGCCGCGGCATTCAGCATACCGGGTACGATCTTATCGCAGGAGCCCATATAGACCACTCCATCAAAAACGCCCTCTCCTACCACCATGGCCTCAATGGAATCCGTGATGATCTCGCGGTGAGGCAGGCAGTAGCGCATCCCCGAATGGCCCTGGGCGATGCCATCGCACATGGCTACCGTGTTAAATTCGATGGGTTCTCCTCCCGCCTCAAGGATTCCTTTTTTTACCTCCTCGGCCAGCTGCTTTAAGGGCTCGTGGCCGGGGCAGACCTCGTTCCAGCTATTCGCGATGGCGATCAGCGGCTTTGTCTCCAGGGAATCGATAGACACCCCGGCGGAAGCCAGGTGGGCCTTGGAAATTGCTTTCTGGAACGGTTCCAGTTTATCAATCGCTCGTTGCATATTCAGTCCTTCTTTCCGCGGGGGAGCCTGTCCGCCTTTTGGCAAGTGCTCCCCCGGCCTGCTTAGTTATCAATCAGCTCCGGTGTTCCCGGCACCGCGGTTACGCTTCGGCTGCCCTGCGGTTCCTGCGCGCCATAAATACCCAGACGGCGGCGATAACGGCGATCATGACCGGAATGGTGATGACCAGGTTGCTGGTAAATGCCTTGAAAATCAGGAAGCTTACTGTCAGGGACGGCCCGGCGAAGGATGTAATCAGGTTGCTTCCCAGATCAAGCCCGACATCGGCGGCCAGGGCTGTAAGTATGGGGGAAGTGGCGGTTCCGGCTAGCAGGATCGCACCGGTGCAGAACAGGCCGATAATAATATTTTTGAACAGATTCCCTCTTGTCATTGCAACGGGAAGCGCCACACGGAAGGTAACGACTGCCAGGTCCGCGAAGGGAAGCACCCGGTTGCCGGGAAGTACGGCTGCCATAAGGATGGTCAGCGGGATTACAATGAGGGAGGTGGTGATCACATCGGGGTTTCCGACAACGATGGCCGCATCAAGGCCGATCAGAAGGTTCCTTCCCTTGAACTTCTCCTGGCAGAACTTCTTGGCTGCTTCGGAGATCGGCATAAGGCCTTCCATAAACAGGGAGGTCATTTTGGGGATCAGCACCATGACGGCGGCCATGCTGACTCCTAATTCCAGAATATCGGATACGGAGTATCTCGCCAGCGCACCGATGACGCATCCAAGGATCAGGCCCAGCATCATAGGCTCTCCGAAAATGCCTAGGTATTTCTTTGCATCCTTTACGTTAAAGTCCAGCTTGTCAATGCCGGGAATGCGGTCCAGCAGCCAGTTCAGGGGAGCCGCGATGATCACGGAGGACAGGGCGGACATGGTGGGGAGGGAAACGCCGGGGATCCCGAAGAAGTCCTCCACCAGAGGGGCGGTCCAGTCGGACAGCTTAAAGGAAATGACGGCCATAACCACAGAGGCAGCCACGCCCAGGAACACATTTTTCGTCACAAAATATACCAGGATGCCCACGATCGCCATATGGTGATAATTCCAGATATCCACATCCAGGGTATCAGTGGCCTTGAGCACAAGCATGATGATGTTGGTGGCCAGGATGGCGAAGATCAGGAGGGCGATGATGGGGGAAGCCCAGGTAACTGCGGCGATAGAGCCCCAGCCTACATCCAGGATGTCAAGGTGGATGCCGAAGTTCTCAACCATGGCCTGGGCCGCCGGCCCGATGCCGCTTTTCATCATGTTGATAACCAGGTTGATGCCAGCGAAGCCGATACCCAGCATCAGGCCGGAACGGAAGGCCTTGCCCAGCTTCACGCCGAAGATCAGGCCTACGATAGTGATAATGATGGGGAGCATTACGGTGGCTCCCGCATCAAGGATTACATTGAATATACTGTAAAATATTTGCATGTTTATACCCTCCGCTATGGATTACAATAATTTCTGCTGCTATGAAAGTCCCGCCGCCTACGCGCGGACTGCGTCCATGATCTGGTTCAGCACCGCGTCCTCTCCGATGCCGGTGAGGAGGGCGATTGCCCCGATAACCGGGATGGATACGTTGCCCCCGGTAAATTTGCCGGTGGTCACAAGGAGGTCATAATCGCTGGCTTTTGATTCCACCTCTAAAAGCTTGCACTGGTTTACGGATACGGCCAGGCCGTTCTCCTCGCATTTTTCCCTGATCTTAGTTGCTACTACAGTTGAAGTCGCCACGCCGTTTCCACATGCCACTAATATTCTCTTCATAACGTTTTCATTCTCCTTTTCTCATTCGTTTTCTAAAAATAACCGCCGCCGCATTCCATGCCTATTCCGCCAGCAGGTACTGCTTGATGATGGCGGCCGCCTGTCCCATATTCTGGGTATCCACGATTTTCTTTACGTCCTCCTGGTTTTTGATCAGCTCCACAATACGCTGGAGCATCTCCAAGTGGCCGTGGGGCTCGGTCAGTACCAGCATGATGACCAGGCGGACGGGGACGGCGCACTCCGGCTCGTCCATAGTGTGGAAATCCACCTCCGGCTTCAGGAGGCCCACGCAGATCGCCGCCTCATTGACATTGCATACGTCGCAGTGGGGAATGGCGATATTGATTCCGCCTGTATTGAGGCCAGTGGGGAAGCTGGCCTCGCGGTCAAGGATGGCCTGCCTGTAGGTATCCTTGACCATCCCCCTGCCGCGCAGATAGTCGCACATTCTTCCCAGCGCGTCCCTGTCGGAGGACGCGTCCCGGATGTCCAAAATAAGGGACTCGTCAAAACGTATTCCCATATCAGATATCTCCTTCCAGTTCCTTTAATTTTGCGTCAATCGCTGCGATGGATTTCCGGATGCCGTCCTCATCCTGCCTCAGGATATCGTCTTTACAGAAGATACCGGAGGCGATTCCCGCAAAGGCCGCGCCAGCGCTGAAATATTCCCCGATATTTCCGGTATTGATGCCGCCTACGACCATCAGGGGCATTTTACCCAGGGGAGCCATGATATCTGACAGATATTTGCTGCCCAGCCGGGCTGCCGGGAATACCTTTACGATATCCGCTCCGTCCAGAAAGCTCTGCCGTATTTCTGACGGGGAAAATGCCCCCGGTACGCTGATCACGCCTTTTTCATGGCAGAGGTCAAGGACAGGCTTTCCGAATACGGTGGGGGAAAGCAGAAAGGCCGCACCGGCCGCTATGGACGCCTGCGCTTCCTCATAGGTCAGTACCGTGCCCGCTCCCACGAGAATCCTGCCGCTGAACTCCTGGCTGATCTTTTCAATCGCCTCCAGGGCTCCCGGCGTGTTCATCGTGATTTCCACGGAGCGCAGCCTGGTTCCTACAAGGTTCTTCACGACTGTCCTGATCTGCGGATAGGTGTAGCCCCTCAAGATGACTGTTACTTTTGGAAAATCCTTCATGTTCATCGAACTCGCTCCTTTCTGTTTGCTCTCGATAAGATTTAGAGCAAGTTCGATGCCAACTAATTGACCGGTTTTGTAGTTTTGCATAAAATTTCCATGATTTCCTCCGGATTTTTGCATTTACGGATAGACTGAATCATGGATTCATCAGAAATAATCTGGTAAAGCTGTTCAAAATACTTTTTTGAATTTTCATCAAGGGCAAGCACAAAAATCAGGTCCACCGCATTGATACCGTCCCATGCTGTGGGAGTGTCCAGCTTTGTAACGGAAATGACCGGTTTTGTAACATATTCCGGGCTCCCGTGGGGGATAGCGATGCCGCCCTTGAGAACCGTAGTCATCATGCTTTCCCTCTTGTAAACGCTGAGAAGAAAATCCGGCGTGACAAAGCCATCGCCAGCCAGGGCGCCGATCATTTCATCAAGGATATTATCCTTGTAATTGTGCCCTTCTTTGATGTAAATGTGGGATGGGAAAATGACCTGGTTTAGATCATTTTCCTCCAGAAGCTGCCGCCGCTTTAAAATTTTCCGAAGCTGTCCCAGCCCGTCTGAAGTATACAGCAGGGAGGCCGGAAGGAAGGGGACGCCGCTGTATTCCGGGTCAATGGTTCCCACAATGGCCAGAAACTCGTAATCCTCCTCCGCCTGCCGGATGATTTGGTGGATATCCGAGGTTTCGATGAATCCGCGGGTTACGATCTCTACCTGGTGAAGGCTGCTTTTTAAACGCTCCTCAATGAAGGCGCGCAGAACCGCAGCGGCCCCTTCACCGGTGATGCACAGACAGAGGATGGCGGGCCTTTTTCGGCGGTTCGGAGACTGGGCGGCAGAAGGCAGGCGCTTTACATCCAGGGCTTCCACGATCTGCTCGATGCTGTCGTCTGTCCAGAGAGTCCGCCTCACCGCGTCGATGACCATCATGGTATCTGTGCGTCCCACAATTCCCACAGGGATGCCGAGGCGTTCCCAGACGAGGCTTCCTGTTTCCATCAGGGAGCCCATATCGGCCAGGATGATGATTCCCCTGCCCCGGTTTAAGGCGGCCGCTGCCTGGAGAACCTTTTCGCCCATCTGGGCTGGGGTATCCATAAGCCCCAGTTCCAGGCCCTTCGCGTGGTCAGTCCCCATGACCGCGTTGGCAACCTCAGCCATGCCGCAGGCCACGGCTCCGTGGGACACCACAAGGACGCTGATTCGTTCCCGCTCCTTCTGGCCATGGCGGAAGCGGGAGAAATACATGGCCAAAAAACTGATTTCCTCCTCCTGGATGGTCAGGTAATATTTGGCGCATACCTTTTTATAAACCTGTTCCGCCGCCTGATATTCTTCATGGTAAATATCCCGGAAGGTGTCGATGCCTGTGGGGAGGGCCCTGGCACCCTGGGCGCTGCGCTGGAGGGACATTTTCATATGGATGGCGAGAGGGAAGACCAGCTCCCGTTTCAGGCCGGGAAGAAGGGAGAGGGCCAGCTCGTAGATATCGGACGCCAGGCTCATCATCTGCTCCCCTACGATGGAAACCATTTCATCGGCGCTGAAGCGGGAAAGCTCAATCTGGCGGATGTTCCGGGAAAGCTGGTTTTCCACCTCGGAGGAGAGGCGGGCTCTGATTTCTTCTTCACTCAGGCCCGCGCTTAAGAGCTGGTTATAATCCTGCTCCAGCTTTCCGTAGATATCCCAGCCCTTTAAAAGAGCGTGTTCTCCGGTCTGTGGCTGCTTCTCGTGGGATAAATACAGGTCGGATTTAATCAGGCGCAGCCCCTTATCGGGACTGTTCGCGGAGGCCTGCCCCCGCTTGAATGCCTCAGGAAGGCAGTCAAAGAGGATTTCGATGACGCCGGCCCTTGAGCGTTTGCTTTCGAGGAACGCCTTTGCGCAGCAAACCTGGATGTCAGACCTGACCTGGCCCACATTTCCGGCATACTCCGCCTGCATCAGGCACTGGAGTACCTCGCGCTTGACGAGGAAATCCCGGCCAAGCTTGTGGGCTTCCATCCAGAAAAAGAGGTGTATAAATTCCAGGCGCTCCTTGGCGGGGCGTTCCCTGAGGGAGGGCAGCTCAATGGTCATGGGGATGCGGCGGCGAAAGGTAATAAGCAGGGAGCTCTGCGGGTTCTCCGTAGTGGCGGCGATGACCATCAGATGGCTCTCGCGCTGGTTTTCCACCTCCCCGAGGCGCCGGAATTTCCCCTTATCCATCAGATAGAACAGAAGCTCCTGGCCCTCCGGCGGAAGGCGGTGAACCTCATCCAGGAAGAGGATGCCGCCATCGCAGAGCTCCACAACGCCCTTTTTATCCTTATCTGCGCCGGTGAAGCTGCCCTTCCTGTAGCCGAACAGCTGGGCCATGAGGAGCTGCGGGTTATCGGCGTAGTCGGCGCAGTTAAAGGCGTAGTAGGGAGGATGTTCTCCGAAATTCTCCGTTCCGCAGGCAAAGCTGTGCATCAGCTCCGCCAGGTAGCTTTTCCCTGCTCCGGATGGGCCGTAAATCAGGCAATGAAGCCCCATGGGAGGGTAGAGGACCGCCGCCTGGGCCCGGGAAATCTGGGTCTTCAGGCTTCCATCGTAACCGATGAAGGAGGAAAAAACGGAGGCGTCAGGGCCCTTTTCCTTTTGAGAGGGGGATTTTTCCTCAGAAGGCCTTTCGGCCGGAGCTTTTTCCGTAGAAGGCTTCCCGGCCGGAGCCTTGGAAAGCTCCTCCCTGAGCTTTCCCACGGTGTACTTTCCCACAGAAAAGCCTTCCTCATCCAGGCGGCGGGCCAGGGCGCGGTCCGAAAGGGCGGGCTCCTCCAAAAGGAGTTGCCGCAGTCTGGGCAGGATGGCGGCCCGCCTGCGCTCTCTGGAATCGGGGATATTCCCTTCGCCCCGGAGCAGGGTAACAGTCTCCCGCAGCACTCCAAGCCGCTGCGCCAATTCCTCATCAGTCAGCGGATGTTTCTTATCCTCTTCAGAAATCATCTGTAAAAGCTTTTCTTTCACAGTCCGTTCCCCCTAAAATCCAATATGCTTATATTCCATTTTATACTATCGTCTGTTTTCCTGCAAGAGCCCATTCATCCCCCGTTACCGGAACTGCCGGCGAAAAAGCAGCCATTCTGTGAACAGCAACGGAAGCTTTCTCCTGAAAAACGGCGAGGGGGGATTGACGCGGGGCTGTAAGTGTGCTATTTTATAATTACCGCATGAAATTCTTCGTGCATATATCTTTTTTTATCTTTATTATTTTGGCCGTGTCGGCCACAGATTCAAGAGAGATCCTGATATTACATGATGGAGCTTAAGAGCAGCCGTACATTGACAAGTGCATAGTGTGGATTGCCAATATGTGAGAAAATTTGAATCAGATAGCGATCAGTTTTGGGATTAAAACAAAGGAGGACAGGGAATGAGAAAAAAATGGATATTGCTGGCGGCAGTATTTACAGTGCTTGCCGCTGCCCCAGCCTATGCAGGCCAGTGGATACAGGATGACGTTGGCTGGTGGTGGCAGGATGACGACGGCAGTTATCCGGCAAATTGGTCACGGTGGCTGGACGGGAACAGAGACGGAATTTACGAGCTGTATTATTTTGATGAGAGTGGATATCTGTATACCAATACAAGCCTGTTTGACGGTATGGTGACAGTAGACGAAAACGGAGCCAGTGTGAAGGGCGGAACTGTGATGACAATGGCTTATGACCCGGATGAAAATATGGGAAAATATTTTGAAAAAACAGCGGAGACAGCGGAAGAAAGCAGAGAAGAGCTGGATCCATATGAATTAGCCTGCCGGATCATAGAGCTGGTCAATGAAGAAAGAGAAACCCATGGAAAGGAAGCGTTGGACGTCAATGATGAGCTGCTGGAAAATGCAATGGTGAGAGCAGAGGAAAGCGGTTCTGGATGTGCTCCTCATAAAAGACCAGACGGCAGTAATTATGACTCCGCAATTGCGGCCGGCTATTCAAAAGCGGCAGAGAATCTTGCCTACATAGGATACATGCCCAATGATACAATAGAGTCTGCGGCAGAACGGATTGTGTATGGATGGCTGGGTTCCTCCGGACATAAGAAAAATATGCTCCGTTCCCAGTGGGAAGAGACAGGCGTAGGAGTATATATAGACGGAACGAAAATAGCAGTTTCGCAATTATTTATAAAGCGGTAACTATATTTGAAATACAACAAAACAGGATAGAAACGAAATGCAATTGGCAGGCCTGAAATGCAGGCAATGAACCAATTGCTTTTTTTTTCGGCCCGCTTATTCATTTTGGGGAAGGATCAAGAGGATGAAATATGTAAAGAAGTTGAAACAGGCATGGGCGCTCATCATGGTACTGGCAGTGATCATTACCTCCATCCCATTGTCCTCTATGGCAGAGAATACTGCTGCGGGTGACAGGAATACGGGGACAGTGGAAATGATCATCCGCGGCGATACCTTTCAGGGAAAGAATTTTAATGTATTCGGCCACATGCATCATTCCATTACCATGTACCACGTGAACCCGGTGGAAGGACATGTTCCCAGCTTCTGTCTTCAGCCGGGGAAAAAGCTGCCAAACCATACGATCATGAATTATACGAGATACGACTTAAATCAGGGAGAGTCTGTACCGTATATCGGTTCATGGGAGCGTTTTCTGCATATTAATCTGGCCTATGAGTGGGCTGTTTCCGGAAACTATTATGAGCCGGCACGTTATGCGGTCGTGCAGACGTATATCTGGGGCTGTATTGCAGGATATGAGGATAATTGGGCAGTTCAGGATGGTGTTCAGCAGCAGCTTGCAGGCATCATGGGAGCCAGGGCGTCCCAGCTGTATGGAGAAATGAAGGCGTATGTCCGGGCAGAAGCAGAGGGCTTTAACGGAACAGGAGGCGGGGCTCTGCCAGCCTGGAATGGAACGCAGCAGAGGATGGAGCTTAAGGATGGAGGATATGAACTGACCCTTGATATCAGCACCTGTCCGCAGTTAAGGGAGACAATGTGGACATTTCCGGGCAGCGGCTGGAGCTATGCTGTTTCCACAGATGGAAAAAGCATAACCTTTCAGTACCGGGGGACGGGGATCCCCAATGGAACCATTACGTCAGCGGAACTAAATGGGATCAGCAACCGGTTTTATCTTTATCTGCTGCAGCCGCAGGATTCCAACCTGCAGGTGCAGGTGGGCTGGATCAATCTGGAGAAAACACCGGCTAATGTATATTTTTCTGTGGGAGATTATCAGCCAACAGGAGAGGGCGGCGGAGAGCTGGAACTCTACCGCCACAGCGAAACCTTTGAGTCCAACTATAACATTGACCTGGAAAAATACTGTGCTGAAACGAACCAGCGCCTGGAGGGAGCAGCCTTCTATGTCTGGGAGGATTTTGATTTTTCCCAGGTGAATGAAGGGGGCTACACCGAAGGAGAGCCGGACGGCACCACAGGACAGGTCTATTTAAACAGGATGTCGCCGGAGCCGGAGAGCAATTATATCTGTGATACGATCACAACAGATGAAAATGGCTATGCCAGCCACAGCGATGTCAGAAGCTACAATTACAGCAAGACCTACTGCATGGGCCATCCCGCTCCGGAGTGGGTGGAATGTGACCATGAAGCAGATGAGGAATGCAGCTGTGAGGAAGAAAATGACCGCCTCCGGGAACAATGGCAGGCAGAGCAGGAGCTCTGTGCCTCCACCTGTGACTTTCATGTGTCCAACGAGGATGAGGATAACCACGAACAGGATACGGCGGCAATGGAGGCTATGCTGGCTGACAGGGATGAAACCTATGAGAATTTTATTAACCTGGAGTACAGCTACACACTGGAGGAGATCCATGCCAGAAACGGATATACGCTTCATGGAAAGCACAATGACGACCAGCCCATAGAGACTGTTGTCCTGTCCTCTGCCCAGGCAGAGGGAGGCGTTATGGCAGGAAGCTTCCATCAGGAATCCACAGTTTCTGACCGGCCGGTCATTTATACATACCCCACAGGCTCCCAGAAAATGGAAGGCCGCCGCGCCTATCAATACCAGGTGCCGGAAGCGGCTGATCTGTCCCTGGAGGAAATGAGAAGTATTGTAGAGCTTCAGGAAGAGAAGGAAAAGGAAACAAAGCCGGAGGCCGCACCAGAGGGAGCCGCCGGACAGAGCAGCGGGACGGCGGATGGAAGCCCGGCGAAGGATGGCGGAGAAGAAGGAACTGTTGAAACAGAAGATACCGGAGGAGAGGAAGATAGTAAGGATGGGGGAGAAGGAAACAGCGGGTCAGCCGGGGGAGAGAATGCCGGAAACGAAAGCGGCAATGAGACGGCCGGAGAAGAGAATACCGGAAGCGAAGGAGGCAGCGGGTCAGCCGGAGGAGAGAATGCCGGAAGCGAAGGAGGCAGCGAGTCAGCCGGAGGAGAAAATGCCGGAAGCGAAGATGACAGTGGAGCGTCCGGAGAAGAGAATGGTAGTAGAGAAAGCGGCGGCGAGCCAGCCGGAGAAGAGTCCACTGGCGGCGGAGACTCCGTATCTGCGGAAGAAGACGCTGGACCAGGAGGCGCAGAAATAGAAGATACCAGGGAGAAAGGCAGCAGCGCAGCCCAAAGGGAAGTCCAGGCAGATACCACAGAGGCTTCATCTGCAGCCTCTATCAGCAGCCGATTCCATGGACGGATGCAGCTCCTCTCAAAAGCTCCGGACATTTCCGGGGAACAGACAGAGGAAAAGAAACAAAGGGAACCAGACATTTCCAGAGAAAAGGAGGAGACCGGCAATCAGGAGCAGGCCAGTATAAAAACAGCATCCTCAAGTGAAACCATATGGGAAGAGGATGATCCTTTCGAGGATACAGAGACCTACAGCTACGAATATACCAGGTTCCCTATAGAACAGGACAATAGCCGTTCAATCGAATATATTCATCTGGAAGAAGAAAAGGAAACAGAAGGAGGAGGTACCGGGCAGCAGGGGCTTTTTGCCCGTGCCGCCAGGGCAATCATTTCTTTTTTCTCCGATGACGATGAGGAGGAAGACAGCATTACAGCCACCCTTCCGCCTTTCATTGACGATGACCTGGATCCAATGGATACCTCTGCCTACGGAGATCCGGACACCATTCTTTACACCTTCAAGGTATGGGACCACCGCACAGAAGGGCGCATCCATATGAACAAGCGCGATTTAGAGCTTTATAAGAAAGATGAAAAGAGCAGTTATGGAAGGACCCAGGGTGATGCCACCCTGGAGGGCGCTGTATATGGCCTGTTTGCAGCCCAGGATATCATCCATCCGGACGGGAAATCCGGCGTTGTCTATAATCAGAATGACCTTGTTGCCGTTGCAGCTACCGATAAAGAGGGAAATGCCTCCTTCCTGGCCTTTACCGAAAAGCCGGGGACAAGGCTGGATGGCAGCGGAAACATTGCTCCGCCAGCCGGGAGCACGGGGCCGGAGAATCTCTATGACGGCTCTTCCGTCACCTCCTCCAGCGAAGGCTTTGGCACGATCACCTATCCGGATTATGAGAATGACAACGGCAGCCGCTGGATCGGGCGGCCCCTGCTGCTGGGTAATTACTATATCATGGAAATAAGCCGTTCCGAAGGCTACGAGCTTTCTGTAAGCGGAAGCAATCTGACAGAGACCAACCGCACCATGGACGGCATTGCCACGATCCGCCAGTCCGGTCAGGTATCCGTAGTCCGCGGCCTGTCGGACAATACTCACATGGAGGCTGATGGCTCCTGGAATGATTTTACCATAGAGCGCTACAGGACAGAGCAGGGCTATGACATTACAGTAAAGGGCTATCCGGAGGGAACGGTATTTTACCG
This sequence comes from Lacrimispora sp. 210928-DFI.3.58, assembly GCF_020554865.1. Classification (GTDB taxonomy): domain Bacteria; phylum Bacillota; class Clostridia; order Lachnospirales; family Lachnospiraceae; genus Enterocloster. The sequence goes on from NZ_JAJCIC010000007.1 coordinate 139,091, forward strand.
AGTCGATCTCGAGGAGAAAACGGAGACAGTAAAAAGTGTTATCGGCGGAAGCTGGCAGGAAAAAACGGAAAATGGAGGCACCCTATACCAGACAGCGAAAGGAGGAGAATACAAGCTGGGCCCCGATGGGAATCCCGTGCTCAAGCTGCCGGATGCAAGCGGAAGTGAACCTGAGGAGCGGATTCCCTATGCAGAGACCTTATCCTACCGGTTCCGCACAGCACCCAGGCCCAATGGGACAGCAGCACCAAAGGATCTTTCCAAATGGAACCAGTCCATCCAGCCAACCTATCTGAAGGATCAGGTAAATGAAATGCTGTCACAGATAGGATACCGCCAGGCAAAGGCTGTCCAGGGAGCGCCATGGGCAGATATCCCGCTGACAGGTGCAGCCAACGGACAGGCAGCGGGTGAGATCCTGGACTGGTTTACGGAGCATTCCTTCTTTGACTGCGGTTCTGTGGAGTCTGTCTATGAAAAGGATGGGGCGTGGTATGCCAGAGTATGTTACGACTGTACCTCTGGAAATGATTCCTGCCCGGCAGTATACGATGCCGCATCAAAAACCCTATATGTGCGCAAAGAAGCAGAGGTAACAGGAGGGCCTGCAGACAGGATCCACTATTGGATCGCATATGAAAAAGGAAGCTACCGCTTAAACAGCAGGACGGCATCCGTGGCAGAAAAAAGGGCAGCAACCAAAGAGATCCCATACGGGGAAGATATCAGCAGCTATCTCCAGATCCTGTATCAGCCTGTCTATGAGACATACGCACCAGGCGAGATCCTTCGGGATACCGGAGGAAATCCCATTCCGGTAATGGAGTATGTTCCCATATATGAGGATGTGGAAGTCACGTATCAGGATGAGGTACTGACCCAGGTGAAAGCAGCTTATGACAAAGATACCGGGATATACACGATCCATGTGGACAACAGCACAGACTGGGAAGCGGAGACAGAGGCCATCCGGGACATGTACCGCGCAGTGACAGACCAGTCGGCCATTGAATATGAAGGCCAGGAAATGCGATATGACCAGTACCTTGTACGAGTGGCAGGCGCGGCGGTAGATGCAGTTGCCGCGATTCCGCCTCTGAATGAAGGAAGCTACATAAAAACACAGCAGCTTACCTACCCAGGCCAGAACGAACCGCAGCAGGACGGAGGTACGGACAAAAAGCCCGTACAGCTGCTCCAGCGTGTGATCAAGCAGTCCATCAAGGTGACAAAGGACATTTCCCAGTCATCCTATGATAAGGTAAATACCTATGGCTCTGTTCACAATGATCCTCTTACCACCCTTCTGGGGCTGTTTGGAAAGGGTCCGTCTATCCAGGGAGCAAAGCTTTTAAACCAGTTCAAATTCAAGCTGTATTTAAAGAGCAACCTGGAGAATATCTACGTGGATGAAGAGGGAAAGCTTCTCTCAGAGGACATCGGAAATGATGATGGGAAGGCAGACGCGGAGCTCATTTTCCTGCCGCCCAAAAAAGGCGGAGGCCGCCGTCTTCTGGAAACAAAGGCGGACGGCAGCTACCACTATCAAAAATTTTTTGACGCCATGTACGCGGCAGACCAAAAGGCTGGAAATACTTACCCGGCCCAGGTGCTGGAACAGTTTGCCCTTGATTATTACGATATCGCTGCTTACAAAGAAGAAATTCTGGAAGCAGAGCCGGAGCTTAACAGTGATGCTGCCTATGAAAAAGCCCTTAACCTGGCAAAGGAGGAGGCCTCTGCTTATCTGGATATGTTCGTCGGTCTGGACAGACGTCTGGCAATTGCCTGGGATAAGGATGACGGCGGGGGTGCGGACAGGGATAAGACGACTCTTGAGTGTAATACAAAAAACGGAAAAGACGATTATTACGATCATTCCATTATGCTGCCTTATGGTACATACGTCATTGCAGAGCAGACAGCGGCAGATGTGAGAAATGAGCTGGCAAACCGTCATTATGAGAGGGATTACCCGAAGGAGATCACCCTTCCCTTTGTTCCGCACATTATCACTGACAGCAATACAGGGGAGGAGGAAGCAAACTATGAGGCAGGAGATCCCTATTTCCGCTACAGCAGCAGTGACACTCCGGAAGATCTGATACGGAAATATAAAATACGTTTTAACGAGGAGACCCATATCATCAAAGCCCACAGCCATGACGGAGATTTTGAGGTATTCAAATACGGGCTGGACAAGGATATCCGGCCAGGCCACAGCATGACATCGAAACCGCCCTATGATGCGGAGTATATGGATGGGGCAAATGGAACAGTAAAGGCATACTATAGGGGCTATACCAGCCAGAGTGAGGATAAGGGAACAAGGGACGGCGTTGTCTATGATGGAAATGAGACAGACAGCGGCCAGCTGGAAATCAGGGATGCAGTGCCCACCATGAAGGGAATGCAGACAGCCATTGAGGGGAAATTTGCTTCCATGCTTGTTCCGTGGACCGTTCTTGCTCCGGCGGTAGACCGGAAAAATCCGGATACAGGGGACATTGAAACCTTGTCTCCCTTTGGCAGCGGGGAAAACTTCAATTACGCAGCCTTTGCCCAGGAGGACTTTGAGAACCGGTATTACAGTTCAAGACTGCGCATTGAAAAGCTGGATGCAGAGACAGGGGACAACATTATCCATGATGGGGCTATCTTTAAAATCTACGCGGCAAAGCGGGATGTGGAGAAAGCAGGAGTGAATACGGCTAACGGTACGGGAGCAGTGCTGTTTGGGGAAGCCGTGGACATTCATGGAAAAACCGTGGCAGATGCAGACGGAAAGCCTATTTTATACCCCAGAGTAGGAGAGAGCAACATCAGTGAGAATGACCTGCCTATCCATTTGGATGAGGAGGGGATCCCACAGTACGATGAAAGCCAGCTGATCCGCCAGCAGGATGAAACGGGAAACGAGGTAGGAATCTTTAGGGCCTATTCCACCATCCGGGAGCTTGTGATAGACGGTCAGGTGCAAAAGGAGAAGACAGGCTATATTGAGACCTATAAACCTCTGGGAGCCGGAGCCTATGTCCTGGTAGAGCTTGAGGCACCGGAGGGCTATACAAAGAGCCGCCCAGTGGCCTTTGAGATCTACTCGGACGATATTACCTACTACGCTGATGACCGCCACATAGACGGCACAACAGATGGCTGGAAAGAGGAAACAGCAGCAAAATACCAGTATGCAATCCCGGTATCCGGAGGCACGGACAAATACGAGACAGAAACGACCGGCCAGGTGCTGGTACAGGATCATCCCTCCCGCATGGAGATCCATAAGGTGGAGGACGGAGATTCCCTGGTGGGAAACCAGAACAGCCTTCAAAAGACAGATGCCCAGGGAGAGAAAGAGAAAAGCGGCGGTTTTGACCGTGAGCTTGCAGTCAATGATAAGGGAGACCTTTTCATATACGAAGTCCGCGGCCGCAGGGAAAAGCTTCAGGAGAGGGGAGATGTGCGCGATATTGCCTATGACCCGGAGGCCCAGGAGTGGTACGGCTATGTGACAAAGGCCTTTGATGAATATTCCGAGAAATTTGTGGAAGGGACAGAGAAGGAGCTGAAGGCAATGAAGGGGGTAAAGCCCCTCTACGAGCTGGACGGAACCTTCACCGGAAAGGGGATCCGGTTTGATATCACCATATCTGAGGCGTCCCTGGCTCTGTACCATGGAATCGAACTTGAGCCGGCCGGAGAGCATGCCTATAAAGGTGTGGAAGCTGTATGGGAAAACGGAAAGGTAGCCAGGATCCAAAACACCAACACAGGAACTCACAGGGAAATACGGGAAGCAGGGGAAGACAGCGGCCCGGCACGTCTAAGAGAGTGGGATGCTGTGGAGGTGGAAAATGAACCGGTTGAGCTGTATTTCTATGATCTGACAGAGCTTGAGACTGTCGCCAGCCTGCCTTACAGACTGGAGGAGTATGGAAAGAAGGAGCTGGCTCTTTACAGGGAGCCGGATACAGGAGAACTTTTTGTGCTGGATTCCAGAGGAAACCGCATCTGCTATGCGGACTCTCTGACAGGAATGGCCTACGTCTATGACGACTATGGCCGCATCATTGCCTATACGGCGGATGAAAATGGACAAAAGCAGCTGGTGCAGTCCATTCAGATTATGGAGGACGGCGGCACAAGGACCATTTATAAGGACAAGCAGACAGTGGATGATGAAAATGGCCTTCCCATCTATTACACGGACGGCAGGCTGGTTACCAAAGAAGAGCGCTGGGAGACAGATGCCAGCACGGATCCTTACGGAAATCCGGAGACAGAAGCTGCCACCCACACGATCACACGTCTGCCCTTTGGAGCCTATATTCTGGAAGAAGAAAGGGTACCGTACGGCCAGGGTTACATTCAGGCAGAATACATGGGCCTGATACTGGAGGATACAGAGGAGATACAGAAATATTTCCTTCAGGATGAATTTACAAAGACCGCTTTTGCAAAGATCGATGTCATGACCCAGAAGGAAATACGGGATGCCCATATGACGCTGTACAGGGCTTTGACAGATAATGAAGGCAGGCCCCTCCGGGAGGAGGACGGAACCTACCGAAAGGGAGAAAGCTATGCTGCCTGGATCAGCGGATATGAATACGATGACGATGGGAACATGAAGTATGACGGAGGAGGAAATCCCATTCCAACCACCAAACCTCATTGGATCGATCATATCCCGGTAGGCGCCTATGTGCTGGAGGAAACCATCTGCCCTTATGAGCAGGGATACGTTCTGTCAGAAGCTGTCAATGTGGACGTTCTGGAGACAGGCCATGTGCAGAGCTTCCAGATGGAGGATGATTTTACTGCGCTGGATATCCGGAAATATGACACAAAGAATGAGGATGTGATATACAAGGACAGCGAGGCATACCTGACCTTATACCATGCAAAGCTTGACGGGGAAGGACAGCCGGAGCTTACAGACGGAATGCCTTCCTATGAGGAAACGGAAAGGATATTTACCTTCCGTGCCGCCACCTACAAGGATGGACAGGAGGTTGCGGCAACGGGCCGCATTGTGACAGATGCCGCCGGGAATCACCCTATCATAAAATATGACTATGATTTCCAGACCATCCCCAACACCTGCCAGGGCCGTTGGTACTATACGGAAAATGCCGCGGTAAGGCTGGAATATCTGCCGGTGGGCCACTATGTCCTTGTGGAGACAGGAAATCCAAAAGGCTATGCCACTGCGGGCCCGGTTCTCATTACCGTAGAGGATACAGGCCATTTGGAGAAGATCCAATATACGCAGATGGGAGATAAGCCCTTAAGCTTAGAGATTTCAAAGGTAAACATTACAGGCGGCAAGGAGGTAAATGGAGCGACACTTACCATCTATCCTGTAAATGAGGACGGGACGGTAAGCGATGAGCCACTTATCCTTCACCAGCCCACGGAGAACGGAGAATACCAGGATATCACAGCCACATGGACAAGCGGCCTGGATGGCAGGTACACCCAGGAGGACAGGGAGGCCGGGATGATCCCGGAGGGCTTTGAGGAAGGTGATCAAAAGCCTCATGTGGTGGAATATATCCCGGAGGGCAGCTACATTCTGCGGGAGGAGACAGCACCCTATGGCTTCCTTCAGTCAGTGGATGTGCCATTTGCCATTATTGATACGCAGCTTGTACAGACAGCAGAGATGATAGATGAGATACCAGATGGGATCCTAAAAATTACAAAGACAGATGCGGATCACCCGGAAGAAACGCTTTCCGGAGCAGATTTTCAGCTGGAGAACAAAACTCTGGGCATCCACTGTCAGACAGTGACAACCGATGAGAAAGGGGAAGCTCATTTTAACCCCCAGCCCATCGGATATATGGATCAGGACGGCAATTTTAAGCCATACACCTATCTCTGCACAGAGACAAAGGCAGCTGAGGGACATATGCTGACATTGAAGCCCTATGAATTCCAGTTTGAGTATATCGACGAAAAGACAGCCCTTATTCCTCTGGAGTATTATCCGGCAAATGACAGCAATAGGGTAGTGTCAGAAAAGCTGCTGGGTGATACAGCAGAATATCTGGAAGGCGTCACCCTGCGGATCGAGAGGAAGCAGGATGCAGGCTCTTCCTGGGAGACAGTGGATGAGTGGATAAGTGGAAAGCAAGGCCACTATACAAAAGACCTGAAGGCCGGAAGCTACCGTCTGGTAGAGGTGGAGGCAGCTGAGGGCTTTCAGATGCTGGCACAGCCCATTGAATTTACCATCACAGATGGTATGAAGGAGATTCCGCGCCTGACAATGCGCAATTATTCCACCATTGTGGAGATCCCCAAAGTCAGCAGCAGTGGAAGCCTCCTTGCGGGAGCCAGACTGCAGCTCATCAGAAAGGATACCGGAAGGATCGTAAGGGAGTGGACGTCGGAAGCAGAAAAGGGCCAGACCTTCTATGGCCTTGAGGCAGGAGCGTATATCATACATGAGCTGGAGTCTCCTTCGGGCTACAAAAAATCTTCAGATAAGGAGATCACCGTACAGGAGACAGATACCTCCATTCAGGTGTTCCGGTATGAAAACAGCCTGAAATCCTCAGGGGGCGGAGGAGGCGGCGGTACAACCCCTGTCCCGGAATATATCGTCTTTAAAAAAGCAGATCACGCTGGAAATGCGGTGGAAGGAGCAGAATTTACCTTTTATGATCAGGAGGGGACGATCATAGGAACCTCTGTCAGTGATGCCCAGGGCAGATTCCGCATAAAAAAGCCCCGGGACGGCACCTATACCTTCCGGGAGACAAAAGCGCCGGAGGGCTACAGGGGCAATACGGATATCTACAGCTTTACAGTGAAAGGATCCGGCATTATCCGCGGAACCTATGAGGTTGTAAATGAAGAGATCCCGAAGCCTGTTTACAAAAAGGACGGCATCACAAAGGAGCCTCTGCCAGGTGCAGTCCTTTCTATTGAATGGAAAGAAGACGGGGCTCTTTGCACCTTTGAAGGGATCACTGGGGAAGACGGCTGCCTGGATTTCAAACCGCCTTGTCCCGGAACCTACCGGATCAGAGAGCGAAAGCCGCCGGAAGGGTATCTGCATTCCCAGGATATTTATGAATTTTATGTGGATGAAGACGGACAGATAAACGGCAATACCGTTGTCTACAATTTCAGGCAATTAAAGAAGATTGGCAGGATCACGGCCTCCTATCAGATAAAAGACCGGTTCGGCAGAGGAAGCTTCCGTTTTGGAAAGAGAGAGAGGATCCGGACAGGAGATGACTTCCCGCTTTACCAGACCATATTCACGGCGATCGCAGGTCTGGCAGGTGCAGGCATCTGCCTGTATGCTGAGAAAAAGAAGGGAGGAAAAGGAAAAAATGAGAACAGGCCTTAAGGATATCGCCAAAGCAGGCTTTCTGGTCCTTTTGCTGGGAAGCCTGCTGGCAGGAAAGGCTTTTGGAACGGAAGCACAATATGTATCTGATCAGATCCTGTATTCTGATCTTGAAGCAGCAGAGACAATCCCTCAGACAGCATGGGTGCAGATAGTAGACAGGCAGACAGGGAAGGAACGCCAGGTCCTTCTCCCTCTGACCGAGGCAAGCTTCATCAATGAGCGCTGGAGTCCTGATTTTAAACTGGAGCTGTTTGTATCAGGAATGGGAGCAGACTATTTCCTGCTGGGAGAGGCCCTTGTGCCCCTTGACAGCCCGGAGGGTCTGCTGCCCTTCCAGGGGGAGCTTTTGCGGCAGGCCGGACTGGACCCTTCGGGTTACCAGATCGAACAGATCCGGTGGAAGGAGATACGCGGTGACAATGGTATCCTTGATATCAGAGGAAAGAAGCGGGTCAGAGACTGCGCTGCTGTGTACAGCGGGCTCGTTTCCGTCTCCTCCCATGGAGGAGAGTTTAAGGAGGACGGCCTTTATCCATCGGAAACAGAAGAGAAAGCAGACCGGTCAGGAACGATCCTGTGCTTCACATTCCTCCTCATCAGCTGTTTTGTGATCATGCTGTTGTGGAAAATCCCCAGGCTCGCAAGGAGGAGACTGCCGATCCTCACAGCTGTATTTCTTCTTATTAGCGCCATAAGTATCATACATCTGGCAAGCATCATGGCTGCATATGGAAGGGGACAGGCCTCCTATAATGATATAAGGGACATTGCCTATGGAACGGCTGCCGGCTTTTCCCAGGCAGCAGCTGCCTCCCCAAGTCGGTTTCAGGAAATAGGCGAGCCAGCTGCTGCCTCTCAAAGGCGCCATGAGAAAGGGGGCACGTCCCTTCTTCCTGTCAACGAAGCGGCTCTCTATGAGGCAAATGAGGAGTACAGGCTGTGGGTCTCCATTCCAGGCACCCATATTGATTATCCTGCAGCGCAGCACAAGGATAATGTATACTATCTGGACCACAGCTTTACAGAGGAGGAACAGGCATCTGGCTGCATTTTCCTGGATAAGGAGAGTGTTCCGGGAATATCCCGCAATACCGTCCTTTACGGTCACAATATGAAGGATGGCTCCATGTTTGCAGATCTGAAGAAATACAAGGACAAGGCGTACTTCGATGCTCATCCCGCCATCTTCCTGCATCTTCGCGGGCAATGGCTGGAATGCCCCGTTTTTTCCTGTCAGCTTCGCGCAGAAACAGACGGAACAGCCATGAGAACGGATCTTACGGAAGAAGAGTGGAAGGAATACCTTCAGGAAATGGAAGCTTCCTCTCTCTACAGCACAGGGATCCACCCTGGCGCGGATCAAAAAATAGTCACACTTTCCACCTGCCACGGTTCCAGTGAAAGGATGCTCATACAGGCGGTATTTCCGGACTAGCGCAGTGTTTCAGAAGTTCTCAGCCTGAATTTGCGCCGCCTATCCGGCGGAGAGCTGCATGCCTGAACGGTTGTGCGTAATTTGCCGCACTCAGACAATCATTCATTCCCTATCTTGCAGATTATCAGGAAACATAGTATAGTAGACCTGCACGCGTCCAGCGGGCAGACGCGCCACCGGACCACGAAAGTCTGGTGGACGCATTTGGCATACCTGAATTTCGTGCCGCCTTGCAGCGGCGGACTTTCATGGTAAATGTATTTGAAATGGGAAAATGAAGACGGCAGGTGAACAAAGTGAAAAAGAATACAGATTTACTTCACGGAAGCATCCTTACAGCGCTGACAGAGCTGGCAATACCGATCATGGCGACCTCCCTTGTGCAGACAGCTTACAATCTGACTGATATGGCCTGGATCGGAAGAGTAGGAAGTGATGCAGTGGCGGCAGTGGGAGCAGCCGCCATGTATACCTGGCTTTCCAGCGGCGTGGCTGCGCTTGCCAGGATGGGCGGACAGGTAAAGGCAGCCCATGCTTATGGAGCCGGGGATCAGAAGGAGGCCGTCCAGTATGGAAAAGGAGCCCTGCAGATCGCAGTGATGCTGGCGCTGGCCTTCGGCCTTCTCGTCAATCTGTTTACACGTCCGCTGATCGGCTTTTTTCATCTGAATTCCTCAGAGGTAATACACAATGCAGAAATATATCTGCGTATCGCCTGCGGCCTTATCGTATTTGCATTCGTGGGACAGACATTAACCGGTCTTTACACGGCAGCCGGAAACAGCAGGACGCCATTTATTGCAAACTGTGTGGGAATGGGCGCAAATATGATCCTGGATCCCCTTCTCATCTTTGGTCTTGGTCCAATACCAGCTATGGGAGTTATGGGGGCAGCGGCAGCGACAGTCACAGCCCAGTTTATCGTCAGCCTGGTCCTTATCCTCTGCGTCAGAGGGGATGCGGTACTGTCAGGTCAGATACAAATCTGGAAGCCCACACCTCCCCGCTATTTAAAGATGATCATAAGAATCGGGTTTCCTGCCTCCATTCAAAGCATGCTTTACTGCGGGATATCCATGGTGCTCACAAGATTCGTTACCTCCTGGGGAGATGCGGCAGTGGCTGTCCAGCGTCTGGGCGGTCAGATCGAGACGATCTCCTGGATGACAGCAGACGGCTTCGGCTCTGCGATCAATGCCTTTACCGGGCAGAATTTCGGAGCAAAAAATATGAAGCGGGTCAAAAAAGGGTACATGATATCAGCAGGTGTCATGTTCCTTTGGGGAATGTTTACCACCAGCCTTTTGGTATTTGGCGCAGTCCCCATCTTTTCCCTGTTTATCCATGAGCCGGAGGTCATCCCCATAGGAGCAGGCTACATGCGCATCATCGGATACTCAGAAATGTTCCTGTGCATAGAACTCATGACCGTAGGCGCCATGTCCGGAATGGGAAGGACTATGGAAGCCTCCATTCTCACCATCCTCCTGACAGCCTCCCGTATTCCCCTGGCCTTCTGGCTGGGCGGCACATCCCTGGGCCTGGAAGGAGTATGGTGGGCCCTTACGATATCAAGTGTAGTCAAGGGAATCGTGTTCTTTTCTGTTTTTATGGTGTGGATGAGGAAGGTGTGAATAAAATCAAAAAATTGTAGGTTTGTCAAACATTTGTTACACTGACTGCAAATAATTCTTTAGCACCTGA
>NZ_JAJCIC010000070.1 GCF_020554865.1 Lacrimispora sp. 210928-DFI.3.58
AAGAAAAGTGGTGCTGGGCGTAATCAACCAGCACCAACTTTGTCTACAGTCTGACGACGGTTAATAAGCCGTCGTTTTTATTTTGCCAATCATAGGTTTTATTTTAACGGCTCTTGGAGGCAACCGTTTTAATGAACCTAAATAATCAACCGTTTTTAAAGTACTCACTATTGTCAAAAAAATTCATTTTGATTCGATAGTCTTTTATACTCCTGTATGTGGTTTTTTACATCATATAGCAGGAACAAACATTAAAGCACAGGAACAATACTTATCCAATGTTCTTGTGCTTTTTTGCTGTCTGAAAATATTTACAAATATATTTTCAGATAAGGTAACAAATCTCATCTCTGTGGTGAGTGTCAGAGCGAAAAGAGGTAAGAATCTCTACGCTTTTACATCGCACAGGAAGGAGGTGAGATTATGAAACCTTCTTCATTTGAGAGTGCCATAAGGCTACAGTTTGACTGCCTTATCCACAAAGTCATAGACAGAACAGTCAAGAATTATTACAGGGAACTTGGCAGACGGGCAAAGCATGAAATCCCGTTCTGTGACGTAACAGAAGCGGATCTGAACCATGCCAGTGCCATAGATGAATATTCTGTTGAATATACAGCATTTCTTGTCTATGGTATGGAAATCCATGTCTATGATGAACATCTGTGCAAAGCGATTCAGAAATTAAAAGACAGGCAGAGAAACATTATTTTAATGTTCTATTTCCTTGATATGTCAGATACGGAAATCGGAGAAATCATCGGAATTTCAAGGTGTTCCGTTTACCGGGGAAGAATGAGAGCACTGAATATTATCAGAGAAAACTATACGGAGGAATAACACAGATGAAACAGGTAAAAAGATGTCCGAGATTTACGACTATCCGCATGGCTTCCGATGGCGACAACGAAGCCATAGAAAAGATTTTAGAACATTATAACGCATACATATCAAAGGCTTGTTTACGTCCGTTCTATGATGAATATGGTGGCGTTCAGATTGTCGTTGACAGGGAATTAAAAGGCAGAATCCAAACTGCCATTACAAAAGCCATTTTAAAATTTGAAATGGAAATCAGATAAGATTCTGTAAAATGCAACAAATCTCCTGTCTGTGGGTAGTTACTGTGTGAAAAAAGGAAAAATTCTTAAAAATGCAACAAATCCGCCTTGAGTGGCGAGTATTGGCAAAGGAAAGAATTATTTTTCCATGCTCTTTGAAAACTTCATAAAGCAGTCAGATACTTTTGACAGACAGCGAGCCTGTGGGCTGATACGCCATGACCTTGCTCTGCAAGAAAGCGATACCCTGTCAGTGTCCATAAGGGGAAATACGTCGATTTTCTCTGCCATGACCTGTCCTGTCAGATAATGATACTCCCGCACAGCCACAGTCCGAGCGTTAGAAGCGTCGCAGGCAATGGGTGCGGCTGCATGAGAACCATGCAGAGGTGAAATCCCTGTGGGTGAGGATAACACCGTCTGACTGCTTCGGAATCTAACAAGGGAAGGGGGAATCGAATGACAGAAAACGCAGAAGAACCAGTGGTACGTGAATACCGTATCGGCAATACGATTTACCGTGTAAAGGTAAAATCAAACGGTCAGACGCAGGAAGAACCAAAAGACACGATAAAGCGTCTGATTCAGCGAAATACAAGATGCAACAGGCAGATTTAAGACAGATTTATAAAAAAGGCAGACAAAAGACAGTGGTTGTGTTATCTTATATCTATACAAGCATTGCCTGTGTGACTGTCGGAACAGGAGGAAATATGCTGAAGAACATACAGTCAGTTGCCACAGGAAATACTTTTACCACTTCCCCGACAAAGCGAACAGATACGGGAATCACAGCACTCTATTGTCGTTTGTCGCAAGATGATGGAAATGTTGGGGATTCGGACAGTATCGTCAATCAGAAAAAGATACTTGCGGAATATGCGGAGAGAAACGGTTACACGCCTTACCAGTTCTATATTGACGATGGATTCAGCGGTACGAATTTTGAGCGTCCGCAGTTCAAACAGATGATTGAGGACGCACAGAAAGGCACTGTGAAACGTATTATCTGTAAAGACCTGTCAAGATTCGGGCGTGATTACATCAAAGTGGGATTGTATACGGAATTTATCTTCCCCGATAAAGATATTCACTTTATCGCTGTGAATGATGATGTAGACAGCAACGTACAGAAAGACAATGACCTTGCACCGTTCAAAAATCTGTTTAACGAGTGGTACGCAAGAGATACCAGTAAGAAGATTCGGGCGGTGAAGAAAGCAAAAGGATTAGCAGGCGAACACATGAGTTGCATTGCTCCTTATGGCTACCGCAAGAATCCCGACAATCCAAAAGAATGGCTGATTGATGAAGAATCCGCAGAGATTGTCCGAGAAATCTTCCGCTTGTGTGTGGACGGGTACGGACCGAGAAGAATCGCAAACATTCTGAAAGAAAGAGGAGTGTTGTGTCCTACTGCTTATGCACTTAGCAAAGGATATGGCATTGCTAAAAATGTACCGAAGAATCCCTGCCAATGGTCGAGTACCGTTGTGGTGGACATACTGGAACGCATGGACTATCTGGGGCATACGGTGAATTTTAAGACACACCGCAAGTCCTATAAACAGAAAAAGAAGATTGAGAATGATAAATCGGAATGGAAAATCTTTGAGAATACCCATGAGCCGATTATCGACCAGTCTACCTTTGACATTGTGCAGAAGATTCGGGCGAACCGCAAACGTCCTACCAAAATGGGAGAAATGCCGATGTTTTCGGGAATCCTCTACTGTGCAGACTGTGGAAAGAAACTATCCTTTCACAGACGAGCGAATGACCCTGACACCAAACATAATTTTGTGTGCAGTAATTACCGTTCTGATACCCACAACTGCTCTATGCACTATATCCGCAACGTGGTTGTGGAACAACTGGTACTGGAGAATCTGCGAGAGGTTGTTTCCTATGTTAAAGCATATGAAGATGAATTTGTGCAGATGGTGATGGACGCTGACATGAAACAGAAAAATAAGGAACTGGCAAAGAAAAAGCGTGTGCTGTCCGATAAGGAGAAACGCTACACACAGTTAGACAATCTGTTCCAACGTATCTATGAGGATAATGTAAGCGGTAAACTTTCTGATGAACGATTTGCAAAACTGTCACAGGGATATGAAGCGGAGCAGAAAGAGGTGCAGTCAGAAATTGAAACACTCCGCATGGAACTGTCACAGGAAGAACAACAGAGTGTCAATGTAAAGTCATTCTTGTCTACTGTCAAGAAGTATACGGAGATACCGGAACTGACACCGGAGATTGTGCATGAGTTCATAGACCGCATTATCGTCCATGAAGCAGATAAAAGCAGTGGTAAAAGAATACAGGAAATCGAGATTATCTATAACCATATCGGAGTATTTGACCGTTCAAAGGTCAATGTATATATGGGAAAAGCGGTATAACACCGTCATGCTATACCGCTATCCTAAATCTAAAAAGTATCCTTATGAAATCCCTATAAATAAGCCATTTCTAAGGGTTTTTGATTTTTGAAAAAGGGAGTAATAGAATTCTACTCCTTTGAACGTCTGCAGATTCCTTTCATGGTTCTTTGGGTCATGAGCTCATAATCCGTCCGGAATCCAGCATAATCATGTAATGCATCTGTTAATTCGGTTCGTGTATAAGAGGGAACATAGCCCTCTTTTCCTATTTTTGTAACTCGCATGTTTCGCAGAGTTGCTATGATATCGTCACAGGTAAAATCATTATCCAGTTTCTTTTCTAGGATGCGATAAATCAAAAGGGCAATGAAACAGGTTGTGAAGTGCGCTTTAATACGGTCATCACGCTTTAAATAGACCGGTCTGGCTTCAAACTCTGTTTTCATAATCCGGAAGGATTCCCCGATTTCCCACCGGCCGCGGTTTATCTGCGCGATATCTGCCGGGTCATCATCCAGATTGGTATATACAGCATAAAAACCATCGTACTGCGATTCATTCAGGATCATGTCCTGATCAATGGAGTAAATCTTTTTTTCTGCGCATTCACCATCGGCTGTCACAGCGGTCTTCTTTATGAAGCGGCGAAAATCGTTTTGATTATGTTTTTCCGTCTTTTTCGGGTCTTTTTCAACTGTCTTCAGTGCCCGCTGAACTTGCTGATTACGAATATCACGCTGATAATCCCGGTATTTTAACGAGTATGTCACAATGAGGGTCTGATCAAAGTCAATCTCTCGTTTCCCATCATTTCCCTCTACAAACAACTGCTTATAAAATATTTTCTTTCGGTTTTCCTCAGTGTCTTCCAGTTTTCGGATGTCATAGACATCGGTGGTATCTTTCAGGTGCCATCCGGTCGGGGCCAGGCACCATTCCCGTTCTGCTTTCTTCAGCTTTTTGATGGATTGTGTCGTGATGAAGCAGCGTCCGCCAAAGTTATTGAATTTCCGATTCGTCTCCGACGATAATCCGGCATCGGTACAGACAATAAATCGGGCAAGTGAGAAATCCTTCATGATCTGTTCTTCCAGCGGGATCAGAGTAGTCTGTTCATTCGTATTTCCAGGATGGATGCAGAATGCAAGCGGGATGCCGCTGTAATCCATGAACAATCCCATTTCCACAATCGGATTGGGTCTGTGTTCTTTGCTTGGACCGTATTGTTTGAGTCCTTCCTGGTGTTCTGTTTCGAAAAAGTAGTTGGTACAGTCATAATAAAGGATGCCTGTCTGTCGTTTTATAAGCCGCTTGCTGGTTTCGTAGAGCTCTGCCTGAATGAAAGAAGATTCTTCCGCAATCACGGACAATGCCCGGTAGACCTGGTGAAGTTCAAAGGCAATTGGTTCGATCAGGTCTGCAGACTGCTCGTAACAGGAAAGCTTGGAAGAAGGTGCCAGGATTCTTCCATAGACCAGCCGAGAAAGAATCGAGTCCAGGTCATAAGAAAATGCATGCTTTTTTGCAATCTTCCGGCGGCGTGCTGTCCATTATCCTGACGGCACTGAGGATTTTTGTATTCCAGGTATTTGAAATCGGGGGAAGCAAATACTTTCTGAACAATGCAAAGGACGAGGGCGAGATTAAGGACATTCTGTATCCCTTCCAGTCCGGCGGCTACTGGAATGTGGTACAGATCCAGTTCGTAAGGCAGGTTTATATCGCCCTGTGGGGAATCCTGTTCATCATCCCCGGCATTGTGAAGAGCTATGAATACTGTATGATCCCCCACCTTCTGGCGGATGATCCCCAATTATCCAAAAAGGATGCCTTCCGCATCAGCAAAGAGATGATGAAGGGAAATAAGTGGAAGAAGTTTACCATGGATATGTCCTTTATCGGCTGGGAGCTTTTAAGCGCCTTCACGGCGGGAATCACAGGCGTTTTATACTCAACCCCTTATTATATGGCCACAAAGACGGAGCTGTATTCGGTTCTGAAAGAGGAGAGGTAAAAAGAGGACAGATAGCTATTGAGCAGAGGGTGTCGCAAAATCATCAAATTAGATGATTGAGCGATGCCCTCGCTTTGTAGAAGAAACAGGTACTTGCTCCCGCTAAAGTGCCTGTTTTGCTATGCTGAAAAAAGCGGTCTAGTCAAAGGCTGCATTTTGGGATGAGGCATGTGCAGAAAATGACAGAAACCACGAAATACTTATTGACATAAGTACGAAATCATACTATACTGCTACAAGTATGATTTCGTACTTAAAGAGGCGCATTATGACGCAGCTTTGAAGCTGGGGCAGCAGCAGTGCCTATCACCTGACGATCAACACGACGGAATGGGATATCAAGGAATTGGCTCCGGCTGCGGCTGAATTTGCTGCCCGTTGGTTTAGGAGGTAAGGATGGGTATTCAGCTTTCTGATCATTTTAATTATAAACGGCTGCTGCAGTTTACGTTCCCATCAATGATTATGATGGTGTTTACTTCACTGTACAGCGTGGTCGATGGATTTTTTGTTTCCAACTTTGTGGGAAAGACACCCTTTGCTTCTGTCAACTTTATTATGCCGGTGCTGATGATTTTAGGATCCATCGGCTTTATGTTCGGTTCCGGCGGCAGCGTACTGGTTTCCAAAACCATGGGCGAAGGAGACGATAATAAGGCGCGGCAGCTGTTTTCCCTGTTTGTATACAGTACAATTGCCTGCGGAGTTGCCATTTCCGTTATCAGCTTTATTTTTATCCGCCCCTTGGCATCTTTGATGGGAGCGGAGGGAGATATGTTAAATAACTGCGTGACTTATGCAAGGATCCTCCTGCTGTCACTGCCTTTTTTTATGCTCCAGTTTGAGTTCCAGAGCTTTTTTATTACGGCGGAAAAGCCGCAGCTGGGGCTGATGGTCACTGTGGTGTGCGGGCTTACAAATATGGTGCTGGATGCCCTTTTCATGGCAGTATTTTCCTGGGGGCTTGTGGGAGCCGCGGCGGCAACGGCGATCAGCCAGGTCCTTGGCGGCGTTATTCCTATTGTCTATTTTGCAAGATCAAGATCCGGCGTGCTTTGGCTGACAAGGACAGCCATGGACGGAAGGGCACTGGTCAAGGCCTGTACAAACGGTTCCTCAGAGCTTATGAGCAATATTTCAACCTCTATTGTCAGCATGCTCTATAATTTCCAGCTGATGAAATATGCCGGTGAGAACGGAATTGCCGCCTACGGGGTGCTCATGTATGTAAATATGATTTTCCTTGCTATCTTTATCGGATATTCGACAGGCGTGGCGCCCATTGTCAGCTATCATTACGGGGCGGAGAATCACCGGGAGCTGAAGGGACTGTTAAAGAAGAGCTATATGATCATCGGGATCTTTGCTGTGGTGATGCTTGGCTTGGCCGAGCTTTTGGCAAAGCCTCTGGCCGGAATCTTTGTGGGCTATGACAAAGGACTGATGGAAATGACAACGAGAGCCTTTATGATCTATTCATTTTCCTTCCTTTTTTCAGGAATCGCCATCTATGGCTCTTCATTCTTTACTGCCTTAAATGACGGCCTGACCTCCGCACTGATTTCTTTTTTAAGAAGCCTGCT
Source organism: Lacrimispora sp. 210928-DFI.3.58 (assembly GCF_020554865.1). Taxonomy (GTDB): domain Bacteria; phylum Bacillota; class Clostridia; order Lachnospirales; family Lachnospiraceae; genus Enterocloster. The sequence continues at coordinate 7,046 of NZ_JAJCIC010000070.1, forward strand.
GTTTCAGGTGACTGCCGTTATGATTTTGCCTATGATTTTTGATATCGATGGAATCTGGTTTTCTGTTGTTGTGGCTGAGCTGGCAGCCGCGGTGATGACGGTGTTGTTTATCGCGGCAAAGAAGGGGGAGTACCATTATTAAGGCCATACCGGCCTGTTTTTGCAAATATCTCCTCTGTCTGGAGCAGCGGCGTATGCATAATACGCATAAAATGCTGGACGATGAAGGATTATTCTGATAAAATTGTTCCATGTGCTGTTTAAGAGGAGAGAAATATTTATGTATGAGATTATGAGTTCTGATGAGGCGATCCGCTTGATCCGGGATGGAGACTGTATCTGTGTTAATTCCTTCGTGGGTATCGAAAGCCCGGTGGAGCTGCACGAGGCCCTTTACCGGAGATACGAGAAGATGCAGGCCCCAAGGCATCTGACGGTTGTCTCAAGTGCGGGATTTGGCGTTTGGGATGAGGAACGCAATGCGGAAGGTTATATTCGGGAAGGCGCGGTGGACAGGCTGATCTGCGGACATTTTGGAGCGATGCTGAGTACAAAGAAGCTGGTGCTGGAGGACCGTTTTGAGGCGTACAATCTGCCTCTGGGCTGTATCTCCCACGCGATCCGCGCCCAGGCCAGCGGACTGCCCGGCGCCCTGTCTAAGGTTGGGCTGGACATTTTTGTGGATCCCAGAATGGAGGGACCTGGCATTAACCGGATATCCATCGATGATTCCCTGGTAAAATATGTGGAGGTGGATGGAGAGGAATTTCTCTACTACAAGCTTCCGAAGCTCACAGTTGCATTGATCAAGGGAACAGCGGCAGACAGAAAGGGCAATATTTCCTTTGATGACATGTTTATGTCCGGCGATGCGCTGTCGATCTGCCAGGCCGTGAAGGCAAACCATGGAAAAGTGATCGTGCAGGTGGACCGTCTGGTTAACACACCTTCCCGTCCCAGAAACGCGATCATCCCTGGATGTCTGGTGGATGCGATCGTAGTGGTGGAACCGGAGCCGCGCAATGAAGCATATACGGCTCTGACAGGAAGCTTTGAGATCCCTTATGAGGATTGGAGCGCCTGGAATGAGAAGATCGACACGGTTTCTGTGAATATGACGAAAAATAATGCCATTGGCAATATCATTGGCAGAAGAGCGGCCCAGGAGCTGCGGGTGGATGATATTGTAAACATCGGGATCGGCATTCCGGAGATGGTTTCCAGACATGCGAGAAAAAACGGCATGCTGGACATGGTCACGCTTACCGTGGAGTCCGGGGGCATCGGAGGCTTTCCGGTTTCCGGCGAGGCTTTTGGAGCGATGATAGGAGCAGCCTCCGTCTATGATATGGCAAACCAGTTCGACCTCTATGACAATGGAGGACTGGATATCTGCTTTATGGGCGGTCTTGAGGTGGACAGCCAGGGAAATGTCAACGCCCACCGCGGGCCTGGCGCATTTGCGGGAATCGGAGGCTTTGCCAACATTACGGCGAAGACACCAAGCGTGGTCTTCTGCCTCACATTCAACACCAAGGGACTGGAGGTGTCACAGAAGAAAGGGGTTGTGACCATACATAAGGAGGGAACGATCCCGAAATTCGTAGACAAGGTGAGCAGTATCAGCTTTTCAGCAAAACGGGCCATTGCAAACGGCCAGAAGGTGCTGTATGTAACGGAACGCTGCGTTTTCCGGCTGACGCCGAAGGGACTGAAGCTGATCGAGGCTTATCCGGGGGTGGATGTACAGAAAGACATTTTGGATCAGCTGCCCTTTGAGGTGGAGATATAGACAAATAGAAAAGGCTCTTGCAAATCAGATGGAGACCGGTCTGCTTTGCAGGGCCTTTTTTGCTGCTTATCCCAGATATGATCGGGAGGGTAAAATGAAAAAGCGAAGATAGCTATTATTCAGGTTTAAGAAGCTTCGTATATTGTTCAATGATCCGGTAAAAGGCATCCAGGTCGGCCTCACTGCATTGTTCAACGAGGTAAGCCGTAGTCTGTGTAATATCAGCCACGTCATAAGCTTTATGGACACTGGAAAGGCGCTTCCCCTTTTCGGTCACATATAAGCGGGCTGTTTTTTCGTTGTTTTCCATATAGCGTTTTTCTACGTATCCGGCCTCGATCAGCTTTTTGACTGTCTGGGATATGGCGCTCTTGCTTTTATGCCAGATTTTGGAAAGCTGGGTGGCTGTGATGCCGGGGCAGTCGTCAATATAGGTAAGGGTATGTATTTCTATCATGTTGCAGTTTTCAGCCTCGTAAGTGTGCTGGCTATAGATGTAATTGTGATATAAGATGACAAACTCATACAGCATATTAGCCCTGGCAGTTACTTTGCGGTATGCGTTGTCAATATCTGAAAAGTGGGTCATATAGGCTTCAGCTCCTATTACTTAAATGCTTATTATTCTGGACATATCCATCATATCATATCTAAAATTCCGTTGCAAGATTTTAAATCCGTGCAAAACGTCCATCGTCCGTCAAAATGGTTAAGCTAAAAAACTATTTTTCGGTAAAAATAGACAGACTGTAGACAAAGTTGGTGCTGGTTGATTACGCCCAGCACCACTTTTCTTTT
>NZ_JAJCIC010000071.1 GCF_020554865.1 Lacrimispora sp. 210928-DFI.3.58
TATACAGCATTATCCAGATAGCCAGACTCCAATAACATCCCCCTTCTTCCTCCTGGTTTGCAGCTGTGGCTTTCGGATGTGGTCCATTTTGGGAGAGATTACGCCGTGCCCGAATTGTGGGAAGATCATGAGGAGGGAGAAACAGGATGCCAGTTAAGAAGTACATATTTCCAGATCGTGAGGCCTGGTTGGAGGGCCGGAAGAATCATATCGGAGGCTCCGAGGCCAGCGCCTGCGTTGGGATGAATCCATATAAGGACAACGTGACGCTCTGGGAGGAGAAGATGGGGCTGGTTATACCAGAGGATATATCTGATAAGGATTATGTCCGGTATGGGACGGCGGCAGAGTATCATCTCCGGGAATTGTTTGCCATGGACTTCCCGGAGTACCGGGTCTCCTATGATGAGAACAACATGTTCCTTAATTCGGATTATCCGTGGATGCATGCCTCCTTGGACGGTGAGCTTGTGGATAACCAGGGGCGGCATGGAATTTTAGAAATTAAGACCACGAACATCCTGCAGAGCATGCAACGGGAGAAGTGGCATGGCCGTATCCCGGATAATTATTTTTGCCAGGTACTTCATTACCTGGCAGTAACTGGATATGATTTTGCAGTTCTAAAGGCTCAGCTGAAAAGCGAATGGGGCGGGGAGCTGCGGATTATAACGAAACATTATTTTATTGAGCGAAAGGACGTCGAGGAGGATATCAGGTATCTGGTGGAGGCGGAAAGGAAGTTCTGGGATTGCGTAACTTCCGGGAGGCGGCCTGACTTTATCCTTCCGGCGATATAGCATATGACTTTTAAAGAATCTATATCAAGAGATGCGGAAAAAAGAAAACAAAATATACAGGAATATGAGGAACAGATAAGGGAAATCAGCCTGTATATGGAGGAAATGCGGGCAAGGGATATACCAGACAAGCAGTTTCTCCAGGAGTACATGGGCGACAGGAGAGAGATGTTGGAGCGGCTTAAGGATCTGGCTTTATTGACCCTTGAAAAAGATATGCGTGTATTGAAGGCGATGGAAGAAATAAGCCAGGGATAGTCCCTGGCCCATATCGGAAACCATTTAATAAATGCAATGGAAGGAGAAGCGGGATATATGGAATTAAAGATATACAGTCCACAGGATGAAGGATTCCTGAAAAAAATTGAATGGAATTTTGAAGAGCTGAAAGCGGAAGTGTCCGCAGCATCGCAGGAGTATGCCGTATCGGTATACACAGATGATACGATCAAGCAGGCAAAGACCGATCGGGCGAAACTGAATAAGTTCGTGGATGCCCTGAACAGTAAGCGTACAGAGATTAGAAGGCAGCTTCTGAAGCCGGACGAGCAGTTTGGGAAGGAAGTCAAGGAGCTGGCAGGCATTGTGCAGAAGGCCATCGACAACATAGACGGCCAGATCAAGGATTATGAGCGCCGCCAGAAGGAAGAGAAGACAGCGAAGATCCGCGATTTCTATGATGCAAATATCCATGATGACATTGAGAAATACCTTCCCTTTGAACGGGTAATGAAGCCGGAGTATGCCAATGCCTCCACTAGCATGAAGTCCATCAGGGAAGAGATCCTTGCGCTGATCCAGAAGGTGTATGAGGGCCTGGCAATCCTCAACGATGTGGACAGCAAGTATGTCGGCGATATGAAACAGGTATTCCTCCGCACCTATGACATCGGTGCAGCGATATCAGAAAGGAACCGTCTGGAGAAGGAAGAGGAGAAACGCCGGGTATTTGAAGAGGACCGGGCCCGTCAGAAGGCAGAGTGTGAGGCTAGGATGAAGGCAGAGGCAGAGCACGTGATGGCTGCCGGCAGATCAGCTGCGCCGATGCCATCTCCGGCAGCTATCCCTATTCCGAAGGAGCAGCCGGCAATAGAGACGGTCGAGGATCCAGTCAATGTAGTTGATTTCCGGGTATATGCAACCAGAGATCAACTCATGAGGCTGAAAGAGTTTTTGAAGAATAACGGCATCCGGTTTGAGCCGGTACCAAAACAGTAAGGAGGAGAAGGATTATGGCAGTAGGAAACAGTTTGACATCAAAGTCTGTGCAGCGGGCGGAGATTACAGAGTACATGGCAAACGGAATGAAAGTAACTCTCACGCCAGGTACAGTAAAAAATTATTTAGTCAGCGGAGATAAAGACAGGGTATCTGATCAGGAAATAGCAATGTTTATTAACCTTTGCCGGTTTACTGGCCTGAATCCCTGGCTGAAAGAGGCATACTGCATTAAGTATGGCAATGAGCCGGCAACGCTCGTTGTAGGCAAGGAAGCCTTTTTCAAACGGGCCGAAAGCAATGAAAATTACGATGGTATGGATGCGGGCATCATCGTTGTGGGGCTAGATGGTGAGATAGTCTACCGCAAGGGCACTCTGAAACTGCCAGAAGAACAGATCATCGGTGGATATGCGGAGGTGTGGCGGAAGGACAGGACCCATGCCTTTCGGATCGAGGTATCCTTTGAGGAATATGCTGGACGCAAGAAAGATGGCTCGCTCAACAGTCAGTGGGCAAAAAAGCCAGCAACCATGATCCGCAAGGTGGCGGTGGTTCAGGCACTACGAGAGGCATTTCCGCAGACATTTTCAGGAATGTACACAGCAGAAGAACAGGGGAAGGTGGAGGAAGAATACGTCCCGAATATGGCTGATATGACGTCACAAGGGCGCATCGATATGGCACAGGCTTCAGTGCCGCAGGATGTTTCAAAGGATGCACAGCCAGTGGGTGGCAGCGCAGCGGCGGAGTTCTTTTCATAAGGCATAGCATCCGGGAAAGGAGGCGATCAGATGGCAATCACATAGGTTAATTGGGCTTTTACCATCCATGGCAAGGATTGATATGTCACAGTATTAGAAGGCCATTGGTGTAACAATAGGGGCGGCCCGTGGGAAACTCTCTGACCGCCGCCCCTGTCCTTAGAATGGAGAACAATATGGGAAAGATGCAGCGCGAGAAAGGCAAGCGCGGTGAGCGGGAGCTGGCAGGAATTTTGAAGGACCATGGTTATGACTGCCGGAGGGGCCAGCAGTTTTGTGGAACTGCGGGTGACGCTGATGTGATCGGCCTGCCTGGGATCCATATAGAATGTAAGCGCGTGGAGCGGCTGAACCTTCAGGAGGCCATGGATCAGGCTGGGAGGGACGCCAGGGAAGGAGAGCTTCCGGCTGTATTCCACCGCCGGGACCGATCAGGCTGGCTGGTGACAATGCGCCTGGAGGATTGGATCGGGCTTTACCGGGAGTGGGAAGCCGGGAGAGAGACAGAAGGGTAGGTGATGGCCTACATGGAAATAAATTTTCTGGCAGAGATCATAGCCTTTGAACGATGGCTCGAAACCAACTACTTACCGATCTCGTCACAGTTGTTATGGTACAAAATGATGAACCTTTTCAACAGAAGCGGGTGGAGCGAGTGGGTTATAGTAGATAACCTGAGATTGATGGCAACCATGTCAATGGGTCGAGAAGCTACACTTATTAAAGCGAGGGACGAACTCATAAAGGCTGGCCGGATTATCTACCAGAAGGGGCGCAAGGGAAGCCCTAACAAGTATAAAATGGTATATTTCACTTTCAAAAACGTAGTACAAAGCGAAGTATATCCAGTAGTACAAAGCGAAGTAAAAGAAGTAGTAAAAAGCGAAGTACAAAGCGCAGACATATATAAACAAAAACAGAAACAAAACGAAAAGAAAGACACTAAAGTGTCCAAAGAAAAGCGCTTTACGCCCCCTTCTGTGGAGGCGGTAGCGGAGTATTGCCAAAAACGGGGCAACAACGTGGATCCGCAGAGGTTTGTTGACTTTTACCAGGCCAAGGGCTGGATGGTAGGGAATAACCGCATGACCGATTGGCAAGCAGCTGTCCGTACCTGGGAGCAGAGGGACAAAACTAAGGATTTTGCCAGACCGGGGACCATTGGCGGGAAGGAGTTGTCCAGGAACCAGTTCCACAACTTCTCCCAGCGCGATACTGATTATGACGCCATAGTCCTGGAGCGGGCCAGGAAGCAATTTGGAGGAGGAGAGCCAGATGGAGGAGAAAAGGGAGATGCCGGCTGAGACTGGTGCTGCAAGTGCGCTGTGGTACCAGAATGTCAGCCTGGAGGATGCAGAAGTCTACATAGCCGCTAACCTGAAATCAGCGGTCAGGAGTGTGATCGCTGTGGGGTATTACTTAAAATGCGTCCGTGACGGAGAGCTGTACCGGGAGGCAGGCTTTGAAAACATTTGGGATTATGCCCGTGACCGGTTTGGTTTCAGTGTGTCTACTGCCAGCCGGTACATGAGCCGCAATGACAGGTTCTCAAAGGGCGGCAACAGCCCGGTCATTGCTGAACGGTATCAGGATTTCAACAAGTCCCAGCTTCAGGAGATGTTGTCCCTGGATGAGGAGCAGCTTGAGCAGGTCACGCCGGACATGACGGTACAGCAGATCCGGCTAAGATCCGGGCCATTCCGAAGATTACATACAAGGGATTCCTGTATATCAGGTGTCCAAACTGCGGAGAGGTGAAGGGGTATTTTACAAAGAATGAGGCTGAATACTATTTCTGCAAGAGCTGCAGAACAACCACATATTTTGACAAGCCTCTGGTTCCTTTGCGGATTAGGTGTGAATGCGGGAAGGGGCTCAAGTATATGACTAATATGACCGATACAGCATTTGATATCAACTGCCTTGACTGTGGGGCTCCAGTGGCGGTGAACTGGAATGAGAAGAAGGGCGAGTATGAAACAATGCGGTAAGGAGGCAGAACATGAGAGAGATAAAGATACCGATCGCTGCGTACGCAGAGCTGCTGGTTCACGTGACCGAAGAGATGGAAAAGGATTACCGGGACTGCGCAGCTAAAGCAGGAGTAATCGGCGGCGATGGAAAAGACTGCGAAACATGCAGTTGGTGGGGTCAGGACATTGGGGGATACAGGTATATGCCGGCTTCTGGAACTGGAAATGGTAGGAGGATGTAGTGATGAACCAGATTAGAACGCGGGATATGAAATTGAGCGACCATAGCATATCTCGGGCGAAATATAACGAATTGAAATACTTTTGTATGCAATACGGTGAGAAGAAGCAAAAACTTCTGGAAGGTTATGGGCTAAATGCTGTTGTGAATGATGGGATGCCGAAAAGTAGTCTTTCAGGCAATCCTACAGCGCAGGAAGCCGTCAGAAGAGCAGTAATACAGGAAGATATAGTCCTGATAGAAAAAACAGCTCAGGAGGCGAATAAGGAGCTTTATGAATGGATTCTGAAAAACGTAACGGAGGGGATTCCGTATGAATGGATGGATGTTCCGGCAGGGCGGAGGCAATTCTATGAGAGTAGGCGGTATTTTTTTTATCTGCTGGCGCAGAGGAGGTAACGAAAAGCCACCTACTCAGTGGTGGGTGGCTTATCAGAGGATTCAATTATTGGAGGATAGAGAGTGCGTTCTGTAACGAATTTTGTATATGAAATTACTTGTTCTTTTAGGAGATCATATTGTTTTTTCATTAAAGGGATTGTTTCACCGAGTATTTCAATATATATTCCACCATTTCCTCCGAGAGTTACTTTATAACCTATTGAATCTAAAAATATTAATAAAGGGTCAGAATTTGTTTCTCTTAATCGAGGAAGAAAATCTTCAGAATTAATACCGTTTAATTGAATGAAAGAACAATCCAATTGTTTTGCAATATTAAAAAGTACTTTGCGGGGGATTTCTACTTTACCAGCCTCATATTTTTGGATCGAACTTTCTGTTTTTCCAATGAGAGAAGCTAATTGTTTTTGGGTAAGTCCTTTATACAGACGATATTTTTTTATATTATCTCCAATGGTTTTATTATTTGCCATTACGAACCGCTCCTTTTTCTTTGAGTTTATCACAATACGCAATTTAATTCAAGTTTTACTTGACACACACAATTTAATTGCATATAATCATCAATAAATACACAATTAAATTGTGGGAAAGGAGAAAACATGAAACAGATTACTATTAAACTGGATGAAGAGACTCATAAGGCTGGAAAAATAAAGGCTGTTATGCAGGATATGTCTTTTATGCAGTATGTCGTGGATCTTATCAAGAAAGATCTGGAAACAAAAAAGAGCAGTCACGCTAAACTTTGACGGGCCCACGTGATTGCTCAAAAGTCAAATTCCAAAAAGGAAATTTGTATACACAGTATAGCAGTTCCTTTTTGGAAAATCAAGAATTTTTGAAGAAAGGAAGATTTTGCTATGCAGAAATTACAGGTTTTTAACAATGAGGAATTTGGACAGGTAAGGACGATAGAGATTGATGGAAAGCCCTATTTTATGGCAAGCGATATTGCAAAGGCTTTGGGATATACAAATCCCAATAAAGCTGTCAACGATCATTGTAGGGCTATAACGAAACGTTCTACCCCTATCAGCGGTAAAATGCAGGAGGTTAATTTCATCGGCGAGGGCGATATGTACCGCCTTATCACACATAGTAAGTTGGAGAGCGCAGAGCGTTTTGAAAGCTGGGTATTCGATGAGGTTCTGCCTACTCTTCGTAAGACAGGCTCCTACGAGATGCCAAAGAAAAAGGCCAAATCTCAATCTGAGCGCTTGGCATCTGTCAATAATGCTGTAAAAATTCTCATGCCTATGTTGGAGAAGGCTGGCTGTGGAAATAAGATCCAGCTTCTTACGGCAAAGCAGCTTTACGAGAAAGCAGACATTTTTCTTCCGGTCGAGATCGAAGCGGACAAGCGCTACTGGGATACCGTACATATTGCCAGACAGGCAGGAATCTATTACAAGACCTCTGGGAAGCCCGCAGACAAGGCTGTGAATGAAATCATCCGCCGGATCGGCGTGACAGAGGAGGACTACACAGACACCTGGGAGTCTAAAGGCAAGTGGCAGGGAGCAGTTAGGAAGTATTCTGACAGTGTTATTGAAAGAGTGAAATGCTGGATTGCAGATAATGATTATCCGACGGACATTGAGTATCAGCAGGTGGATGGTCAGGCGAAAGCGTATCATGTTGCTTACCAGAGCAGGGAGGTGGCATGATGAATATTCAGGAGGAAGTAAAAATTTCAGGTCATCAAACAGTGGTTTTTTGGGCAGGCACAGAGATGGGAGATTTATATAATGCAATGGTGGAACGCTGGCGCTTGTACGGAGTGGATAGATGTGGTGCGTTTGGAGCATCGTTATTTTATAATCTGGGCCGTATTCAGGGAATCAGGGATGAAAGAGCCAGAAGAAAGAAAAAGTTATAATGATAAATGGAACGTCCTTCAAGAGAGGGGCGTTCTTTTATGAATTTTGAAAAAGTGGGTAACTACGAAGGGGTACTTCCGTGATATTATGATAGCATGGATTAAGCCAAAGGCAGAACGGCCAGCGGCTTCTCCTCCGCTTCCCTAGCGGTGTGTGGGTCCTAATGAGGGGTAGAGCAGTCTGGCAGCTCGCTGGGCTCATAAAAATGAAGATTTTTTTCATCAGAAAAGAACAAATGTTTATAAGAAAAATTAGCTAAAACGTCAATTGCTTTTTTATGCAAAATAACATATAATAAAATCATAGATAAAGTATTGACACAGAATTGACTTGGATATAATAGGCATTATATTCAAGTTTTTTGCTTTATTTATGGGAGGTTTATACTATGTATAGTGCAATTGATGTTGCTAGATACATTATATGGTATTGTAAGAAGCAGGGATATTCTATTAGCAATTTAAAATTACAAAAAATATTATATTTTGTACAGGCTAATTTTCTTGTTAGTATAGGAAGGCCATGCTTCGAGGAGGATATAGAGGCATGGGACTTTGGACCAGTAGTTCCAGAAGTGTATCATGAATTTAAACTTTTTGGCAGTTCAGATATTCCAAGGTTTGTATGTCAAAATGCTGAAACAGTAATTTTGAAAAGAGATAGAGCGCTAATCAACGAAATGGTAGATCAATGCGCAAAATATTCTGCATCGACATTAGTTGAAATAACTCATAATCAAGCTCCATGGTGTGATGCGTATGAAAAATATTGCAATAATATCATTGAGAAGAGTGCTATAAAAGAGTATTTTGAAAAGGATTAACCATGATTGATTGGAACAAACGTACAGGAAGAAAATCCAATTCTACGTCAGATTATATACGTGAAATGGAGTCCGCCGTGGATGATCTTTGCGAAAGACTATCCAAAGATTCAAAAGATTTCAATTCAAAACTATTTTTTGATGCATTACATGAGTATATTAGCAAAGATGATAGGCTTTTATACACTAACATAACAAATTATATTTTTTCTTTAGAAAAAGAAGAAATATTTGGGATAATGCAAACAAACTTAGACAATGTTATTAATTATATTTATGGAGAAAAATTTAACAGTGATCACGAATGGAAACCTGAATATAGACATCAAAGAAATCCATACGATAGGACAAAACGTACTGTTTTAAAGATGTGGGATCATATGAATCTTGCAAAAAGACAATATTCTCTTTTTAAAATGAAAGATGATGATTATGCAAAGATTGTAGACGAGAAAATGGAAGAAGCTGGGCATGAGTTATCTAAAGAAATGAATGGACAATTAATTTCTTTGGTTTCGATTTTTACAGCACTATCATTTTTGCTTTTTGGTGGCATAAGCTCATTAGATAATATTTTTTTAGGGGCTAAAGATATACCTGTTACGAAGTTGATGATTGTCGGGATTATTTGGTGTTTTTGCATTATGAATTTAGTATTTGTTTTCATGTTTTTTATTGCGAAGATGACGAGATCCAACATTAAGTCTACTCAAGATGTGAATGCAAATTTGGTCCAAAAATATCCTTTGATTTGGTGGTGCAACCTTGTTATTGTATCAATTTTACTTCTTTCTTGTTGGGCTTATTATATAAAAAATGAAGGGTTTAGTGTGGAAGCCTATAATTGTTTGAGTCAACACCCAACATTGTATTTTATTGCTGGCACGGTATTAATAGTTGGACTAGTTGTTGGATGTGCTGTAAAGATATATAAATTATCTAAGATAGAATTAAAGGATTAAATTTATCGCTATAAATCATGGAGCCACCCCGCGTGGCTCTTTTCTTTCGCCTCCGGCCCCACAGGATAGTGTCAATAGTTTTTCGCAAATTTAATTCCTGCCGTTCAGCAGCTGGC
>NZ_JAJCIC010000072.1 GCF_020554865.1 Lacrimispora sp. 210928-DFI.3.58
CTCTTAATCTATTTGTCCAGGGTTCGAGTCCCTGAAGGCGCACTTAAAGGTCTGACTTTGCAGATACATAAAGCTGCGGGGTTGGACTTTTCTTTTTCTTCATCTACACCTACACCATATTATGAGAACCGCTTCGCGAGCCTCATAATCGGATCCACGGCGCACAAAACGCGCCTTTTATCAGAACCCGCTTTGCGGCTTCTGATAACCTATATTTTTTTCTGCAAGGAGGATTCTCTATGAACATACTTCACAGATTTGCCGGCATCCTCGCTGCGCTCTGCCTGATGGTCATCCTTTTCATCACCTCTGTGGAGGCGGTAGTCTACTGGACGCCTGGATATTTTGAAAAAGAATACACAAAATACCATGTTCTCGACAGTCTTCCTCCCATGACAATGGAAGACCTGCTCCATGTCACAGATGAAATGATGGACTACCTGAAGGGAAAACGGGAGGACCTCCACGTGGAGACTACCATGGGCGGGGAAACGCGGGAATTTTTTAATGAGCGGGAGATTTCCCATATGGAGGATGTGCAGGTGCTCTTTGTAAAGGCCATCGCCCTGCGCCGTGCCTGTCTCCTTCTCGTCCTTGTCCTTCTCCTTTTACTCTGGCGTGGAAAGGCGCCCTTAAAACGCCTGCTGCCCCAGTCCATATGTATTGGTACAGGGATGTTTTTCGGCCTTGTGGCTTTGCTGGCCTTGATCATCTCCACGAATTTTACAAAGTATTTTATCATATTCCACCATATTTTCTTTGACAACGATCTGTGGATACTGGATCCTTCTACGGATATGCTGATCAACATTGTTCCTGAAGGATTTTTTATGGACACCGCTGGCCGCATTGCCCTGACCTTCTGCATCCTATGCCTGCTGCTCATAGGCGCCAGCCTGTTCCTTCTTATTAAAAACCGCCGGAAAGGGCGTTAGGATCGGAGGCTGATCGAATGAAGCGACTTTTTTTTCTGCTGTATTGCTGCCTGTTTCCTTTTCTCATGCCTCTCACTGCCCTTGCCGCCCCGGAGTGGCCATCTAATGTGTCCATCGAGGCCGACGGCGGTATTTTGATGGATGCTGACACAGGAACTGTCCTGTACGGGAAAAATATGGATCAGAGCTACTATCCTGCCAGCATCACAAAGATCCTCACAGCACTGATCGTCCTGGAGAACTGCAGTCTGGATGAGATGGTTGAGTTCTCTCATGACGATGTGTACAACGTGGAAGCCGGGAGCAGCAGCGCCGGTATTGACGAGGGAGACATCCTGACCGTCCGGGACTGCCTCTACGCCCTTATGCTGGCCTCTGCCAACGAAAGTGCCAATGCCCTGGCCTGCCATGTCAGCGGCTCCAGAGAGGCCTTTGCAGAGCTTATGAACCAAAAGGCTGCAAGCCTGGGCTGCACCGGCAGCCATTTTGCCAATCCCAGCGGCTTAAATGACGAGAACCACTACACCACTGCCCATGACATGGCATTGATCACCAGGGAAGCGATCAAAAATCCGGCATTCCTGGAGATCAACAATACCCGCAGCTATCAGCTTGCTCCCACAAAGCGCAGCCCGGAGGGCGGCTATGTGGCCAACCACCACCGGATGCTTAATAAAAATGAAGCCGTCTACTACCCAGGGGCCTTTGCAGGAAAAACAGGCTATACCTCCCTGGCAGGAAACACCCTTGTCACCTGCGCTCAGAAAAACGGAATGACACTGATCGCTGTGGTGCTCAACGGACACCAGTCCCATTATACGGACACAAAGGCGCTGTTTGACTTTGGCTTTGGCAATTTCCAGTCCCTTAAGGCTGCTGACTTCGAAACAGCCTACCGCTCAATTGAAAATGATATGACCATCGGCGGTATGATGGCCCAAGACAGTATTTCCCTTAAGCTGGACAGTGAAGGCCGTATTACCATCCCGAAGGATGCGGACTTTACGGATACTGCCTCCTCCCTGTCCTATGATCTGGATGGCAGCGAACCTCAGGATGCTGTTGCTGTCATCCGCTATACCTACGAGGGACGCCCGGTAGGAACTGTGTATCTGCGCTGTCCCAGCCTGAGCGCTCTGCCGGAAACAGCTATCTCTGTTCCTTTCGCGGAGGCTTCCGATAGCGTTGCGGCGGAGAATCCCCCAGAGGAGGAAGCCGCGGGATCCCTGCCAGACTCTTCCGGGCAGCAGGAGGCTGAGCCGTCCGCAGCCCTTATGAGCTCTGACGGATCCTCTGCCCCGGAGGCCAGAGAAAGCCGAAGGGATATCATTTCCAGGGAGGGGACTGCAACAGGGATACGCATACCGGCCAACCTTCTGACCATTATGGGGATCGGGCTTTCCCTGGCTCTGATCATTGCAGTTATCATCATAGTCCGCATCCATGTCAGGAAAAAGGAGGAGGCTGACCTTCTGGCCCGCCGTCAAAGAAGGCTGGAAAGGCTGGAGGATATCGGATTTTCCTCCTCTGACTTTGACCGCCTGGTAGCCAAGCGCCGCAGCTCCTCTGCCGCATCCCTCAGCTCCCGCCGCCGGGGCAGGAAAAGGAACGGGAAAAACTCTCTTTTCCGTTGAACTTCCCTTCCCCATAGGTTATAATAGCCGTATCTGCACAACTGTTATTGTGACCACAGCAGGGGAGTATCCATGAACGATATGCCAAAAGAATCCTTTCATATAAAAGCTGCTGTCCAAAATTTGGTTAGGAATCTCCCTATTACCATTGCATTTATGGCAGCAGCTTCTGTTGTATCCACATTATTTTTCCATTTCAGCAACAATGTTACCAACATTTCCATTATATTTATCCTTGCCATTATTCTGATCGCCCGTGCGACCAGATGCTATGGAGCCGGCATTTTAGCCTCCCTATACAGCGTTTTCTGGGTAAATTTTGCATATACCTATCCGTTTATGTCCTTAAACTTTACCTTGTCCGGCTATCCCCTGACCTTTGCAGGAATGGCCTTCATATCCTCCTTTTCCAGCAGCATCTGTATCATGCTCACAAAGCAGAGTGCACAGCTTCAGGAAAAGGACCGTATGCTGATGAATGCGGAAAAAGAAACCATGCGTGCCAATCTGCTGCGTGCCATGTCACATGACCTGCGCACGCCTCTCACCACCATCATTGGCTCCAGTGCCACCTATCTGGAGCAGGAAAACACCATGACAGCCGTGGAAAAGCATAATCTGGTGCAGCATATTGAGGAGGATGCCCAATGGCTCCTCACCATGGTAGAGAATCTGCTCACTGTCACCCGCATCCAGGCTGACCGCGGCACTACCTCCGTGACCAAGACGGAGGAGCCTCTGGAGGAAGTGATATCCGAGGCAGTCCAGCGGTTCAGGAAGCGTTTTCCGGAGGTAAGAGTCCATATTCTTATCCCGGATGCCTTTATCATGGTGCCAATGGATGCCATACTGATCGAGCAGGTCATCAACAACCTGATGGAGAATGCTATGTTCCACTCCGGCAACCAAGGAGATATCGACCTGATCGCGGAGACAAAGGAGGACTATCTCACTGTCACCATCAAGGACTATGGAAAAGGGATCGAGCCAAAGATCCTCAGTACCCTTTTTGACGGAGGCGGCGTATATACCAACCAATCCGGTGACGGACACAAGGGAATGGGCATTGGCCTTACCCTGTGCAAAACGATCATCAATGCCCATGGCGGCACTATCAGCGCTTCCAATCATGAAAACGGCGCAATGTTCACTTTTACATTACCAGACTGGAGGGAATACTAACTATGACAACAAAAGCAAATATCATTATTATTGAAGATGAGAAAAATATCTGCAGCTTTATTGAGCGCATTCTGGAGCCTCAGGGCTACCGGATCAGCAGTGCATATACCGGAAAAGAAGGCCTGCAGCTCATTACCTCTGCGCACCCTGATGTGATCCTTCTGGATCTGGGCCTTCCCGATATTGACGGGCTGGAGATCATTGAGCGCGTCAGGAGCTGGAGCAATGTTCCCATCATTGTCATTTCTGCCAGGACCATGGAGAAGAGCAAGGTGACCGCTCTGGATCTGGGCGCAGACGATTACCTCACAAAGCCCTTTGGAACAGCAGAGCTCATGGCCCGTATCCGCACCGCCCTGCGCCACAGCCAGAACAGGGCTTCCACTCAGAGCTCCAAATATGAAGTTGGGGATCTGCTCATCGATTTTGAGCGCCGTCTGGTAAAAATGAAGGATCAGGAAATACACCTGACCCAGATCGAATACAAGCTGGTGTCCCTCCTTGCTCAGAATGCAGGAAAGGTTATGACCTATGAGTCCATCATCACAAAAATATGGGGCCCCTACGCTGACAGCGATAATCAGATCCTGCGCGTGAACATGGCGCATATCCGCAGAAAGCTGGAGGAAAACCCCGCTGAGCCCAAATACATATTTACGGAGATCGGTGTGGGATACCGGATGAGGGAGGATTGATCCCAGCATACAGGCCTGTACCTTGATGACAAAAACGCCCTGGAAACAGCCGCATATCTGCTGCATTCCAGGGCGTTATCATGTCACTGCCCGTTCTTTAAAGAATGTCCTCTTCCGCTCCTCTTTCTGCGGACATCCTCTTTTCTCTGATCCAAGAGTTCAATATCCTCCTCAGAAGCCGCTTTTATGATCTTGACTGCATACTGCCTGTCCTGCTCTGACTTCTTTACCCTGATCTTTCCTCTCATATACCCATGCTCCGGACAGAGGGCAAGACAGAGATAAAACCGCTGACCATAAGGGAACCAGCGTATCTTCTTGCGCAGCATCCTCCTGCACTTTATGCACACCATATCAGTCAGGTTCTTCTCCTTCATGATATCTTCCCTGTTCTCAAATTCCCTGGAAACATATTTCGAATAATCAGGAAACTGAAGGGAAAATTCCTCTTCCCTGCACCGTGGAAGCAGATAGTAATCCACAGACACATAGCTTCCGAACTGCTCCATATCCAGTACAGCAAGCACCTTCCCCGTATAGAAAGCATCATCAAGGGCTCTGTGAAACGGCCTGTCCTCCAAAAGCCCCTGCTCCTGCACTGCCTGATCTAAGGACAGCTTGTTCCTGCCATTTCCATACTGGAGCCAGTAAAGCTTCTGCACATCATAGTAGAGAAAAGGTCTGGGAAATGGATTCTCCACCTCATGGTACGCCATATTCCTCTGAAGCTCTGTAAGGTCCATAGACCCCCATGTACAAAACCTGTACTCCTCTTCCCCGCACCACGCAAGAAATTCCTCCATCACATCGTAAAAAGGCCTTCCCTCGCTCTTTAACTCCTCCATGTCCATATGGGTCACTTCTAATATTTTAAAATGCATCTTCCTGTAGACCTGAGGCCTCACCAGCCTGTGAAACTCCCCCAGATACCTCATATCCCCATCCAGCTTTACCGCCCCGATCTCTATGATCTCAAAAGGCAGATGCTCCACCGAATCCTCTTTCCCGCTTGGGCTCTGATTCCACTCAAGATCCAAAACAATGTAATTCATAGCCTTATCCTGTCACATTCATATCTAACATTTTTTACTTGTATATCTTATCATATTGGATGTGATATGGAAAGGGGCATATAAATAATTAAAATTGCTCCATTATTGATTTAGGCAGATGGATTCTTCCCCCTGTATTTGCAGTATATTTTTCTGAAATACTCGTAATTAGGATATCCTACCATCTCTGCCACCTGATATAGTTTAAATTTTCCTCCCGCGATCAGGGCATCTGCCTGTTCCAGACGGATGGTTGTCTGATATTCTTTAATTCCAACTCCTATATTCTTTTTAAATAAAGTTCCTAAATAATTTGGCGAAATATAAAATTTCTCAGCAAGCTCATTTAATGTAATATCATTGGCATAATTTTTACTGATGTATTTAGCTACCTCCTGGCAGAGATGGACATTTTTACTTTTTCCCTCCTTATCTGTCAATAATTCTGCTTTTACAAATGTAAGTATCCTCTCCTTTACGGGCTCATATCCATAATCCTCCAATACCTCGTACAATGCTTTCACTAATTGCTGCGGCATCCCATTTTGAAGTATAAAAATACTGAGACCATATATAAGGCGTTCGATCAGGCGCCTTCTATACTGCTCTTCCTCCCTGTCAATCCTCAGCATTAAGTTTTTTAGACTCCATAAAATTATCTGTGAATCTTTATCCTCAATGGCTGCCTTTAATGCAGTATCATTACCAATAGTAAGGTAAAGCTTCTGGACCTCAAAGGGCATTTCCAAATGAAACAGGCTTTCCAGTGACTCTTGATATGCATCCCATATCTTAGAAAAGTCCTGATAAATCTCACTCCGTCCCAAACACAGCTGCCGTCCTGTATCCTTTTTTACATTTTTCGTCCATTGTTCCAGCAGGTATTCCATTTTTTCTTCTCCGTACTCTGTAAATACAAAGGAGTAAGAAAAATG
Organism: Lacrimispora sp. 210928-DFI.3.58; assembly: GCF_020554865.1. Taxonomy (GTDB): domain Bacteria; phylum Bacillota; class Clostridia; order Lachnospirales; family Lachnospiraceae; genus Enterocloster. The sequence goes on from NZ_JAJCIC010000072.1 coordinate 6,434, forward strand.
GCTCCGTATCAAACAGATCTCCTCCTGGTTTTTTTCTCTTATTTTCATGGCGGTTTCCTTCAGATACTGTAAAGCTCTTACATCCTCTATGTTAGGCTGAAGCTGCTCTACTGTGCCTTCAAGGGCAATGGAAATTACCTCAAACCGTTTTCCGCGTTCACTCTCCACCAGTTCTGAATAGAGGAGCATCATACGGTGATATAGCATTTTATTGCCATCAGTAATACTATTAAAAACTGCATTCTTAAAGACATTAATCCCTGTCTGCACTAACTCAGCAGCTGCTCTCTTCTCATCCTCCCGTTTTTTCCTCTCGTCAAGCCTGACTTTTATCTTTTCAAATATCTCCACAATCTGTTCTGGCGCCGAGGGCTTCAACACATAATCCACCGCACCCAGGCGAATAGATGCACGGGCCAGTTTAAAATCATCATAACCACTTAAAAATGCTACCTCAATATTTCCCAGCCCAGCTTCTCTCAATTCCCTCACCATGGAAATACCATCCATAATAGGCATCTTTATATCTGTGAGGATTGCATCTGGAGGATTTTTTAAAATAGCTTCCTTTGCCTCTCTTCCATTGCTGTAAGCTCCTACAATCTGAAAACCAACGCTTTCCCAGTCAATAGCATTTTGCATTCCCGATAAAATCCAATCCTCATCGTCCACCAAAACCAATCGATACAGCATGTAACTTCCTCCGCTTTATTCTATTGTTCGGATATCTGTTCTGTTATTCTCACTTCGACAGTTGTCCCCAACTGCGGCGTTGACCGAATAGTTACGCCACATCCATCCCCATAATAAAGTGAAATTCTTTTCATTACATTTTTTATCCCATGTCCTGTCTCTGATCTTATGTCAGACAGATTTTTTACCATCTCCTCTGACATACCGCAACCATCATCTGTAAGGCAAAAACAGATATAACTATTCTCTCTGTAAACACGCAGCCATATTCTTCCTGATCCTCCTCTGGCATCAAATCCGTGAAGGATGGAATTTTCCACAATAGGCTGGAGGAGCAGTTTTATCATCTTACATTTAAGGATTGTCTCATCTATGTCGCTGGAAAATGTGATCTTTCCCCGGCATCTGATGTTTTGTATCTCCAGATAACATTTTAAATGGTTCAACTCATCTCCCACAAAATAGACATTTTTACCTTTATTCAAGCTAAGGCGCAGGAATGTTCCTAAAAGCACCACCATACGGCTGATTTCCTTCTGTTTCAAGCTTAACGCCATCCAGTTTACAGCCTCTAACGTATTATACAGAAAGTGTGGATTGATCTGTGCCTGCAAGATTTCCAGCTCCTTCTTCTGTTTTTCCTGCTCCTGCTGCAAAAGACTAGTGATCAAGGCATCAATTTTTTCTGCCATATGATTAAACTCTACTCCCAGTACATCAATCTCGTGGATAACACTGGAAAAACGGATCTTGTAATTCCAGTTATCTCCTTTATAGTTATTTACCTCTTTAGCCAGCAACATTAAGGGCTTGGATAATAAGTATGCCAAGCTGCCGTTAAAAAGGCTAAAACAGATCAAAAGACCTAAGGAGGAAAGAAGCACAAGTCTCTGGACACTCTTGATCGGAGCAATCGCCTGGGCATAGTCAGTGACTACCATCACTTCAATGTTCTCTCCATCAAGCTGTTTTTTCGTAAAGATTCTGCCCTTTTCTTTTCCTGTCTTTTCATTTCTCTCATCCAATATATCTCTATAAACAGCGTACTCTGTGTTCTTTAAATTTTTCCCCAAAACACTTCGGTCAGTGCTGCTCATAATATTCCCATAACTGTCGAAAATAAGGATTTCTGCCCCTCCATCCTCTACATAGGACATGATCTGCTGATAAAGTAGCTGTTCATCCAGATTGATCACCAGATGGCCTATAGCTTCTCCATAATATAAATCGGAATAGATGCGCAAAACATAAGAGAAAATATAATTCGTATAACTTTCTATCCGAAGATTATTCGCCCTTGTAGGTATCCATCCCGCTGATATTTCACGTATTCTGTCATCATTGCCATCTACGGTATAATTTTCATAATCATAAACTCCATTTATCTTTGTAGTGCGAAGCTTGGGATTATCCATCAAGATATTTACTGAAACGATATCGCGCGAGGTATAGGCAAAGGAGGACAGATTCTGGCTCATATTGTTCTGGAATACCATCTGCTCATAAGAATTCTCATTTTTCCTATAATGTATGATACTGTTGATTATCGTATGGCTGTTGGCAACGGAACGGGCCAGCTGCTCAATGGATCTCATAGATTCTTCCAGAGTATCGCCGATATAAACCAGTATTTGATGCTGTTTTTCCTCAAATTCCTGCTCCAGCACCTTCTGATAACTTCTCTGGCTTAAAATTATATTAAATCCAAAGAAAATAACCATAATAGAGCAATTACTTATGATCAGCAGTTTTCTTATGGAAATTTTAAATCCCTTGCGTCCCATCCTGTCCTCCTGCTGTATATCTAAAATATGTCATGAATAATATTACCACAATAGGCTTCTATTGTGGCCAGACTGTAGACAAAGTTGGTGCTAGTTGATTACGCCCAGCACCACTTTTCTTTT
>NZ_JAJCIC010000073.1 GCF_020554865.1 Lacrimispora sp. 210928-DFI.3.58
CAGCATCTCTGCTTTTTAATTATTCAGTTGTAACACATGTATTGTAATCCTACAGCTCATAAGTGAGATGGGGCAAAAAAGTCTTGACAAATAGAAACAAGTGTTGTATCTTCTTAACTAAGATTAATCCCGGAGCCCGCAAGGGAGACGCATTCGGAGAAAAGCAGGAGGAAGACATATCATGAACCAGTTCAGAGCCATGCAGATGAATATGGACATGATGGGCAGCATGTGCATGATGTGCTGTGTATCTTTCGTGTTTTCAAAACTGAATGTTAGGATGATCTGTATGGATTAAGACATTTTGGAACTGTTTATTTGAATCAGCATTTCGGGGCCGCAAGTCTGTGCAGGACATGCGGCCTTTTTTACAGGAAGGGAAAACGCCATGGAAAACAGGAAGGAAGAAACGATCATCCGGTTGGAGGGCCTGGGAAAGCAGTTTGCCACTGCAAACGGCACAGTGACAGCCCTGGATGACATCAACCTGGACATACGCCAGGGAGAGGTCTTTGGGATCATAGGCCTGTCAGGAGCCGGAAAGAGCACCCTGGTGCGCTGCATCAACTATCTGGAGGTGCCCACCTCAGGAAGAGTCATTTTTGAGGGAAAGAACCTGTCAGCAATGAAGGAAAAGGAGAAGCGCCAGGCCAGGCAGTCCATGGGGATGATCTTCCAGCAGTTCAATCTGCTGGCCCAGCGAAATGTGCTCCAGAATGTATGCTTCCCAATGGAGATTGCCAAGGTGAACAAGGCGGATGCCAGGAAGAGGGCAGAGGAGCTCCTGAAGCTGGTGGGACTGGAGGACAGGATGAAGGCCTATCCGGCCCAGCTCTCCGGCGGCCAGAAGCAGAGGGTTGCCATTGCCAGGGCCATGGCGACGAATCCGAAGGTGCTGCTCTGCGACGAGGCCACCAGCGCCCTGGATCCCAACACAACCAAATCTATCCTCCAGCTCCTGAAAAAGATCAATAAGGAGATGGGGATCACCGTGATCGTGATCACCCATGAGATGGCGGTGATCGAGGCGATCTGCGACAGAGTTGCCATCATTGACCACAGCCACATCGCCGAGGTGGGAAAGGTATCGGAGATCTTCTCCGGGCCTAAGTCAGATATCGGCAGGCAGCTGATCCTGGGAGATGCGGCTGCCCAGAGAGCCACCTTTGGGAATTCACGTCAGATACGTATTATCTTTGACGGCAGGGAGTCCTCAGAGCCTGTGCTTGCCAATATGGTACTGGCCTGTAAGGTGCCTGTGAATATCATGCATGCGGACACAAGGGACATTGAAGGAAAGGCCATGGGCCATATGCTCCTTCAGCTTCCGGAGGACGAAGTAGATGCGGGAAGGATCCGCAACTACTTAAAGACAGCCAACGTCACATTTGAGGAGGTGCGTTAACATGCAGTTTGATGCAACAACAATGAACATGCTGGGAAAAGGAATATGGGAAACAGTCTACATGGTATCCCTGTCCTCCCTTTTATCCTATATATTAGGTATTCCGCTGGGCATTTCCCTGGTGGTGACAGAAAAGGACGGCATCTGTCCGGTGCCTCTTTACAACAAGGTGGCAGGAGTGGTCATCAACCTTCTGCGCTCCGTGCCTTTTATCATCCTGCTTGTTATGGTGATCCCATTTACAAGGCTTGTGGTTGGAAAGATCATCGGTCCTAATGCGGCAGTGGTGCCCTTAGTGATCTCCGCCTTCCCATATATCAGCCGTATGGTGGAATCGTCCTTAAAGGAGGTGGACGCAGGCGTGATCGAGGCTGCAAAGTCTATGGGCGCATCCCCGTGGCAGATCATCTGGAAGGTGCTGCTGCCTGAGGCAAAGCCATCCCTTTTAGTGGGAGCAGCCATTTCCATCACCACGATCTTAGGTTACTCTGCGATGGCAGGCTCTGTGGGCGCAGGCGGTCTGGGAGACATTGCTATCCGTTATGGCTATCACCGCTACCAGACAGATATGATGCTTGTGACGGTGGTGCTGTTAGTCATCATTGTCCAGATCATACAGGAGGTATTCATGAGGCTATCGAGACACAGCGACAAGCGCATACGGTGATGGAAGAGCCCCAAGGCCTGCATATAGTCTGGGCAGGCTGATCAGATCCGGGAAATCCGCCGGGGATCACTCCGGCTGATTCATATAGTGGCCGGTCCGAGGGGCCGCATCCAGAGGACAGCATCCGAAGGACAGTATCCCAAAGCCAGGCCGGAAAATAAAGGGTTTATACCCAAAACGAGGAGGAAACATTATGAAGAAGACATGGTTAACAACAGCAGTATTGGCAGCAGCACTTGCAGCATCTCTGACAGCATGCTCCGGCGGTGCAAAGGAGACCACAGCAGCACAGACAGAGGCTCAGGCTACCGAAGCGGGATCAGAGGCTGAGACTGAGGCCTCAGAGGCAGAGGAGACCACAGCAGCAGCCGGTGAGCTCCAGAAGATCGTAGTAGGCGCAAGCCCTGCTCCCCACGCAGAGATCTTAGCAGCTGCAAAGGACGTGCTTTTAAGCAAAGGCTATGAGCTGGAGATCGTAGAGTACACGGATTACGTACAGCCAAACAATGCGCTGGATTCCGGCGATCTGGATGCCAACTATTTCCAGCACAAGCCATATCTGGATTCCTTTAACCAGCAGAACGGCACAAAGCTGGTGAGCGCCGGTGCGATTCACTATGAGCCATTCGGCATTTACGCTGGAAAGAGCACATCCTTAGATGCTGTTCCGGAAAAAGGAACTGTTCTTGTACCAAATGACGTGAGCAACGAGGCAAGAGCTCTGCTCCTTTTGGAGGCTCAGGGCCTGATCAAGCTGAAGGACGGCGTTGGCCTGGAAGCAACAAAGAACGATATTGTTGAGAACCCGAAGAACCTGGACATTGTAGAGCTGGAGGCTGCTCAGCTGCCACGTTCCCTGGCTGACGGCGATATCGCAGTTATCAACGGCAACTATGCCATCGAGGCCGGCTTAAAGGTAAGCGATGCCCTTGCAACAGAGGATTCCCAGTCCTTAGCAGCTACTACCTACGGAAATGTGGTTGCAGTAAGAGAGGGTGATGAGGAAACTCCTGCTACAAAGGCACTGGTTGAGGCTCTCACAAGCCCTGAGGTAAAGCAGTTCATGGAAGACACCTACGAGGGTGCAGTCGTTCCGCTGTTCTGATCACAATTTCATAAGAGGGACAAGGGTCATTTTCCCTCCCGGCTGCATATATAGGTAGTAAGAAGCAGCCGGGAGGCTTTTTTATGCGTATTTATGAGTAGACACATTTCATATATCAGTAAAAATCCCAGGCCATCCTCAGAGCCTGGGATATATTTTTAACCTGAAATCTGGGACATATTTTTTGGTTCCCCTCGTTTCTTTAGAGTATTCGATTTTCTGTACCACTTCTTTGAGCATCATATTGCGCTCTCCTGGTGAAGAAGACCAGTAGGTGTCAAGGACATGCTGAACCTTAGGGATCATAGCGTCTTTGTTGGCCTCCAGAGCTGCCTGTTCCTTATAGCGCCTTTCTAATTCGCTTATCTCTGCCTTTGCTCGATCGGTTTCCTGTTTGGAAGCAGTGATGCGATCCTTAAAGGTATCGGAATCATATATTTCCGTTTCAAATAATTCGTATATCTTATTTTGCCTTCGCATCAATTCCTGGAGCTTACTCTGCTTTACCTTCAACTGCTTTTTAAGAACTTCAGAGGTAATGACGGTGACATTATCATCCCCTACAGTGATGCTGTACTCTTTGAGCCATTCTTCCAGGCCGAGAATTACTTTTTCTTCCACATCATCCAAGGCTGCTCCGGGCATATCACAATATTTGCATAGATACCAGTCCTGAGTCTCCTTCGGAGCATGCGGGCGGCGGATCAGAGCATGACCGCATTTTCCGCAGCGAAGAACGCCGGCCAGCGGGTTTTTGATTCCGCTATCCAAAAAGGGAGGGCGGTTGGAGCGCTGCTCAAAGCGTCTCTGCGCAGCCTCATAAGTCTCAATATCTATTATTGGTTCGTGGAGACCAGAATACTCGGAATAATCCTTCTGAATGGGAGAAGATCGGATGATTGTACCGTTTCGCACTGTTTTCTTGAGCTTACGTCTGCCGCATCGAATGCGCCCAGCGTAGACACAATTAGTAAGCATATCCCGAATTACCCCAGGAGTCCATTGGCCATTGGTCTTAGATGGAATTTGCATGAGGTTGAGAGCGTCTGCAATGCGTTTGGCACCGGCAGGCAGCCCATTTGTTTCAGGAGATCCGTGGAGATACATCTGATAGACAAGGCGAACCACCTCAGCTTCCTCCGGGATAATCTTCAGACTGTAACCCTTTTGAGCTTTCAATTTGTAGGATTCATATCCGTAAGGCACCTTCCCGGCTGTCCATTTTCCTTCTTTGGCGGCGGCGTAGCGGCCCGTAATCAGGCGCCGCTTGATGGTCTTATACTCCCGGCGGCTCATGAAGAGACCGAACTCAAAATATTCTTCATCCATTTCGTTTGATGGATCGTAGACCTTCATGGGGGTGATGACCGTTGTGCTACAGTATTTCAAGGTTTCCATAATTAACCCTTGATCACGGGTGTCCCCGCGGGCCAGACGTTCGATCTCAATTACCAGGATCCCGTCTGGATGACTTGATTCAATGTCATTGAGGAGTCGCAGCATTTCTGGACGGGCGGCAATGGTCTCTCCGGAGACCACTTCGCGATACCATTCGGAGATTTGGATTCCATATCGTTCAGCAAGATCCTTCAGTATATTCTCGTGCCGGGCCAGAGTCTCACCTTCACCGTGGATTTCGGCCTCGCGATCCTCGCGCGATTTTCGTAAATAAGCGTAATAGATGCCATCGGTTTTTAATCGCATTATATCATCTCCTTGTCACAATATATGATTTTGGGTATAAAAAATACGCCCCTTGCCAGGACGCTCCAGGAATGATATAATTTGTTTGGGCTGGATTATATCATGCCGGAGCAATCTGGTAAGAGAAATCTATGTGAAAACCGTTCTGTGTTGGAAGCACTGAACGGTTTTTGCAATTATTTACAAGTTGCTACGGTTGTCTAATCAAGGTTCTCGATGGCATAATCTGCCTCTTCCTGCGTAAATTTTTCGCCGTATTCAGAAACGAGCTGATCCCTGATTGCTTCCGGGGACATATTCATTGTCTCTTGATAGGTTTTTGCCTTTTCCAAAGCATTTCTATTCCAATCGGTTTCAATGTGATCAATAGCATACTGAGCTTCCTCAGAAGTAAATTGCTCTCCATATTCGGAAACGAGCTGGTCATATATTCCAGCCTTAGACATATACATGGTATCACTATAGGTTTTAGCTTTTTCTAATGCATTTGCGTTCCAATCTGCTTTCATATTGTCAATGGCATACTGGGCAGCTTCCTCAGAGAATTTCTCGCCGTATTCAGAGGTAAGCTGGTCATAAATTCCCTGTTTGGACATATGCATCATATCGCTATATGTATTTGCCTTGTTTAAGGCAGACTTATATTCTGTTGGAATGCTATCATCTTCGATCAGAGCCACCTCCTTAGCTACCTCGGTTTCAGCCTCGGTTTCGACCGCCGCCTCAGCGGCTGTCTCTGCTGGCGTTGTTGTTTCAGCTGTTGTAGCAACCGTTGTTTCAGAGGGAGTGGCACTTCCTCCGCAAGCGGTAATCGCCATGGATGACAGAGCAGCCACCATGATTAATTTTGCTTTTCTCATATAACTCTTCCTCCTGGATACAATATTATTAAAAAGCCCATGGCTAATTAATTCTACATATTGAAATAGAACAGATGTTCTGATATAATAAAAACGAACGTAAGTTCTGAATTGCTTCACCACTTTAAGCAGATACTATCTGTGAGGTGATGAAATGGATATTGAAATAACCTATCATATCAGAGAAGTCCGGGAAGAAAGGAATATGTCGCTTCGCGAACTCTCCGAAAAATCCGGGGTTAGCAAATCCGCAATAAATTTTATCGAAAACGGTCAGCGGGAACCCACTTTACGTACCCTGTGTCTCCTTTCCCTGGCACTGGACGTATCCCCATCCAGACTGTTTTCGGTGAAGAAAAAGCAATAACCCCGAAGTTTGTCCACCATAGTGGACAAATTTACATATTGTGGGGATTTTTCAATAGCCGGCACGTTGTAATAATAGTATGGTCGTTTAAGTAGCTATAGGGAAAGGGTGGTACATATTATGAGCAATGAAGAATTAATATCCGCAATAATAAGCATGTTAGAAAGAATCACGGACAATCATTCACTAAAAATCATATACCACTTTGTGAAAGGAAAATTGGGCTAGGGTAAAACCTAGTCCTTTTTTCTATTTTCAATGAGAAGTCTTGCAATCTTCTCTAATACTTCCCAGTCGCTTTCATCCAGCTTAGTAAGGACGTGGGCAAACTCTGGAACAAATTTATTACCGTAATCAGATCGAGTTATTTTAGAGGCCCATGCTGCGATTTCTTCGTCACGATCCAATTCTATAAACATTTCTCCTTTTCCAGCACGGAGCCACATCTCATTAATATTAAATTCTGAACAAATTAATTTAATGGTTTGTTCGGACGGGCTATTCTCACCAGTTTCCAGTTTGGATACAGAAGATTTTGTTATGCCTATACGTTTTCCAAATTCTTCTTGACTTAGCTCTAATCTCTTTCGTAAATTTTTAAGTCGCTCATTCACCGTTAACACCCCCTCACTTATTTTTATAACTTGATAGTATCACAAAAAGTATCTTAAGTCAACAGAAAAGTATTGACAAAATATCTTTAAGGGACTATTATGTAGATGTAAGATACGAGGAGGTGATAAAAATGGCGCTCAATGAAAACGAAAAAAGAATAATTAACACGTTTGAAGAAATCCTTCCCTTACTGACAGAAGAGGAGAAACAAAAGCTCCTGGCGTTTGGGCAAGGAATGGCATTTAAGGCGTGTCCACAAAGTTTGAAAGGCCTTTTGTGTTTCAATTCAGAATGCAAAGAGACAGGATAAGAAGAAAGGCAGGAAGATGATAAAAACAATTATGGTGGCAGCAGTCACGGCCCTGGTCGTTTCTGCGATTTATGGTAAAGTATCAGCCGTCCATACATTTAATGTAATAGACGGCTATGTAAAAGATTTATTTGAGTTGTTGAGACAATCAATTAGGAATGCAAGTATTGACAAATGAACAACCCAATGGTGTAAGGCAAACCCGCTGTTTATGAAGTTTAATTATAAAATCGGGGTGTTGTTGTTGATATGTTTTGAATTGCTCATGTTCCTCAAAGGGTTTGTAATATTCTGGATTTCCATAATAGGCATTTGGAGGAATGTTAATGAGTCCTGCCCGTATTAATGAAGAAATGGACAGTGAACATGAGAATACCGATTCATCAGGACACTCGAGAAAAACATTCTCCAACAATGTATAGTAGCCAAGTTCTCCCTTTTTTGACATACCATATTTACAGATTGGAAAACCATCGCTGGGACCGTATTTAAATGTGTGAATTATTTTGGCGTCAAGTGCAGACATTTGTTTAATTATTTCAGCAAAAGAAGGATGAACCTGATTGCGTTTAGTTTTATCCATGGAACTGGATATTAATGTAGCAAACATCTGACGAAGCTCTGGTTCACTTATGCAGTATTTAGAATTTTCTAGGGCTTGAGCAGTTATTTGAATAGATGGCTCTGCTTTATTTTCATCCGGGATTTCAGAAAGGGATTGTACTAATTCCGAACGAAATAATTCTAGATCTTTTGCAAATTGTAAACGACGTTTATCAGCTAGATGTGATAATCCGCCGAACACCAGAAACCAAATATCACTTAAAGTTTCGCCGACACTTTTACTGGGTTTATCTGTAAGGTTTTGAAAAGCTTTATCAACAGAGACAGGGAAATCAGGAAAACCGATAATACTAAATTTTGTTTTTTCAGACATAAAACAAAGCCTCTTTCTTTTTTACTTAGCGCAAACGCTTGTAATTACAGTATAAGAGGGAGGGGAGTAAAAAGCAAGCAACAAGTACAAACCGTACCACATACAATCTATCAGAGAGGGGTGGTGATATGAAGGTCAGAGAAATGCAGATAGGAAACTGTACGGTAGAATTTCATAATGACTACATTGTAAAGACAGAAGAGGAACGCCAGGCGATTTTGAAGCATCTATCCATCATTGTATCAAGCAGCCTGGCCCAAAAAGAAAAAATGGAGACCGCCTAAGGGCGGCCATGGTGGACAAGCAGTAGAAAGGAGGCACACCCCAATGATAGAAGTAACAACTGATCCCAGCTACGAAGAGCTGGAAGAGAAATGCAGGCAGCTCAAAGGCCGCCTAAAGGAGGCCCGGCTGTCCTGCAGGATGTCCTGGAGCCTTGCCCTGGTATGCAT
>NZ_JAJCIC010000074.1 GCF_020554865.1 Lacrimispora sp. 210928-DFI.3.58
CGCTGCCGGAAGCATGAAAAAATATATTAGAAGATCAGAGGAATTGCTATGGATATATTCATTGGGATTATGATCCCCTTTATCGGGACAGCAGCGGGAGCTTCCTGCGTATTCTTTTTAAGGCAGGCCTTAAGGCCGAGAGTGCAGAAGGCCCTTCTGGGCTTTGCCTCCGGCGTCATGGTGGCTGCTTCCGTGTGGTCCCTTCTTATCCCGGCCATGGATATGAGCGAGGGCATGGGAAAGCTGGCCTTTGTTCCGGCGGCTGTTGGTTTTTTGCTGGGTATCGGCTTTCTGCTGTGCCTGGATGAGCTGGTACCCCATCTGCACATGGACAGCGATGAGCCCGAGGGGCCTAAAAGCGGCTGGAAGAAGAGCACCATGCTGGTGCTGGCAGTGACTCTCCACAATATTCCGGAGGGGATGGCCGTGGGCGTTGCCTTTGCAGGCCTTCTGGCAGAGGGAGGAAGGATCACCATGGCAGGCGCACTGGCCCTGTCTTTAGGGATCGCTATCCAGAATTTCCCGGAGGGGGCGATCATTTCCCTGCCCTTAAAGGAGGCAGCCGGGAAGAAGAAAGCTTTTGCCTATGGCATCCTGTCAGGGATCGTAGAGCCTATAGGGGCTGTGGTGATGCTGCTGCTGTCAGAGCATCTGGGTCCGGCTCTGCCTTACTTTCTGGCATTCGCAGCAGGAGCCATGATCTATGTGGTAGTGGAGGAATTGATACCGGAGTCCGCAGAGGGCGAACATTCCAATGTGGCAACACTGGGCTTTGCCGCCGGCTTTGTGGTTATGATGATACTGGATGTGGCGTTGGGATAAGAGAAGAACCAGATGAAAGAAAAACGCAGCGCTGGTACAGCAAATGGCAGAAATACCATTTGACGTACCAGCGCTTTTGCAGGCTGTTTGATCGAAATTTAATGAGCCATTAATTTTTTCAGATCTTCATAGAACGCAGGATAGGAGATGTTGACACACTCTGCATCCTTAATATCCGTGATCCCGTCAGCGCAAAGGGCAGTGACGGCAAAGGTCATGGCAATGCGGTGATCCTTGTGGCTGTCCACAGCAGCGCCGTGAAGCGGCTTGCCTCCCTGTATCACCATACCGTCCTCTGTCTCCCTGACGTCAGCACCCATGGCAGTGAGATTTTCCACCATGACGGCAATGCGGTTGGATTCCTTTACCTTTAATTCAGCGGCATCGCGTATCACGGTCTCGCCCTCTGCCATGGCAGCCATGGCGGCTAGCATGGGCAGCTCATCGATCAGGGTGGGGATAATAGCACCTCTGATCTCTGTGCCGTGAAGGCTGCTGTGGCGCACCAGAATGTCAGCAGTGGGCTCACCCTCATCCTGTTTGCCATGCAGCAGCTGGATATCAGCCCCCATCTGACGGCACACGTGGAGAATGCCGTCGCGGGTGGGGTTGATGCCCACATTTTTGATCAGGATCTCAGAGCCTGGGATCATTAGGCCGGCTGCGATAAAATAGGCGGCAGAGGAGATATCTCCCGGCACCATGACCTTTGTGCTGCAAAGCTGGGGAGCGGGCTGTATGGTGGCGGTAGTGCCTTCTGTGGACACATCTGCGCCAAAGAGCTTTAACATGAGCTCAGAATGGTTCCTGGAAACATAAGGCTCGGTCACGCTGGTGGGCCCCTCTGCGTAAAGTCCTGCAAGAAGGATGGCAGACTTTACCTGGGCGGAAGCGACCTTGGAGGTATAGTGGATGCCGTGAAGACGGCTGCCGCGGATCGCCAGAGGTGCACAGCCATTGCCGCGGATGCTCTGTATGTCAGCGCCCATCTGGGTCAGAGGATCGATGATCCGCTTCATGGGCCGCTTTTGGATGGACTCATCCCCGGTCAGTGTGACATCAAAGGACTGTCCGCTCAAAATACCAGAGATGATCCTGGTGGTAGTGCCGCTGTTGCCGCAGTCCAGGATTTCTGCAGGCTTTTTTAAGCCATGGAGGCCGTTTCCGTGTACAAGGACAAGGCTGCCTTTATTCTCAATGGAAACCCCCATTTTCTCAAAGCAGGAAATGGTGGAAAGGCAGTCAGCGCCCTGGAGAAAGCCGTGTATTTCGGTAGTGCCTTCAGCGAGAGAGCCGAACATGACTGCCCTGTGGGAAATTGATTTATCGCCCGGAACGGTGACTTCACCGCGCAGGCTTCCTTTTTTCTGAAATTCCATAATATCTTCCTTTTCTTCTGATAGCTGATTGTTACTGTTTACAGCCAATATCCCGCGAGGTGTTTTTTGTGAGTGAAGCGTAGCGAAAGTCACAGATTATTAGCCCGGTGGGGCAAACCCGAGGGTTGCGGCGCCAAACCGCGTTTTTTGCGGTTTGTGTGCATCGCGGAGCGTGTTATTGTTCACAGAACGGCTGCTTTTTAGCCGAGCTGTGAACAGTAACAGCTACTTGTCTTCCGTGCAGGCGGCTACATACGGAATAAGTCATATCTGTACTTTTCAAGCTGTGCCCAGGCTGCCTCCATAGCAGCTTCCTCGTAAAAGGCGATCTTTAATGCACCTTCCCCGCGCTCACGGTTGTTGTTGATGCCGATATTTTTGATGCTGATCCCCTTTGCAGCCAGGATAACAGAGAGGGTAGAGATGGAACCGGGCTCGTCCACAATGTCCACGGTGAACTCATAAGAGGGCTCCACAGATCCCTTTGCACGGTCTGTAATGGAGTTGCGGTAATCTCTGGAGGTTTCAAACAGCCGGTAGATGGAAGGGCTGCTGTGGCTTCTTACTGCATCCAGAATGTCATTTAAAGAGGCAATGTACTTCTCCAGCATATCTGCTATGGGCGCGGAATTTGCAACGCAGATCTGCTCCCACATTTCCGGGGAGGAGGAAGCGATCCTTGTGATATCCTTAAAGCCTCCGGCAGCAACACGCTTCATGGTGCCGTTTTCAGAGTCATTGTCTTTTACAAGGTTGACAAGGCTGGAGGCGATCAGGTGGGGCACATGGCTGATGGCAGCTACCACCTTGTCGTGCTCCCTGTAGTCGAGCACCAGGGGGATGGCTCCTAAGGTCCGGGCAACAGCGGTTATGCGCTCTATATTAGAGGAATGATCCGCCGTGCAGGCATCCTCTTTCCCTTTAGGCGCAACGCCTTCAGGAGGAGTTATAATATAGTAGGCATTTTCCAGCAGATGGTCTGTGGAGTTTTCATAGCCTGTTTTCTCTGAACCGGCCATGGGATGGCCGCCCACAAAGCAGTCCGTAAGGCCCTGGGCCAGGATCTCCCGGTGGATGTTCGTCTTTGTGCTGCCGACGTCTGTAATTAAGGCCCCGGGCTTTAAAAATGGACGTATGGCTGACAGGTACTGGGCATTGTATTCCACTGGCGTACAGAGGAAGATGAGGTCACATTCCCTCAAATGCTCGTCAATCCCGTCCAATATGACATCTACAATGCCATCTTTTTTTGCCTGCTCTAGCCTGGAGCGGGTGCGCATGTAGGCCATGATGCGGATATCGGGCCGGACACGCTTTAAGCCTCTGGCGATGGAGCCGCCGATGAGCCCCAGGCCGATAAAGGCGATCGTTGAATCTGTCATAGCTGCCTGTTTCATATAAACACCATCCTGTTACTATTTTACTTCAAAGGTCCTTCCTGCCAGCGCTGCGTAGGGCTTCAGGTCCTTCATCAGAGTATCAAATGCGTCAAAAGTAAGAGACTGTGGGCCGTCGGAGAGAGCACAGGCCGGGCAGGGATGCACTTCGATCATAAGACCGTCAGCTCCCACTGCCACAGCAGCCTTTGCAAGAGGCGCCACGTAGGCCCTTACGCCTGTTGCATGGCTGGGATCCACGATCACCGGAAGATGGCTCTTCTGGCGGATAACGGGAACAGCGCTGATATCCAGGGTATTGCGCGTGGAGGTCTCATAGGTGCGGATGCCGCGCTCACACAGCACAATGTTGGGATTTCCCTCAGAAATGATGTACTCTGCGGCATTCAGCCATTCATCTATGGTAGCACATAATCCGCGTTTTAACAATACAGGCAGGCCGGATTTTCCTGCCTCTTTTAAAAGCTCAAAGTTCTGCATATTCCTGGCGCCGATCTGGAGCATGTCCACGTATTTCGCGGCAGCCTCTATGGCATGGGCGCTGGTGACCTCGCAGATCACATTCAGGCCTGTGGCTTCCCTGGCTTCCTTCATATACTTTAAGCCCTCTTCCTCCAGGCCCTGGAAGGAGTAGGGGGAGGTGCGCGGCTTGTATGCACCGCCGCGCAGGAAGGTGGCTCCGGCCTTTTTCACTGCAAATGCGGTCTCCATCAGCTGTTCGCGGGATTCAATGGCACAGGGGCCTGCCATTACCGTCATGGTCCCAGGACCGATGTGGGTGTTTCCCACAGGGATCACAGAATCCTCAGGGTGGAATTTCTTGTTCACCAGCTTGTAGGATTCCGTGACAGGAACGATCTTGTCCACGTCCTCACTCATCTCGATGTTGCTCCCGTGAAGCTTTGTCTTGTCACCCACAACGCCGATGATGGTCACCTGAGAACCCTCGGAAAGATGGGGGTGAAGGCCTTTTGATTCAATGGTATCCGTTACTTTTTTGATTGCTTCCTTAGAAGCATTTGGCTTCATAATAATGATCATGTCCCTTGCTCCTTATCTATTCATTCTGCCTGCATTTCCAGCCAGTTTTTTTGCATATGTTAGTGTACGACTTCCGTTTGAAAAAGTCAACACTTTATAGCTTTAAACTTTTACACTTTTAAGCATGATTTCAAAGGAATAGAAAAATGTTGTGCAAAATTAAACATAATGCTTGAAAAATTCTGAAAAATTTAGTAAAATATACGCATGGCTTAAATATGAATGTACAGGAGGGAAGTTTATGAACGTATATGGTACTGAACAAATCCGCAACGTTGTATTACTTGGTCATGGAGGCGCAGGTAAGACGACCGTTGCGGAAGCACTGGCGCTGGTGACAGGTGTTACAAAGCGTATGGGTAAGGTAACCGACGGCAACACCATCAGCGATTATGATAAGGAAGAAATCAAGAGGCAGTTCTCCATTTCCACCACCCTGATTCCGCTGGAGTATACAGGTGAGAACGGCCCTATTAAAATTAACCTCTTAGATACGCCAGGATTTTTTGATTTTGTTGGAGAAGTAGAAGAAGCGATCAGCGTAGCTGATGCAGCCATTATCGTTGTAAACTGCAAGGCAGGCATTGAGCCCGGTACTGAGAAAGCATGGGAGATGTGTGAAAAGTACAACCTGCCCAGAATTATCTTCGTCACCAATATGGACGACGACCATGCCAGCTACCGTGAGCTGGTAGTAAAGCTGGAGACCCGCTTTGGACGCAAGATCGCGCCTTTCCAGCTGCCAATCCGTGAGAATGAAAAGTTCGTAGGTTTCGTCAATGTGGTTAAGATGGCAGGCCGCCGTTTTACCAGCTTAAGCGATTACGAGGAGTGTGCGATCCCTGATTATGTTCAGAAGAACCTGACCATTGCAAGGGATGCCCTGATCGAAGCTGTTGCCGAGACCAGTGAAGAATATATGGAGCGCTATTTCCTGGGCGAGGAGTTCACACAGGAGGAGATTTCCACCGCACTGCGTACCCATGTGATTGACGGTGAGATCGTGCCTGTTATGATGGGCTCCGGTATCAACTGCCAGGGCTTTAAGGTACTGCTCCAGGCCATTGACAAGTATTTCCCGTCACCGGATCATTTTGAGTGTATTGGTGTGGATGTTTCCACAGGAGAGCGCTTTACTGCCAAATATAACGACGATGTATCCCTTTCCGCAAGAGTGTTTAAGACCATTGTGGATCCATTTATCGGCAAATACTCCCTGCTGAAGATTTGTACCGGTACCTTAAAGGGAGATACCGTTGTCTACAATGTAAATAAGGACGCAGAGGAGAAGATCGGCAAGATCTATATCCTGCGGGGCAAGGATCAGATCGAGGTCCAGGAGCTGAAGGCCGGTGATATCGGCGCTGTTGCAAAGCTGACCGTGACACAGACAGGAGATACCATGGCTGTGCGTACTGCTCCTATCGTATACCACAAGCCGGAGATCTCCACCCCTTATACCTACATGGCTTACAAGGCAGCCAACAAGGGCGAGGATGACAAGGTTTCCACTGCTCTGTCACGTATGATGGAGGAGGATCAGACCTTAAAGGTGCTCAACGACGCAGAGAACCGCCAGTCCCTGATCTACGGCATCGGAGACCAGCAGTTAGATGTGGTTGTCAGCAAGCTCCAGTCCCGTTATAAGGTAGATATCGTACTTTCCAAGCCGAAATTCGCATTCCGCGAGACCCTGCGCAAGAAGGTAAAGGTACAGGGCAAGCACAAGAAGCAGTCCGGCGGACACGGACAGTACGGCGATGTTATCATGGAATTCGAGCCATCCGGCGACTTAGAGACACCATACGTATTTGAGGAGAAGGTATTTGGCGGCTCCGTTCCGAAGAACTACTTCCCGGCAGTGGAAAAGGGACTTCAGGAATGCGTTCTCAAGGGACCGCTGGCAGGCTATCCTGTTGTAGGCTTAAAGGCTACTCTGTTAGATGGTTCCTACCATCCGGTAGACTCCTCCGAGATGGCATTTAAGATGGCTACCATCCTGGCCTTCAAGCAGGGCTTCATGGATGCGAACCCTGTTCTGTTAGAGCCTATCGCTTCCCTGAAGGTAACGGTTCCGGACCGCTTCACAGGCGATGTTATGGGTGACTTAAACCGCAGAAGAGGCCGCGTGCTGGGCATGAATTCCGACCACCACGGCAAACAGACCATTGAGGCAGATATCCCGATGTCTGAGCTCTTTGGCTACAACACAGACCTGCGCTCTATGACAGGCGGTATCGGCGTTTACGAGTACGAGTTCAGCCGCTATGAGCAGGCTCCCGGCGATGTCCAGAAGCGTGAGGTAGAGGCAAGAGCCGCAGCGAAGGACGAATAAGATCAGGATCATTCAGCCGCCCGGAGGGGGAAGAACGTGCTTCCGGGCGGTTGCTTTCCGTAAAAAAGTTTATTTTTGTTGCAAATGTCACGGTATGAAAACCGAATCTGTGCTATAGTAAAGACGCAAAACGGAAATAATAAAAACAGTGGAGCGTCAAAACGCGACACAAAAAATAAAAATATTACAATTAGGAGGACATTTATCATGAAGAAATATCAGTGTGAACCATGCGGATACATTTACGACCCGGAGGCAGGAGATCCGGACGGCGGCATCGCACCAGGAACTGCTTTTGAGGATATTCCGGAGGATTGGGTATGTCCGATCTGCGGATTAGGCAAGGACGTATTTGTTCCGGTTGAGGAATAAGATGCGGTATAAAGGGGCTCAGGCGGGATAAACCGTCTGGGCTCTTTTTCTGTAAGCTGCTTCTGGACCAGTTCAGAGGCATTTGTGCGGGGACGAATAGGAGGGAACAGGAGGGAGGAGCGATTATCTCTCAGAAAGAACTTGAAATGCAGCCTCCATGGTTTATGCTATTACTATGAAAGTCCTGCCGCCGGATAGGCGGCATGTATTCAGGTATGCCAAATGCGTCCACCAGACTTTCGCGGTGCGGT
>NZ_JAJCIC010000075.1 GCF_020554865.1 Lacrimispora sp. 210928-DFI.3.58
CCAAAAGGTTAGGTTGAAATCGGAAAGTTCAATATGTGGTTTTGAAGGTATGTATTGTGAATTGTTTGGAATAAAATCCAAGATAATTCATATAATATCTTAAAAGGTACTTGATGAATTCAGGGTTTTGAAGTATAATAAGGATTCAGAGAGCACCAAAATATTCCTCGATAGCTCAGTCGGTAGAGCACGCGGCTGTTAACCGCGCTGTCGTAGGTTCAAGTCCTACTCGGGGAGTTTTTATACTATTTTAATAAGTCAAGGCCCCATGGTCAAGCGGTTAAGACATCGCCCTTTCACGGCGGTAACAGGGGTCCGAATCCCCTTGGGGTCATTCAAAAAATTCATACGGCGACGTAGCCAAGCGGTAAGGCACGGGTCTGCAACACCCTTATCACCGGTTCGATTCCGGTCGTCGCCTCTTATAAAAGCTTCAGAGATTTTCTCTGGGGCTTTTTGTTATGTCATCTAGGAGAAGAAGCCGAGTTCAAATTTTAGGTCTTCTTCTCTTTTTAGTATAAAACTTCTGTGAAAAATATACATATTATATAGGGAAAAGGGTAAAAGTTTGTTGAAAAAGAGGAAAAAGTGGAATTTTGTTCCGTTGAAGAGTCCGCAAGTTTTTTTAATGATAAAGATAGAAAAACGAAAGGGGTTACGTCTTATGAGTCAGAAAAAAATTTGCAGAAGAGCAAACTTAATTGGTTATATTCTGATTGCTCCCTGGCTGACAGGAATCCTCTGTTTCCAGCTATGGCCTATTATCCACAGCTTTTTGATGTCTTTTACGGACTATAATCTGATGAATCAACCGTCTTTTATTGGAAGAGCAAATTACAGTAAGATGTTTCAGGATGATATATTTTATCAGGCCGTGAAGGTGACATTTAAATATGTGTTTATCGCTGTTCCGGCCAAGATTGTTTTTGCACTTTGCATAGCTCTGATCTTGAACATGAAGATCAGAGGAATAGGCATCTATCGTACAGTTTATTATATACCTTCCATTTTGGGTTCCAGTATTGCGGTAGCCATTCTGTGGAAAGCCCTGTTTGTAAAGGATGGTGTTATTAATTCATTATTAGCTCAGATTGGTATTCAGGGTGCATCCTGGCTGGGAAACCCGAAGTATACGCTGTTTACAATTTCATTGTTAACAGTGTGGCAGTTTGGATCATCTATGGTTGTATTTTTAGCAGGCTTAAAACAGATACCGAGTTCTCTCTATGAGGCAGCCAGCGTGGATGGAGCCGGCCGTATGGACAAATTTATCCATATTACAATTCCGGGCATTATGCCTATGATGTCTTTCAATATTTTAATGCAGACTATTAATGCTTTTCAGATGTTCGCAGCACCGTATACGATATTTAATGGAAAGGGAGGACCATTAAATTCTTCTATGCTGTATGTGATCTACCTTTATCAGCATGCATTTAAGTATTTTAATGTGGGATATTCTTCTGCATTATCCTGGGCGCTGCTGATCATGATTGCCGGAACAGCACTGGCTTTGCATTTTCTGGAAAAACGATTCCTGAATTTTGATGATTAAAGGAGGAGAATGAATGAAAAGCGGAAAAGTGATTAGACAAGTAATTGTATATGTACTGATCAGTCTTTTAGGGCTTATTATGCTTTATCCTTTAATTTGGATGATGTTTGCGGCTGTTAAGCCTTCTTCTGAGGTACTTACAAGCCCGCGTCTTTTTCCAAGTAAGATCCGGCTAGATAACTTTGCAGCAGGCTGGCGGATGGTGCGACCTTATACGTTTGGAAAATTTTTTATCAACACGTTTGTTTTAGTAATTGGCTGTGTCATTTGCAGTCTGGTTATCAGTTTATTTGTGGGCTATGCCTTTGCCAGGGTAGATTTTCGGTTTAAGTCCCTCTGGTATAGTATTTTGTTTTTGACTATTATGCTTCCTGCCACAGCGACTTTAGTGTCGCGGTATGTGGTATTTAGCAAGTTGGGGTGGCTGAATACATATCTTCCATTTATTATACCGGCAGCTTTAGGCGTAGGACACGGAGGTGGCTTTTTTATCTATTTGGTAGCACAGTTTATTAAGGGTATTCCTAAAGAGCTTGATGAGGCGGCTAAGATTGATGGTTGTTCTACTCTGAGCATTATCCTGCGGATTATCTTTCCGCTCTGCAAACCATCCCTTTTTTCCGTGGCTATCTTTGCCTTTATGTGGAATTGGGATGATTTTCAGAATCAGTTGATATATCTCACTAAGGTAGATCATTATACAGTTGCTCTGGCTATGAGAACCACCATAGATGCTACAGGTGCTGATAACTGGGGAGCCGTTATGGCCATGGCCTTATGCTCAGTACTGCCAGCTATCGTAATGTTTTTCTGCCTGCAGAAGTATTTTGTAGATGGGGTCAGCACCTCAGGGTTGAAAGGCTGATGATCAAAATAACACATAGAAGAAAGGGGTCTATTATGCTAAAGACGGAAAAAAAGATCAGGGCAGAGCTCAAACGTCTGGAAAAGATGCTCTACTACAAAAGAAGGCCATTAGATGGCTGGACTATGAAACAGGGGTATTATAAGAAGCCAGAAGTTTATAACATGACTCTGGATCAATGGACAGAGCTTCCTATGGGAGAGCACATAGGGAAGAAGGATATGACAGTATTTCTGAAGAACCAGGTGGTTTTGGACAGAGAATACAGAGGTAAGAAAACAGTTCTTCTTCTGAAAGTAGGAGGAGAAGGATGCCTTTCTATTAATGGACAGCATTATAATGGCCTTGATTACAATCGAAATATGATCCTATTAGCAGAGTCTGCTAAAGGAGATGAGACCTATAATATTGAGATTGAAACCTATTGCAAGGATTTGATTTTGGATAGCGCTAATATCTTTAAAACAGATGTCGTGATCACCCAGTCAGAAATTGCGGCAATCCATCAGTCAGCATGGGATTTCTATTTTGAGGTAAAAACAGGTTTTGAGTTTACAGAGGGTGGTGCAGAGGAGTATACAAAGCAGCGGGTTTATAAGCTTATCTATGACGCGTTGCTGAAACTGGATTATAGGAATGAAGAAACATTTGAAGCAAGTGTAGTTTCTGCTAAGGAATACTATTTACAGGAAATAAATAAATATAGTGATCTAAAGCTGCCAGTGAAAATGTATTTTGCCGGTCATTCTCACATTGATGTGGCATGGCATTGGCCCTTAAAGGAAACAGTACGAAAGGTAAGCCGTACTTTTTCAAGTATGCTTCGTTTGATGGAGCAGTACGAAGACTTCAAATTCTGCCAAAGCATGCCTGTGCTTTATGAGATGGCGAAGGAATATTACCCGGAGCTTTATGCTCAGGTGAAAGAGCGGGTAAAGGAAGGTAGATGGGAAACTCTGGGAAGTATGTACCTGGAGCCAGACTGTAACCTGATCAGCGGCGAGTCCTTTGTCCGTCAGATCTTATACGGAAAAAAGTTCTATCAGGAGGAGCTGGACTCTGACTCTAATATCTGCTTCCTGCCTGATGTATTCGGATATTCCTCCGCAATGCCTCAAATTTTGAAAAAGGCTGGTACCGATTATTTCTTTACCACAAAGCTGACCTGGAACGAGACAAACGAATTCCCATACAGTGTATTCCGATGGAGAGGATTGGATGGGACAGAGATCCTTTCTGGTATGATGTCTATGTGCACAGAGCGGGGGCTTGGATTGTACAATGGAGATTTGACTCCGAAGGGCGTCAGAATGTCCATGGACTATTTTAAGAATAAGGAAAATGGAGATCCAATCTTGTATTTATATGGACATGGAGATGGCGGCGGCGGTGTAACAAAAGAAATGCTGGAATCTGTAACCAGACTGGATAAGGTTCCTATGATGCCGAAAATCGAAATTGGAACTGTAAAACAGTATTTTGAGGAATTGGATAAGGAGAAGGAGTATCCTGTATGGTCCGGTGAGTTGTATTTTGAAAAACATAGGGGAACATATACTACAGCAGCCAAGAATAAGAGGAATAATCGGAAAAGTGAGTTCCTTTACCGCAATGCAGAAATAATGTCTGTATTCCAGTATCTGAAAAATGGACAGTTTGTAGGGGCTGATCTGGAAAAGGGCTGGAAATTAATTCTGTTAAACCAGTTCCATGATATTCTCCCTGGCACATGTATTGGGGAAGTATACGAGATGTGTGACCGCCAGTATGAAGAGATCAGACAGATTGGTGAAAACAGTATCTCACAAAATATAGAAAAGATGGTCTTTGGTGAAGGGGCAGTAACGGTTTACAATACGCTTTCCTGGAGCAGAGACCAGGTCGTATCAGTTGCGGGAAAGGGCTATAAGGCTGTAAAAGACAGTGATGGAGTTTATCCAAAGCAGGTGAGACTGGAGGATGGCACTATCCGTTTCCTAGCTGAACAGGTACCTTCACTGGGATATAAGGTATACTACTTTACGGAGGAGGAGCCGCAGTCTGAGCCGGGAGAACGTGCTGTTCAGAAAGAAAAGAACATTTATGTATCAAATAAATGGATGGACCTGGTAATCAATGAGGAGGGTGAGCTGGAGTCAATCTTTGATAAGAGCGCCAGACGCCAGGTACTCAAAGCAGGAGAAACAGGAAACAAGCTGAAGCTGTTGGAGGATATTCCCGTAGAATGGGGAGCAGCATGGGAGACGACTACAAAGAAAAATGATAAAGATCCAATTCCCTGCACAAGCACCGTATGCAGAGTAAAGGAAGATAATAGTATTCGCACGGTAATTGGAATCAGCAAGGAGATCCATACTTCCAAAATAGAGCAGGAGATGATCATTTATCACCACACGCCTATGATCGAATTTAAGACTATGATAGATTGGGATGAGTGTCAAAAAATGCTTCGCGTAGAATTTCCGGCGGATATCAACAGCTTGACAGCCAGATATGATGTGGCATTCGGAAATGCAGAGCATCCAAATCATGCTACTACCAGCTATGACCAGGCCAGGTTTGAAGTCTGTGGCCATAAGTGGGGCGATGTATCAGATGCCTCTTATGGAGTTTCCCTGTTAAATGACTGTAAATATGGATATACGATCCAGAACTCACGTATGGAGCTGAGTCTGCTGCGGAGCGCCGATTTTCCATCAGATACCTGTGATAAAGGTGTTCATACATTCTCTTATTGGATCTATCCGCATGTGGGAAATATACAGGAAGCCGGAGTGGCTCAAAAAGGATATGAAGTCAACGTACCTCTTATTGTAACAGAGGGACAGGCTGAGGCAGCAACAGGTTCCTATATCCAGTTGGATAACAGTAATGCAGTGATCGATACGGTAAAGCGCTCAGAGGATGGCCGGGATATTATTGTGCGTCTGTTTGAGACCTACAATACGGTAAGTGATGCTGTATTGAAATTCAACTTCCCAGTGACCTCCTGCCAGGAGACAGATCTTCTGGAGCGTCATGTGGAGGATATTCCGGTAGAAGAGGGAAGCATTAGAGTAAAACTTCATCCGTATGAGATAAAAACATACCGGATATGTTGTAAATAATAAGAATGGAGGTAGAAAGAATGAGGAAAAGTTTAAAGGTCAAAGCGTTTTTGGCTGCAGCAGGGGTAGCTTTTCTTATGACGGCTTGCAGCGGCGGAGGAAAGACAGAAGCGCCTAAAGCAGATGCCGCTTCCACAGCAGGAGGAGCGGCACAGGAAAAGGGAGATGGGGAGCAGATCGAACTGCGCATTTCCTGGTGGGGAAGCGATGCCCGTCATGAAGCAACTTTGAAGGCGCTGGACCTGTTTATGGAGAAATATCCTAACATCAAGGTATCTGCAGAATATCAGGGATTTGATGGTTACCATGATAAGCTGATGACCCAAATTTCCTCTGGAACGGAACCGGATGTATATCAGTTGGATAATAATGTGTATTTTGCAGGATTAGCTGCAAATGAAAAGTTAGGAGATTTAGGCCCCTATATTGGAAACCAGCTGAAGCTGGATGATTATCCGGAAAGTGCTTTGACATGGGCTCAGTATGGCGGAAAGCAGTATGGAGTACCCAGCGGATTAAATGGTCCGGTATTTATTTGGAATAAACAGGTATTTGATGAGGCAGGCGTAGAATATCCCACCAATGACTGGTCATGGGATGATTTCGAGAAAGCTTGCCAGGAAATCTATGATAAGACAGGAAAGTATGGAATGAGAGAACCTACCTATTTCCTGACTATGACTATGGTGCGTCAGCTGGGATCGTGGTTCGCTTCTGAGGATGGCAAACTGTTAGATTTCTCTGAGGCTTTGGGCCAGGTTTATGAGCGCTACAACAGATGGAGAGAGACAGGTATTCTTCCTCCACTGGATCTGACGGTAGGACAGGAATCACAGCAGGATAATCTTTTCCTAAGCTGTGACGCGGCTTGTGAGGTAAACCACATTGCAATGCTTCCTATGAATCATGCGGCGATGGCAGAAGAGACGGAGTTGGGGATCAGCCTTGTACCCGGAACAAAGCAGAACGGCGGAGCTTACATGTTAGCTTCCATGCCATGGACATTAGGAAAGAGCTCCCAGCATCCTGAGGAGGCAGCTACGCTGATCGACTTCCTGATCAATGATCCTGAGGCAGCCCAGGTCCTTATGACTGTGCGGGGCGTACCTGCACCTGAGTCTGTAAGAGAACTGATTGCTCCAATGCAGGAGGGAGATGCCCTTCTGGTAGTAGAAGGAGTCAATTTACTGATCGACAATACCCAAAGGATCGATTATGAGTGGTTGGTTCCCGGCAGTGCTGTGATTGAAGACACTCTTGTAGATGAGCAGTATGCGACAGGTTATGGACAGAAAACTCCGGCAGAGGCAGGCGCAAGTGCTTACAAGACAATATCGGAATCTGTAGATAACGCCAACTAATAAATATGGAAATAATATTGCCACAATAGAAGCCTATTGTGGTCAGACTGTAGACAAAGTCCCGAGCGAGAGCTCGGACTTTTCTACATTTATCG
>NZ_JAJCIC010000076.1 GCF_020554865.1 Lacrimispora sp. 210928-DFI.3.58
GGATATTACCCTGGGGCTGAAAGGAGTGAATTGATATGGCGCATGTACCGATTACTTTGGGCGGAGGAAGCGGCTCCGGCAGCGATGACTGCACGGCAACCCTTGATTATGTCCTTGAGGGGAAGACCGCGATCACAAAGGACAGCGATGATGAGCCGGGCGCTGGCCGGATGAAGGTCAACAGCTTACTGTCTTTTAGTGTAGCCGCCTATTCCGGAAAAAGGGTGCTTGCAATCTGGAAAAATCCAAAGGCGGCGAAGGGAAGGCCATACAGCGGAGTCTATATCCGCTACAGCACCTCCGGCAGTCCAGGTAAGACAGGCGGCACACAGATCTACAAGGGAGCCGGCAGTAATACGGCTGCCGAAGGACAATCACAAGTATATATTGATCTTCCGGCAGCAAATACAAAATATTATCTGTCTATCTATCCATATGTGACCACTAGTTTGGGAGATATAACGGGAGCCGAGTTAAACGCAGAGGTTACAACAGAGGGTACTCTTAATAAGACTTTTGCATCTAGCCAAAGTTTCACCATACCAGAAGGATATACAAAAGCCAAATGTTTCGCAGTTGGTGGCGGAGCTGGTGGAGGAAAGCTATCGGGAGGCGGTGGTTCTGTTAATTATTATGCTGGAGGAGGAGGGGGAGGATATGCAGGAACATCCTCTGAATTTGCTGTATCGGCAGGACAAATATTAGCAATAATTGTAGGTGCTGGTGGTGCCGTTGGGACAGCCGGGGGGACGAGTGGAATTGCCGATATATTTACAAAGGCAGGAGGAAATCCCCCTTCATCCGCAACTACAACATTACCAGGTGGTGGTTCTGGTGGCTCTGGCGGAGGGGCAGCCGGGTATTCTGGTTCTGGTAGTAACGGGGGGAATGGAGGATCTAATGGAGGTAATGGAACTACTGTCTATGCTGGTGGAGGCAGTGGACAAGGTTCCACAACAAAAGCTTGGGGAAATGGTACTTTATATGCCGGAGGTGGAGGCGGATCTGGTATAGGAATAATCGAGAACGGAACATCTTATGGCGGCTCTGGCGGTTCTGGCGGAGGTGGTAATGGAGGACACCGCGATGGTACTTCACAGTCTGCTACATCTGGCGGAGCCAATACAGGAGGAGGCGGCGGAGGAGGCAGGAATAGCAATTATGGTAAAACCTGTTTCTCCGCTGCTGGTGGTTCTGGAATAGTTTTATTACAATTATATTAGGGAGGACATATAGAATGTTAGTACATCAAGTATTTGCAATGATATCTGAAGAAACAGTACAAAATGTGGTTGTGGCAGATAATTACGAAGATGCTAACCAGGTTACACGGGCAGTGTATGGCGATGATGCTGTAGCGGTAGATTGTTTACAGTATCCTTGCCAAATAGGAGATAAATACATAGATGGAGTATTTTATAAAAAGGATGGAGTTACCCCAATAGAGTATATACCAACTCAGGAGCAGCAGGTGGCACAACTTCAGATGGACAATGACGAGCTCACCATTGCCATGGCAGATATGATTGGAGGTGCAATTCATGTTGAGTAACATTGAACGCAACATCATCATCCGTGCGCTGAAAAAACGGCGTTTGGAAGGCGAAAATCCCGCGGAAATCCTAACAAGATACACACGGCTGACCAATGAGGAGAAGGCAGAGATTCTGGCGGCGCTGGAAGGAGGTACATAATGGAAATGCCAACAGAAATCATGGTGGCGCTGATCGGGCTGGCCGGAAGCGCCATAGGAGCATTTGCAGGCGTTCTGACTTCGGCCAGGCTGACCAACTACCGTATTGAGCAGCTGGAGAAAAAGGTGGATAAGCACAACACGGTTATTGAGCGGACATACAAGCTGGAGGAGGCCGAAGCAGTCCTGGAAGAGCAGATCAAGGTAGCTAATCATCGGATATCAGATTTAGAGAGAGGAGGTGAGGCAAGATGAGCGAGAGCGCAAAGAGATGGTGCAAGGCTGCAGGCGTGCGTGCGGTCAAGACCATGGCACAGACCTTCGTGGCCAGCGCCGGTACAGCGGCGGTTATGAGTGAGGTGAGCTGGCCTATGGTGGTATCGGCATCCGTACTGGCAGGCATTCTGTCAGTAGCAACATCGGTGACGGGACTGCCGGAGGTACAGTAGGAGGTGATCCACCTATCTCCCGGCCGCAGGGTGAGAGCGGCATACTATCAATTCAAAATCAGAA
Organism: Lacrimispora sp. 210928-DFI.3.58; assembly: GCF_020554865.1. Taxonomy (GTDB): domain Bacteria; phylum Bacillota; class Clostridia; order Lachnospirales; family Lachnospiraceae; genus Enterocloster. The sequence continues at coordinate 2,207 of NZ_JAJCIC010000076.1, forward strand.
AGAGAGGTACATACTATGGGAACAACAGGAAAGCATGCAGCGAAGATTCCGGGCAATGGAGGCTATGTCAACGCAGGCCCGGATCTGCAGGAGAAACAGCCGACACCCTATCTCTACGATAAGCCCACCAACGCCCCGCATCCCGGTAAGCATCAGAGCGGTGTAGGCGGTCCGTCTGATCGGAACAATAATGGGATTGACGATTCTGAGGAGTAATTGCGATATCGCAACAGGGAGGGCAGGTGTCACAGCCTGCTCTTCTATTACAAGGAGGTATGACACATGATTACAGTAGTATTCAAGGATGGGTGTGACTACGCAAGCGCCGCTGGCCTGATGCAGTGGGATTACGGCCAGGTGCTGCGGATCCAGGGCCTGAAGCTTCCTACGGCGGTGGAGATCCATTTCTCTCTCCAGCAGATGGGCGGCCAGGCAATAACCCGTGTAGGCGTGACGAAGGATGGCGTAACAGATGTGGTGATCCCGGAATCCATGCTGGAGGCGGATAAGGCTCGGAACTACCAGATCTATGCCTGGATCTATCTGGCGGACGAGAGTAGCGGCGAGACCGTTAAGAGCATCACCCTGTCCGTCAAGGCCCGGTCTAAGCCAGAGGGTTTCCGCACCCCGGAGGATGCGGATCTCTTTCGGGAGGCTATTGCGGTAGTCAATGAGTCCGCGGGCAGGGCCGAAGAAGCAGAGGCATCTGCAGAGGCCTGGGCCCATGGCAGAGAGGATTACCCTGACCGGGCAGAGGACAATGCTGCTTACTATGCCGGCCAGGCCCAGGAGAGTGCCGAGGCTGCCGCAGGATCAGCTGGGGCCGCCGCCGAAGCAGAGAGTACAGCCCAGCTTGCGGCGGATGTAGCGAGGCAATCTGCCACTAATGCCTTGCAGTCCGAACAGGCGGCTAAGACTGCCCAGACCGGCGCAGAGGCTGCCCAGGGTGCCGCTGAAGTTGCAGAGGATCAGGCAAGGCAGGATGCAGAACAGGTGGCCCAGGACAAGTCCGCCGTGACGCAGAAAGCCCAGGAAGTAGAGAGTGCCCGGTCAGAGGTAGCCAGCAACAAGACTGCAGTGGATAAGACTGTCCAGGAGTTCGGAGTCACCGCAGAGCAGGCCGTGCAGGATGTCAATGACGCCGGGACTGTACAGGTGCAGAATATACAGTCTGCCGGGACAAGCCAGGTACAGGCAGTGGATAATGCTGGTGCGGAACAGGTGCAGGCTGTCCAGGCAGAGGGAGCCGAGCAGGTGGCCAATGTCCAGCAGGCAGCTGCGGAGATCGAGGCAGACCGGGAGCAGATCGAGATGAACCGGGTACTGGCTGTCTCTTCGGCACCGGGAATTATGGAGTCAGCAGAAGGCCCAGAGATCATCCTGCGGGACAGCTCTGACAGGCCATTTCAGGGGCTTAAGGTGTATGGCCGGAGCGAGCAGAAGACTACGACTGGGGAGCAGTTGTATCCCGGAATCCCATTTGTATCATCAAACACAAGTTATGCAACAATGACTGGGACAGATGACGGTAAAATTACTATAACTGGAACGCAATCTGTAGATGGTGGGAGGAACACTATCAAAACACCATCTTTTTTATTGAGCGCGGGAACGTATACGGTATCATATATTGGAAACAAAGCATGTGGCATGTATCTTGTAAATGAAAATAATAATACGAATTTAACAACAAAAGATTCCGAAACTTTTGTTTTAAGCGAAGATGCAAGCGTACATTTTGGTATTGATGGAACGCCCGGTGCAACATATAACGATGAATTTTATATCATGCTCAACGAAGGCACCACCGCCCTCCCATGGGAGCCCTACACCGGCGGCAGGCTCTCCCCGAACCCAGACTATCCGCAGGAGATGGTAAGTGCCGGGCAGGTGCTGACAACGGGGGCGCAGCTGTTTGATGTAACTACGATTATAGATGGACATTATATATCCGATTTTGATGGGAGTGATGTGGGCGTGAACGGTACGTTATGTGCATCGGACTATATAGGTGTATCGGGGATGGCAACATTGTATATAGGGCAAAAGTCAAATTCGGGTGCATTTTACGATGAGGACAAGACTTTTTTATCCGGAATTGGCAGTAGTGACGTACCTCGCTCTATAGATGTTCCTGAAGGAGCAAAATATTTACGGGTAACAGCTTATATTGAAAATAAAGATAGCTTCATGCTCAACGAAGGTTCCGCCGCTCTTCCATGGGAGCCTTACACTGGAGGAAAGCCGGGCGTGGTAGATGTGGGCATCGGGGCGGAGGTGACGGGGAAGAATCTGATTCCGTTCCCGTACAAAGAAGGAAGTAAAGTGATTAATGGTGTTACGATTACTGTAAATGATGATGGTACATTGTTGCTTAATGGTACTGCAACAGAATCAGTAAGATTTTATTTGTTTGAAGGTAAAATTATGCTGAAGTCTGGATCGACTTATATTCTAAGTGGATCTACAAACATATATGCACAGTTAAACGGGATTTTAGGAAAAAATATTGGTAACGGATCCAAATATAATGCAAAAGATAGCGATTACATATCAGGAATATGGATATTGTGTGCATCTGGAATATCTTTTAACAACGTACTTCTTAAACCGCAATTTGAAATAAGCGACCAGGTAACCGCTTACGAACTCTACCGCACCCCGCAGTCCCTCCTCGTCACCCCCAACGGCCTCCCCGGCATCCCGGTCTCTTCTGGCGGCAACTACACCGATGCGGACGGCCAGCAGTGGGTGTGCGATGAGGTGGATTTTGGGCGTGGGAAGTATGTGCAGAGGGTGTGGAAAAAAGTGCTTGATGGAAGTACGGATGAGAATTGGGGCGTATATAATAATGATGCAAGATATGTGGGATTTAGTACAAAAGCGTTGCCAGAAGCAATGCGTTGTCGCAACGGATTCTGCAATCAATTATCAGTCCAAATTAATACGGTCTCTCGCGAGGAAGGCTTATGGTTTGGAGTGAATTCGATGGTGATATATGCCCACAACAATTCATTTTACGATTCCACTCTTGAAGATTTCGGTCTCTCCAACTGGAAAGCCCACCTCTCCGAGCATCCCCTTGAGGTCATGACGTATCTGGACACCCCCATCGAAACCGATCTCACCCCAGAGCAGATCGCCGCTTACGCTGCCCTCCATACCAACTACCCCACCACGGTTATTACCAATGATGCAGGGGCGCACATGGCTGTCCGTTATGTGGCCGACACCAAAGCCTACATAGACGCCCGATTCCGGGAGCTCCAGACAGCCCTTGCCAACACACAAGCACAGATCATATAAGGAGGAAAATCATGTACGAGATCATTAAGAACGTAATCACCGCCGGACGCTACGAGCTGGCGGACATGCTGCATAAGATAGACACCATCTGGCTCCAGGGAGGTATCACCGATGAGGAGCGCCAGGAGCTGATCGGGCTGGCCAGAACCAACGCCAGCCCAGAAAACAGCTATGCCAGCATCCAGAAGCAGGTGGACAACCTCTATGCCAACATGGCAGAGCTGGTAGCAGCCCTGAAAGATATCACAGGCCGTGTAAACGCCCTAGAAGGTGGCAGCACAGAAGAACCCACCCAAGAGGAATATCCGGCCTGGAAACAGCCTACAGGAGCCCACGATGCCTACAACGTGGGGGATAAGATGACATACACAGACGGCAAGCGCTACATCTGCCAGATGGATGGTTGCGTCTGGGGACCGGATGTGTACCCGGATGGGTGGGCAGTAGTGGAAGAGGAAATAGTAGAAAAAGAGTAGCCGTTATGCTATGATAAAGATGCTGCCGACTCTTTCCAGCAGGAAGGAGGTGATGTCCGTGGATTACATAGTTACATTCCTTATCTCTGTATTGGCAAGTGTAGCTGGCTACTACATTTGTAAATGGCTGGACAGAGATGATAGGTAGCACCAGCCAAAAACGGAATAGCTCACCGTAACGAGCAAGAAAGCCCCGGAGCTGGCACTCCAGGGCTTTCGTCATGTCCGTAGACATATAGCTACATTCCTTAGCTATCCCTATAATATTCCATTTGAGAGAAAATGTCAATGGAGAAAATAATGCATTTGAGAGCTTAGGACAATCCTAGGTTCTTTTCATATCATGATATAGGAGGTATAAGATTATGACAGCAAACGAAAAGAGACAAGCGGTTGCAAAGGTCTATGAAAGCATTATAGGCCGCAATTACTACAGCCAGGCCCTGCGGGACTACTGCTTCCGTACCTACAAGGACGGCAAGTATTACAGTGACTGCTCAAGCTCCATCTGCTATGCCTACAAGGAGGCAGGCCAGGGCTTCGGGATCCTGAACACCGCCGGCATCTACCAGTCGGGCAAGCTTACCACCGTAGACATTACGATCCAGGACGGTGTGCCGATGAATATCAGCGATCTCCGTGTTGGGGATATGCTGGAGTTTGCCGGCACTGATGCCAGCCGCCCGCAGAAGATCGGACATGTAGAGATGGTCTACCGCATCAACGGAGACAGGGTAACGCTCTGCGGTCATGGTAGCGGCAGGCCTAGCTACAAGGACATGGCAGCCTACTGCAAGCAGCGGTACAGCTCCTGGGCCTCCGGAGGCTGGCGTAAGGGCCTGGTGTGTGTCCGGCGCTACATCCAGGATGATCC
>NZ_JAJCIC010000077.1 GCF_020554865.1 Lacrimispora sp. 210928-DFI.3.58
TGGAGCACCACCTTGCCAAGGTGGGGGCCGCGGGTTCGAATCCCGTCTCGCGCTTCTTTTTTATATAGTGGAGAACCTTGATTTTATCAGGATTCTCCACTTTTTGTTTTATGCCTTTGTACTACCCCTTTTCTTAACATTTGAAGCCACTTTTTGAAAACACTGTAAGACAGAGCTTTTTCTCCTGGGTTTTATGGGGTATTTTGGCTCCTTTTGAGTTTGGATCCCGTTTCCCGCTCTTTTGTATAAAGAAATATTGGTAATATTAATAGTTGACAATATCCTATTGATTTGGTAGGATATTATGAGTTAGGATAAACTAATTGATTGTGAGGAATTTAATTGCGCTATATATGGATAAATCCTGTGGTGGACCGGATGTATGACCGCAGCTGTCTTCATCTGCTGTTGCAGAAACATGGATACCTGCGGGTAGAGTGCCGGGAGAACTGGGGACAGAGGGTGCTTAAAGAGTATAAAAGGTTGGCAGAGAGCTCGCAAGTGCCTGTAGCTGATGTGCGCTGTCCGAAGGTGTGGAAGCTGTTGGAGGAAAGGTACAAAGGCAATGGTATCCTGATTCCTGCCATTGAACCCATTCTCATGCATTGTGCAAGGGAGATTGCCGGAAGAGAGGAATTAAAGGGGAAGGCCAAAGTCATCACAACGCCATGTGAAATACTGGCAGATATAGGAAATAAGGCTAAGCTTCCTGAGACACGTTTTGTATCATGGAAACAATTTCTACTGGAGCTTGGAGAGAGGTTGGAATCAGAGAAGTTGGAGTCCAGCCCGATCCCGCCAGGATTTTTCCAAAATCTGCAATGCCTGGTGGTAAGTATTACAGGTGAAGATGAGGTATGCAGCTATCTGAAAAACGGGGATTACGGGGCAGCACGTATGATAGAGCTGCTCTGGTGCAGAGATGGCTGTCATCATGGAGATGGGGTGATTGATCTTGAATAGATGGAAAAAGTTTATAGCGCCAGCCATAGGCCTTATCATCCTGTTTTTGACGTGGTACGGAATCTGCAGGCTGCAGATATTCAGCGCCTATGTGCTCCCGGCTCCTTCAAAGGTCTGGGGGAGTTTCTGGAAAACGCTGGTATCAGGAGAAATTTTCCGGGATATTGTGATCAGTCTGGGGAGAGTGTTAAAGGGATTTTCCATTGCATTTGTTCTGGCATTTCTTTTGGGAATGATACGCACAATGATTCCGGCCTCCGGACAATTTTATGAGCATTTCGTGCAATTCTTCCGCAATGTACCGCCTTTAAGCCTGATCCCCCTTTTAATTCTGTGGTGTGGGATCGGGGAGACGACGAAGACAGTGATCATTGTGCTGGCTTCCTTTTTCCCAATGTATCTGAATATTGTGAAGGGTTTTACCGGCTGCGATCAGAAGCTTTTGGAGGTTGGAAATGTATTTGGATACTCTCGGTTTGAGCGGTTTACGAAGATCATGCTCCCATATGCGTCTGCGGATATCCTGGTGGGCATGAGGATCGGATTGGGCTATAGCTGGCGTGCGATCATTGGAGCAGAGATGGTGGCGGCTTCTTCCGGCTTGGGGCATATGATCCTCTTTGCCCAGCAGATGTCAAGAACAGATAAGGTGATCGTGGGAATCCTGGTGATCGGTCTGATTGGATATGCGACAGACTGCATTTTTGGATGTGTAATTAAAAAAATGTTGAAAGGATCTTGCAAAAATGGCTGGAATTGAGCTCGTTGACGTCCAAAAGCGCTATAAGGTAGATGGAAAAACCGTGCAGGTGCTTTCGGGAATCCATATGAAGGTTCCCAAAGAGAGCATTACGGTTATTCTGGGGAAAAGCGGCTGTGGCAAGACGACCCTTCTGCGGCTGGTAGGAGGCCTTGAGGAGCCAGATGGGGGAGAGATCCTATATGGAGAGTCCCACCGGACTGCCTTTGTATTTCAGGAGCCCAGATTGATGCCGTGGCTGAATGTGGCAGACAATATACGTTTCGGACTAAAGAAAAAGGAGATGGATCCGGATGAAATCCAGTCGATCATACATACAGTAGGGCTGGATGGATTTGAAAAGGCCTATCCTTCCCAGCTGTCTGGAGGAATGCAGCAGAGGACCTCCATTGCAAGGGCCTTGGCCTACAGACCATCCTTTATCATGATGGATGAACCGTTTGCAGCTCTGGACTATTTTACAAGGGAGCAGATGCAGAAGGAACTTTTGCGGGTTCAGCGCATTCAGGGTGCCAGTATCCTGTTTGTGACGCACAGCATTGATGAGGCGCTTTTGCTGGGAAATAAGATCATAATTATTGAAAATGGGCGGGTGAAGACAGAATTTGAACTGCCTAAAACAGAGAAGTTTCGGAATCTTCTGGACGAGACATTTATTGAACTAAAACGCGATATCATTAAAAATTTAAATAATGATAAATAAAACAAAATGAGGAGGAAAATTTATGCGAAGGATTGTATCGATGGCGCTTGCAGTGTGCATGTGCGCGTCAGTTCTCACCGGGTGCTCCGGAGGGGCAGTACAGAAAGAGACAACGGCAGCTGCCCAGACAGAAAGTATAAAAGAGGAGGAAACCACTGCTGAGGCAGAGACTCAGGAGGAAACAGAGGCAACAAAAGAGGCAGGGACAACGCTGGACAAGCTGGTATTTACGTATGTAACCTCCCCCTTAAATGTGCCAACGATCGTTGAAAAGGAAAAAGGCATTTTCGCTGATACCTTTGCAGATCAGGGAATTTCGGTAGAATATGCAGAGCTGACCTCAGGAGCAGACCAGACTCAGGCTCTGGCTTCCGGAGATGTTCAGGTGCTCTACGCAGTAGGTGCAACCTCTGTGATCCTCTCGGCTGCAAACGGTGCTGACATCAAGGTCCTGAATATGTACAGCCGTTCTCCAAAGGCATTCTGCCTCTATTCAAAGGATGACAGCCTCACAAGCCCTGAAGCCTTAAAGGGCAAGACTGTTGCAGGCCCTGTGGGAACGAACCTGCACGAGCTGCTGGTAGCATACCTGGCAACTGCCGGAATGACCATTGAGGATGTCAACTTTGTCAACATGTCAATACCGGATGCCAATGCAGGCTTAGAGAATGGAAGTGTCGATGTGGCGATGCTTGCAGGTCCAACAGCTTACCAGGCAGAAAAACAGGGACGCCATCTGGTGACAAACGGACAGGGACTGATCAATGCCATTATTGCTGTGGCAGTGAGGGACGACTTCTATCAGGAGCATCCAGAGGTGATCGAGGGCTTAATGGAAGCACAGAATACCATTGCTGATTTTATGACAGAGAATCCGGAGGAGACCACAGAGCTTGTGGCAAAGTCTCTGGATCTGGATACAGAGGCAGTAAAAGAGATGGAGCCTCTCTATGATTTCTCCCTGGAGCTTACGGATGCTGACAGAGAAGGTTTTCAGAGGACAGCAGACTTTATGCTGGAGACTGGGATGATAGAGAATGCAGTGGATGTAAATACATTGTTTTACAAATAAGGATCATTGAAACGGGCCTGATTCCGGCCGCCTTTTGAGCTGAAACAGATGTGAAAGCTGAAAGGCAGCCGGGTCAGGTCTTCTTTTATTTTCTTTATAGAGGTTGTATGGTATAATTTTTTCAAAAGATAACATGGTGCTGAACATAAAAGGAGGTTCCACATGAATCAGGTATACGAAAAGCTGACAACATGCTACGAAAGTATCAAAGCCCGCATCCCCTTTGAACCGAAGATCGCTCTGGTCCTGGGCTCCGGACTGGGGGATTATGCAGACACGGTTCAGGCAGAGGCCGTGATAGGATATCATGAGATAAAAGGATTTCCGGTATCAACAGTAGCGGGGCATAAGGGCTGCTTTGTATTTGCGCATATAGGCAGTGTTCCCGTTGTGATGATGCAGGGGCGCATACATTACTATGAAGGATACCATATGACAGATGTGGTTCTGCCCGTCAGGCTCATGAAGCTTATGGGAGCGGAGATATTGTTCCTCACAAATGCTGCCGGTGGCGTGAATGCAGGCTTTTGTGCAGGAGATTTTATGATGATCACAGACCAGATATCCTCCTTCGTGCCATCGCCCTTGATCGGGCCGAATATAGAAGAGCTGGGAGTACGTTTCTGTGATATGAGTGAGGTCTATGATAAGCAGCTTCAGGCCATCCTGCGCAGCAGTGCAGAGGATTTGGGCATTGATTTAAAGGAAGGAGTATATATGCAGCTGACAGGGCCTGCATATGAAACACCGGCGGAGGTGAGGATGGTCCGCACCCTGGGAGGGGATGCCGTAGGGATGAGTACCGCTTGCGAGGCTGTGGCGGCCAATCACATGGGGATGAAGATCTGCGGCATTTCTTGCATTTCCAATTTGGCCTGCGGAATGACGGATCAGCCCTTGAGCCATGAGGAAGTAAAGGAAACAGGTGAGCGCGTGGCTCCTCTGTTTAAGCAGCTGGTGACAGAGGCTGTGATACGGATGGGAAAAGAAAGGTAACCAAAGGGCAGTGAGGACAGAAGGGAGAGCAGAATGAATATTCGCTTTTACAGAGTAAAGCTAATGACAATGGAAGATGGGACAGACATCATTCATGACGGAGAGCTTTGGGTGGAGGGAAAGAAGATCACCTATGCAGGAAGCCAGAGAGACATTCAGGGGCATTTTCCGCCAAAATGGGACAGAGAGATCGATGGCAAGGGGAATCTGCTGCTGCCTGGCTTCAAAAACGCCCATACTCATTCTGCTATGACCTTCCTGCGTTCCTATGCAGATGATCTTCCGCTTCTTGACTGGCTGAATAAACAGGTATTCCCCATGGAAGCAAAGCTTCAGGGGGATGACATTTATCTTCTGTGCAAGCTGGCACTGATGGAATATCTTACAAGCGGCATCACAGCCAATTTTGACATGTATTTTCAGCCAAGGCAGATTGCAAGATCATCTGCTGACTGTGGCTTCCGAACAGTTCTTGCGGGTGCGCTGAATGATTTTGTTTCATCTATTGAAGAGGAGGAGGAAAATTATGTGGAGCTGAACCATTTCCATCCTCTGATACGCTACCATTTGGGATTTCATGGAGAATATACTACAGGGAAAGAGCGGTTAAGGGGCATTGCCCGTTTGGCAGAAAAATATAAGGCACCAGTATTTTCACACAATTCAGAAAGTATTTCTGAAGTAGAGCAGTGCATCCAGCGGAATGGAACAACGCCAACCGTTTATCTGGACAGCTTAGGGATCTTCCAATATGGAGGCGGAGGATATCACTGCATACATATGAGCCAGGAAGATTTGGAAATATTTAAAAAAAGGGGGCTGTGGGCAGTAACGAACCCCGGGTCAAATGTGAAGTTGGCCAGCGGTATTGCACCTGTACAGAAAATGATGGATATGGGGATCCATCTGGCAATCGGAACAGATGGGCCTGCCAGCAATAATTGTCTGGATATGTTCCGGGAAATGTTCCTGACAACAGGACTGGGAAAGTTGCGGGAACAGAATGCTGCGGCTGTGGAGGCAGACCATGTGCTTTGGATGGCGACTGTGGGAGGAGCTCATGCAATGGGCCTTTGGGATTGTGATACCCTGACGGCGGGAAAATGTGCGGACCTGATCATGATCGACCTGCACCAGCCCAATATGCAGCCTGAAAATAATCTGGGCAAGAATCTGGTTTACAGCGGAAGCAAACAGAATGTGAAGATGACAATGGTAAATGGGAATATTCTCTATGAAAATGGGACATTCTATATTGGAGAAGAGCCAGAGTGGATCTACCGAAAAGCCAATGAGATCATCAATAAATGTCGGAATTGAAGAAGCAGAATAAAAAATTAAAAAAATACAAAAAAATTGTTGACAAAGGTCGAAAGGTTTGATATTATATAACTCGCGCTGAGGTGAGAAACAAAGAAAGCCAAAAGCACAAAAGAAAAAATAAAAAAGTTGTTGACAAAAGCAAATAACTGTGATAAGATATCAA
>NZ_JAJCIC010000078.1 GCF_020554865.1 Lacrimispora sp. 210928-DFI.3.58
CAGGTGCTAAAGAATTATTTGCAGTCAGTGTAACAAATGTTTGACAAACCTACAGTCTTTTTCCTGGCTCAGCCTCCATTTTCTCCGCCTGCACCCGCTCCGGCACCTTCCAGTACAGCTCCGGGCTCCCGTTCACGCCCTTCTGCTGAAGCGTCTGCTCCTCTTTCACGCCCTTCCATCCTGGCGCCTGTACCTCTTTCACCGCCTCCCGGCACAGCACCCATGTCATTTCCCGGTCCTCCCGGAGGCATCTCCCCATTCTGACCTTCCCTTTTCCCCGGTTCGCCTTTTCCTCCGTGTCCGAAGCCCCTTCCCGCCGGGCGCTCGCCAACCTGGGTAAGGATGCCCTGGACGGTAAGCTCCTGTATCTCATTGCCCGCCTTAAGCTGCAGCTGTTCTCCTTCCTGCAGCCCCGGCGTGCTGACTAACAGGCAGTAAAATGCCTTCTCCGGTTCATATTCAACCAGAAGGCTGCCGCTTTCATCCAGAAGCTCTGCCCTGCCCTCTTTCGCCTCGCTGTAGTAGGCCATCACCATCGGCTGGCTGGAGCTTTGGGAAAATGTCTGCATCATGCCTGCGCTGGAAGCAGCCACAAAGATCCCTCCGCTTATGAGCGCTGTCCCATTATAATCCAAAGCTCCGTCTCCATCGCTTACAGGGCCGCTGATGTAAACTTCTCCTCCTTCCATGAATAAATGTCCATTGGAATCAATTCCATCCGCCATGGCATTTACACGGACTTTTCCACCTGTAATGCGGACATAAGCATCCTCATTTACCTGCATTTTTCCAAGGCCTCTGTTTTCCTCTTCCCCGTCAGAATCGCCTCCTGCCGCATTAATGCCGTCATCGCTGGAGGTTACCTGGATCTCCCCGCCATTAATATCCACCTTCAGTCCCTCCAGTCCTTCATTGCTCTCACGTATCTGTATGGAACCATCCATAATAGTAAGCCAGGTCTCCGCATGAATGCCATCGTCACCGCACCGGATATCGATCTTTCCTCCTTCGATCACAACATAGCCTTTTTCCGAGTCTGAATCATTGTTGGACTTGATCCCGTCTTCTCCGCTGTCGATCCTGATGCTGCCATCCTTTACTGTTACCGAATCCTTTCCTTTCAATGCATCCTTCACTGCTGTGATCCGGATATTGCCGGAGATCACTTTCAGATCGTCCTTTGAACGTATCCCATTGCTGTAATTACCAATTACTGTCAATGTCCCTGATCCATTTATGGTTAAGTCATCCTTGCTGAAGATCGCTGCATCCGGCTCATCCTCCTCAGCAGAAGGAAACACATACTCTGTCCCATCTGTCACCGTATTCTCAGACCCTTCCGCCAGCACAAGGATGATCTTTCCACTCTGTATCCCATAAATAGGAGAAGAGCTGCTGTTTGAGAGCTGCACTCCGTCCAGCACAAGGCGCACGATATCCTCCCTGCCTGCATCTACTGCTATCTGCCCTTCAAAGCTTCCCCTGAGCACATAAGTTCCGGCTTTTTCAATTTGTATCACTCCGTCCTTAAGAGAAGCACCTTCCCCTTGTATGTCTGCCTCCCTGCCATTGCATGATAGGATTACTGCTTCCTCTTCCTTCCAGCCGGCATTTAAGTCTTCCTCATCATATTCGCCGTGCTTTCCATCTCCCTCAGGCGCCTGGACTTCTCCCTGATCCCATTCTCCTCCCGGTCTGAGTTCCGGTCTTTCTCCCGCTTCATTCCGGGCCGGCCCCTGGCTGGCTGCCTGCTCCTTCTCAGCACTGTTCTCCTGTTCTCTTGCCTCTGCCTGAGACATATCCTGACTTTCTCCGGCGCTGCGGCAGCCTGCAAGCTGTACTGCCATTGCAAGGGCCAGTCCTGCTGCCGCCCATCTTTGCATATTTTTTCTTTTCATATTCCATCTACCTCCCATAGTAAACCTATATGCGCCACCACATCATATCTTTTACAGCCCTCCGGCATTGGTATCCATACGTCCGCACACAATCGTCAGATTGCCATTCCTGCACCGGATCTCGTCCAGCATGGCCTTTTCAATCTCCTGGTTCTTTAACTCCACCTGATAATACAGCTCATACAGGCTTCCCATGTTCACGGTCTTCACCCTGAGCAGCTCTGCCTTTTTCGTATACTTTGTAAAAATGTCATCGAAAATACCCGTGTAATCCAAATCCTCCGGTATGGTCACTCTGATCTCCTTCTGAAGGAACCGACTGCTCCTGTCAGGCATTTCCAGAAGCAGCACTGTCACTACCCCTACCAGCCCTGTGAGGAGGATGGATATCCCTATGTATCCCATGCCATCTGCCAGACCTACCGCCATTGCCAAAAATACGCTGTTGATTTCCCTGGCATCTCCCGGCAGCGAACGGAAGCGCACCAGACCAAAAGCCCCCATAACTGCCACTCCCGTGCCCAGATTTCCATTTACCATCATTATCACCATCTGGACAATAACGGGCAGAAGCACAAGAGTCATCAAAAAGCTTCTGCTGCTCCTGTTCCTGTATCTATGTATCCCTGCCAATACCGCTCCCATGGCAAGAGAAACAGCTGTACATACTGCCATCTGTCCGCCCGTGATGTTGGCCACTGCTCCATTTATGATACTCTCAAGCACAGATAATTCCTCCTTGTACGATATTCTGCTCTGTCCGCTGCATCTGCATCTCCATCATTCTCCAATCCAGAGAAGGCTGCACATACCTGGAATAATATATCCCGTATTTGGAGTAGGATACAGGAAAAATCCGAAGTTCTCCTAAAAGCCTGCACAGCCACACCGGCATGGCCCCCGGAATCTTTATCTCCATTAGGACCTCCCCTTCCTCTATGATCTTCCGTCCATAGGGCTCCACACGCAGATCCAGCTCCCCGGACCGCCCCAGGATATTCCGGTCAAAGGTTACCCGCAGCTGGGGATCCATATCATACACATAAGCCTCCCGCTCATAGGAAATATAGGCCATAGGCTTTAGCTCATAGCGCTTCATGGTGTAATCAAGCTCTGAGAGCACCTGTCCGTCCGTTTCCGGCTGAATGCCATAGTACAGGTATCTTCGTGCCTCCTCCAGCTGCATCCCTATCCTGCGCTTATACACGACAGACCGGAACTTTTTCTTCAGCTCCACATAAACCATGGAATCGTCCGTAAGGGGCGCCCCATAGCCTCTCAAGCGCAGCTTCTCTTTATACAGCGGTTTCTCCAGAGATGTCCTGATCAGCCTGTAATCCGGCGTATCAAAGTAGATATTGCAGATCGTATGCCTCCCATATTCTTCCAGAGAAAACATACCGCCCATCACCAGCATGAGGCTGCTGTACTGCTCCTTTGTCAGCACATATTTTTTCTCATACCGTTCAAATACTTCCCTGGCCATCCTGCATCCTCCTCTCCTTTGCTTTTCTCATATAGAGTACCTGGAAAATGTGTAAAGCTCTTGTAAATTTTGTGTCAGCCATGTGAAAAAGGCATTATCCCTGCCATTTTCCAGGAATAATGCCTTCTCCGACAGCACGAGGCCGCTCTTTTGCCTGCCTTCCTCCGTGCCTATGAATTTTTCATCATAACGCTTTCTACCACATCTGCCACATGCTCACATGCATCACAGCATTTCTCCAAATAAATGAAAACCTCTCTCCACGCAATGATCTCAAGAGGATCTGTCACCTCTGTGTGGAGCCTGCGCATGGAGGTCATAAACAGCCTGTCGCCTTCCTCCTCCAGCTCGTTCATTCCAATGATCAGGCTGTGCAGATTTTTCGATTTCTTATAATCTGCAAATTCATCCATGATCTCCTTTAAATTTTCACAGCACCGGATAATAATATCCGCAAAAGAAACCGCTTCCGGACGGATCGACTGCACATTATTAATGAAAACGCGGATCAGAACATCCTCGATCTTATCTGTCACCTCATCGATGCTCTGGCTTAAAAGCATGATGTCCTCCCGCTCAATGGGAGTGATAAACGCCTTTACAAGGACTCCCATCATCTCATGCTTCTTCTTATCCGCACTGTGCTCGATCCGATGAAGATGGTTCAGATTTTCCTCCAGGGCAGCCACCTGAAAATTTTTCAGATTTGTCTCCAGCATTCTTGCTGCCTCAACCGCACATGCTGAGCATTCAATGAAATTATCAAAATAGTACGCATCACTTTTCTTTGACATGTTCTCTCTCCTTTAACCGTGTATCACCATCATAAACAGCTTTGCCATACAAAATCCAATCAGACCGCAGCCCGGAAAACACATGACCCAGGTCATCGCCATATCCTTAACCACACCAAAGTTAATGGCAGACAATCGCTTCACCGCACCTACGCCCATAATGGATGTTGTCTTTGTGTGGGTCGTGCTCACAGGAATGCCGAAAAGCGAGAAGAACAGCAGACAGGCCGCTCCCGCAATATCCGCAGAAAATCCCTGGTACTTTTCCAGCCTTACCATATCCATTCCCACAGATTTGATGATCTTCTTGCCCCCGATGGAGGTTCCCAAAGCCATAGCTGCAGAGCTTAACAGGAGCATCCACAGTGGGAACCGGACTCCTGACGTATTGCTGCTGCCATTTACCATACAGATTCCCAGCAAAAGCACTCCCATGAACTTCTGTCCGTCCTGGGCGCCGTGCATAAAGGCCATGGCGGCCGCGCCTGCAATCTGGGCATATTTGAAAAATCCATCCGTCTTACGCCGGTCCATATTCCTGCAGATCCAGGCTACGATCCTACAGGACAAAAATCCGCTGGAGAATCCCAGAGTGACTGACAAAACCAGTCCATACACGACCTTCATCCACTCTGCCACATTGATAGCTGAAAAACCGCCCCGGATCGCGATCGCCGCTCCTGTCAGGCCAGCGATCAATGAGTGGCTTTCACTGGTGGGACATCCGCTGTACCAGCAAAAAATAGACCAAACAACAATAGAGACCAGCGCTGCACACAGAGCCACCAACGCCACTGAGCTGTCGTCTCCAAAATCTACCATATTGGTGATCGTCATAGCCACAGTAGAATTGACCATTGTCATAAATACAATGCCGCCGCAATTACAGACAGCAGCCATAACAATGGCAATGTTCACATCCAGGGAACGGGTGGACACACAGGTGGCAATTGCATTCGGAGCATCAGTGATTCCGTTCACACAGATCACTCCCAGCGTCAGCACCACGGTTATCAGCAGCGCCGGATTCGTAACCACCTGCCTCATAAAAAAGGGAAGGGACATATCCATTTTTTGATTACCTACTCTCTTTCTTTTGTGTTTTTCCTAATATTTACTTTTTCTTTACCTTGCTTTTACAATTTGCAAAATTCATCATAGCATGGTTTTTGGTGAGAGTAAAGACTTATTTTGATAACATGGAGGGACTGCATGTACTTTTTTTGATAATATAGCCTTTTATGTGAAATTAGATACCGCCATATTATCCACATATAGTTAATATGGCGGTATAGAAAAATGTTAGATCTTTCTAGTATGCAAAAAGACACAGAAACGGACATCTCCCGTCCATCTCTGTGCCTTCTCATGCGGGTAACAGGACTCGAACCTGCACTCTCGCGAACCAGAACCTAAATCTGGCGTGTCTGCCAATTCCACCATACCCGCGCATCTATCTAATTATAAATTCTTCCTGAATGCCTGTCAAGTATCTTAGCTTTATTACTTGCTTTCCGATCCAGCATATATAAACAGCGCAGAAACGGAACATACTTTGTTCGGTTCTGCGCCATCCATGCGGGTGGCCGGACTTGAACCGGCACGGATGATAAGTCCGAGGGATTTTAAGTCCCTTGTGTCTGCCTATTCCACCACACCCGCTTATAATACAAATGGGGCCTACAGGGCTCGAACCTGTGACCCTCTGCTTGTAAGGCAGATGCTCT
>NZ_JAJCIC010000079.1 GCF_020554865.1 Lacrimispora sp. 210928-DFI.3.58
CGGCAACCGCAGACTGCCGCTGGCTGCGCTGAACAATCGTGATTTCGTTGTGTGGACAGGGCATTTCGTGTCCCTCCTTTCGCTAATTGGTGGACGGGGTGGCGTTTTACCACCTCATTTTGGGCAGAAAAAAAGCAGGAGACCTTTTTCAGATTTCCTGCTCGGTGTGCCGCTATGTGGGCGGCGGGTATTTAATTGTAAAAGTTCGGGGCAAGTTGACCCGATGTGAAGCTGACAAACTGGAAGTTATTTTACTTGCGTTCTATAAATCCTATGATTGAAAAAATCAATCCTACAATCCCAATTCCGATAACGAGCAGCCCCATTCCTGATGAGCAAAGAGAAATTATAATGGCAAAGAGTAGTATCGCAATACCTAATCCAATTTTCTTCATTGTAAATCCTCCTTTACAAATGCCGATTTGTTGTCATCTTCATTATACTTCATTGGCTATCGAAAAGATAGCATATTTTATGAAACTTGTCGGCTGGGAACAGCTTGCAACGCAAGGTGTCCCCAGATGGCAAGTACACAAAAGGGTAGCTGGCGGCAGCCAGCGCAGGGGAAGCGTAGCGTCCCCTGTATGATTTGGAGCAGACCTTGACTGCGGAAAATCACAGCCCTCCGGCGAGGAGCCTTCGGAGAACGCAATGCACCAACCTCTGGGTGGTGTATAATTGCGCCCTTAGTAAACTAAGGGGTTTCCGGCTTCTTCCGTTCCAGCAGTTTTTTCAATAGTTCCTGCGTGTCCTGCCTGTGAAAAATGAGTTTCAATAACAGCATGACATCATCATCTGTCAGGCGTTCCGGCTCTTGCAGAAAACTTTCCAGCATACCGCCACGGGTACAGAGCCGGTGCGTCCGTTCCTTTCGGGTAAGCTGCTTCAACTGGTGCTGCAATACCTTTTCATCATTAATGGCTTTCCGCAGCTTCTTTTCGCTTTTCTCCAGCTCCCTGTTGAGCTTTTCCAGCTTTGAGGTATCAGGCAAGGGCAGCGTCCTCCTTTCCCGGTATCAGCACATAAATCCTGTTTGGTTCTCCAACGCCCTGACGCACCCGCATGATAAGTCCGGCGGTTTCCAGTTCATTCAGAGAACGCTTGACCGTCATGGGACTGCGGGACAGGACTGCGGCAATGGCTGTGACAGGGAAGCAGACAAACAGGATTCCGTTCTCGTCCTCCTGCCCTTTGGACAGCATAGCGTCCAGCATCCGGCAGTACATGACCTTTGCGGTGCTGCTGACTGGAAATCCTGTCAACGCTCTGGGAAAGGGCATACAGGGCGGCAAGGGTGTGTCTATCGTCATAAATTCAAAATTCATTCGGTGTGTGCCTCCTTTTTCTTTGCTCGTTTGGATAAATAACGGGGGCAGTCAATCACAACCGCCCGGAAGCTCTGCCTGCACCCATGCTGGCATTTCCGGCATAATTCGTTGTAAGTGACACGCCCCCGGTCATTGAGGTAAAAGGAAAGCTCATATTTCCTCTTTTTACTCATTCTCGGCATATTGTGTTTCCTCCCGTTTTAGTGTATGGTTTCGGGGCGATTTTCGGCAAAATTACAGCCATAGAGCCGCCTAAAATCTCCCGAAGTATCAGCGATAGGGTAGGCTATCCCCCTATCAGATTGTCGTGTTTCGGTATCATTTCGGTGTCAGTTCGCCAGTTCTCCCCGGTGTCGTTCCTCCCCTGAATCTCACAGCGGCGTATCGCTCCCTTTGGTATGCTCGTTTTGGTCAGGGTTCCTCCACATCCCTGCCAAAAGTCATGGCACTACATCGCCGGGGAAGCATATCCCACACAGGCTGGTCATTCGATTGGAATAATCCATCGATGAACTACCTGTATCATAGAACATTTTTGTGCCCTGTGCCGTATGTCCACAAAGTAGGAATTAGGAGTAAAAATCAGAAATTTCCACGATTGCGGAAAGTGTGATATAATCCAGTTAAGCGGCAGCAATGAAACCGCCGGAAAGGAGTGTGCGCCCATGAAAGGAGCAACAAGCATACAGGAACGCCTTTGGGAACTCCGCAAGGACAAAGGCTTAAATCTGGAAGAACTATCAAAGCTGACGGGTATTTCCAAATCTGCTCTCGGAAGTTATGAAAAAGAGGATTTTAAGGAAATCAATCATGGCAACCTTATCACGCTGGCAGACTTCTATGGGGTTTCCGTTGATTATCTACTGTGCCGGACAGAGAACAGGGAGCAGATCAACACGTCATTGACGGAGCTGCATTTGAATGATGAGATGGTTGCTCTCCTGAAAAGCGGTCGGATTAACAACCGTCTGCTCTGTGAGCTTGCCACACATAAAGATTTTATCAAGTTTCTTGCAGACATTGAGATTTATGTGGACGGGATTGCCACCATGCAGATTCAAAATCTCAATGCACTTGTCGATACCGTCCGGCATGAAATCATTGAACGGTATCGCCCCGGCGAAGATGACCCCCATTTGAAAGTGTTGCAAGCCGCCCATATCAGCGATGATGAATATTTCAGCCACATGGTTCTGGATGACCTCAATCTCATTATCCGGGATATTCGGGAAACTCACAAAAAGGACAGTGAGAGTGCGCCCCAGACCACCGTTGCCGATGAACTGAAAGAAAATCTGGAAGCGGTCGAAAATTTCAAGGGCAGTCGGGATGAAAAGCTGGTCATCCTTTATTGCAAGCAACTCGGTATCAACTATAAAAATCTGTCGGAAGAAGAATTCCGCTGGCTCATTCGGATTCTCAAAAAATCAAAGAAAATGGGAACGCCTATCAGCCAAAGGAAAAAACGGTAAAGAAAAACCGCTGTTGCATGGTTTGTTAGCTTCCATGTAGCAGCGGTTTTTACTGTGGTTATTCAGTTGAAAATCAGAACGATAAACTGGAAGTTATCGATTTCTTTGTGCGCTGTATCTAACGGACAGCACAATGCTTACTGATGCGGTAATGACCTTTGCAAATACGGCGCTCCACCAAATCGTGATTTGACCGCCAAACACCGGCGGCAGCATCAGCATCAACACCAGCATGATGATGGGTTCGATAAAGGTCAGAACATAGGACAGCACACTTTTTTCGGTTGCGTAGAAAGCCGCCGCGGAAACTCGTGTGATGGCGTCAAACGGAACCGACACAAGGAAGATCGGCATGACCTTTATGACCCCTGCGTTTACCTCGGCAGATGAACCGAACAGTAGTCCAATCTTTCCACGGAGCAGGTAAATCAGAATCGCACTGATTACCGCCAAAACCATGGAAAATTCATACGCCAGCGTTTTGGTTTGTTTGAGCGATTTTTCTTCGCCTGCTCCGTAGAACTGACTCATGAGCGGCTGGCTACCATCACCGACACCCTGCAAAAGAAGATAAACAATGCAGATGATATAGGAGATACAGGCATAGGTGGCGATAGCCTCCTGTCCGCCATAATAAACCGAAAATCGGTTGATGATCACAAGAGAGATATTTGGGGCAAGGGTCAAGCCAAATGGAGCAAGTCCGATTTTTAATATCTGAAATGCCGTTTTCGGGGTATCAACAGGTGCGATTTTCAGAGTGAGGTTCTTTTTGATGGCGCAATACACGAGTGCAACCGCCATGGTAACTCCCTGCCCAATAATGGTCGCCAATGCCGCACCGTACATGCCCCGTCCAAGAACCCACACAAAAGTATAGTCAAGAGCAACATTGGTAGCAAAGCCGCAGATCATAGCGATCATTGCCCACAAAGAACCGCCGTAATTACGCATAAACGGAACCAGTCCGGTGCCGAACACCTGTAAAATCGCTCCAAGGGCAATTACCTTGATATACTCATTTCCCAGAGTAAGCAACTCGCCCGATGCACCAAGGGCAGAAAGGATTTTCTCTGAAGTGAAGAAAACGGTGACAGTCAGGACAGCGCTGAAAAGAAGCATCAGCCATGTTGCACCGGCAACGAACTCCCGTGCTTTTTTCTCATTTCCTGCTGCTTTCAGAATGGAGTATTTGACTGAACCGCCCATTCCGATTCCTGTCCCTACGGATTGCAGGACCGCCGTGATGGGATATGCAATGTTGATTGCGGAAAGTCCGGCATCCCCGATTGAGTTGCCTACAAAGAAACCGTCAACGATGGCATACACCCCGGAAAGCGCAAAGGATAACACGGACGGAATCACATACTGAAAGAAAGTCCGCTTGTTATTCACTGCCCAGCCCTCCTCTCAGCTCTCTTTCAAAGAGAAGATTGAAAAGGTCAAGAATTTCACACATGGCTTGGAGCCGTTCGTTCCCGATTGTTCTATAAACCTTCTCCTCGGCTTTTCGTAAAGGCGCAATCATTCTGTGGGCGTATACCTGTCCGCTTTCAGTCAAGACGATCCGCTTCTCACGTTTATCGCCCTCGCTGGCCTCCAACAGTAAATAGCCCTTCTTTTGAAGTGCGCTCACGACCGTATGAACCGTCTGTTTTTGCATACCGAAATTCTCTGCGATCTGCTTTTGCGTCAGTTCTCCCATGGATTCCAGCGCATACAGCACCATCATTTCCGGGTATCCGATGCCAAGTACTGAAGCTGCTTTTGTATATAGCGCAGTGCTTTTCTCCCACGCAACGTTAAAATGATTGTTTTCCATAAGTCCTCCTCTTACAAATAGTATTTACAAATACTATTATAGTATATTGTAAGGACTATTGTCAAGGGCGTATGGAGCAAAAAATTCTTATTTGTCATAATCATTCTACCATACCGTTATGAATAAATCATCTCTTGCAAAATAATTTCTTCTGCCCGGTTGTGAATGTTATTGCAACGCCGCACCCATTCCATTTGTTGGGTTCGTTTCAATTCCTCGGTCACGCCCTCGGCATCTTTCATCTGCTCCATGATGGTGTCTAACCGTTCCTGTGCCTGTTCGTTCAGGTCTGCAAGGTATGTCCATAACTCCCCTGTCAAGGTCAAGGTGTTCAATTTGGCTGGGTGGACTTCTCTTAAATACTCCCGGTGCATCCGTCCGTACTTTCCGATAGGGCGATGTTCCTCCGGCAGCTTCAAATCTGGGATATAGTAATCTCCGACAAGGATATAATCAATTCCGTTTTCCGTTATTCTTGGTTTCA
>NZ_JAJCIC010000008.1 GCF_020554865.1 Lacrimispora sp. 210928-DFI.3.58
AAAGAATTGAATATTCAAATCGAATATCAAGACATCCGAGGCCATACAAGCGATTGTATGGAACAAACAAAACAAACCTAAAACCAGAGGATGCAACGCTATGCATCCCAGATGAGTAATCCGCACCCGCAGATGAAAGTCATTTTGGTTAAGCTATAAAGAGCGCAGGGTGGATGCCTTGGCACTAAGAGCCGATGAAAGACGTGATAAGCTGCGAAAAGCTTCGGGGAGGAGCAAATATCCATTGATCCGGAGATATCTGAATGGGGAAACCTGGCTGAGAAGCCCTCAGCCACTGTATGGTAAATCCATAGCCATACAGAGGGAACCCGGTGAACTGAAACATCTAAGTAGCCGGAGGAAGAGAAAGAAACATCGATTCCGGGAGTAGCGGCGAGCGAAACCGGAGGAGCCTAAACCAGCGTGCGTGCACGCTGGGGTTACGGACTGCAAAAGTGAGCCGAATCGTTAATGGAACTGTCTGGGAAGTCAGACCGTAGAGAGTGAAAGTCTCGTACATGAAAGCGATAGGCAGCGGCAGGATCCAGAGTACCGCGAGACACGTGGAACCTTGCGGGAAGTCGGGGGGACCACCCCCCAAGGCTAAATACTCCTTAGTGACCGATAGCGCATAGTACTGTGAAGGAAAGGTGAAAAGGACCCCGGGAGGGGAGTGAAAAAGAACCTGAAACCCTGTGTTTACAAGCTGTGGAAGCACGTTAAGGTGCAACCGCGTACTTTTTGTAGAACGGTCCGGCGAGTTGCCGTTGCTGGCGAGGTTAAGAGCTATAGGCTCGGAGCCGAAGGGAAACCAAGTCTCAAATGGGCGTCAAGTCAGCGAAGGCAGACCCGAAACCGGGTGACCTATCCATGTCCAGGATGAAGCGGAAGTAAAATTCCGTGGAGGTCCGGATCCACATCCGTTGAAAAGGGTGGGAATGAGGTGTGGATAGGGGAGAAATTCCAATCGAACCCGGAGATAGCTGGTTCTCCTCGAAATAGCTTTAGGGCTAGCCTCGTATTAGTTTAGCGGAGGTAGAGCACTGAATTCCTAAGGGGGCGTCAAAGCTTACCAAGGGATATCAAACTCCGAATGCCGAATAAATGATGTACGGGAGTCAGACTGCACGAGATAAGTTGGGTAGTCAAAAGGGAAAGAGCCCAGACCTACAGCTAAGGTCCCCAAGTGTGTGTTAAGTGGAAAAGGATGTGGGATTTCAGAGACAACTAGGATGTTGGCTTAGAAGCAGCCACACATTCAAAGAGTGCGTAATAGCTCACTAGTCGAGAGGTCCTGCGCCGAAAATGTCCGGGGCTAAAACACAACACCGAAGCTTAGGAACCCCAAGGGGTTGGTAGAGGAGCATTCTTAGCGCAGCGAAGCAGTACCGATAAGGAGCTGTGGAGCGCTAAGAAGAGAGAATGCCGGAATGAGTAGCGAGATGGAGGTGGGAATCCTCCAGGCCGAATATCTAAGGTTTCCAGAGTAAAGCTGATCTGCTCTGGGTAAGTCGGGGCCTAAGGCGAGGCCGAGAGGCGTAGCCGATGGACAACAGGTTGAAATTCCTGTACCGCATATCATCAGAACTGTGGGGACGCAGAAAGGTATCACATCCTGGGAATGGGAAGACCAGGGCAAGCGAAGATAGGAGCCGGAATGGCAAATCCGTCCGGTAATCCGAATGCGTGATGCGAAGCGAACAAAAGTAGCGAAGTGTGAGATCCGGGCTGCCAAGAAAAGCCGCTATAGTGTGATATGTGCCCGTACCGTAAACCGACACAGGTGGATGAGGAGAGAATCCTAAGGCCGGCGGGAGAAGCATTGTTAAGGAACTCGGCAAAATGACCCTGTAACTTCGGGAGAAAGGGTGCCTGAGAAATCAGGCCGCAGAGAATAGGCTCAAGCAACTGTTTAGCAAAAACACAGGTCTATGCAAAACCGTAAGGTGAGGTATATGGGCTGACGCCTGCCCGGTGCTGGAAGGTTAAGAGGAGGGGTTAGCGGAAACGCGAAGCTCTGAATTGAAGCCCCAGTAAACGGCGGCCGTAACTATAACGGTCCTAAGGTAGCGAAATTCCTTGTCGGGTAAGTTCCGACCCGCACGAAAGGCGTAATGATTTGAGCGCTGTCTCGACAATGCACCCGGTGAAATTGAAATACCAGTGAAGATGCTGGTTACCTGCGCCAGGACGGAAAGACCCCATGGAGCTTTACTCCAGCTTGATACTGGGATTCGGTACTGCATGTACAGGATAGGTGGGAGGCAAAGAAGCAAGGACGCCAGTCTTTGCGGAGCCGCTGTTGGGATACCACCCTTGCGGTATTGGGTTTCTAACCTGCGCCCATGACCTGGGCGGGGGACAATGTCAGGTGGGGAGTTTGACTGGGGCGGTCGCCTCCGAAAGGGTATCGGAGGCGCTCAAAGGTTCCCTCAGGATGGTTGGAAACCATCCAAAGAGTGCAAAGGCATAAGGGAGCTTGACTGCGAGACCGACGGGTCGAGCAGGTAGGAAACTAGGACTTAGTGATCCGGTGGTATGAAAGTGGGATTGCCATCGCTCAACGGATAAAAGCTACCCTGGGGATAACAGGCTTATCACTCCCAAGAGTTCACATCGACGGAGTGGTTTGGCACCTCGATGTCGGCTCATCGCATCCTGGGGCTGTAGCAGGTCCCAAGGGTTGGGCTGTTCGCCCATTAAAGCGGTACGCGAGCTGGGTTCAGAACGTCGTGAGACAGTTCGGTCCCTATCCGGCGCGGGCGAAGGATATTTGAGAGGAGCTGTCCTTAGTACGAGAGGACCGGGATGGACGGGCCGCTGGTGTATCTGTTAGGTTACCAAGCCTATGGCAGAGTAGCCAAGCCCGGACGGGATAAACGCTGAAGGCATCTAAGCGTGAAGCCCCCCTCAAGATGAGATATCCCATCGCAGAAGCGAGTAAGACCCCTTGAAGACGACGAGGTAGATAGGTTGGAGGTGGAAGTGCAGTAATGCATGGAGCTGACCAATACTAATCGGTCGAGGGCTTATCCAAAAGGTTAGGTTGAAATCGGAAAGTTCAATATGTGGTTTTGAAGGTATGTATATGCCTTAAATGGCCCGGTGGCTCAGCTGGTTAGAGCGCCGCCCTGTCACGGCGGAGGTCGACGGTTCGAACCCGTTCCGGGTCGTTTGCATGTTTACATGCAAGACAATTTATATGCAATTTGGGGTCTTAGCTCAGCTGGGAGAGCATCTGCCTTACAAGCAGAGGGTCACAGGTTCGAGCCCTGTAGGCCCCATTCCATGTATTTCTTACAGAAAACTGTATATACTATCAATATGGGCGAATTCCCGAGTGGCCAAAGGGGACAGACTGTAAATCTGCTGGCAATGCCTTCGGTGGTTCGAATCCACCTTCGCCCATTTAAAATGTTTGTTGACAAAACATTTTATAAGTTTTATAATTAAATCCTAGCGCGGGGTGGAGCAGTCTGGAAGCTCGTCGGGCTCATAACCCGAAGGTCGTAGGTTCAAATCCTGCCCCCGCAATTTTTTTTGCAATAAATTATGCAAAAGATAAGCCCAGATAGCTCAGTTGGTAGAGCAGAGGACTGAAAATCCTCGTGTCGTTGGTTCGATTCCGACTTTGGGCATTGAATTAAATAGGGGCGTGTAGCTCAGTCGGTAGAGCACTTGACTTTTAATCAAGTTGTCCCGGGTTCGAATCCCGGCACGCTCATGAACTTTAAATAGCGGTTTTCTTGTTGATGCAGGGAAAACCGCTGTTTTTCTTTACAAGAAATTATATGGAGGAAATGCTTATGAGCAAAAAACGCAGAAATGATGATTCAGCCATAAAAACAGTATTTTTGATTTTGGTTGCAGCAGTTGTTATGGTGACGGCGATCTATGTTGTGGTGACGATTTTTGGAAAGATACAGTCAGATTATAAAAAATTGGAAGCCATAACAGAGGAGGAAACCTCCACAGAAGCTATTGAGATTGAAAAGAAGGAAACGGAAGGCTGGAATGAGACGGACGAAGGCTGGAAGTACCTGATCGACAAAGAGACAGGAAAATATGCTGTCAGCCAGTGGCTGGAGGTCGAAGGTTTCCTGTATTATTTTGATGATAAAGGGATCATGATGACAGGCCAGTGGGAGCATGAGGGCCAAATGTATACCTTCCATGATACAAAGGGATATTTAAAGGATATTCAGGTAGATCTGAGCTATGTTCCTGACAATACGGGGGAAAATCTGGACAGTCTTGTTAGGACAAATGCCTTCTGGTGTTATCTGGATGATGAGGAGGAAGGAATATTTAAGACCATTCTCTACAGAAGAACAGTGGAAAATAAGGTTCTTCCTCTGGGAGATGCAGATGCCCCGGAGAGAACTACGCGCAATTCTATGAGAGCAGAAGGTGATTACGTATATTATCTTCCAAAAGTCAAGGAAAGCAGCACAGCCTTACTCACAGAGGCTGAGAAGGAGCTGTGTGACACTCTTGTAAGGATGATACCAGGCCAGAAGACGAAAGAGATCATTGCTGAGGATGTGGGCGGTTATTTCTTCTTAAATGGTATTATTTATTACTCTCAGAACGGTAAGATATATTCTGCCACATCGGGAACGGAGATGCCTGTAGGAGGAGAGCAGTATTCTGTGATCATAAAGGATGACAGCTGTTATCTGGTAGATGCAATAGGAAATCCTCCCTCCGCCAGTACCGGAGGCAGCATAACAATGGGGGATAGGATCTACCGATTTGATGAGGACGGGAAGATCACAGCGGTAAAGCATGGACAGCCTGTGGCAAACGGTGTCACCTATTACCTGAGCGGAAGCGGTACCAAGAGCGCTGTCTGCAGTAAGACAGCTTCAGGGGATAAAACCGTTATCCACGAAAATTATGGTGTACAGAGCTACTGTATTGTGGATAATTCTATTTTTTACAGCGCTTATGTGGACAAGGCTACAAGCGGTGAATGGTATAGTCAGATATTTAAGGCCGGATTGGATGGAAGCCAGAAGACGGCTGTGAGCCAGAGATTTTTAGGTACGGTAGAAACCATGTATTACTTTGAAGAGGAAGGGGAAATCTATGGAGAATACCATCCCGCTCCCTGGAAACAGGCTTATGGCTCTGTGGTTGTGATAAAGAAAGATGGAACTATATTAAAGCTCCATGACGGGGAGGCCAGAACGGGAAAATATGTGGCTGGAAATGATATGCTGGAGCTGGTTATGGCAAAGGACGGGGAGGTCTACTGCCTCTGGCATGACTGTGAGTGGAGCCAATCCAGGGGGATCACCAGTGTTCTCTGGTCAAAGGCCGTGAAGCTGTCTGCATCCAATAAGACATCAATCGAATTTGCCTCTGAAGAAAAGGAGGAGGAAACAGATGCTGTTATAAAGCCTATCGGATCTGATGTGGATCCTGTGACAGAGGGAACAAACAGAGAGGAGACCTCTGCTGCTACAGGAACGGTAGCGCCCATCTCTCCCATTGAGCCGGCACCTACTACGGCAGTTCCTTCTGCTCCATCGTCTACTGTCCCGGCGCCTACAATACCGGCTCCCAATACGCCGGTACCTTCCACATTGGCTCCCACGGTGCCTGTTCCCACTACACGGCCGTCAGATGAGGTGGAGATCATTCCTATAGGTTGAGAAAAAGCTGTCCTTCCAGTGATATACGATCGCTGGAAGAACAGCTTTTTACGTTACATAGGAAACTCCTCCATAGCCTCCTATGTAACAAAAAGCCCGATCGGCAGGATGCACACGCCGTGCGAAGGAAAATGTGCTCTAAAAAGCAGAGCACGCGCGGTAGCGCGCAAAGCAGGCAAAGCCCCTGGGGATTGAGGAGTGGG
Organism: Lacrimispora sp. 210928-DFI.3.58; assembly: GCF_020554865.1. GTDB lineage: Bacteria > Bacillota > Clostridia > Lachnospirales > Lachnospiraceae > Enterocloster. The sequence continues at coordinate 5,864 of NZ_JAJCIC010000008.1, forward strand.
GAGTTGAGGCGGGCTTGCCCACTTTGTTCAAAATATGTCTATTTCGGCATATCCTCGTCAAAATCCACGACCACATAAAAACCTCTTGCATTTTCACGGATATCCTTTACAATGCCGTATTCTGATTTGATGCGGTCCCTGGCAGCAAAGCAGCCGGACATGGCTACAGCCGGGTCTATAATATAGCTGTAGCTGCTTGTGCCCTCGCGCTCAATGATCTTTACCTGATCGCCCACATTTACAAGGCCCTGGCGTTCCATTTTAAATTCAACGGTTCTCATATTTTCCCACTTCCTTTCCAACCTCTTCACAGACCATGTTAATGTATTCGGACAGAGAATTTTCCTGGATCCCAACAATAAAATGATTGCAGCGGTTTACCGGGATCAGTATTTTATAGGCCCGGCTGGTGCCGATGGCAGCTGCCATGGCAGGAGTGATCTCCCCTAAAAGAGCATTTGCCATGACAATGCCGATAGGGCCTATGATCATGTCTGCATCCTGGGCATTGACGATAACAGGATTTTCACCAGTGGCACCGTAGGATGCGCCCGCCTTTAGCATGGCGGATGTGGCAATGCTGTTGGTGCCGATGGCATATGTCTCAAGTTCCGGATAGCGCCTGTGGAGCTGTTCGATCACGGCCTTTCCCATGCGGCCGCCCTGGCCGTCGATAATGACAATCTTCATGTAACTACCTTCTTTTTCTATCATTCTACCTGATATATTAACAAAATCGGAATGGAAAGTAAAGGTTATCCACAAAAGCGTAAGGGTATGTAACAGTTCAGACGGCGGGGAAATCTGAACTGTTACAAGGGTATTGACAAATTGGGGGCAAATGTTATAATCAGAGTTAGCAGAAATGCGAAAAGCGCTGAAGGAACCAGTAGTGAACAGGAAGCATCCAGAGAGCAGCCGGCAGGTGGAAGGGCTGTATGCAGAGTGTTTATGAAGACCAGTCCTGAGCTGCGGCAGGGATATCTTAATCTTTTGAGATGAAATGCCGACGTGCCCCGCGTTAAGGGATAAATGAGTGAAAATCAAGGTGGAACCGTGTATATGCACCCTTGGACATAGGAATATGTCCGGGGGTTTTTTATTTCATAGACCAATAAAGACATATTCCAGAAGATACCAAACACAGAAAAGAAAGGAGTGTTTATCACCATGAAAATGATTTTACCAGATGGAAGCGTCCAGGAAGCAGAGGATGAGTTAAGAGTCATCCGCCATACAGCCTCCCATGTGCTGGCACAGGCAGTAAAGAGGCTGTATCCCGAGACAAAGCTGGCGATCGGACCAGCCATTGACGATGGCTTTTACTATGACTTTGACAGAGAGGGAGGCTTTACTCCTGAAGATCTGGAGAAATTAGAGGCAGAGATGGCTAAGATCGTAAAGGAGAACCTGCCTGTAAAACCATTTGTGCTGCCGAGGAATGAGGCAATCCAGTTCATGAAAGAGAAGGAGGAGCCATACAAGGTAGAGCTGATCGAGGATCTGCCGGAGGAGGAGACCATCAGCTTCTATACACAGGGCGAATTCACTGACCTGTGTGCAGGCCCTCATATCATGTATACAAAGGGTGTAAAGGCATTTAAGCTGACAAGTATCGCAGGTGCTTACTGGAGAGGCAGCGAGAAGAACAAGATGCTTACCAGGATCTATGGCACTGCATTTGCAAATAAGGCAGATATGGAAGCTTACCTCACCATGATGGAGGAGGCTAAGAAGCGTGACCACAGAAAGCTGGGCAAGGAATTAGGCCTGTTTATGTTTGCAGAGGAGGGACCAGGCTTCCCATTCTTCCTTCCAAAGGGAATGACCTTAAAGAATACGCTGATCGATTACTGGCGTGAGATCCATCTGAGAGAGGGATATCAGGAGGTATCGACTCCTGTTATCTTAAGCCGTAAGCTCTGGGAGACCTCCGGACACTGGGATCACTACAAGGCTAATATGTATACTACGGTCATTGACGATGAGGATTATGCAATCAAGCCAATGAACTGTCCCGGCGGTATGCTGGTATATAAGTCTCAGCCGCGTTCTTATCGTGACCTTCCTTTAAGAGTGGGTGAGATCGGACTGGTTCATCGCCATGAAAAGAGCGGACAGCTTCACGGCCTGATGCGCGTGCGCTGTTTCAATCAGGATGATGCCCACATTTTCATGACTCAGGAGCAGATCACAGATGAGATCAAGGGTGTAACAAGGCTGATCAATGAGGTATATACCCAATTTGGATTTGAATATTTTGTAGAGCTGTCCACAAGGCCGGAGGATTCTATGGGATCTGACGAGGATTGGGAGATGGCAACAAACGGCCTGCGCAATGCACTGGAGGAAATGGGCTTAAAGTATATTGTCAATGAAGGCGACGGCGCATTTTATGGCCCGAAGATCGACTTCCATCTGAGGGATTCCATCGGACGTACCTGGCAGTGTGGAACGATCCAGCTTGATTTCCAGCTTCCGCAGCGCTTTGAGGCAGAGTATGTGGCCGAGGACGGCACAAAGAAGCGCCCGATCATGATCCACCGCGTATGCTTTGGCTCCATTGAGCGTTTCATCGGTATCCTGATCGAGCATTTTGCAGGAAAGTTCCCTGTATGGCTGGCTCCTGTTCAGGTGAAGGTGATCCCAGTATCTGAGAAGTCTATGGAGTATGCTACAGGCGTATATGAGAAGTTAAAGGCTGCGGGAATCCGTACCGAGCTGGATCACAAGGATGAAAAGGTGGGCTACAAGATCCGCCAGGCACAGCTTGAGAAGGTTCCCTACATGCTGGTGCTGGGTGAGAAGGAGGCCGCAGAGGGCGCGATTACCGTGAGAAGCCGCGATAAGGGCGATCTGGGCGCTGCCGGACTGGACGATTTCATCGCAGATGTGAAGAAAATGATTGCTTCAAGAGAAAAATAAATTTTTATTTTCAAGCGAAAAAGAGGCTTTCGCCCGACTGGCAGGATCGCACTGCGGCGGATCGGAATTATGTCGCTAAATCGGCCCGCCGCAGGAGGAGAAGTCCGCAAACAAAATTCTTTTTTATATCTATGAGCTTCTGATTTACAGATAAAAAGAATGCAGATAAAAATTCTGTATTGAAATCGCATGATCACAATGATATACTACCCTCAAAAAGGCTCTATGATCATGCAAAGGAGAGGTAGATAAAATGAAAAAGGGACTGATAAAGCTTCCGAGAAACCGCGTCAGAAGAAATTACCTGGGAGGTGCGGGGATCGATGCCCTTCATGGGGAAACTGTCTGTGTGGATAATAATATGCCGGAGGAATGGGTTGGTTCTATGGTGGAGGCAACGAACCCAGGCATGGAGGTTATTCCACATGAAGGGCTCATTGCCATTGAGACAGAGAATGGGAAGGAATTTTTGAGAGATATTGTGGATAGGGAGAGAGCGTATTATCTGGGGGAGAGCATCCATAAGGACGGCTCCTGGCAGCTGAGCTTCCTGCTCAAGATATTGGACTCTGCCATGAGACTTCATGTACAGGCTCATCCTTCCACAAAATTTGCAAATGAAGTAATGGGAAAGCCTTACGGAAAGCTGGAATGTTACTTTATCCTGGGTGCAAGGGATGGGATCGATCCCTATATCAGGCTGGGCTTCCAGCATGCACCCACCAAAGAGGAATGGAAGCACATTGTTGAGGTCCAGGATAAGGAAAAAATGGACGGATGCTTTGAGAAGATCCCCGTAAAGCCAGGTGAGGTGTGGTACATCCCAGGAGGAATGCCTCATGCCATCGGCGAAGGAATCACAATGCTGGAGATCATGGAGCCCTCTGACCTTGTTGTGAGATGCGAATTTGAGCGTGAGGGGATCATTGTTCCTGAGGAGGGACGCTTTATGGGCAGAGGCCTTGACTTCTGTCTGGATATCTTTGATTATAAAGAGTACTCCAAAGAGGATATTATTGAAAAATGCAGGATCACCCCCACTGTTCTTGAAAAAAGGGAAGGATTTGAGCGCCTGCGCCTGGTAGATGAAAAGCTGACGCCATGCTTCTTTGTGGAGAAGCTGAAGGTAGATGGTCAGGCAGAGATCAGCCATAACCATATGTTTACCCTGGGGGTTGTGTGCAGCGGCTCCTGCGTCATGAAGGCCGGAGAGGAAGAAATCAGGCTGAAAAGGGGAGACAGCTTTGTGATCGCGGCAGCAGTGGAATCATATGAAATTGCTACGGACGAGGGAACAGAATTGGGAATCGTATATCCGGGAAAGGATATGGAATCATGATTCCAGTTCGAGAGCTTTGCCCTTGAAATCCCATTGCAGAAAGCATAATTTGTTTATAGCCTGAGAAAGTCGGACAGTTTTTCTATCCGGCTTTCTTTTTTTATAAAAAATGTAAATGTTAAGGAGGCGCTAAAATATTGTTAGAGTCATGTTAATGAAATGTTATAGTGTTGCTAAGGTTTGTGTAAATATATTGATAAAGAATATGTAAACGTTTATACTTTCCTTGTTAATGAGGATTTCCTGTAAAAAGAGGGAAATTCTTGTATAAGATCATATTGAAGGAGAGGATATTTGTATGAAGAAGACACATGTAGCAGCAGGATTACTGGCAATGGCAATGATGGCTCTTACCGCCTGCAGCGGTATGCCGGGTATGGGAACAACAAAGGCAGCAGCTCCCGCAGCAACACAGGCAGCAGAGGGTGGAGACAGCGCAGCAGCAGAGGCAGCGCCAGACCAGGTATATGAGCTGAAGATCTCCACTTCCCAGACAGAGCAGGCTCTGATCACAAGAAACTATCAGAAGCTGGCTGATGAGTTAAATGAGAAGTCTGGCGGCAGATTAAAGGTAACCGTATTCCCGGCAGGACAGTTAGGAACGGACGAGGACGTATTAGAGCAGGCTATCCAGGGCGCAAACGTAGCAGTAAATACAGACGCTTCCCGTATGGGCCAGTATGTAAAGGATTTCTCCATCCTGATGATGGGCTACTTTGCAGACAATTATGACGAGTGCTATAAGATCACCCAGACAGATACCTTCAAGGGCTGGTGCGATACCCTTTCCAACGATCATGGCATCCGTATCCTGTCCTTCACATTCTATGACGGACCGCGTGAATTCATGACAAACAAGCCGATCAACACACCGGATGACTTAAAGGGCCTGCGTATCAGAACCATCGGCCAGGAGGTATGTACAGAGACCATCTCCGCAATGGGAGCAACTCCGATCTCCATGTCCTGGGGAGAAGTATACAACGGAATCCAGTCAAAGGCACTGGAGGGCTGCGAGGTACAGAATACATCCAGCTATCCATCCAGGATCTATGAGGTATGCTCCTATCAGTCAAAGACAGGCCATTTCCAGTTAATGCAGGGCCTGATCTGCGGAGAGAGCTGGTTCAAGAGCCTGCCGGAGGATCTTCAGACTCTGTTAGTAGAGACAGCAACAGAGGTAGGAAAGACCACAGCAGCAGATGTAATGTCAGAGGTAGAGGACGCAGAGAAGAAGATGGCAGAGGCCGGCATGACGATCATAGAGCCGGATGTAACACCTTTCAAGGAGGCAGTAGAGCCAGTATATGAGAAGCTGGGCTATGCGGAATTAAGAGCACAGCTTTACAAGGAGATCGGCAAGACAAACTAAGGATTGTGCCGGATTTGCATGGAAGTTTCTTACACAAGGCCCGGAGCCAGACTCCGGGCCTTGTCAAGAGAATAAGATAAGAGCTTTTGTTGTTTGTTATAGAAAGGAAGCTTAGAATGAAGAAAATTTCAGACATGATTTTAAAGGTGGAGGAGCTTCTGGCTGGTATTATGCTGGTTATGATCGCAATCCTGGTATTTTTGTCTGCAGTGGCAAGAACCATCGGTATGCCGATCAACTGGGCACAGGATGTATCCCTGCTGGCATTTGGCTGGCTGACATTTATTGGGGCTGATATCATCATCAAGAATAACAGCCTGATCCGCATTGACATGCTTGCCAATAAGCTGCCAAAGTTTATTCAGAAGGTATTGATGCTGATCTTTGATGTGATGATGCTCACCTTCCTGCTGATCCTGATCGTATATGGTTTTATGCTTGTATCACAGAGCTGGAACAGAACCTTTAACACATTGAAGCTGAGCTATGCATGGTGTACTCTCGCAGTGCCTGTTGGTTCATTTTTCATGTTTTTGAGCATGATCGGAAAATTTTGGAATGATATCAGAAGACCAATGAAAGAATGGGGGGCAGTATAATGTTAAGTGCTATTGGTTTCTTTTTAGTGCTGCTGTTTTTAGGCATGCCTGTTGCATTTGCGATCGCTGTTTCAGGATTCTCATTCTTCCTTATGCGTCCTGAGATCCCGTGGACGATCCTGGTACAGAAGTCACTTTCCACGACACAGTCATTTACCATGCTGGCAATCCCTCTGTTTATCTTTGCCGGCAACCTTATGAACAATACAGGTATCACCTCCAGGCTTGTAAAGCTGGCAAATGTCCTGACAGGACATATGTATGGCTCCATCGGACAGGTATCCGTGGTACTGTCCACCCTGATGGGCGGCGTATCCGGTTCTGCAGTTGCTGACGCAGCAATGGAGTGCCGTATCCTGGGACCTGAGATGACAAAGAGAGGTTATGCTCCCGGCTGGGCAGCAGCCATCAACTGCTTGTCAGGATTGATCGTTGCAACGATTCCTCCTTCCATGGGACTGATCCTCTATGGAACAGTGGGTGAGGTATCCATTGGCCGTCTGTTCGTAGCCGGTTTCCTTCCGGGCTTTATCATGTGTGCATTCATGATGATCGCGACCTCCTGGTCTGCCCGCCACTACGGATATAAGCCGGATCACGATAAGCCATCACCACTTCCTGTAGTCATCAAGTCCTGTATTGAGAGTATCTGGGCTTTGATGTTCCCGGTTCTTCTGATCGTGCTGATCCGTTTCGGCGTAATGACACCATCTGAGTCCGGTGCATTTGCAGTGTTCTACGCTCTGTTTGTAGGTGTGTTCATCTATAAGGAGCTGGATATGGAGAGCTTCAAGAAGTGCGTTGTTGACAGCGTAAAGGATCTTTCTGTTATCACCATGATCCTGGCTTTCTCCGGTATCTTCAGCTACGGCGTTGTATTTGATCAGCTGCCAAAGACACTTACTACCATGTTAGTAGGCCTTACCAGCAACAAGATCATCCTTCTGTTCCTGATCATTGTTATGCTGATCGTATTCGGAATGTTCATGGAGACAACGGTTATCACCCTGATCGTTACTCCTATCCTGATCCCGATCATCACACAGTACGGCATTGATCCGGTTCACTTTGGTATCATCATGATGACCGTAGTTACCATGGGCTGCTCCACACCGCCTGTAGGCGTTGCACTTTACACCTGCTCCAACATCATGGACTGCCCGGTAGAAGAGACGACGAAGTATTCCATACCGCTGTTCATTGCAATCTTTGCCACACTGGCAATCTGCATCTTCTTCCCGAAGCTGGTATTGTTCCTGCCGAATCTGGTGTATGGGGTAAGCGCAGTTTAATGTAATAGAAAAAATGAGCTGTATACTGAAAGAGCTGTCAGTATATGGCTCTTTTTACATATGTATGGAGGTTAAGCTTCTGAAATTTGCGCTCTGGGCGGCGGGAGGGAGGCCGGAGCGACTTTGCAGGACATTAGAAGCACTTGGTCCGCTGGTTTTTCTGTTCCGAGAGGCATCAATGATTGTTTGAGCGCAGCGAGTTGCTTTGATGCCTCTCTGGCTTTTAGGAAAAATCAGGGGGCTTAGTGCTTCTTATGTCCGAAACCGGAGCATCGGCCTCCCTCCCCCCGCCCAGAGCGCAAATTTCAGAAGCTCAAGCAGTCGAAGTCTTGCATTTCTCCATACAGAATCGTATAATTCTATTAATTATCAGTCAGCTTTACCAGAGAAAGGGTATTTCTATGAAAAAGTCAATTATTGTGATCACCTGTGATAAAGGAGCGTCTGTTTATCATACATCTGTGCTCCAGTCCCTGTTTGCAGATAAGATTACTGTAACAAGCTCTTCTGTCAGCGAGGTTCAGGAAAAGGGGCTTCCCGGTGCGGATCTGTACTGTATTACAACAGATGCGGCAGAGCATCTTCCGAACCTGAGGGAACAGCTTCCGGAGGATTCGGATGTTGTCCTGTTTTTTGTAACCTTTTCCCAGAAAACTCTGGAACGGCTGAATGAAATCCCGGCAGGCACGAAGGTTCTGTTTGTCAATTTCAGTGAGAAAATGTCCCAGGAATGTATCACCAGCTTAAATCAGCTGGGGGTAAATCATCTTCATTTCAGGCCCTGGTATCCGGGGGCTGATAAAAGTGCGCTGGAGGGAATCTCTCTGGCTGTGACGCCTGATGAAGAGAAATATGTGCCGGAGGAGATCAAGACAGTGATCAATCTGGGACAGAGGGTCATAGACTGCAATACCGTAGTGGAGGTCCTTTTGAAGCTGAAGTTCTATGATATGCTGGAGGATCCCCACATACACACCTATCTCTCCTCCATTGCCTCCAACAGTTACAGCTTTGATGAGCTTATGGGACGTTCCTTCCGCCTGGAATCCAGCTTTCAGAGCCTGATCGATATTCTTGATATCGGGATTATTGGGATCAATGAAAATGACGACATTTTTGTCTACAACAAAAAGGCAGAAAAAATAATTGGATTTTCCCTGGAGGATGCCATTGGGAGAAAAGCGGAAGCAGTGGTCCCCTTCCTTCCCTTTTCAGAGTGCCGTATGAATTCCCGCACGATCAATGACAGGCTCATCCGGTTTCATGGGATTCCTATCAATACAAGCGTTGTCCCTATTATGAGAAAAAGGAGCCATATAGGAGCCATCGCCATGTTCCAGCATTTTGGCGAGGAGGAGGCGCGCCAGCACAAGCTGCGTATCCAGCTGATGGATAAGGGGCATAAGGCGAAATATACCTTTGACGATATCATCGGAAGCAGCCCGGCTATTCTGAAGGTCAAGGATATTGCAAGAAAGATGGCCGGCACAAAGTCCTCCATTCTGATCACTGGTGAGAGCGGAACCGGGAAAGAGCTGTTTGCCCATGCGATCCATAATGCCTCTGAGCGCAGAAATTTTCCCTTTGTGGCGATCAACTGTGCAGCCCTGCCGGAAAATCTTCTGGAAAGCGAGCTGTTCGGCTATGTGGACGGAGCATTTACCGGGGCAAAAAAGGGCGGAAAAATGGGACTGTTTGAGTTTGCCCACACAGGGACCCTCTTTTTAGACGAGGTGGAGGGAATGAGCCAGCTGCTGCAGATAAAGCTTCTGAGGGTCATACAGGAGCACGAGGTCATGCGGATCGGAGATAACCGTCTGATCAGCGTGGATGTGCGTATTATTGCAGCAAGCAATGAAAATCTGAAAACGCTTATGGAGGAGGGAAATTTCCGTCAGGATCTATATTACCGTCTGAATACGCTTCCGATCAATCTGCCGCCATTGAGAGAACGAAAAGAAGATATCCTGCCTCTTCTGGAGGTGTTTAAAAGAGAATTAGACAGCAGCTTTTCTGTTTCGCCTAAGGTGGAAAAGGCGCTTCTGAGCCATTCCTGGAGGGGAAATATACGGGAGCTGCGCAACTATGCAGAGTATTTTTCTTATTTGGATAAGCCGGTGATCGAAGAGGAGGATCTTCCTCCTGGTTTTTATGAGCAGCCTGCAGTAAAAAACCATACAGCAGTTCACAGATCGTATGAGGAGAGAGTGGAAGCCATGACCCTGCGTGAGGCGGCGGGAAAGCGGTATACGGAATACTGCTTTATCCTGGATACCCTGGCTGCGGGAGCCAGATCCGGTGTCACCATAGGCAGGGAGTATCTGGTACAGGAGGCAAAAAAAGCGCATATTCTCTTAAGTCAATATGAGGTGCGTGAGATATTGGCTTCCCTGGAACGTATGGGATATGTGAAGGTTTCTAAGGGCCGGGGAGGCACCAGGATCACAGAAAGAGGGATCATGTTCCTGGAAAATGGGCGTTGATTTGATTAATTGGATGAAATATCGTCCAATTAATCGACCATATTAATTTCTTTTTTTGATAAATATCCGTTAAGACCTTAAATTTATAGGTAAATACCATCATTTTTTGAAGAGAAGCAGTTAAAAAATTTTGATTTTATGATTTTTTAACTGCTTTTTTGCTGTTTTTTTATTATTTCCTAAATTTGGCACGACTTTTGCGATTAATAATCGTGTAATTACACGATCAGAACCTTTTTATTCATCCGGATGATAAAGATTGCGTTTCTGGTAAACTATTTTATTAATAGGAGGTTTGTATGAGTAGTCAGATAAAGCAGAAGTCCGTATGGGAAAACTACCGTTTTCCGATCCTTTTAGTTGGATCTATTATTATTGGTTCCATCATTGGTGTAGTTATGGGCGAAAAGGCGACGGTTTTAAAGCCTTTCGGCGATATTTTCCTGAACCTGATGTTCACCGCCATTGTTCCTCTGGTATTTACCACCATTGCCAGCGCTGTAGGAAATATGATGAATATGAAGCGCCTGGGAAGCATTCTGGGGAATATGCTCCTTGTATTTGTTGTCACAGGCGTGATCGCAGGTGTCCTGATCATTGGTGCTGTCACCATTTTCCCGCCTGCAAAGGGCGTTGAGATCGCAGTGGAGGCGGCAGAGGAGCTGGAGGCAGTGAAGCTGTCAGATGCCATTGTAAATGCAATTACAGTCAATGATTTTTCCGCTCTTTTATCCCGAAAAAATATGCTTCCGCTGATCGTATTCTCCATTCTGTTCGGCTTCTGCGTAAGCTACTGCGGCGGTGAGGAGAGCTATGTAGGAAAGCTTCTCAATAATCTTTCCGATGTTATGATGAAGGTTATTGATATTATTATGAAATATGCACCTATTGGTCTGGCAGCTTACTTTGCTAACCTGGTAGGCGAGTTCGGCCCACAGCTTTTAGGCGCATATGGACGTGCAATGCTGGTTTATTATCCAATGTGTATTTTTTACTTCCTTGTGTTCTTTACCCTGTATGCTTACTGGGCAGCAGGAAAGAAGGGCATAAAGGTAATGTATAAATATATTCTTCCTCCAACTGCCACCTCTATTGCAACTCAGAGCTCTGTGGCAACTCTTCCGGTGAACCTGGAGGCTGCAAAAAATATCGGCGTGCCAAAGGATATCCGGGAGATCATCCTTCCTATCGGAGCTACCATGCATATGGACGGCACTGTATTTTCCAGTATATTAAAGATCGCCTTCCTCTTTGGACTCTATGGAAAGCCATTTACCGGTATTGGAACCTTTGTTTCTGCCATGCTGATCGCTGTAATGTCAGGCGTGGTGATGTCAGGTGTTCCGGGAGGCGGCCTGATCGGTGAGATGCTGATCGTAAGCCTGTACGGCTTCCCGGCAGAAGCATTTCCGCTGCTGGCAACGATCGGTTTCCTGGTAGACCCTCCGGGTACATGCATCAATGCAACTGGTGATACCATTGCTTCCATGATGGTAACAAGGCTGATCGAGGGAAAAGACTGGCTTGAAAAGAGATTGGCATCTGGAGAAGTAAAATTATAAGCTTGAAAGGGATTTGCCATGAGTAATAAATTTAATTTGGAACGGCGCCATTATCCGGTGCTGGAGCGTTATGCTTACCTGGACACCTCTACGACAGGTGCAATTCCCCAATATGCCTGTGATGCAATTTGCACCTATCTTCAGGAGCGGACAGATCTGGGGATGGATATTGACTATTATCATGAGCAATGGGAATTTGCGGACATTGTCAGAGATGAGATCGCAGAAATGATCGGCGCGGAAAATGGGAAGACCATTGCCTTCGGGCAGAATTCTTCCACCCTGTTTAATATTTTCTGCAATGGACTGAAGCTGGAGAAGGGGGATAATGTCATTCTGTATGAAACGGCGTTTCCCGCTATGACTTACCAGTGGCTTAATCTGGAGAAAACGTTGGGCATCGAGCTTCGGGTGGCAAAGACAGTGGATGGCGAGATCACACCGGAATCCCTCTTTGCCCTGGCAGATGAGCGCACCAAGGCCCTGACCGTATGCCATGTGGATAGTGGGACCGGCTACCGCCATGATCTTAAGGCCATTGGACACTGGTGCAGGGAGCATCACATTCCATTTGGAGTGGATGCGACCCAGTCCTGCGGGGCAATGAAGATCAATGTTCAGGAAATGGAAATTGATTTTCTGACAACCTCTGTCTACAAATGGCTTCAGGGTATCCAGGGATTGGGCTTTGCCTATATTGCTCCCTCCTTTATGCCTTCTCTTGTTCAGACAGAAATGGGATGGGCAAATGTCAGCGACAGAATCAATGGCGGTCCCTTTGATCTTATTATGAGCGAGACTGCCTGCCGTTTTGAGAATGGAGGCCTGCCCGCACCCGGGCTTTACGGACTGACAGAGGTGATACATACCTATATGCGCCTGGGAGCAGAGGATATCCAGAATTATATATTGGAGCTTTCAGAGTATCTGTATCAGAGGGTAAAGGAGGTTCCCGGCCTTTCTATTGCATTTGAACATGATATGGAACACCGTTCCAGCCTTACCTCCATCACTTATCCGGAGGAGCTTAAGATCACGGATGCGGATGCCAGGAGGGCCGGAGTGCGCATAAGAGTGCAGGGAAAGAACAAAATGCGTATAGGTATTCATTATTATAACAACAGGAATGATATTGACCGTCTGATGGATTATTTAAAAAAACGTTTAGAAGAAACCAGGAGGTAAATAGGGATTATGAGTGAAGTTTTATGTGGAAAAATAAGTGATCTTCCGATGATCGATCCGGGAGCCCATATGCTGGCCGGAGAAAAGAGGATTGTGTTTGGACCGGAGCGTTTCTGGGATACCCATGTCATGAGATGCTTTACCTTAAAGCCGGGAGGGATGGCTGCCAATAACCATCATCCATGGGTACACTGGTTTGTATGCATAGGAGGACATGGAAAATTCCAGATTGGAGACACCACCTATGATATCGAAGCAGGAACATGGGTATTTGTACCATCTGAAGTTCCTCATTCATTCTGGAATACCTCAGAAACCGAGGATCTGATAAGCCTGTGTACGGTTACAGTGGAAGGAGATACGGATCCACTTGCATTGACCAGAGGCTGTTAAAAAGGAGGGAAAGCATGGCACTTAAAACATACCGTGCAACAGCAGATCACAAAGAAAATCTTCAGGTTCAGGTAAAAGCCAGGGATTTTTCCCTGGTGATCGATGAGCCGGAGGAAAATGGCGGTGATAATAAAGGAATGAATCCTGTGGAGCTGCTTTTGGGAAGCATCGGAGCCTGCCAGACCATAACAGCCATGATCTATGCAGATTTTTATGGCATTCAGATCGATGAGCTTTCTGTAGAGGTTGAGGGAGATATGGATTCCGATGGCTTTTCAGGTGCAGACCCTTCGGTCCGTCCCGGATTCCAGCGCATCCGCTCTGTCTTTCATATAAAGAGCAGCGCTCCAAAGGTTCAGCTGTTACAGCTCATTAAAATGGTAGAAAAGCAGTGTCCTGTGGGAGACAGCGTAGGCCATGGAGTAGAGCTTGCGCCTCCGAAACTGGTACAGGAGTAGAGAATAAAAGGAGCATTGTGAATGGAAATTAAAATGGGCCCCGTTATGGGAAAAGCGCCTGCCATCATTGGCTCCGTTGAAGTCCGGCCTGGGCAATCTGTGAGGGCCGGACAGATTCTTGCACAGGTGGAGACAGGCAAGGGAAACCGTCCGGTGAAAGCCCCGGCGGATGGACTGATAACAGAAGTGCTGTGCAGTCCGGGAGAAAATATCCGTTCCGGCCAGAATATGTTTCTTTTTGAGGAGCTTGCAGCAGACAGCGGAGTGGAAAAAGAACCTCTTACAGCAGATCTATTTGTTATAGGAGGAGGGCCGGGAGGTTATGTAGCTGCGCTGTATGCCGCTAAGCAGGGATTGTCGGTAGCCTTAGCGGAAAAGAGCCTGTTGGGAGGCACCTGCCTCAACTGCGGATGTATTCCCACAAAAGCGCTGCTCCAGTCAGCCAGACTCTATCGGTCCATAAAGGAGGCTGATTCCTTTGGCATTCATGTATCTTCTGCTGCGGCAGATACAAAGGCCATATTTGAACGGAAGGACAGGATCTGCGAGGATTTAAGAAATGGCGTGGAAGGGCTTCTTCAAAGTGCAGGAGTTGCTATATTGAAGGGAAGTGCAAAATTAACAGGAGACCGCAGCGCAGTTGTGGAGCTGGAGGACGGAGAAAGAGAAATCTTATTTAAACATGCTATTCTTGCAGCAGGATCCCGCCCCGTGATCCCCGGCTTTGTGACAGACAGCAAAAAAACAGGTGCAGCCGTGATGGACAGTGAGGAGGCCTTGGGTGCGGGAGTATTTCCGGGCTCCATTGCCATTATCGGAGGCGGCGTGATCGGCATGGAGTTTGCATTTCTCTACCGAAATATGGGTTCAGAGGTGTATGTGATCGAATATCTGGACCAGATATTAGGTAATGTTGATCCGGACGTCGTTCAGACGATCGCGGCAGAGGCAGTCCGTCAGGGAATACATCTCTATACAGGAGCAAGGGTGACAGCCGTATCAGGGACAGATTCCGGTCATTCTGTGATTTCTTTTCAGACAGAGGGACAGATGCATTTGATCGCCGTGGAGGCCGTTCTGACTGCTACCGGGCGCAGGCCTGTTACAGACGGACTGGGTCTTGAAAACGCAGGGATAACTCTTACAGAGAGAGGCGCAGTGGAGATCGATGACAGAATGAGGACAAATGTTCCGGGCATCTATGGGATCGGGGACATTACCGGAAAGCTGGCATTGGCACATGAAGCCTCCCATCAGGGGATCATTGCGGTGGATGATATCTGCGGGAAAGGCCATCCCATGGATTATGATCAGATCCCCAGCGTGATCTTCACCCATCCGGAAGCGGCATGTGTAGGGAAGACAGAGAAGGAATGCAGGGAACAGGGACTTTCTGTAAAGGTCAGCCGGTTTCCTTTTGCGGCCAATGGCAAGGCAAAGATCATGGGAGAGACAGAAGGCTTTGTGAAGCTGATACGTTCTGAAAAGGATGGAAGGATCATAGGAGGCGCTGTTGTGGGACCGGATGCATCTGCACTGATAAGCACTATTACTGCTGCAGTCAGCAGGAAAATGACAGATGAAGAATTGGCAGATATGGTATTTGCCCACCCAACGACCTCAGAGGCCATCTACGAGGCTGATCTGGGCTTATCCATTGGCGCTCTCCACTATCAGAGATAGCGTTATGGGAAGAATCATTGTCTCCAAAGAAACAGATCCCTATCTTAATCTGGCGCTGGAGGAGGAGCTTTTGTTTACTCCCCATGAGGGCACATGGCTTTATCTGTGGCAGAACCAGAATACGGTGGTGATCGGCAGGAACCAGAATCCCTATATGGAATGTGATCCGGGATATATGAGCAGGAAAAAAATGAAGCTGGCCCGCCGCTTATCAGGAGGAGGAGCAGTTTATCATGACCTGGGAAACTTAAATTACACCTTTCTGTGCAGGGAAGAGGAAATGGATGCAAAAAGCCAGACAAGGCTGATCAGCCAGGCGCTTTTGTCACTGGGGATCCAATGCTGCTTTTCCGGAAGGAATGATCTTCTCTATGATGGAAGAAAATTTTCCGGACAGGCATATTACTCAGAGGATGGTTTTTCTTATCATCATGGGACGATCATGATCGATCTGGACATGGAGGTTATGGAAAAGGCCTTAACGCCCTCCAGGCTTAAGCTGGATGCAAAGGGGATCTCTTCCGTAAGGAGCAGGGTGGTTAATTTAAAGAGCATATGTCCTGCTATTACGGCAGAGGCAGTAGCAGACAGCCTGATAAAATGCTATAGGGAAAGCTTTGGACCGGCAGCTGTGGAAATATGGGATTTTAAGGAACGGCTGCCTTCTTCCAGCGCGAAGTATAGGGACCCGGAGTGGAATCTGGGGAAATGCCCCTCCTATGAGGCCTCAATGGATATTGCTGCTGCAAAGGGCATTTTCAGGCTGAAGGTCCGTGTGGAGAATGGGCTGATCGCAGAGGCAGCTCTTTCTTCTGATTCCCTGGAAGGTTTGGAGCTTCATAAGCTGGAGCAGGGCCTGATCGGCTGTCTTTTTGAAGAGGAACAGGTGCGCAGGCACTTAAATAGCTAATGAACGAAAAAAAGGAGGAAAAATAACATGGATGTTTACAAGAAATTAGAAGAATTGGGAGTATCTCTTTTAGGGCCAACTCCAAAGGGCGGTATTTACAGCAGTATACAGCCTTATGGCGATCACCTGTTGTATGTATCAGGAACAGCTCCCCACAATTCTGTAGATGAAAACATGTGCGGAAAGCTGGGATCAGAGTATACCATCGCAGAAGGCCAGGAGGCTGCCAGAAGATGTATGGTGAATATCATTTCCAATCTGCATCATGAGCTGGGCGATCTCAACAGGATCAAAAAGTTTGTAAAGATTTTAGGCTTTGTGGCATCTGCACCTGATTTTTATGAGCATCCCCAGGTGATCAATGGGGCATCTCAGCTGTTAAAGGATGTATTTGGGGAGGAGGCCGGACTTCCGGCCAGATCTGCCATTGGCGTGGCAGCTCTTCCGTGGAATATTCCGGTGGAAATCGAATGCATCGTTGAGCTGAAGGATTGATAAATGCAGGGAAGCTGCTGCACCTGGGCTGGTGCAGCAGTTTCCCTTTATCTATATGGACTTATATGGACTGGCTGGTATGAATTAGAAGCCCTTGATCAGCTCGCCATTCTTCGGCTCGAAGCGGCCGGTGAAGAAGCGGAGAACTTCTGGCTCATATACCCACTTAAGGCCGCTGATGTCATGTCTTCTCTGATACAGCTGGATGATAGCGTCAGCTACGTAGTCAAGGTGAGCATAGGTATAAACTCTTCTCGGAATGGTCAGACGGATGGTCTCTAACTTCGGAACGTGATCCTCACCAGTTTTCACATCTCTTCCGGCGGAGATGATGCCGCGCTCCATGGTTCTTACGCCGGAGTACTCATAAACAGCTGCTGCCAGAGCCTGTGCCGGGAAGTCTGTCTTCTGATCTAAGTGATCTAAGAATGCGCGTGCATCTACGAAGATTGCATGGCCGCCGTATGGTTTTACCATTGGAACGCCTGCTGCATCCAGCTTCTCGCCCAGATAACGGATCTGATTTACGCGGTGGCTGATGTAGTTGTAATCCATAGCTTCTCTGAGGCCGATCGCCATAGCTTCCATATCTCTTCCTGCCATGCCGCCGTAGGTTGGCATACCCTCAAACTGTACTACCATGCCGCAGGCGCGAACGTACAGATCCTTGTCATTCATGCAGAGGAAGCCGCCGATATTGGTTAAGCAGTCCTTCTTACCGGACATTGTGCAGCCATCGCCGTAGGAGAACATTTCACGAACGATCTCTTTGATGGTCTTGTCCTCGTAGCCTTTTTCTCTTGTCTTGATGAAGTATGCGTTCTCTACGCATCTTGTAGCATCGTACATCACCTTGATGCCGTGCTTGTGAGCCAGTTCAGCAACAGCCTTGATGTTAGCCATGGAAACGGGCTGTCCGCCTGCCAGGTTTACAGTAACTGCAAGGCAGATATAAGGGATCCTGTCAGCGCCAACCTCATCAATCAGAGCCTGGAACTTATTTAAGTCAACATTGCCCTTGAAGTCCAGAACTGCGCTTGGATCATGAGCTTCGTCAATAACAACATCGCGGAAGGTAGCTCCGTTGCGCTCCTGATGGAAGCGTGTGGTTGTGAAATACATGTTGCCCGGTACATAGTCGCCTGGCTTAATGGTCAGAGAGGACAGAATGTTCTCAGCGCCGCGTCCCTGGTGAGTAGGAACTACGTACTTGAAGCCGAACAGCTCCTGTACAGTCTCTTCCAGATGATAGAAGTTTCTGGATCCGCCGTAAGCTTCGTCGCCTAACATAAGGCCTGCCCACTGCCTGTCGCTCATTGCATTTGTGCCGGAGTCTGTTAAAAGGTCGATAAAGCACTCTTCAGACTTAATAAGGAAGGTGTTGTAGCCAGCTCTCTTAACTGCTTCTTTTCTCTCTTCTTTGTTCAGGTTGCCCATTAACTCTACCATTTTGATCTTATAAGGCTCCGGTGCAAAATTTCTCTTATCCATATTATCCTCCTTGATTTAATGATTATTGTTTTGCATTTTATGATGCTATTTTGTACTCTTTTTGATCATGTAATTTGCTTCATAGTCCTTCAGGGCTGCAATTGCCTGACCGGACAGTGGAATGATAACTACCATATTGAAGATGGTCATAAGTCCTACGCCTAAGTCGCCCAAATCCCATACGAAGGTGTAAGCGGCAACGCCTCCTACAAAGAGCATTACCAGGGCGAAAATTTTATAACAGGTCTGGGCGGTCCAGCTGTCTCCAAATACGTAGGCCACATTACATCTGGCGTAGTAGAGAATGCCGATGAAGGTGGAGAAGCTGAACAGGAACAGGATCACGGCGATAAATACAACGCCGAACTGGCCCATGTGGTGGTTCATAGCTGCCTGGAGAAGATCCATTCCTACAAGACCTTCCACTGCCTCGCTGGGAGCCAGCAGCATGATAAATGCGGAACAGCTGCAGATCACCAGTGTATCGATGAATACGCCTAAGGACTGGATAAGTCCCTGCTTTGCAGGATGGCTTACCTCTGCTGCAGCTGCTGCACAGGGAGCGGAGCCGCTTCCTGCTTCGTTGGAGAACAGGCCGCGCTTTACGCCGTTCATAACGACTGCACCCAGGCCGCCTCCTGCGACTGCCTTAAATCCAAATGCCTGAGAGAAGATATCCTTGAAAACGCCTGGTAAAAGGGCAATGTTCTTGATGATGATGAACAATGTGATGCCGAAGTAGGCACAGGCCATAATCGGAACGATAAAATCCAGGATCTTCACTGTAGCATTCTTCCGGAGTACGATGGCTGCTGAGATGGCAACCAGTACAACGGTGGTGGCAATCTGCGGTATGCCGAATGCGTTCTTAAATGCTGTGGTAACGGAGTTTGCAACTACCTGGCTGATACCTGCCCAGCAAAGCAGGCCGGAAAGGGCAAACGCGATGCCTAATAATGTGTATTTGCAGCCTCTGCTGTAGTAGGTCTGACCGTCAGTCGCTACATACTCCGCTTCCTTATGTACGTCCTTCACAAAGGCATCCTCACGTTTGATCTTTGTCACCAGACGTATGCGGTCCATGAAATATGCGGGGCCTCCCCGATAGCCTCCATATAATGGATCCTTTTCTTTATATATCTGTGCCAGAGTTGATTCGATAAAAGCACTGGACGAACCAATCAGAGCGGTGAGCCACATCCAGAATACGGCGCCTGCGCCTCCAAAGGATATGGCTGCTACTACGCCCGCCAGATTCCCCATTCCTACGCGGGTGGCAGTAGCGATAATTAATGCTTGTAGTCCTGAAATGGAATTTTCATCATCACTGCTCTTTTTGTCCAAGGTTGCACGAATCATCTCCGGGAACAGCCTGAATGGTAAGAAACGAGTCTTTACTGTGAAGTAGAATCCTGCCGGAATCAATATCAGTACCAGCAATGAGATCCCAAATTGCGTTTCACCATTGGAAAACTCTAATACAAATAAGTCCCCCCAAAGTAGATCATTTAGTGATGTAACCAATTTCACGATTAGATTTGTAAATCTGCTAAATATCTCCATCCTCCTTATATCACCTCCATAAGATACGACCTTCAGTAGTTTTGGATAGGTACTGCTTGTCGAGGTTATTGGATTGTTACGTAATGCATGATGCATCATGCTTTATGTATTATATAATACAACAAAAATTACAAAAGTCAAGAGTCTTTTTATAAATTTTTATTTTTTTTTCACAGAGGGGAAGAATGGGTTTCTAGTTTTTGGAAAATACTAGTCTTATTGACCTAAAACAAGACAATTCTTGCTTTTTTTTGGAATATGTAGTAAAATTAAGAGTACGGTTAGGCAAGCAGGGAGAGCTAGGCTGCATAATTGAGACTATTGAGTGAGCAAACATAGGGATAAGGATGAGACATGAACATTGTAAAGCTGACACTGAGCGAGCAGGTATATAACATATTGAAAGAAGATATCCTTGCGGGTAAGATCGTGGCTGGTGATAAGCTTATAAACCGTGAACTGCAGGAGCGCTTCCAGGTTTCCTCCACTCCGGTCCGCGATGCTATTAACAAACTTTATCAGGACGGACTTATCAAAGAGGTAACGAAGACAGGAGCAAGACTGATCGATTTTGATCTGGAGGATGCAGAGGAGATCAATGATTTTATAGGGAGCCTGTCCTGCCAGGCGCTCATGCTCTCTGCACGCAAGGGGGATCCGAAGCTGGTGACAAAGGATCTCTACCAGTATCAGGAAAAGATGGAGCAGGCAGAGGATGATAACGCTTACTTTGACGCGGATTTCCGGTTTCACAAGACATTTTTTGACTATTGCGGAAACCGTTTTCTAAAGGAGACTTATAAGCGGTACAATCTGATACGTTTTATGCTGATACGCTATGCCATCCGCACTCTGGATGACAAGACAGACTCGATCAACCAGCACAAGGAGATCACAGAGGCCTATGCGGTGAAAAACTATTCTCTGGCGAGAAAGCTGATGGAGGAGCATTACCAGGGAGGATTTTACCGGATCATGGGATATTATGAGAAGCCGGAGAAGTGATTTTCCGGTATGAGAAGTATAGGAAGGCGCTTTTTTGCAGTTTGAAGGCTGGGAAAAGCGCTTTTTTAAATGTTCTAAGCACAGACAAGGGATTTTCATGTATAATAGATGGAAAGCGCAGATCCGGGAGGAGAGAAGATGAGAGAAGAGGAGCTTTTGATAAACAGGCTGAGGGCATATCAGGATACGGATATGTATCCCTTTCATATGCCTGGGCATAAGCGTCTGAAGGGGGAGCCGGAGGCTTTAAGAGGGATAGCGTTCCCTGATCCGTTTTTGATCGATATCACGGAGATCGACGGCTTTGATAATCTCCATCATCCGGAAGGAATCCTAAAAGAATCCATGGAATGGGCAGCCGGGGTCTACGGGGCAGATAAAACCTTTTATCTGGTAAATGGAAGCAGCAGCGGTATACTGTCGGCTGTCTGCGGCTGTGTGGAGCGCGGCGGCCGCCTGCTTATGAGCAGGAACTGCCATAAATCTGTTTACAATGGAGTATATTTAAGCCAGTTAACTGCCTCCTATATTTATCCACAAGAGATAAAAGGATTGGGGATACAGGGAGGTATCCGGGCAGAGGATGTGGAAAGACTTCTGAAAAGGTATATGGATACCCAGGCAGTTCTCATTGTATCCCCTACCTATGACGGAATCGTATCGGATATCGAGGCGATTGCCAGGGTGGTCCACAGAGCAGGTCTTCCTCTGATCGTGGATGAAGCCCATGGAGCACACTTTCGTTACAGCAGGTATTTTCCGGTATCGGCCTTAGAGCTGGGAGCCGATATTGTGATCCAGAGTGTCCATAAGACTCTGCCCAGCCTGACGCAGACAGCCCTTCTCCATATGAAATATAACAGGCCGGACGGAGGCTTTTATGGAAATGAGGAGGCTGTGGAGCGGTATCTTCACATGGTACAGAGCAGCAGCCCTTCCTATGTGCTCATGTCAAGTATTGAAAACAGCATTTTCCGTATGGAAGAAAGGAGCAGGGCGACAGGAGGATTTCAGGAGTATGCCGATGTCCTTAAGGGGATGAGAAAGAGGCTGGAAGGAATGAAGCATTTGAAGCTGGCGGAGGGCCTGGCAGGGCAGGGAGGTGTCTTTGATATGGATATTTCCAAGATCGTGGTATCCACCAGGGAGGCCGGGATCACAGGGGCAGAGCTGGATGATATGCTCCGCAGGAAATATCACCTGGAAATGGAGATGTGCGGGGCCGATTATGTGACAGCCATCACGACAGTGATGGACAGCCATGAGGGATTAAAAAGGCTGGAAGAAGGGCTTCTTGCAATCGATGGGGAGATTGGAAAGCAGGCAGAGGCCTTAGAAAGCCGCAGGATAAAAGAAGGCGGAGAGCAGCCTGTGTCAGGGCAGAGCGTATACAGCATTGTAAATGACACAGCCATGACCATTACAGAGGCCATGGAGGGGAAAAAGAGAGCAGTGAAGCTTGATGACAGCAGAGGCTGCATTTCCGGTGAGTTTGTCTATGTGTATCCTCCGGGTATCCCGATCCTGGCTCCCGGCGAATGGATCAGCAGAAAGGTTCTGGCAGTGATACAAGACTATAAAAAGAAGGGGCTGCCTGTTCAGGGTCTTTTGGATGAAAGCCTTGAGCGGATACAGGTGGTGGAAAAAGGATAAAGCTCCCCGCAAAGAGGAAGATGGAGATCGCAATGGGAAAGATATTTTATGTAATGGGAAAGAGCGCCTCAGGAAAGGATACGATTTATAAGGAGCTGGTGCGCAGGCTTCCCGGCCTTCAGACAGTGAGAATGTATACCACCCGCCCGGTCAGGGACGGGGAGCAGGATGGTGTGGAGTATTATTTTACTGACAGGAAATTTTTGGAAAAATGCAGGAGGGAAAACCGGCTGATCGAGTGCAGGACCTATGACACGGTATATGGGCCATGGAGCTATTTTACAGTGGACGATGGTCAAATTGACCTGGGCAGAGGAAGCTATCTGATGATGGGAACGTTGGAATCCTATGAAAGGCTTATGGAATACTATGGCAGAGAGGCTATGGTTCCCATATATATCCACGTGGAGGATGGTCTCAGGCTTGGCCGGGCGCTGGAGCGGGAGAAAAGGCAGAAGCAGCCAAAATATGCCGAGATGTGCAGAAGATATCTTGCAGATGAACAGGATTTCTGCCGGGAAAATCTGGAGCGGTGCGGCATTGGAAGGCAGTATGAGAATGTGGTCCTGGAGGAATGTATCCGGGAGATCACGGAAGAGATCAGGCGCTTATGTGAGTGACATGGTGAAAACTGGAAAAGAGAATACAGAAAAAACCAGCAGGCAGCCGGAAGAAGTGATCTGGCTGCCTGCTGGTTTTAGGGTGGAAATGATCGGGGCCGAAAACATGAAACACAAAGCTATAACATGTTTGCCGTAAAGACTGCCACTGACCGGGGGCGCATGGTAAAGGAGCCGTCTATGCGGGTCTCCTGGCCTTCCGGATAGAAATAACGGCCTTTCCCGTCTCCATAGGTGTTGACGTTGAGATACCAGTGGCCTCTTCTCTTTAAGTCCGGAAGAGTGATGGTGACATTCTCCCAATAGGTGTTGACAGAGATGTACACGATGTCATCATGTCCATGCTTGCTGTCATATCCGGCAAAGCTGACAGAGAAGGTCCTTGCATCTCTGGGGATATTGGTCTCCTCTGCATGGATGTTGTGGGTATGGATGAGATCCATGCCGCAGACAGCATTTGGGAGCTCCTTGCGGATCACGGGATGGCGGAAGCGGAAATGGATCATGAACTTGAAAAATTCAAACAGTTCCTTATTTTTCTCCAGAAGGCGCCAGTCAAGCCATGAGATCTCGTTGTCCTGGCAGTAGCTGTTGTTGTTGCCATGCTGGGTATTGCCAAATTCATCTCCTGCTAAGAACATGGGAGTGCCGCGGCTGCACATGAGGATGGCGCAGGCATTGCGGATCATGCGGAAGCGGAGGCTCAGTACCGCAGGGTCATTTGTCTCCCCTTCTTCCCCGCAGTTCCAGCAGCGGTTGTCATTGGAGCCGTCTGTATTATTCCAGCCATTGGCCAGGTTGTGTTTTTCATTGTAAGAATAGAGGTCGTAAAGGGTAAAGCCGTCATGGCAGGTAAGGAAATTAACGCAGGAGTTATAGCCTGCGTAGTTGCTGTCCCCGTTGGAATAATAGCCGCCGTACAGGTCTCCTGAGCCTGAAATGCTCCAGGCCGCGTTCCAGGACTCCCAGCAGTCGCCCTTTAAAAAGCCTCTCAAGGCATCGCGGTAGCGCCCGTTCCATTCAGCCCAGCGCCTGCTGGCAGGGAAGCTGCCTACCTGGTACATGCCGCCTGCATCCCAGGCCTCGGCGATGAGCTTTACATTGCTGAGAGTGGGGTCGTAGGCAAGGCTTTTTAAGAGGGGAGGATTGTTCATGGGAGAGCCGTCCTCATTCCTTCCCAGAATGCTGGCCAGGTCAAAGCGGAAGCCGTCTACACGGTAGCTGACAGTCCAGTAGCGCAGGCATTCCAGGATCATCTGCTGGACAATGGGGTGATTGCAGTTTAAGGTATTGCCGCAGCCGCTGAAATTATAATAATTTCCATTGGGTGTCAGCAAGTAATAGATGTTATTGTCAATGCCCTTGAAGGAGAAGGTGCGCCCCTTTTCATTTCCTTCAGCCGTGTGGTTGAATACCACATCCAGTATGACTTCTATCCCATTCTCATGAAGGGCCTTGATGAGCTTTTTCAGCTCCGTTCCCTCCTGGTTGTACTCCTCCGATGCAGTATAGCTGGAGTTGGGTGCAAAAAAGCCTACGGTATTGTAGCCCCAGTATTCCAGAAGCTGTTTGCCGTCCACCTCTCTGGCATTCATGGTTTCGTCAAATTCAAAGATCGGCATGAGCTCCACCGCATTGATCCCCAGCTCTTTTAAGTAGGGGATCTTTTCCATCAGTCCGGCAAAGGTACCCTTGTGTTCGACACCGGAGGAGCTGTGGCGGGTAAAGCCCCTTACGTGAAGCTCATAGATGACAAGGTCGCTCATCTCACGGGTGGACTGGGGCATGTCCCCCCAGTCAAAGATATCCTTTACGACTCTGGCCCGGTAGCTTCCGGTGATCTTCTCACCCCATATGTGCTGCCCGGCCACCGCCCTGGCATAGGGATCCAGCAGGATGGCCTTCTTGTCGTAGATAAGGCCCTTTTCCGGATTGCAGGGGCCGTCTATGCGGTAGGCATATTCAAAGTCCTCTATGTTGAGGCCAAAGACGATCATGGAATAGACATCCCCGATCTTATAGGCATCAGGGAAAGGAAGGACTGCATAGGGCTCCTCCTCGCCCCGGTGGAACAGGAGAAGCTCACAGTGTGTCCCGTGGTGGGTGTGTATGGTAAAGTTAACGCCGCACTGCAGTGCATAGGCGCCGTTTATATCAAACATTCCCGGACGGACCGGAAAGCCGGATATCTCTGCCATGGGGCTGACAGAGATGGGAGAGTCCAGGGTTAATTTATGGCTGTAAAATTTCATATTCAGAAAGCTCCGTTCTGCCCAAAATGGGCGTGATCGCTGGAAGCCAGCAGATATATTATACTTTTTTTACATAAATGCGTCAAATGATACATGCAGAAGATTTATGTATATTATATACATAAAAATGAGAATAAAGCAAAGAAAATTATGCAATAGTTCAGAATAACACAAGAAATGTAAGAATATTAAATGGAAAAACATATAATGAAAGAATATAATAGGACCATAGGAAACAAATAATTTATAAAAAGGAGAGGTGTAATATGAAGAAACGTTTTGTAGCAGCTTCACTGGCAACAATGATGGCCTTAAGTCTGGCAGCCTGCGGCGGCGGTAAGACGGCAGAGACCCAGGCCGCAGCTCCCTCTGAGACAGCAGCCCAGACAGAGGCTCCGGCTGAGACAAAGGCAGAGGAAGCAAAGGAGGAAGCTTCCGAAGCTCCGGCAGGTGAAAAGGCTCCGGAGGATTACACAGGAACCGTAGTTGTGTATTCACCACATGATGCGGATCCTCTGAACGCAGGCGTGAACCTGTTCATGGAAACTTATCCGAACGTAAAGGTTGAGGTCGTTGCAGCAGGAACCGGCGAGCTCTGCAACCGTATTGCAGCTGAGTCAGCGAACCCGATCGCAGACGTTCTCTGGGGCGGCGGCGCAGATTCCCTGGCAGCATTTAAAGAGTATTTTGCACCTTATGTTTGTGCAAATGACGAGTTCATTGGCGAGGCTTACAAGGATCCGGATGACATGTGGATCGGCGAGAGCCCGCTGCCTATGGTTATCTTCTACAACAAGGATCTGATCGAGAAGGACGGTTTAAGCATTCCAGAGGGATGGGAGGATCTGATAAAGCCAGAGTGGAAGGGCAAGATCGCGTTCTGTCTGCCTTCTAAATCCGGCTCCGCTTATACACAGCTGTGCACCATGATCTTAGGACATGGCGGCAAGGAAGACGGCTGGGATTTCATCAAGCAGTTATATGACAATCTGGATGGAAAGATTGTTGACTCCTCCGGTAAGTGCCACAAGATGGTTGCTGACGGCGAGTTCTACGTAGGACTGACATTGGAGAAGGCTGCGATCCAGTACAAGGATGATCCTTCTGTCGGCTTTGTATATCCGAAGGATGGGACAAGTGCTGTTCCGGATGGCGTAGCTCTTGTAAAGGGTGCTCCCAACGAGGAGAATGCAAAGCTGTTCATCGATTTCGTAACTTCTAAGGAGTGCCAGACAGAGCAGAGCCAGAACTGGGGCCGCCGTCCGGTAAGAAGCGACATGGAGGTCGCAGATGGACTTGCGAAGCTGGAGGACATTGTATTAGTTGACTATGATTTTGACTGGGCTGCAAATGAGAAGGAGTCTATCATTGAGAAGTTCAATGATATCATGGTTGATTAACCGGATGAACGGATTAGGATAAAGATAGGTAACGGATGTGAGACTGCCTGGCCCCGGTGGGCGGGCAGTCTTTCAGATTTAGCAGTATCGCACGCAAGCGCCTAAAAGACAGGCGTTAAGTGCTCACGACAAGGAGGTTCTCAGCATGAGTCATGCAGTGATTATTAAGAAGGCCGTGAAAAAATACGGCGATTTTACAGCCTTAAACGGAGTGGATCTGGAAATAAAGCCGGGTGAATTTTTCACGCTGCTGGGTCCCTCCGGATGTGGAAAGACTACTCTTCTGCGTATGATCGCAGGCTTTAATACGGTGGATGGCGGCGAGATCTGTTTTGACGACAAGGTCATCAACAACCTGGAGGCCCACAAGAGGGATATTGGTATGGTATTCCAGAATTATGCCATTTTCCCGCACCTGACAGTGGCGGAGAATGTCGCCTATGGACTGAAGGCAAAGAAGGTTCCGAAGGATCAGATCCCCGGAAAGGTGGAGGAGGCCCTGGAGCTGGTACAGATCGGTAAGCTGAAGGACAGAAAGCCCAATGAGCTGTCCGGCGGCCAGCAGCAGAGGGTGGCATTGGCCCGCGCCTTTGTCATTGAGCCAGGTGTGCTTCTCATGGATGAACCTCTGTCCAACCTGGATGCAAAGCTGAGAGTCCAGATGAGGACAGTCATCAAGAAGCTGCAGAGAAGGCTGGGAATTACAACGATCTATGTAACCCATGATCAGGAGGAGGCACTGGCGATCTCTGACAGGATCGCTGTCATGAAGGAGGGCAATATCATGCAGGTGGGTACTCCTGAGGAGATCTATAAGAATCCTGAGAATACCTTTGTTGCAGGCTTTATTGGTGTTTCCAATTTTGTGGAATGTGATGTGGATGGGAAGGATCCGAATGAAGCTGTTCTCAATATCAAGGATGAGTGCAGCATCACCTGCCGCCTGAAGGCTCCCTTTAAGGGAAAAGGCATCATCTCGGCAAGGCCGGAGCAGCTGTTTTTTGACGAGAAGAATGGGCTTCCCGGACGGATCACGATTTCTACCTTCCTGGGGGATTTCATTGAATATGAGATTGAGCTGAATAACGGCCAGACCATACAGCTTAATGAGTATACAAAGGATATCCATGAGCTGCGGCCGGATGGACAGGAGGTTAAGGTAAACTTTGATATCAATGCAGTTGGGGTCTATGATGCCGCTACCCAGGAGGTGATCTCATGGTAAAGTCAGGAAGGAAGCTGGACTTCTGGTTCTGGGTCAAGGTAGGGGTCGTGGGCTTTATGCTGATATTCCTGATCTACCCCTTCTGCACCCTGATCACCAGAAGCTTTTTCTCCAGCAAGGTGGATGGTTTCACTTTAGAGAACTATATCCGTTTCTTTACAAAGAAATATTATTATTCTGCTCTGGGGCGCAGCCTGTTCATATCCATTGTGACAACCTGTACTACGCTGGTGGTGGGCGTTCCCATTGCCTATGTGATGTCCAGGTATAATGTGTTAGGAAAGAAATTTATCCACATTTTTATCATCATGAGCCTTATGAGCCCGCCTTTTATCGGGGCCTACAGCTGGATCATGCTGTTTGGACGCTCCGGCTTTGTGACAAAGCTGTTTGCAACCGTCGGCATCCATCTTCCCAGCATTTACGGAAAGCTGGGGATCATCCTGGTATTTACCTTTAAGCTGTTCCCCTATGTGTACCTGTATACCTCAGGAGCTATGGGAAGCATTGACTCCAGCCTGGAGGAGGCTGCAGAGAACTTGGGAAGCAATAAGCTGCGCAGGCTGTGGACCATCACGCTCCCGGTCGTCCTTCCCTCCATTGCAGCCGGAGCCATCATGGTATTTATGACGAGCCTGGCAGACTTCGGTACTCCCATGCTGATCGGCGAGGGCTATATGGTTCTTCCCGTCCTGGTCTACAACGAATATATGAGTGAGATCGGAGGAAACGCCCATCTGGCAAGCGCACTGTCAGTAGTGGTGGTGTTCTGTTCCACCACCGTGCTTATTCTCCAGAAATATTTTGTCACCAGAAAGAATTATGTGATGACAGCTATGCGTCCTCCGAAGGAGGAAGAGCTTCACGGTTTCAGGCGTTTTCTTGTGACCTTTCCGGTAATGCTGGTGACATTTATCGGTATCCTGCCCCAGATCGTGGTGGTAGTGAGCAGCTTTATCAAGAGCGATTTCACAGGCTTTAAGAAGGGCTTCAGCATCGACAGCTATGTCACCATTTTTAACCGCCTGTGGACCAATATCAGGAATACCTTTGTATTCTCTACGGTTGCAATCGTGTTTATCATCATCCTGGGCATGCTGATCTCCTATATCGTTGTAAGGCAGAAGGGAATCGCAGGGCAGCTGATGGATCTTCTCATCATGTTCCCCTTTGTGATCCCGGGCGCTGTTCTCGGTATCAGCCTGATCGTTGCATTTAACAAGGAGCCGGTGATCTTAACTGGTACGGCTGTGATCATGATCATTGCCTTTGTAGTAAGAAAGCTGCCCTATACGGTGCGGTCGGGAAGTGCCTTTTTGCAGCAGATGGATCCCAGCGTGGAGGAGGCCTCCATCAGCCTGGGCGTTTCTCCCATGAAGACCTTTGTGAAGGTGACGGCAAGGCTTATGGCCCCCGGTGTCCTGTCAGGAGCGATCTTAAGCTGGATCACCTGTATCAATGAGCTGTCCTCCAGCGTTATGCTCTATGGAGGAAAGACAAGTACTATCTCTGTGGCTATCTATACAGAGGTTGTGAGAAACAGCTTTGGCACGGCGGCTGCGCTGGCGTCGATCCTGACGGTCAGCACGGTGATCTCACTTTTGATCTTCTTAAAGGTCAGCAAGGGGAAGGTTTCTATTGTATAAGATGTGAAATGTGAATAAGCCCGAAGCGGTCTGCGGATAAATGTGGATGGCTTAGGGCTTTTTCTGAAAAAATGTGGATAAGAAGGAGACAGAAAATGGTAAAATTTGGAACTGGTGGCTGGAGGGCCATTATCGGCGAGGGCTTTACGAAGGAGAATATACAGAAGCTTTCCCTGGCCCTGTGCCTCAAAATGAAGGCGGAAGGGAAAGCAGACAAGGGGATTGTCATTGGCTATGACAGAAGGTTTCTGTCAAAGGAGGCTGTGATCTGGGCCTGCCAGATATTTGGAAGCCAGGGCATACGGGTGCTGTTTATCAACCGCAGCTCACCGACGCCTCTCATTATGTTCTATGTGATGAAGCACGGGCTGGATTACGGTATGATGGTGACAGCCAGCCATAACCCGGCTATTTATAATGGGATCAAAGTGTTTACCCATGGAGGACGGGACGCGGACGAGAGGCAGACAGCCCAGATCGAGGGATACCTTCTGGAGGCGGAAAAGCAGTATACGCCCTCGGACAAAGAGGATGGGCAGATGCCTCCGCCCTCCTATACAGAGCTTGTGAAGGCCGGAATGGTGGCGGAGATCAATCCCATGAATGAATATCTGGACAATATTATTTCCGTGATCAATATGGATGTCATCAGGGAGCGGGACCTGCGCATTGCCATTGATCCCATGTACGGTGTCAGCCTGACAGCCCTTAACACCATATTGTCTATTGCGCGCTGCACTGTGGAGACCATCAATTCAGAGCATGATACGCTTTTTGGCGGGAAAATGCCTGCGCCTACAGAGAATACCCTGCGCAATCTCCAGAACTATGTGCTGGACCGGTACTGCGATATCGGCATTGCCACGGACGGGGATGCGGACAGGCTGGGTGTGATCGATGACAAGGGGCGTTACCTCCATGCAAATGATATCCTGGTGATGCTGTATTATTACCTCTTAAAATATAAGGGCTGGAGAGGCCCGGCGGTGAGAAACCTGGCTACTACCCATGTGCTTGACAAGGTGGCGGAGAGCTTTGGGCAGCAGTGCTTTGAGGTTCCGGTGGGCTTTAAGCATATTTCTGCAAAAATGCAGGAGACAGGGGCCATCATTGGCGGAGAGTCCTCCGGCGGACTGACCGTAAAGGGCCATATCAACGGCAAGGACGGCATCTACGCAGCTTCCCTGCTGGTGGAGATGATCGCTGTGTCCGGGAAAAAGCTTTCAGAGATCGCAGAGGACATCCGCAGGGAATACGGGGAGATCCATATGGAGGAGAGGGACTACCGGTTTACTCCTGAGGAAAAGGAGAAAATACAGAAGATATTGCTGGTGGAGAAGAAGCTGCCAAAGCTGCCCTTTGAGGTGGAACGGGTATCCTATATGGATGGCTGCAAGGTGTATTTTGAGAATGGAGGCTGGGCCATCGCAAGATTCTCCGGTACAGAGCCCCTGCTTCGGATCTTCTGTGAGATGGAGAAGGAGGAAGAGGCTGTGGAAGTGTGCAGGGTGTTTGAGGAGTTTTTGGGGGTGTGAGCTGGTTTCTAATCTTTAGGCCATAAACCGTATATAGGTTCTGTCATCAAAGCTCAGACAGCCGTTCTGAAGACCCTTTGTGCCCTTATTTTCATGGATGCACAGGGGGTCCTTTTCTATGAGCATTTTAAGGGCCTCCTCGCTCTCTGCCAGGGTGGGCTTTAAGGCGGGATAGCCGTCACTGGCAAGGATTACCTGGGCGCCGGGGGATACCTGGTGGATGACGGTGCGCTCGGGGTGGATAGAAAAGCCGTCCAGCACGTCATAGCCATAGGGGGAAGCGGCGTTTGCAAGGCTTAGCTGGCGGCGCAGAAGAGGGAGAATGGCCTGACGGCCGCTGTCAT
The DNA here is from genome assembly GCF_020554865.1 of Lacrimispora sp. 210928-DFI.3.58. Taxonomy (GTDB): domain Bacteria; phylum Bacillota; class Clostridia; order Lachnospirales; family Lachnospiraceae; genus Enterocloster. The sequence goes on from NZ_JAJCIC010000008.1 coordinate 37,294, forward strand.
TTTTTTCCAGATCTGCGATGGAAGTGCCCAGTATCAGCTCAATCTCATTGTAGAGGCAGCGGGCCTGTGCCATAAGGCTGTCGATCTTTTTGCTGTGGGTAAAGACTGTATCGTTGATCATGCACTGGCAGTCCCCAAAGGCCCAGATCTCCCGGTAAAATGCGCTGTAAAGAATGATAACAGCCTGAGGGCGCTCCTCAAGGCAGTCTATTAAGCTTTTCATACGGGATCCTATGGCCTGGGTCAGGCTGTTGTTTAAAAAGGTGATGGCAGAGGCAGAGTCTATGTCCATGGGAAGGCGCTTTAAGGCGGAGAGAAGGACATTTCTTGCAAAGCGGCCGCTGGTAATGCCCGTCTCTGCATTTCTGCCATCCCCGTCCTCATCCCAGTTCCAGGGTACGATACCCTTTCCTGTGACTCCGTCCACCACTGCAATAAAATGCTCCCCGACAAAGAGCCCGTCCTCACAGAGGGCCGGATTTCCCTTTTTGGATTGGATGAATTGTTCGATGATACTTGGAGTCATAGCGTTGTCCTACTTTCCTTTTTTGCGTATTGTATCATGTTTTGGTTGATTTTGGAATGAAAATGCAGGAATCCTATTGTCTGGGAGAGTAAAAAAAATTATAATGGAAGAAACGGTTGAAAGAACAAACGCTGGAAGGCACATGGACAGAGAGAAGGGGAAGCTTGGCAGATAATCTCAGATGGATAAAATATATGGTTATAAAGGCAGGATGGAGGACAGCCCTATGGGCTCCCATCCTGCTTCTGGTTTCCTGCGGACCGCAGGCGGATACGGTGCCTATGCCGGCGGAGGCGGATCTGGTGATCTTTACGGCTCAGGATGAGGCTGTCTATGAACCGGTGATCAAGGAATTTGAGGAGAGGACCAATCTGAAGGTCCGTGTGGAGAACGGTTCCTCAGAGGACATGCTTCGCAGGCTGGGAGAAGAGACGGATAAGGGAGACAATGGGAAAGGGAGCGAAAAGAGGGACGAGGCTTCCTGGGATCTGGTGTTTGGAGTCGGGATCGAGACACTGGAGCAGTCCAGGGATTACTGGCAGCCATATGAAAGCCCGGAGGCAGGCTGTATTACAGAGGCCTTTCAGTGCAGTGACAGCAGCTGGACCAGTTTTTCCGCACTCCCACTGGTGATCATGTACAACACCAATGTTGTGACCTACCGGGAGCTTCCCACAGGATGGGGAAGCCTTTTGGAGCCAAGGTGGAAGGGACGTGTGGCATTTATGGATCCGGGCCAGTCGGACATCTATTCGGCTGCCCTGGTAGCGGCAGTATACACCTGTGATGACAGCCTGGAGTATCTGAAACAGCTGATGGAAAATCTGGATTATCATACCTTGAGGAGTCTTTCCGAGGTAAATGAGGGGATCCTGGACGGCAGGTATTCCCTGGGAGTTACCATGGAGGAATCCGCCCAGGCGCTTCGCACAGAGGGAGCAGATATTGATTATATCTATCCAAAGGAGGGGATCACCGCTATCCCGGACGGGACTGCGATCCTTAAGGACTGCGCACACAGGGATGCTGCAGAGGAATTTCTGGATTTTACCATCAGTATGGACGTTCAGAGGATACTGGTATCTGACTTAAACCGCCGTTCCGTACGCTCCGATGTGCCTCCTCTTCCCGGTCTGTCTCCCATCAGCCGTCTTCCGTTGATCGAGATGGATCTGCAGGAAATGTCGGAGAAAAAGGCCATGGTGTCCGAAGAATGGAACCGCATCCTTTCCTCAAAAACCCAGGACAAGGAGGAAACGCCATGAAATGGATCCAGAATCTCTCCTTCAAATCCAGAGTATTTCTTGCCTGCCTTCTGGTGGCGCTGGTACCCCTTCTCTGCTCCAGCCTTGTCATGATGCGTCTGTTCACAGCCTCCTTAAACAGGCAGAGCGCAATTGAGGGAAAACTCCAGCTGGAGGAGATAAGCGCCCGCCTGACCGCCCTGTTAGAGAACTGTGAGAGAGCCTGTGACACACTGACAGAGGATGGTTCGGCTGCCTATGTGATGATCGATAATAATACGGTAGAGCGCCATAAGGATCTGTACCTGTCCTTATACCAGGCGGTTCAGGAAATATATGGAAATGCCCAGTTCAGCCTCTATGATGCCGGAGGACGGTTAAAATTTACCACCAACAGCAATCCGTGGAACAACTCCCTGCCCTTAAGCTGGGGACTTCTCAAAAAGGCGTCCCACAATACGGGCATTACCTATTACAGGACAGATCCCTATTTGTCTATTACCGACAGATCGGTCCTTATGCAGGGGGCCTATTCCCTGGAGAATTTCCGTGGGGCGAGAACCGGCTATGTGGTGCTGGATTTTACAAGAGATAATTTTGACAATCTGTTAAATGGCTTTTATTCCTCCGGTGATACCCTGGTCCTTTTGGATTCCCACCAGCAGCCCTTCTACTGCTCCAGGGCAGAGTATGGGGAAAAGCAGATACAGGATATTATTTTACACACAGCTCAAATGCAGGAGGATAACGGAAATCAGGGGGAAGCTCCTCAGTATCTGTGGACCAGAGAGCCCTCCCATGGCTTTTATGTGATCCTGCGCAGGGAAGCCCCCATCAGTGCTCCGGCTGTCCGGACCATGGGCACGGTAAGCTTTGCCCTTTCTGCCCTGAGCCTGGCCCTGTGCGTGATGATATCAGGCGCCCTGACAAGGAGCATTGCCCAGCCGGTGAGCCTGCTTGACAAGGCCATGGAAAAGGTGAAAAAGGGAGATCTGTCCATCCGTATCTACACAAAACGGAGAGATGAGCTGGGAAGGCTGACCGAGCGCTTTAACCAGATGACAGAGGACCTGCAGAAATATCTGGAGGATACGGTCCAAAAGCAAAAGGATCTGAACCAGGCTACCTTAAAGCTGTACCAGACCCAGTTAAATCCTCATTTTCTATATAACACACTGGATACCATCAGGTGGAATGCCAGGATCAACCAGATCCCGGAGATTGCTATTTTGGCAGAAAATCTGGCGGTGATCCTGCGAAAGAGCATTTCCAGCCAGCCCTTTATCACCCTGCGGGAGGAGCTTGAGACCATTGAAAGCTATATCCAGATACAGAAGATCCGTTTTACCGGGCGGTTTTTATACGAGGCGGAGATACCGGATCAGCTGGAGGAGTGCATGGTGCCCAAAATGATCCTTCAGCCCCTGGTGGAGAATGCCATCATCCATGGCCTTGACGGCTGTGATAACGGATATATCTGTATTTATGCAGCACAAAAGGAAGGCATTTTGAGCATTTCTGTCACAGATGACGGCAGAGGCATGGGAAAGGAAATGATCGAATGGATCAACAGTCCAAATCCGCCTAAAAGGGATGGCCATCTGGGACTTTACAATGTGATCTATATCCTGAAGCTTTATTATGGCGAGGAGTATGGAATGACAGCGGACGAGGCCTATGAGGGGACCACGATCACTCTGCGGCTTCCGGCCCAGAGGGAGATAACGGATGTGTAGGATAAAACGGGAGCTTTGAGACGGAAAAAGGAGGCAGCATATGTACAAAGTAATCGTAATTGAAGATGAAACCATGGTGCGCAGGGGGATTATCCTGACGATCAACTGGCAGGCCCTGGATTGCGTGATCGTTGGAGAGGCAGCCAACGGGGAGGAAGGGGCAGAGCTGGTAAAGAGGCTGTCGCCGGATATCATTGTAACAGACGTGAAAATGCCCAGGATGGACGGGGTAGAAATGATCGCAAAGCTTAGAGAGCAGGGCTGCCGGGCCAGGTTCATCATCCTTACAGCCTACAGTGATTTTAAATATGCCCAGAGCGCCTTAAGGCTGGGAGTCAGCGATTATCTGTTAAAGCCCTTAAAGGATGGAGATCTGGAGCAGGCAATAGAACATATTAAAAATAAGCTGGAGGAGCGCCCTGCGGGGAACAGGGAAAATGAAGCGGCAGCGCCTGTGCTGCGGTTCCATTCAGAGAAAAAAGCAAAGAATAAATATGTGGAGGAGGCCATCCAGTACATACAGGCCCATTACCATGAGGATATCACCATCAGCACAGTGGCAGGCAGCCTGGAAATCAGCGAGGGATATCTGAGCCGTGTTTTCAAAAAGGAGACGGATTATACGTTTACCAGCTATCTGACCTATTACCGGATGCAGCAGGCCATGAACCTGTTGAAGGACTGCAGGGTAAAGGTCTACGAGGTGGCTGATAAGGTGGGGTATTCCGATACGGCTTATTTCAGTGCCCAGTTTAAAAAGATCGTGGGCATTTCCCCGTCAGAGTATCAGGACAGGTGCCGGTAGGAGAGAGCAACAAGAAAAGTTAAGGGTATACACAAAATTTAACTTATGTTATACTTACCTGTGGAAAACATGCCTTTTTGGAATAGAAAAGCAGAAACAGACAGCGATGAAAAGGGGGCTTTGATATGCTGGGTTTTAAAGAAATACTGGGACATGACCAGATAAAGGAGCATTTTCAGAATGCAGTGCAGACAGGAAAGATTTCCCATGCCTATATACTCAGCGGAGAGGCTGGTATGGGCCGCAAGTCCCTGGCGCATGCGTTTGCCTTAAGCCTTCTTTGTGAGAAGAGCACCACAGATCCCTGTATGCAGTGTCATGCCTGCAGGCAGGTGCTGTCGGGGAACCATCCGGACCTGATCCATGTGACCCATGAGAAGCCTGCCAGCATTGGCGTGGATGATATCAGGGAGCAGATCAATGATACTATTATGGTACGGCCCTACAGCAGCTATTACAAGATCTATATTGTGGATGAAGCAGAGAAAATGACGGTCCAGGCACAGAATGCGCTGCTGAAGACCATTGAGGAGCCACCCTCCTATGCGGTGATCCTGCTTTTGACAACGAATCAGGATGTCTTCCTGCCGACCATCCTCTCCAGATGCGTGCAGCTGAAGCTGAAGCCTCTGAGGGATTCCGTTGTAAAGGAATACCTGGTGCAGTCTTTGAAGGTGGAGGAGAGTCAGGCAGATATTTATACCGCCTTTGCCAGAGGCAATCTTGGCAAAGCCATTCATCTGGCCCAGGCAGAGGATTTCAAGCTCATGTATGAGGAGGTCCTTCATCTTCTGAAGCATGTGAAGGATGCGGATATCTCGGAGCTGCTAGATGATATCCGCAGGCTGAAGGAGGATAACCTGGACATTTATGAATGCCTGGATTTCATGCAGATGTGGTACAGGGATGTGCTGATGTACAAGACCACAAAGGACATCAACCTTTTGATCTTCAAGGATGAATTTTCTACGATCAAATCCATGGGTACCTTAAGCGGGTACGATGGACTGGATACGATTTTAAAGGCGATCGATAAGGCGAGGATCCGCCTGGACGCCAATGTTAATATGGAGCTGGCAATGGAGCTTATGCTTTTGACAATGAAGGAGAATTAAAGGTATAAGCAGCACAGGCAAAAGAAAAATGAGATGGATAGATGGGAGTCCGGGGTTTTAAGGAGAGCCGGGCACCTGGAGTGGGAAGGAGAATGGAAATGATAACAGTGATCGGGGTGCGTTTCCGCACCGCAGGAAAGATCTATTATTTTGATCCGGCAGGCCGGAATATCAAAATCGGCGACCATGTGATCGTGGAGACAGCCAGAGGCATTGAGTACGGATACGTGGTACTGGGAAACAGGGATGTGGATGACTCAAAGGTAGTACCGCCGTTAAAGCCGGTGATCCGCATGGCTACACCGGAGGACGAGGCCGTGGAGGCCAGGAATAAAGAGAAGGAAAAGGATGCATTTAAGATCTGCCAGGAGAAGATAAAGAAGCACAACCTGGAGATGAAGCTGATCGATGCGGAATATACATTTGACAACAATAAGGTCCTGTTCTACTTTACAGCAGACGGCAGGATCGATTTCAGAGAGCTGGTAAAGGATCTGGCCAGCGTGTTTAAGACAAGGATCGAGCTGCGCCAGGTTGGTGTCAGGGATGAAACAAAGATCATGGGAGGTATTGGTATCTGCGGAAGGGCGCTGTGCTGCCATTCGTATTTGTCTGAGTTCATCCCGGTCTCCATCAAAATGGCAAAGGAACAGAACCTGTCCTTAAATCCCACAAAGATATCCGGTGTCTGCGGCAGGCTCATGTGCTGCTTAAAGAACGAGGAGGAGACCTACGAGGTATTAAACAGCAAGCTTCCGGGCGTAGGGGATTATGTCACTACAAGCGATGGCTTAAAGGGAGAGGTGCACAGCGTCAATGTGCTCCGCCAGCTGGTGAAGGTGATCGTTGTGGTAGATAAGGATGAAAAGGAAATCCGCGAATATAAGGCAGATCAGTTAAAATTCAAGCCCAGGAAGAAAAAGGGCAAGGGCGGAGACAGACAGAACCAGCCCGAGGCCCCGGATGCAGAGTTAAAGCAGCTGGAAGCCCTGGAAAAGAAGGAAGGAAAGTCGAAGCTCAATGACAAGTAGGGAAGAAATGCTCCAGGGCGGATCTGCCTGGGATAGGGATCGTTTGGAAAGGGATTCCAGGACTTTCAGGAACAGGATGTTGGAGGCAGAGAGTCAGGCTCCGCATGACAGAGGCGGCCATGAGTGGAGGCAGGCAGGACCCATCCTTCTCAGGGAGGATGAGCGGATCGATGATCTTCAGCGCAACGGCTTAGGCATTATCCAGAGAAAGGGCGCTTTCTGCTTTGGCATGGATGCGGTGCTGTTATCCGGCTTTGCGGTGGTGAAAAAGGGGGAAAAAGTTCTGGATCTGGGTACGGGAACAGGCATCATTCCCATCCTTCTCACTGCGAAGACAGAAGGGGAGCATTTCACCGGACTGGAGATCCAGGAGGAATCCGCAGATATGGCCAGGCGCAGCGTGGCCTACAACCATCTGGAGGACAAGGTTTCCATTGTCACAGGGGATATCAAAGAGGCCAGCAGCTTATTTGCCCTGGCTTCTTTTGATGCAGTCACAAGCAATCCGCCTTATATGAACGATGCTCATGGAATTAAGAACCCGGAGGATGCCAAAGCCATTGCCCGCCACGAGGTCAAGTGTACTTTGGAGGATGTGGTGCGGGAGGGCACCAGGCTGTTAAAGCCGGGAGGCCGTTTCTACATGGTCCACAGACCCAGGCGGCTTATAGAGATCATACAGACCATGAAGAGCCATGGACTGGAACCAAAGCGGATGAAGATGGTCCACCCTTATGTGAACCGTGAGGCAAACATGGTTCTTATAGAGGCAGTGAGGGGAGGCGGACCTCTTCTTAAGATGGAAGCTCCTGTGGTGGTATTTAATGAGAATGGGGAGTATTCGGAGGAGATCCGGACGACCTATGGATATTAAAATGGGGGCCGGAAAACAGGGAAAAACAGAAGGAAAAGGAGACAACATGGCAGGAAAATTATATCTGTGTGCGACACCCATTGGGAATCTGGAGGATATTACCTTCCGTGTGCTGCGGACATTAAAAGAGGTGGATCTCATTGCGGCAGAGGACACGCGCCACAGCATCAAGCTCCTGAATCATTTTGAGATCAATACACCCATGACCAGCTACCACGAATACAATAAGGTAGACAAGGCCAGATACCTTGTGGAGAAAATGGAAGAAGGCACCAATATTGCCCTGATCACCGATGCAGGCACTCCCGGCATCTCCGATCCTGGGGAGGAGCTTGTCCGGCAGTGCGTGGAGGCCGGTATCGAGGTCACATCCCTGCCGGGCCCTGCAGCCTGTATCACCGCGCTCACCATGTCCGGGCTTTCTACCAGGCGCTTTGCCTTTGAGGCATTTCTTCCCACAGAAAAGGGGGACAAGAAGGAGCGCCTGCGCATATTGGAGGAGCTGAAGGATGAGACGAGGACCATTATCATATACGAAGCGCCCCATCACCTTGTAAGCACGCTGAGAGACCTGAACGAAGCTCTGGGAAACCGCAGGATCTCCATCTGCAGGGAGCTCACAAAACGCTATGAGACAGCCTTCCGTACCACCTTTGAGGAAGCCCTGGCCTTTTACGATACAGAGGAGCCAAAGGGCGAGTGCGTCATTGTCATAGAAGGAAGATCCCCAGAGGAGCTGAGAGAGGAGCAGAGAAAGGTCTGGGAGGAGATGACCATAGAGGAGCACATGGAATACTATTTGTCCCAGGGCCAGGATAAAAAGGAAGCCATGAAGTCGGTGGCGAAGGACCGGGGGATCAGCAAGCGGGACGTGTATCAGCAGCTGCTGTGAGAAAAGCCGGATTTAAGATCGGTATACTGCAATTTTAGGGAGTATTACAGATTGGGACTGCGAAAAAACCGGGAACCATTGGAAGAAAAGGGAAAAATTGGAATATGGTATGTAAGAAAAAACCCGGAGCCATTGCCTCCAGGTTTTTCCCATGTAATGGAGTCAATCGTTACTCAGTTACATTGAGCCCGGCGAGCTTCGCCAGTGCCAGTACAGACGCTTTGGAAACTTTCTTTCCTTCGTATTCCAAAAGGTCTTCGGTGCTGCCAGTGAAGATGTCTGCGCATTCCGCTTTCTTAAGAATAATGCAGTCGTTCTGAACTGTGATCTCAAGGCCATCCTTTACATCCAGATCAAGACTCCTTCTCAGCTCAATAGGAAGCGTGATTCTGCCCAGCTCATCCAGCTTACGGATTACACCTGTGGTTTTCATCGCAATACCCCCTTGTAAAAATTTTACACCCTTACAATAAAAAATTACCAAAAAGAAAATCCGATGTCAATATCTGTAAAATGCAGAAACGGTAAGATAAATCAGGCTTTAGTAAATTTCTTAATTGAAACAGGAAAATTAAGTATTGACAAATAATACGGTTTCCTGTAGTATTACTTTGAAGTTCAAAGTATTTTTGCAGTAAGGACAAAGTTCGGGATAGGAAAAGAAAATGACAACAAGAATCATAGGAACCGGCTCTTATGTGCCGGAGCATATTGTAACCAATGATGATCTCTCAAAGATCGTAGAAACCAGCGATGATTGGATACGCAGCCGGTCCGGGATCGGTGAGAGAAGGATTGCAACGGATGACAGAACATCTGATATGGCGGCGGCCGCAGCAGCAAGGGCGATCGAGCAGGCAGGCATCAGTCCCGAAGAGATTGACCTCATTTTACTGGCAACCTCATCTCCGGATTACTGCTTCCCCAATGGAGCCTGCGAGGTTCAGGAAAAGACAGGTGCAGTGAATGCAGCCTGCTATGATATCAGCGCAGCCTGTACAGGCTTCGTGTTTGCATTAAACACGGCCCATGCATTTATCCGTGCCGGAATTTATAAGACGGCCCTTGTCATAGGAGCAGATGTATTAAGTAAATTAATAGACTGGACAGACAGAAGCACCTGCGTTCTCTTTGGGGACGGAGCGGGGGCAGTGGTCGTGAGAGCAGATGAGACCGGCGTTCTGGGACTGAATATGCATTCCAATGGACAGAAGGGAAATGTACTCACCTGCGGCGCACGATCCAACGGAAACTTCCTGTTAGGCAAAAAGCCGGAGCTGGGCTATATGACCATGGAAGGCCAGGAGGTCTTCAAGTTTGCAGTAAAAAAGGTTCCGGAGTGCATCATCCAGGTACTGGAGGAGACAGGGACAGACAAGGACGACATTGACTACTACGTGATCCACCAGGCCAACTACCGGATCATCGAGTCCATTGCAAAGCGGATGAAGGTGAGCATGGACAGATTCCCGGCCAATATGGAGCATTACGGAAACACCTCCGGCGCTTCGGTACCGCTGCTTCTGGATGAGCTGAACAGGAGCGGAAAATTGAAGCGTGGAGACAAGATCATTCTTGCAGGCTTTGGCGCAGGACTGACCTGGGGAGCAGCCCTTATTGAGTGGTAGGCAATGCCCGAAAGCACTGACTTTAGAGCATTATAATAAAATCATAATTTAAATAAAAAATGGAAATGAAAAAGGAGAAAAGATCATGTTAGAAAAAATGCAGGAAATCATTGCAGACCAGTTAAGCGTTGACGCAGAGACCATTACAGAGGCTTCTTCCTTCAAGGAAGATTTAGGAGCAGATTCCTTAGACCTCTTTGAGTTAGTTATGGCTCTGGAGGATGAGTATTCCGTAGAGATCCCGGCTGAGGACTTAGAGCAGCTCACAACTGTTGGAGCAGTTATGAACTACTTAAAGGACAAGGGCGTAGAGGCATAAGAAAGAAAAGCATAGATACGGAAAGAGGACGGCGTGTGGATATCTGAAGCACGCTGTTTACTCTATAGAGGGCAGGAAAGCAATACAGGCCCCAGGCTATGTAAAAACCGGAGGAAGGACAGCAATGAAAACAAGAGTAACAGAAATGTTGGGAATTGAATACCCGATTATTCAGGGCGGCATGGCCTGGGTGGCAGAGCATAACCTGGCTGCTGCAGTATCGGAAGCAGGAGGACTGGGTCTGATCGGCGGAGCCAATGCACCCGGTGAAGTGGTGCGCGAGGAGATCCGCAAGGCAAGAGAGCTTACAAAGAAGCCATTTGGCGTCAATGTCATGCTCTTAAGTCCCTATGCCGAGGATGTGGCAAAGGTCGTTGTGGAGGAAGGCATAAAGGTAGTTACTACCGGAGCCGGAAACCCTGAGAAATACATGGACATGTGGAAGGCTGCCGGGATCAGGGTAATTCCGGTGGTTGCCTCCGTAGCCCTGGCACGCCGCATGGAAAAGTACGGCGCTGACGCAGTAGTGGCAGAGGGAATGGAGTCCGGCGGGCATATCGGTGAGCAGACCACCATGTCCTTAGTTCCCCAGGTAGCAGATGCAGTGTCCATCCCGGTGATCGCAGCAGGCGGCATCGGAGACGGCAGAGGCATTGCGGCAGCTTTCATGCTGGGTGCAGAGGCCGTGCAGATGGGAACCCGCTTTGTGGTTTCCAAAGAGTCCATCGTGCACCAGAACTACAAGGACCGCATTATTAAGGCAAAGGACATTGATTCCACGGTAACAGGAATGTCTCATGGCCATCCGGTCCGCTGCTTGAGGAACCAGATGACAAGAGAGTACATCAAGCTGGAGCAGGAAGGAAAATCCTTTGAGGAGCTGGAGTACCTGACCTTAGGAGCCCTGCGCAAGGCAGTCCAGGAGGGCGATGTGAAGAACGGCACCGTCATGGCAGGACAGATCGCAGGTATGGTTTCCAAGGAGCAGACCTGCAAAGAAATGATCGAGGAAATGATGGAACAGGCAACAAAGCTTATGCATTGGAATTAGGAAAGCCGGGAGGACGAGGATATGAGCAAGATCGCATTTATTTTTCCGGGCCAGGGAGCTCAGGTCTGCGGCATGGGAAAGGATTTCTATGAGCAGTCTGAGACAGCGAAGGCCGTATTTGACAAGGCATCAGAGCTTCTGGGATTTTCCATGCCGGAGCTCTGCTTTGAGGAAAATGACAGGCTGGACATTACAGAATACACACAGGCAGCTATGGTGACGACCAGCATTGCCATGATGAAGGTGCTTGAGGAAAAGGGCGTAAAGCCTGATGTGGCAGCAGGCTTAAGCCTGGGCGAGTACTGCGCCCTGGCAGCAGCAGGCGTCATGAGTGAGGAGAACGCCATTACCACGGTCCGCCAGAGAGGCATCCTGATGCAGGAGGCTGTTCCGGTGGGAGAGGGCGCTATGGCCGCCATTCTGGCTCTGGATGCAGCAAAGATCGAGGAGATCACAGGTCCCATGGAGGGCGTGTGGGTGGCCAACTACAACTGCCCCGGACAGATTGTGATCTCCGGCAAAAAGGCAGCTGTGGAGGAGGCCTGCGGGAAGCTAAAGGAGGCAGGTGCTAAGAGAGCCCTTATGTTAAACGTAAGCGGCCCATTCCATTCCGGCCTTTTAACAGGAGCAGGACAGAAGCTGGGAGAGGTGCTCTCCCAGGTAGAGATCCATGAGCCTGTCATCCCTTATGTGGCAAATGTGACCGCACAGTATGTGACAGAGGCTTCCCAGGTAAAGGAGCTTCTGACAAAGCAGGTATCCTCCTCTGTGAGATGGCAGCAGAGTGTGGAGGCCATGCTGGCAGACGGCGTTGACACGTTCATCGAGATCGGACCAGGCAAGACACTGGCCGGCTTCATGAGAAAGATCGACCGCTCTGTGAAGACACTGAATGTAGAAAAGCTGGAAGACATTGAAAAGGTAACGGAGGCGCTTAAGGCCTGAGAGGCAGAAGCACTTGCGCAGCCATAACCCATTAGTAGAAAAGGAGAAACCTATGCTGGAAGGAAAGATTGCACTGGTAACAGGCGCAAGCCGCGGAATCGGACGCCAGATCGCCCTGACATTGGGAGCAAAGGGCGCAGTAGTAATTGTAAATTATAATGGCTCTGCTGCAAAGGCAGAGGAAGTGGTAAAGGAGATCGAAGCAGCCGGAGGCAAGGCAGAGGCCCTGCAGTGCAATGTTTCTGAGTATGAGAGCTGCGGGAAAATGATGGAGGATGTCATTTCCAGATACGGAAGGCTGGACATTCTTGTGAACAATGCAGGGATCACCAGAGACGGCCTTGTGATGAAGATGTCAGAGGAGGACTTTGACGCAGTCATCCAGACCAACTTAAAGGGCGTATTTAACTGCATCAAGCATGTATCCCGCCAGATGGTAAAGCAGAGAGCAGGAAGGATCATCAACATCTCCTCCGTATCCGGCGTTCTGGGAAATGCAGGACAGGCCAACTACTGTGCGGCAAAGGCCGGAGTCATCGGCATCACAAAGGGCGTTGCAAGAGAGATGGCGAGCAGGGGCATTACGGTCAATGCAGTTGCCCCGGGCTTTATCAAGACTGACATGACCGATGTGTTAAAGGACAGCATCAAGGAAGCCATCATTGCAGGCATTCCCATGAAGACCTTCGGAGAGCCGGAGGACATCGCTAACACCGTAGCATTCCTGGCATCTGACGAGGCCAGATATATCACAGGCCAGGTGATCAGCGTGGACGGCGGAATGGCAATGTAGCAGACATGGAAATAATTGGAAGAACAAAGCAGGAGAGAAGATATATGAGAACAAGAGTAGTTGTAACTGGCATGGGTGCCATCACTCCTATTGGCAATGACGTGGAGAGCTTCTGGCAGTCCCTTAAAAATAAGACTGTGGGAATTGGCCCCATCACCTATTTTGATACCACGGATTATAAATGCAAGCTGGCTGCAGAAGTAAAGGATTTTGATCCCAAGCAGTACATGGATCCAAAGGCAGCACGCCGTATGGAGGCATTTTCTCAGTTTGCAGTGGCAGCAGCCTCCCAGGCATTAAAGCAGGCTGGCATTGATATGGAGAAGGAGGATCCCTACCGCGTAGGCGTGTGCGTAGGCTCCGGCATCGGTTCCCTTCAGGCCATAGAGCGCGATGAGAAGAAGCTTTTGGACAAGGGCCCAAGCCGTGTAAATCCCCTTCTGGTGCCTCTTATGATCTCCAACATGGCAGCAGGGAACGTTGCCATCCAGTTTGGCTTAAAGGGAAAATGCTTCAATGTGGTAACGGCCTGCGCAACAGGAACACACTCCATCGGTGAGGCCTTCCGTTCCATCCAGTACGGCGAGGCTGACGTGATGGTAGCAGGAGGAACAGAGGCCAGCATTACACCTATCGGTGTGGCAGGCTTTACGGCCCTGACCGCCCTGAACACCACAGACGATCCAAAGCGCGCATCGATTCCTTTTGATAAGGAGAGAAACGGCTTCATCATGGGCGAGGGAGCTGGCGTTGTTGTCCTGGAGTCCTTAGAGCATGCACAGGCCAGAGGGGCTAAGATCCTGGCAGAAGTGGCCGGCTACGGCGCAACCTGCGATGCATACCACATCACCTCCCCGGCAGAGGACGGAAGCGGCGCAGCAAAGGCCATGGAATTTGCCATTAAGGATGCGGGCATCGAGCCTGAGGCCATTGATTATGTAAATGCACACGGCACCAGCACACATCACAATGACCTGTTTGAGACAAAGGCCATCAAGCTGGCTCTGGGCGAGCACGCAAAGGAAGTAAAGATCAACTCCACCAAATCCATGATCGGCCATCTTCTGGGCGCAGCAGGCGGTGTGGAGTTCATTACCTGCGTAAAGTCCATTCAGGACGGATATGTCCATGCAACTGCTGGTCTGGAGATCCCGGATGAGGAGTGCGATCTGGATTACACGCCGGGCGAGGGTGTTTCTATGGATGTAAATTATGCCATCAGCAATTCCCTGGGCTTTGGCGGACACAATGCCAGCCTGGTGGTGAAAAAGTTTGCGTAAGTGAGGGATACCCTCCAGGGAGCCTGCCATGGGCAGAAAGGCCTGGAGAGCAGGAGCCTTAGTTGGATATAGAAAGAAAGGAAAACGCAATGAATATAGATGAGATCATGACACTGATTCAGGCAGTTTCTGACTCCACCCTTACCAGCTTTGAGCTGGAGGAAGGCGATACAAAGCTTTCTTTAAAGAGGGAGAAGGAGAAGACGAAGATCGTTGCAGCGGCAGCTCCGTCCATGGACTCTGCGGTTGCGGCCCAGCTTATGCAGGCGGCAGCCGGTATGGCGGCCCAGGGGGCTTCCGGCGCAGCCCAGCTTATGCAGGCAGTACCTCAGGAGGCAGGAGCAGCTGAGGACCAGGCAGCTTCCTCAGGAGCCGCCGCGGACATTGGCTCTGACAAGGTGATCGTATCCCCGCTGGTGGGAACCTTCTATTCCTCCTCCTCACCGGATGCGGAGAGCTTTGTAAAGGTAGGAGATACCGTAAAGAAGGGCCAGGTTTTGGGAATCATCGAGGCTATGAAGCTGATGAATGAGATCGAGAGTGAATATGACGGTGTGATCGAGGCAATCCTTGTGAATAACGAGGATGTGGTGGAATACGGCCAGCCGCTGTTCAGGATCAAATAGGCGCTCTCGGACGAGAAAGGAGAAAAGCTATGTTAATGGGAGTAAAGGAAATCCAGGAAATCATCCCCCACAGGCATCCGTTCCTCTTAGTGGACTGCATTGAAGAGCTGGAGCCGGGAGTGAGGGCTGTGGGTTATAAATGTGTGACCTTTGACGAGTCCTTTTTCAAGGGTCATTTTCCACAGGAGCCCGTAATGCCGGGAGTGCTGATCATTGAAGCTCTTGCCCAGACAGGGGCAGTGGCCATCCTTTCCCAGGAGGGCTTTCAGGGAAAGATCGCTTACTTCGGCGGCATTGACAAGGCAAAATTCAAACACAAGGTCGTTCCGGGCGAGCGTTTAAAGCTGGAATGTGAGATCATCAAGCAGAAGGGACCGGTAGGCGTTGGAAAGGCTACCGCTACGGTTGACGGAAAGCTGGCAGTTTCTGCGGAGCTGACTTTTATGATCGGTTAGGAGAAAAGGATGTTTAACAAGATTTTGATCGCCAACAGAGGAGAAATCGCTGTCCGCATCATCAGGGCCTGCCGTGAGATGGGCATCCAGACAGTGGCAGTATATTCTGAGGCAGACAAGGACTGCCTTCACACTCTGCTGGCAGATGAGGCAATCTGTATCGGTCCTGCGGCTTCTTCCCAGAGTTACCTGAACATGGAGCGTATCCTGGCAGCCACGGTAGCTGTGAAGGCGGATGCCATCCATCCGGGATTTGGCTTTCTTTCTGAAAATACACGTTTTGCAAAGCTGTGCGCAGAGTGCAATATCACCTTTATCGGTCCTTCCGCTGATATTATTGCAAAGATGGGCAATAAATCAGAGGCCAGGAAGACCATGATGGAGGCAGGCGTTCCCGTGGTGCCGGGCAGCAAGGAGCCGGTACATACAGCAGAGGACGGACTTGCCATGGCAGAGGAGATCGGCTTCCCGGTCATGATCAAGGCTTCCTCCGGAGGCGGCGGAAAGGGCATGCGCATTTCAAGGAGCAGGGAGGATTTTACCGAGCACTTCAATGCAGCCCAGATGGAATCTGTCAAGGGCTTTTCCGATGATACCATGTATATCGAGAAATACATTGAAACGCCACGCCATGTGGAATTTCAGATCATGGCAGACAAATATGGCAATGTGGTCCACTTAGGAGAGAGGGACTGCTCCATCCAGAGGCGCCACCAGAAGGTATTGGAGGAGGCTCCCTGCGAGGTTATCTCCCCGGAGTTAAGAAAGCAGATGGGCGAGACTGCCGTTCGTGCGGCCAAGGCCGTTGGATATGAAAATGCAGGCACCATTGAGTTTTTATTAGATAAGGATAAGCATTTCTATTTTATGGAAATGAACACGAGGATCCAGGTAGAGCATCCGGTAACCGAGATGGTGACAGGCCTTGACCTGATCAAGGAGCAGATCCGTGTGGCAGCCGGGGAGCCCTTAAGCGTTACCCAGGAGGATGTAAAGATCCAGGGCCATGCCATAGAGTGCCGCATCAATGCGGAGAATCCGGCAAAGAATTTCATGCCCTGTCCCGGACGGATCACCACGGTGCATATCCCGGGAGGCAACGGTGTCCGTGTGGACAGCCATATTTACGGGGACTATAAGGTTCCTGCCAATTACGATTCCATGCTGATGAAGCTCATTGTCCATGACAAGGACAGGGAAGGAGCCATCGCCAAAATGCGCAGTGCATTGGGCGAGGTCATCATCGAGGGGATCGAGACAAACATTGACTTCCAGTATGAGATCCTGGAAAATGAGGCCTTCCAGAAGGGCGACACGGATACGGGATTTATTGAGAAATATTTTCCGGATTATGTAAAGTAGCAAGCAAGGCGGATGAGCAAGGGAAAGGAAATGATTTATGCTGCGTAACATGTTCAAGAAAACGTATACAAAAATCGATACAAAGTTCAGGCCCCAGACCAAAGCCGGGGAGGAACCGGCGATCCCACAGGGAATGTGGCGCAAGTGCAACAAATGCGGCCAGCCCATATACGTGGAGGACGTAATGAACAACTATTACGTCTGCCCAAAATGCGATGGTTATTTCCGTGTCCATGCCTACCGCCGGATCGAGATGCTGGTGGATGAGGGGACCTTTGAGGAGTGGAATAAGGAAATGAACTTCTCCAATCCGCTGGATTTCCCGGGATATGAGAAAAAGGTAATGGCCGCAAGGGAAAAAAGCCATCTGAATGAGGCCATTGTCACCGGAAAGGGAAAGATCGAAGGTAATCCTGCGGTCATTGGCGTCTGCGATGCACGCTTTATCATGAGCAGTATGGGCCATGTGGTCGGAGAGAAGATCACAGAGGCCGTGGAGCGGGCAACAAGGGAGAAGCTTCCCGTTATCCTTTTTGCCTGTTCCGGCGGAGCCAGGATGCAGGAGGGGATCGTTTCCCTGATGCAGATGGCAAAGACCTCCGCTGCCTTAAAGCGTCACCACGAGGCCGGGCAGCTGTTTATCAGCGTTCTCACAGACCCCACTACGGGAGGCGTCACTGCCAGCTTTGCCATGCTGGGAGATATTATCCTGGCAGAGCCCCATGCCCTGATCGGCTTTGCAGGCCCCAGGGTGATCGAGCAGACCATTGGTCAGAAGCTGCCGGAGGGGTTCCAGAGAGCGGAGTTTCTGCTGGAGCATGGTTTTGTGGATAAGATCGTGGAGCGCCGTGACCAGAAGCGGGTAATAGGCCAGATATTGTATATGCACCGCAGCCACAAGATGAATGTGGAGCGGAAAATGCCGGAGGACTTTGCCGAGGCCCTGAAGGCCAGGCGGGAGGGCCTGGGAACGGCGGAGGCGATGCCGTCAGGAGAAGTCCGGGAGACCAGGACGATGGAAGAAGCTGCCGGGGCAGATATGTCAGAGAATGGAGCTGCCGCAGAAGCCGGAGGGACAGAGACTTCCGGGGAAGCACCGGTTCCTCAGGGCACGGCAGAGAAAACAGCCTGGGACACCGTCCTTCTGTCCAGAAAGGCGGACCGCCCCGTTGCCACAGATTACATCGAAGCGATCTTTGACGAATTTATCGAGTTCCACGGAGACAGATACTTTAAGGACGATGGAGCCATTGTAGGCGGTATCGCCATGTTCCACGGCATGCCTGTCACTGTCATTGGGCAGCAGAAGGGAAAGAATACAAAGGACAATATCAAACGCAATTTCGGTATGCCTTCCCCGGACGGCTACCGCAAGGCCCTGCGCCTGATGAAGCAGGCGGAGACCTTCGGACGCCCCGTTATCTGCTTTGTGGATACCCCTGGAGCCTTCTGCGGCTTGGAGGCTGAGGAGAGGGGCCAGGGAGAGGCTATTGCAAGAAACCTGTTTGAAATGTCAGATCTGAGTGTTCCTGTGCTGTCTGTTGTCATCGGTGAGGGCGGAAGCGGCGGAGCCCTGGCAATGGCTGTGGCAGACGAGGTTTGGATGCTGGAAAATGCGATCTACTCCATCCTTTCACCGGAGGGCTTTGCTTCCATTCTTTATAAGGACAGCAAAAAGGCCCCTGAGGCTGCAAAAGTAATGAAGGTAACGGCAGGAGATCTAAAGAAACTGGGCCTGATCGAACGGATCGTGCCTGAGGAGGAGCCTGCCTGCACAGATAATCTCTACCGACTTACAGAATATATGGACAACGCCATGGCAGAGTTCTTTGAAACCTATCTTGCTATGACAAAGGAAGAATTGGCAGAGCACAGATATGAGAGATTCAGGAGAATGTGATGAACAAATTAAAACCATTGGTCATAGGTGATTTAGAGATAGTAAAGCCCATCATCCAGGGTGGAATGGGCGTAGGCATCAGCCTTCACAAGCTGGCTGGCGCAGTTGCAAAGGCAGGGGGAATGGGAATCATCTCCTCTGCCCAGATCGGGTTCATGGAGCCGGATTTTACCACCAACTTTGTGGAAGCCAATTTAAGAGCCATCCGCAGGGAGATGAAGGCAGCCAGGGAGATCTCGCCGGAAGGGGCCATCGGGTTTAATATCATGGTTGCCTCCAGGCACTACGATATGTGGGTGAAGGAGGCTGTTAAGGCTGGTGCAGATATCATTATCTCAGGAGCCGGGCTTCCTGTTTCCCTGCCGGATCATGTGAAAGCAGCCTACGAGGAGATGAAGGCAGCCGGCCTTCCTCTTCCCAAGCGCCGCATCAAGATGGCTCCCATTGTATCATCTGCAAAGTCCGCATCTGTTATCTGCCGCATGTGGGACAGAAAGGCCCATACTGCACCGGACCTGGTCGTAATAGAGGGCCCCTTAGCCGGAGGCCATTTAGGCTTTTCCAAGGAGCAGCTGACAGCCTACGGTGCTGACACAGAGGATGTGCCCGCTACCTACCACAAGGATGAATACGATGAAGAGATAAAGAAGATTATCCAGGTGGTAAAGGAGTATGGGGAAAAATATGGAAAGCATATCCCGGTGGTGACAGCCGGAGGTATTTACACCCACGAGGATGTACTCCACCAGCTTGAGCTGGGGGCCGAGGGCGTCCAGGTAGCCACCCGCTTTGTGACAACGAAGGAGTGCGATGCTTCAGAGGCCTACAAGGAGTCCTACATCAAGGCCTGCAAGGAGGATATCGTCATCACCCAGAGTCCGGTTGGAATGCCGGGAAGGGCGATCTTAAACCCCTTCTTAAGTCAGATAAAGGAAGGGATACGCCCAGCCATCAAGTCCTGCTTCCAGTGCCTGGAAAAATGCGATATCCGCACCATCCCCTACTGCATCACCCAGGCCCTTGTAAATGCGGCCACAGGCGATGTGGATAACGCCCTGCTGTTCTGCGGAAGCAATGCCTACAGGGCGGAGCGGATGGAGACTGTGGATGAGGTGATGGATGCCTTGATGGGAATATAGAAAACAAAATCCGCCGGTGTATGCCGACGGATTCTTTTTCCCCATATTATTAACATGCTTATCCACAAAGTTATCCACATTATCCACCGTCCACACAAGATATGCGGTTTGAAATCGGGAAAATACAAGATTTTGATTGTGGATAACTTACCTTTCTTTTTTATTACGATTCCCTGTCAGCTTCCTGCGGTCCATTGACTCTTTGGAGAGATGGAATTAAGATGATGTGGTAAAAGCATATGGAAAAGGAAGTGTCATTATGGGAGCTGCTTCAGGTGGGAAGCTTATGCAGGAGGAAAAGGCAGAATACCTGATCGGGGATGTGGCCCGTATGGTGGGCTTAAGCAGGGATACCCTGCGGTTTTATGAGAAAAAGGGGATCATCACTGCGAAGAAAAAGGAAAATGGATACCGCTATTATTCTGAAAATGATATTTACAGACTGATGTATATCATCTATCACAGAAAAATGAATACCAGTCTGGAAGAAATAGAAGGCCTGATAAAAGGAAGGAGCCAAGGCATACAGGACCATCTTTCCAGGCGTATTGCAGAGGAGGAGGCGGCGATCAGGCAGCATAGGCGGGCGATCCTTAGGCTGAAGCTGGTAAGCCGCGATATAGAGCAGGTGGAAAGAACCGCGGGAAAATGCTATCTGCGAAAATTTCCGAGTGCATATATCATGGGATATTGTGAGGATTTCCAAAAGGGGCTGCTGCAGTGGTTCAGCCTGGCATCAGAGACAGAGGGGCTGGACATGACATACTTTTACAATGTCCTGTCCTATGAAAACGGAAGGCTCATAAAGCGGGGAGTAAAGCTTCTTTTATATAAAGATGTGGAGCAGGAGCTGGAAAAGGATGCCTGCTGTGAAGAACGCCGGGAAACAGAAGAAACAGAATGTATTTATACGGCGATAAAATCAAAGGACATTTTTCCGTCAGAGGAAAGCATCAGAAAAATGGTGGAATGGGGCCGAATGAATGGCCTGAAGGCGGGAAAGACGGTATATGCAAACGTAATGTCTTCACTGTTTAGCGAGGAGCAAAACATGTATTGCCTGGAGCTTTACATGCCCCTGGAGGGTGGAGAATTCTTACAATCCTCTTACGTATATTGACCTTGGAGCAACTCCAGGGTATAGACTGGTGTCAAAGCAAGAGATGATTTGATATCAGGAGGTATTTGTATGAAGAGACGCTTTGCAGTTACAGTATTGGCCCTTGCTCTGACAGCAGGAAGCGCCATGACATCCATGGCAGCCGGATTCGCAGGGACAGGAAAGGGCGTAAAATATCAGTGGGGATCAGGGCAGTACTGCACCAATAACTGGGTATCGTACAAGAATCACTGGTTTTACTTTGGATATGACCAGCTTATGAAGACAGGATGGATCCAGAAGGATGGAGACTGGTATTTTGCTTCTGACACAGGGGAGCTTCAGTCAGGCCTGTTAAAGATCAACGGCAATGTCTACTATATGGACAGCAACAGCTGCAAGCTGCGCACAGGTGATATTACTGTCAGAGGTGAGACCTATCATTTCACGGAAAACGGTACGACAAACGGCAGCCCCTATGTATATACGGAGTGGAACAGCAACGGAACCATCCGGAGAGGCACAAAGTTTGGTGTTCGTTAATGGATAAAAAAATACAAATAAACAGAAAGCCGGCGGTTTTTCATGGGAACCGCCGGCTTTCTGTTTTATGGGGCTTTATTCCTGCTGGGAGTTTGCCTTTGAAATTCTGTATAAAGTCAATGAGAAATGATGATATGGTAACTGTGATCAGGGAATAGACAATGCGTCTTGCCGGTATATAGGACAGGGAAAGCAGGAGAACGGTAATATCCGTAAACAGATATGCCTTTGAGATCCTGCAATTTGCCACCTTGGAGATCACCAGAGCCAGGGCATCATCCCCGGCACAGGAAGCGCCCTGCCGCACTACCAGGCCGCAGCCGATCCCGATAAAGCAGCCTCCTGCAATGGCGGCAGCCAGGGGATAGGGAGCCAGGCTGGGAAGAACAGGGGGAAACATTTCCCAGAGGCCAAAAAAGCAGGCCATGGAGAAGGTGGCAAACAGGGAGGTTTTCAGAAATTCCTTTCCCAGATACCGGAAGCCCAGTATATAACACAGGCCGTCCAGCACAGGGGAGGCCACAGAGGAGGGCAGCCCCAGCCAATAGTTGAGCAGCAGTATGAGCCCCAATATGCCTCCTTCCGTGATATCTGCCTGATGGTGGACATTGTAAATGCCAAAGGTAGTGATAGCGGTCCCAAGGAGGATAGACAGGACCATGGACAGCTTTTTCGGCTGCTGCATAATAAAACATCCTTTCTATTTTCGATAATAAGATACATAACATATTATGGAGATATTTGCAAGGACAATAAAAACGTGAGCTGCCGCATTTTGCACCGCGGCTGCCGGGAGGAAGGCTGGAGCAGGGAGAGGCGGTTAACGCATCTCCCTGCGGTAGATATGGGCAAAGTAGGCGATTTCCGCCAGGGCTGTCAGCGTCCAGGAAACGCTGTAGAGCAGGTACAGGGACGGGATCGTCCTAAAATGGGCGAAGATCGTGTAGACCCAGAGCACCCGGAATACGCAGGAGCCGAGGATCACAATGACAGTGGGGACAAGGCTTTTTCCCATTGCGCGGGAGGCCGCGATCGTACCGTCCATGAAGGCGGAGAGACAGTAGGAGAAGCCCATGATCCTCAGCCTGTACATACCGGCGGCAGCGACCTGGGGATCCGTGGTAAAGAGAGAAAGGAACTGGTTTCCGAACAAATTGAGAAGAAGTCCCATGGCTGCGCCGATGCCGAAGGAGTAGCCGAGGCTGATGAAATAGCTTTTCAGCACACGCTCCTTCTTCCCTGCGCCGTGGTTCTGCCCCATAAAGCTGATACAGGCCGTGTAGAAGGCAGCCATCATGTCATAGACCAGCGTATCGGAGTTCGCAGCTGCGGAATTTCCGGCCACCATAATGGCATCAAAGGAATTGACACCCATCTGAATAAAGAGGTTGGCAATTGCAAAGATGGCATTTTGCAGGCCGGAGGATAAGCCGAGACGCAGGATATCCTTTGCATGCCGTCTGTGGATCCGCAGAAGCCGGGGCTGCAGTGCATAAATATCGCGGCTGCGGATGAGGGCGGCAAGGATCATGGCTGCCGACATGTACTGGGAAAGGGCGCTTGCGAGAGCAACGCCGGCCACATCCAGACGGCAGACGATAACGAAGAAAAGATTCATTACAATGTTTGCAGCTCCTGCAATGCTTAAGTAGCGCAGAGGACGGCTGGTATCCCCGGTTGCGGAAAATACAGCATTTCCGTAGTTGTAGATTGCCAGCGCCGGCATTCCTGTGAGATAAATATGCAGGTACAGGACAGCGCCGTCCATCAGCTCCTCTTTGGTATGTAAAAGCTGAAGGACAGGACGGGCAGAGACGATCCCTCCTGCCATGAGGAAGAGGCCGATGAGAAGGCTTACAATGGCAGCCGTATGAACGGTCTGCGTCAGTGCAGAGCGGTTTTTGGCACCGAAATAGAGTGAGGTCAATGCATTGATCCCGGCGGAAAGCCCGATGAGAAAGCCTGTAAACATAGAGACAAGGGTGGTCGTGGATCCGACTGCTCCAAGTGACATGGGACCGGCAAAGCGTCCGATCACGGCTATATCCGACATATTGAAAAGGACTTGCAGCAGATTGGAGAGCATCAGCGGAAGGCTGAAAAAAAGCATCTTTCTGGAAATGGATCCCGTTGTGAGATCCTGGCTGGCGGTTTTCATGGAAACATAACTCCTGTATCATGTAGTAAGGTTTTTTGACTGCATCCGGTACCTTTGGCCCGGTTTGTGCAGCAGTCATCCTCCCTATACTAACGCGAAAACAGAAAAACGGCAACAGTTACTTTTGGCAGGTTATGGGCCAGGGGATGGGAAGCATATATTAGTAAGGAGAAGGAAGGAAAAAGGGAATAAAGGATGCTGAATTATCTCTGGTCTGGTATGATCCTTATAGGAATATTGTGGGGAGCCGTTCATGGACAGCTTCCTGCGGTGACAGAGGGAGCCCTGGGGGCGGCAAAGGAGGCAGTGTCCCTAAGCATCACTATGCTGGGAGTCATGTCCCTGTGGACAGGAGTTCTGGAGATCGGAAAGCGGGCAGGCCTGATCGGTCAGCTTTCCAGACATTTGACACCCCTCTTGGCCTTCTTATTTCCCAGGCTGTCCCCGGAAAGCGAGGCTGCAAAGCACATTTCCGTCAACATCATCGCCAATGTGCTGGGCCTGGGCTGGGCCGCTACTCCTGCAGGGCTGAAAGCCATGGAGGAGCTAAAGAAACAGTCCCGGGCCTCCGGCACAGCCACTAACGAGATGTGCACCTTCCTGATCCTCAACATCTCCTCCCTCCAGCTCCTCCCAATGAATATGATCGCTTACCGCAGCCAATACGGCAGCCCCTCCCCCACCATCATCGTGGGCCCGGCGCTGGCGGCGACATTTTTGAGTACGGTGGCGGCGGTTGTGTTTTGTAAGGTGATGGATAGGAGCCCCAAAATGTGATATGATAGAAATCACAAAACCAAAAGGAGGCAAATCCATGAATACAGATAAAACAACACCCGCCCACTTAAACTGGGCTGTTCTCGGAACAGGGGTTATTGCCAACGAGATGGCGGCTGCGCTTAAGAGCATGGGACATGGGCTGTATGCAGTGGGGAACAGGACCCATGAAAAGGCGGTCGCCTTTGCAGAGAAGTATGGGGTGGAGAAGGTTTACGACAGCTTTGAGGAAATGTTTACGGATCCGAAGGTGGATGTCATCTACATCACCACACCTCACAATACCCATTATGGATTTATGAAAAAGGCTTTGGAGAATGGGAAGCATGTCCTGGCGGAGAAGTCGGTTACGCTAAACAGCAGGGAGCTGGAGGAAATGGCAGCCCTGGCAGAAAAAAAGGGGCTTGTGCTTGCGGAGGCTATGACGATCTGGCATATGCCGGTTTATAAAAAGCTGTGGGAAATGGCAGAGGGCGGAAAGCTGGGAAAGGTGCAGATGATCACTGCGAATTTCGGCAGCTTTAAGGAATATAACATGTCAAACCGCTTCTTTAATATGGATCTGGCGGGAGGAGCTCTGTTAGATATTGGCGTGTATGCCATAAGTGCGGTAAGAAGCTTTATGAAGAGCCAGCCAGACCAGGTATTGAGCCAGATGCGTCCGGCCCCAACGGGAGCGGACGAACAGGCGTCCATTCTTCTCATGAACAAGGACGGGCAGATGGCAGCCATTGCCTTGAGCCTTCATTCCAAGCAGCCGAAGCGCATCGTGATAAGCTGCGAAAAGGCCTACATTGAGATCATGGAATATCCCAGGGCAGCAAAGGCCGTGATCGTGGATGCCGAGACTGGAGCGCGGGAGGAGATCGAGGCAGGAGAGACAGCCAAAGCCCTCCGGTATGAGATGGAGGATATGGAAGCAGCTGTCCTTCAGGGAAGGACAGAGCTTATGAAGCTCTCCCACTCCAGAGATGTGATGGCGATCATGACACAGCTTCGGAAGGAATGGGGGATGAAGTATCCTGGGGAAGTTTGGTAAGGGCCGGACGGCGGTCGGAGGCTTACGGCAGCGGGGACAGAGGAATGCGGCCGGGCAGCTGCAATGAGTGCAGGCAGCAATACAAAGACAGGGAATAAAAAGGCAGACAGCCATAGTGCGGCGAAGAAGGAGCTTAAGCCTTCCAGCCGGAAAGATGGCTGTCTGCTTTTGTATTAGGAAGATCTGCGGGTATTGCTTTTCAGATGGTTATGCGTTGCAGGAGCTGCACTCCCCCTTCAGGTACTCTACTGTCGGGATCTCTCCTCTTGCGCACAGTGCTTCGATCTCTACCAGTGCTCCCATAGGAAGTGCTCCTACCTGGAAAGCGCTTCTGGCCGGGTAGTCGGAGGTGATGTGCTTTGCATAGATCTCGTTCATGGCTGCAAAATCCTTGATATCTGCCAGATAAACAGTGGTCTTGATGATATTGTCCACTGTCAGATCGGCCTCTGCTAAGATGGCCTCCAGATTCTTAAAGCACTGCTCTGTCTGCTCCTTGATGCCGCCCTCAGCCAGCTTTCCCGTAGCCGGGTCAATGGGAAACTGCCCGGAGGTAGCGATGATGCCGTTGGTGCAGATGGCCTGGGAATAAGGTCCGATAGCAGCCGGCGCATTGCTTGTTGCGATAACTGATTTGCTCATAATGATCTCTCCTTTTATAATATGTTTTCGTCCCTGCCTGCCGGAGAGAGAAAAAACTCTTTACTTCGCCGGCAAACATGATATAATATATAATAAGTTAAAACACTTGAAAAAGCAAGGGGTCAAACAAAATTATTAGAAGGAGATGGTTACATATGATAGGTACGATCGCAAATACGGGGGCGATCCTTGTGGGGAGCATTACAGGCAGCAGACTGAAAAACGGGATCGGGGAAAAGTATAAAACGATCATGCTGGACTCCATGGGCCTTGTGGCCACAGCGCTGGGCATAGGGACCATTGCCCAGGCCATGCCGAATTCCAGATACCATGTACTGTTTATCGTAAGTCTGGCATTGGGTGGAGTCATAGGCACTTTTTTGGATCTGGATACGTCCTTTCGGAATATGGTGGGAAGGTTTTCCGGCGGTTCTAACCTGGCGCAGGGGCTTTCCACGGCTATCCTTTTGTTCTGTACAGGCACAATGTCCATTTTGGGGCCTATACAGAGCGCTTTAAATGGGGATAATACCTATCTGTTTACAAATGCAATGCTGGATGGCGTGACCTCCATTGTACTCAGCTCCACCTTTGGCTTTGGGGTGGCCATTGCAGCGGCAGTGCTTTTCTGCTGGCAGGGAAGCATCTTTGTGGCTGCCAGGCTGATCGCTCCCTTTATCACAGAGAGCCTTATGACAGAGATCAGTCTGGTGGGAGGCATCCTGATCCTGAGCAGCGGCCTGGGTATTCTGGGGATCAAGCAGATCAAGACCTTAAATCTGCTTCCGGTACTCTTCGTGCCTCCGGCCGCCATAACGGTCATGGCTGCTCTGGGCCTGTAGGACTGCAGGCGCGCAGAAAAGAGGGCCTTCTTCCGGCTGGCCGCTGGCTGCCGGGAAGAAGGCCTTTTCAAATTGTATTTCATATCTTAGCTCATCACATGATATTCTAAACAAAATGCACAAGTCTCCAACAGAATCTTTGTGCAAAACTTTATTTTTGTAGTTTTGTACAAAAAAATATCAATAGGCACTTGAAAAATTGGAACTAACTTGTTATAATACATAACACGAAATAAAGGTGTCTTGTGACATAACAAGTTTACACTCCATCGACAAAAGACAAGGCAACCATTAAGAAAGGATATGTGCGTTATGTATGATTTCGACAAAGTAATCGACCGCAGGGGCACAACCAGTATTAAGTGGAACGACCAGAAATCCTTCGGACAGAAGGACGGGCTGCTGCCCTTCTGGATTGCAGACACGGACTTTGCTTCCGTTCCTGAGATCCTTCAGGCTGTTCAGAAGAGATGCGAGCACCCCATTATCGGGTATTCAAACCCGACAGGCAAGGAGTATGAGGCGATCCAGGGATGGTGGGAGCGCCACTATCAGTGGAAGCCGGATACCAGCTGGATGCTGTTAAGCTACGGCGTGGTGACAGGTATTTATTTTACGCTCAATGTAACAGTGCCAAAGGGAGAAAAGGTGCTGGTATTTACACCGGTATATGACCCCTTCTTTGCAGCAGTTAAGAACAGCGGCCACACGCTGGTAGACTGTCCTCTGGATTATAAGGACAACTACTACACCATCAACTTTGAACGGTTTGAGGAAGAACTGAAAAATGGTGTAAAGGCAGTTGTATTCTGCAATCCTCACAATCCCATCGGACGCGTATGGACAGAGGAGGAGATGAAGCAGCTTGTAGACCTCTGTGTGAAGTATGACGTATATCTGTTAAGTGATGAGATCCATGCAGATTTCGGCCTGACCCGTCCCTACACCACAGCGGGAAGGTTTGAGGAGATTTATCCGAAGCTGGTGGTATACACAGCGATCAGCAAGACCTTCAATATGGCAGGCTTTGGCTCTTCCTGCATGATCATCCCGAATCCGGAGTTAAAGCAGCAGATCTCCGACAGCTATGATGCCTGCTGGATGTTTGGTCCCAGCGACCTGGCATTTACAGCCATTGAGGCAGCCTATACATACGGTGACAAATGGGTGGAAGAGCAGAAGGAATATTTAAAGGGCAATGCCGAGATCGTCACAGCCTATATTGCAGAGCACATGCCGAAGGTGAAGGTGACAAAGCATGAGGGAACCTTCCTTATGTGGCTGGATATGAACTGCTATGGCCTTACAAGCGGAGAGATCACCACCATCCTTGCAAAGGAATACGGCCTGGCTTTAGGAGATGGAAGCCATTACGGAAAGCAGGCAGAGGGCTTTATGAGATTCAATATCGGCTGTGCAAGAGAGACGCTTATGAAGGGTCTTTTGCAGCTGGAAAAGATGTATGAAAAGTATGTCAGGTAACGGTTGCTGTGAAAGTCCTGCCGCCGGATAGGCGGCATGTATTCAGATATGCCAAATGCGCCCGCCGGACTTTTATAGTGCGGCAGAGCGTCTGCCTGCCGGGCGCATGCAGGCTTTGAAAACAAAGTGATAAAACCTGCCGGACCCTGAAAGGGGCCGGAGGGAAAAATAAGGGGGAAATACGCATGAGTAATACGGAAAATACTCACAAAAAAATCAGCTTTTCCGACTGCATGGGTCTTGCGATCGGACAGATCATCGGCTCCGGCATCATGGTACTGACAGGCGTTGTGATCGGCCTTACAGGACATGGAACGCCTTACGCATTTATCCTGGGCGCACTGTTAGCCATTGCCACCTGTGTACCTTTTATCATCCTGACATCTACCATCCCGGCCTCCGGCGCAGGTTACACCTACGTAAAGCGCCTGATGGGAGATAAGGCAGGCTTCATGTACATTGGCATGTTCGTGTTAAGCCAGGTACTGATCGCTACCTACGCAAAGGGCTTTGCAAGCTACTTCTGCTCGATTTTTACAGGCTTCAGCGAGGCGGTGGTAGCCATGGTGGCCCTGATCGCCTGTACGGGCGTCAATCTTGTGGGGCTTCAGTCCAGCGCCAAGGTTCAGAAGTGCATGGTTGCCTTCCTGATGACCAGCCTGTTCCTGTTTATTGTTTTCGGCCTTCCGAAGGTTCACTGGGATACCCTTGCGCTGACCACACAGAATATCATGCCGGACGGACCGAAGAACTTCTTTACCGGCGTAGCCCTTTTAAGCTTTGCCTGCGGCGGCGCGAAGTTCGTGGCGGAAAACGGCGATGATATTATGGAGCCTGCAAAGACCATTCCTAAGGTGATCGTACTTTCCACCTCCATCGTTGCAGTATTCTATGCTCTGATCGGTGTTGTGGCAGCAGGTGTGCTTCCTGTAGAGGATGTTGCATTCCAGAACCTGACCTTAGTTGCACAGGAGATCTTCCCGACCTGGCTGTACCTCTTCTTTGTATTCGGCGGCGCGATCTTTGCACTGCTGACCACCTTAAACGGAACCTTAAGCTGGGTTACAAGAGGCCTTCAGGCAGCAGCAAAGGAAGGCTGGCTTCCGGAAAAATTTGCAGAGGAGAACAAGAACGGTGTTCCTGTGATCATCCTGGGCGTGTTCTTCATAATGGGCGCTGTGCCGATCGCTACAGGCATGGACCTGACCCTGATCTCCAACATGGGCGTTGGAACAGATATGATCACTGAGTTCATGGTACTGCTGGCATGCTGGAGACTTCCGAAGCATCTGCCGGAGGAGTACAAGAAGTCCGCATTCTATATGTCAGAGGGCGCGCTTCATGGGATCCTTCTGGTGATCGGCGTACTGATGTTAGGAACCTCCTATGTAAACCTGTCAGACCTGACAGTTCCGGCAGCTATTGCATGCGGAATTTATATTGTGATCCTGTTCGTATATACACAGGTACGTCATAAATATGTGGCTTCCAAAAAGGCCCGTTAAAGACAAGATGCAGCCCCTGTGGCACAGGGACTGAACAAGCGGAAAAGAGGATGCCAAAAGCATCCTTTTTTCCAGCTAAAGCAGTATAATAATTGAGAAAGAACAATGAAAGGGGTCAAAGTAAGGCAATATGGAACGTTTTGCAATCATTGGTTTCGGCTGCGCCGGCTATCACGCCCTGGAAGCCATACGGCAGTCCGGCAGCAGGGCCTCTGTAGATATATACAGCAATACAGCTATGCCTCCCTATAATCCCATGCTTACCACCTATTATGCAGCGGGGCGCCTGCCCTTTGAAGGCATGTTTCCCTTTGGGAGCCTGGAGGAGATCGCTTCCAGATATGACGCACATGTGATCGCGGGTACGGCGGTAAAGGCAGTCCGGGCAGCGGATAAGGCAGTGGTGACAGAGGACGGCACAGAGAGGACATACGATAAGATCCTCATAGCCACAGGGGCATCGGCCTTTGTGCCGGGTTCCTTTGGCGGCTTAAAAGGAGCCTTCTGCATGAGGACAGTGGAGGATGCCGTTAAGCTCCATGATGCAGTGGCAGCCAGACATTATAAGAATGCAGTGGTAGTAGGAGCATCCATGGTTGGGATCAAAGTAGCAGAGCTTCTCTATAAGCAGGGGACACATGTGACCCTGGCCGATATGGCGCCCCATATCTTTGCCCTTGCCGCTTACCCGGAGGTATCAGAGATCATAGAGGAACGCATCCGCGCTATGGGCATGGATATTGCCTTTGGCCAGGCCATCACAGCGGCGGAGGAGCACTGCGATGAGCAGGGAAATGTGACAGGCTACACCGTGCATCTGGGAGACGGCAGTGTGATCGAGACAGAGATGCTGGTGCTCAACATCGGAACCAGGGCAGCCACGGGTATCCTGGATCCTGAGGAGGTAAGGATCGAGCGGGGGATCGTGGTGGATGAGAAAATGCAGACCTCTGCAGAAGGAATTTACGCTGCAGGAGACTGCTGCCAGGGTAATAACCTCCAGTCCGGCCAGACCCAGATCATTGGCCTGTGGGCCAATGCAGGCGTCCAGGGACGTGTGGCAGGAGCAAACATGGCGGGAGGACAGGCAGAGACTGACGGCAACATCCTCCACAATATCACCCATTTCCTGGATATGGATTTCATCGGCCTGGGAGATAACCGCATAACAGGCGATACATACACCTATGTGAACAGAGAAAAGGGCTTTTACCTTCAGGCTGTCATAAAGGATGGAAGGCCTGTGGGCTTCAACATTCTGGACAACTATGGGATATCCGGCATTTTAAAGGCACATCTGATAAAGATCCTTCGGGGAGAGGGCTGCACCTTTACGCCGGAGCAGAGAGGACAGCTCATGCACTATGGGCTGGAGCAGGGATTTATGGATTATTTGGAGGCAGCAGTATGACTGAATTAGAGCGTAGGATAAAGGCGAAAATTCCGGGAGAGGATACAGGGATAGAGGTACGCCATACCATGTGCGATATCTGCTCTCCGGGCATGCATTGCGGTATCAATGCATATATCAAAGATGGAAAAGTGATCAAAATTGAAGGAATCGACGGCCATCCGGTAAGTGACGGACGCCTTTGCACAAAGGGCATGGCCAATCGTGAATATATTTACCGGGAAGACCGGATTAAGACACCCTTAAGGCGGATAGGAAAGCGGGGAGAAGGAAAGTTTGAGCCTATTTCCTGGGACGAGGCCTATGCAGAGATCGCAAAGCAGCTGAATGCCCGCAAGGAAACCTATGGCCCTGAGAGCGTTGCCTTCTATTCCGGCTACTCCAAATGGTACCGCCAGACCTTAAGGCGTCTGGCCTATGCCTTTGGCAGCCCCAACTACGGCTGTGAGTCCAGCGCCTGCTACACAGCAGCTTTCATGGCCTGGAAGATGGCAGCAGGGGAGCAGGGAGATCCTGATATGGAAAATTCCGACCTGTTTTTAGGCTGGGCCTTCAATCCCTTCTACTCCAGGTATATGGGCGCAAAGCATGCCATGGAGTTAAAGGAAAAGGGACTGAAGTTTATCATCGTGGATACAAGGCGCACTCCCACCTCGGAAAAGCTGGCAGATCTGTTCCTCCAGCCGAAATCCGGTACGGACGGAGCCCTGGCCCATGCCATTGCCAATGTGCTGATCGAAAACGGATGGATCGACAAGCCCTATATTGACAAATACGTATACGGTTTTGAGGAATATGCGGAGTACGTAAAGCAGTTTAATGAGACCAATGTGGAGGAGCTCACAGGGGTGCCATATGAACTGGTGGTAAAGGCAGCGCAGATGATCCACGAAAACCCGAAGATGAGCTGCAACGAATCCTCCGCACCACTGTGCCATCACCGCAACGGCCTGCAGAATTACAGATCCGTTATGGCCCTTTTGGCCATCACAGGCAACTTTGACAGGACAGGGGGACAGATATTAAATCCTCACACCTTCATGCATGTTGCCTGCGGCTTTGAGACAAGGGAGCACGATTACCTGTATGAGAACAGGCCAAAGGAGGCAAAGGAGCCGGTAGGCGCAGAGCGCTTCCCTCTTTGGAATTATCTGGAAGGGGAAATGCAGGCAATGGATATGCCCCGTCAGATACTGGAGGGAAAGCCATATCCGCTGCGCGCCATCTTTGCTCTGGGACTGAACGGGCGCATGTTCCCGGATTCAGGGAGAATGTTTAAGGCCCTGGAAAGCCTGGACTTCTTTGTGGACACAGATCTGTTTTTGACAGACACGGCAAAATGGGCGGACATTGTCCTGCCTGCCTGCTCCTCCTTTGAGAGAGGAGAGTTTAAGCCCTACCACGGCGGACTTGCATGGTATACAAGCCCTGTGATCGAGCGCATCGGGGAAGCAAAGAGCGATGTGGAGATCTGCACGGAGCTTGCCCGTGTGATGGATCTGCCGGATGAAGTGCTGAAGAAGGGCTATGAGTATTTTATCCAGCATTATATCCTGGATGATTTCCATGTAACCGTAGATGAATTGAAAAAGGTGGAGCTGCCTGTAAAGATCGCAGAGGTGACACACCATAAGGATATGGAAATGCTGGAGAAAGGACTTCCTACCCTGACCGGAAAATTTGAGCTGAAGAGCGCGATCATTGAGCGCCATCCGGAGTGGGGCTTAGATCCCCTGCCAACCTACAGGCAGCCCTTAAACGATGCAGACCCGGAGAAATACCCCTTTGTGTTCACCTCCGGCTCCCGCATCCCAGGAGCGATCCACAGCCGCCTGCACAAGGTGCCGAGAAATCGGTCCCTGCGGCCTGACCCAATGGCGGATATGAATTTGGGAGACTGTGAAAAGCTGGGAGTAAAGGAAGGGGATCTCATCACCATTTCCACAGAAAAGGGTTCTCTGACTGTAAAGGTCCATCCCACTCTTACTGTACAGGAGGGGCTTGTAAACCTGTTCCACGGATATTCGGAGGCAGATGCGGAGAGTATCATGGATGGAGATCATCTGGATCCCTATTCCGGCTTCCCTGCTTACCGCTCTACCCGCTGTGCAGTGAAAAAGGCTTAAGGAGGTACTGGCAATGAAACGCTATCTGTTTTTTGATTCGGAAAAATGTTCTGCCTGCGGCGCCTGCGCGCTGGCCTGCATGGATCAGAACGATATTGATATACCGGCAGGGGAGCAGCCCTTCCGCAATACCTTTACATTGGAGGGAAAGGCAGGGGATCTGCATTTTTACTCCGTAAGCTGTATGCACTGTGCCGATGCCCCCTGCGTCATGGGCTGCCCCAGCGGCTGCCTGACAAAGGACAAGGAGACAGGCTTTACCCTGTACGATACGACTATGTGTATTGGCTGCCATTCCTGCGCCATGGCATGTCCCTACGGCGTTCCTACCTTTGGACAGGATGGAAAAATGCGCAAATGCGATGCCTGCATCGAGCGCCAGAAGGCCGGGCTGCTGCCTGCCTGTGTAAAAATATGCCCCACAGGCGCCCTGACCCTCTTGACGGAGGAGGAGTTCAATGCCCGTCAGGCTGCAGAACAGAGGAAAAAGGCTGCTCAGATGAAGGCCTGACAGAAAGGAATGAAAAAGGAGTATGATAGTTGGAATTTTGGCTGTGGCAGGGGCTGCTACCTGCTTAGGGATCATGCCCAGCATACAGAAGCAGCTTTTGGTGGACGGGCTTCCGATGAACAGCCTCATGTTTTTTACAAACCTGACGATCTCTGCGGTGTGCATGGCTTTGGCAAAGGCAAAAGGGCGCAGCCTTAAAGCCAGGCCTGCCCAACTCATCCAGGCCCTGGTTATGGGAACCAGCGGAATGCTGCTCACGGCCCTCTTGTTAAACAACAGCTACCTGTATCTGCCGGTGGGGACAGCCATCATGCTGAATTTTCTGTATCCCTCCATTGTATGTATTATCATGGGAACCGTATTTAAGGAAGGCTTTACGAAGCTCCAGATCGCAGCCATTGTAGTGTCCATCACAGGAATGGCCTTCCTCACAGGGGCAGGCGGGGAAATGCCTCTGATCGGGATCGTGCTGGCAGTGGTCTCTGCCTTTACCTACGGCGGCTATCTGGTGGCAAATGAAAAGGGGCCTGCCAACGAGCTGCCAATAGAGACAAAACTGTTTTACGTATCCCTTCCGGGAAGCCTGCTGTTTGGCATCCTGGCTCCGGTGACAGGCACCTTGGCTGCCCCGGCAGGAGGGATCGGGGGATGGCTTTTCCTGATCTGCGGTTCCGGATTGTTTACCGTAGGCGGATATTTTATGATGATGTATGGGATCAGCCGCCTGGGAGCTTCCACTGCCGCCTTTATCTCCATGCTGGAGCCGGTGGTGAGCGTGATCTTTGGAACGATCTGGTTCAAGGATCCGGTGACCCTGGGCATTGCTGCCGGAGGCGGCCTGGTTATTACCAGTATTTTGCTCATAACCATAGATGGGTATCAAAAAAGCCGGTAGCCCCGGTTTTTTTGATATGGCAATACGGCAGGATGGGTGTGAATGATATTGCAACCCGAAACCTTGTTATGCTATAATTTTGAAGGCGGATCTCTTGGGACAGCCAGAAGGCATTCATAGCCTTAAGAATGGGAGGTAGCATCATGTTTCGGGTGATGGAGAGACCAAAGCTTTACGAGCAGGTGGTCGATCAGATAAAGAATTTGATCATACAGGGAGTTTACAAAAAGGGAGAGCTTCTTCCCAGTGAGAAGGAGCTGATCGAGATGACGGGCGTCAGCCGCATCACGGTGCGGGAGGCGCTGAGGATCCTGGGAGAGGCCGGGGTCATAGAGACGCATAAGGGCAAGGGAAGCTTTGTGATGGTAGAGGGAAGCGACCTGGTAGAGGAAGATCAGGGAAAGGAAAGCTACACGGAGCAGTTCCTGAATTCAACCAATGCGCGTATCCTGCTGGAGCCTGCCATTGCGCGGGAGGTTGCCTCTATTGCAACGGAGGAGGAGCTTAGGGAGATTGAAAAGAGGATCAGAAGGGATAATCTGGAGGATGGTGATTTCCACCGCGCGATCATCACGGCGGCCCACAATCCAGTGCTCCTTAAGTGGTTCGATGAGCTGACCAATATGGAGAGCGAGCCGGTGATCCGCAGCCTGGTGCCTCCGGCAAGACAGAAAAACATGTCTGTCAGGATTGAGGAGCAGCACCAGAATATCTGCTCTGCCCTGAAGGCCCGCAACGGCGAATTTGCCTACTTTTATATGAAGGAGCATCTCATCTTTATCAGGGATGTCTATGAGGAATATTTTGAGGTATTTTATCACTAAATCTGCATGTGCCCGGCGGGCGGCAGGACTTTCATAGTAAACCTGCATGCGCCCAGCAGCGGACGCACTACCGCACCAAAAAAGTCTGGTGGGCGCATTGGGCATACCTGAATGCAAGCCGCCTATCCGGCGGCAGGACTTTCATAGTAAAGGAAATATAGGGAGGATGAAAGATGAAGCAGCACAAAAGAGGGAAAACTCCGGTAGAGGACGCTATTCTATCTATAGTAAGCGCAGTAGCAGCGCCTGGAAGGATCAGGAGGCTTCCGCTGATCCACAGCACAGGCCATGTGCTGGCAGAGGATGTGAGTGCAGTGCTGCCCCAGCCGCCCTTTGACCGCAGCCCCTTAGACGGCTATGCCCTGCGGGCATCTGATATCAAAGGAGCATCAAAGGAGCATCCCGTCGTTCTCCCTGTAAGCAGCTATATCCCGGCGGGAAGCGGTATACCGAAGCCCCTTCCTGAGGGAACGGCAGCCAGGATCATGACGGGAGCGGCTGTTCCCCGGGGGGCTGACTGTATTATCCGCCAGGAAGACACGGATGAGGGGGAGGAGAGAGCGGCCTTTTACGCATCCCTCCCTGCGGGAAGGAATATCTGCTTCTGCGGCGAGGACATTAAGGAGGGAGAATGTCTGGTTCCGAAGGGGACAAGGCTTACGTTTGCCCATATAGGCGTTCTGGCAGGGCAGGGTATCCGGGAGGTGCAGGTGTATGCCAATCCGAAGATTGCAGTGATGGCCACCGGCGATGAGCTGATCCCTCCGGAGGCAGAACCGGCTCCGGGAAAGATCTATGATTCCAACAGCATTATGATGTATTCCCGTCTTCTGGAGCTGGGAGTGGAAGCAGATGTATGGCCGGCAGGGCCGGATGACCCGGAAAAGCTGGCAGCCCTGGTAGACAGGCTGTTAGAGCAGTATTCCCTTGTGATCACGACAGGGGGCGTTTCCGTGGGAAGGAAGGATTATATGCCTGAGGTGGTGGACAGGCTGGGCCTTCAGCTCTTGTTTCATGGGATCGCGGCAAAGCCGGGAAGCCCTGTGTTAGCCGCTGTCCGTGACAGCAGTGTCCTGCTGGCCTTATCCGGCAATCCCTTTGCCAGCATTGCCACCTTTGAGCTTCTGGGCCTTCCTGCCATTGCGAAGCTGTCAGGGGAAAGCCAGTGGAAGCAGGTCAGGACCAGGGCAAGGCTGCGGGGGAACTTCGGGAAGCCGTCCAATGTCAGGCGGTTTATCCGGGCCAGGATCGAAGGCGGCTATGTGTCCATACCGGAAAAGGGACATTCCTCAGGAAGCATCGGTACTCTGGCGGGCTGCAACTGCCTGATCGATGTGCCGGAGGAAAGCGGGGCATTGAGCGATGGCGATGAAGTAGAGGTGTGGCTGTTTTAGGAAACACCACATTGCAGAAAGCATAGTATATCTACAGTCTGAGGGCAGATCCTTGCGGGATCTGCCCTATTATTGCGAAGTATCCGGAAAAATGCGCCAGTGACGTGTTTTGTAGGCTTCTGCCCATCCTGCGGGAGAAATTCTGCAGGAGGAGATCAGAAAGTGATTGTACCGCAGTGATACTTTGGTATACAATGTAAAATAGACGGGAGCATTGCGCTTATCATTACGAGGTGAGAGAGACATATGGAGAGAAAAAATACGATCATAGCTGATTTTACAACAGGGAGCGTGCCGAAAAAGATGCTGCAGTTTGCCCTGCCCCTTATCCTGTCGGGAATGCTGCAGACAGTGTACAGCATGGTGGATATGATGGTAGTGGGAAAATTTGTGGGAGGAGCCGCGCTGTCGGCAGTATCTATTGGCGGGGATGTGCTTACCATGCTGACCTTTGCCTCCATGGGGATCGCCAATGCTGCCCAGATCATCATTTCCCAGTATATTGGAGCCGGGCGCAGGGATATGGTGGTGAAGCTGATCGGTACGCTGTTCACCTTCCTGCTGGGCTGCGCTGTCTGTCTGACCGTGGTCTGTCTTACGATCCGGGGGCATATCATGAATTGGGTCAATACGCCGCCTGAGGCCTGGGATTATGCGAAGGATTACATAACCACATGCATCATTGGACTGGTGTTCATATATGGATATAACCTTGTCAGTGCGATCCTGCGCGGTATGGGAGACTCCAAAAGACCCTTTGCCTTTATTGCCATTGCCTCTGTGCTGAATCTGATCCTTGACCTTGTTTTTATCGGGAGATTCCATATGGCTGCCTTTGGCGCGGCCCTGGCCACTGTGATCGGACAGGGGATCAGCTTTTTCTGTGCTCTCTTTGTCTTGTTTAAGGAGCGGGAGGAGATCGGATTTGACTTTCGTCCCTCCAGCTTCCGTATGGACAGGCAGGTCATGGGGCCACTTTTAAAGCTGGGGATCCCCATGATGATCCAGTCGGCATCGATCACATTTTCCAAACTCTTTGTGAATTCCTGGATCAATTCCTATGGCTATGTTGCCTCGGCTGTGTCGGGTATTGGGACAAAGCTGGACACCATCAGCAATACCTTTGCCCAGGCCATCAATGCGGCGGGAGGTACCATGATCGCCCAAAATATCGGAGCCGGGAAAATAAAACGCGTTCCGAAGGCAATGGCGACCGCCTTTTTCATGGCCTTTTCCATTGCGTTTCCACTGGGGCTTGTCACCTTCCTTTTCCCGCAGGCGGTATTTGGTCTGTTCTGCGAGGAAGCGCCGATCCTGGAGATGGCCATGACCTATGTCCCGGTGGCTGTGCTGCTGTTCCTCAGCAGCGCCATGAGAGTACCCATGTTCTCACTGATCAATGGCTCCGGCATGTCAAAGCTGAATCTGGCAGTGGCGCTGTTGGACGGGCTTGTTATGCGCATCGGCCTTGCACTGATTTTGGGCCTGGCTTGTGGGATGGGAGTCTATGGGTTCTGGTACGGACATGCGGCATCCAGCTTTGTGCCCTTTGTGATTGGAGGGGTTTATTTCCTGTCAGGGAAATGGAAGACAGGAAAGGCGATCTAGGGCCGGCCGACAGCATAGAAGGAGGCAACCATGCAGCTGATCTCACTTCACATTAAAAATTTTAAATCCATTCAGGACCTGGAGCTTTCGGATCTGGAGCAGGCTCTGATCCTGGTGGGAAAAAATAATACGGGAAAGACAGGTATCCTGGATGCTGTCCGGGCGGCGTTCGGCTGTTACTGTGTGACAGAAGCGGATTTTAATGAAAAAAAGCAGAATATCGAGATTTCTGCTGTGCTGGCGCTGAACGATGAGGATCTTATGCGCCTTCACGCTGCGGGGAGTATCAGCACCTACAAACGTTTTGAGGCCTGGAAGAGGGATTTCTGCACAAAGCTGCCTTCTTTTCAGGACGGAAGGCTGTCCTTTACCTGCGTCATCAACCAGCGCGGAGAGCTCCGTTACCAGGACGGCCTGCACAAGCACAACCGCTATCTGCCGCAGCTGTTTCCGAGGCTGTATTTTATTGGCACAGAGCGGAACGTGAAGCCCTTTCAGGAGGATCTTCTGATGTCCCAGGAGGAGGAACAGCTGATCCGCCTCCGTGGAGGCCGCTGCATGTTCGATTCGGCCAAAGCCTGCAACCAGTGCTTTAGCTGTATTGGGCTGATCAACCAGAAGAAGCCGGAGGCATTGAACGTGATAGAAACCGCAAAGCTTCTGGAATATAAGATGTACCAGCTGAATCTCAACGACTTTTCCCGCAGAGTCAATGAGAACTACCGGAAAAATGGCGGCCGGGAGGAGATACTCTATACCTTGACCTGTGACCCGGACACCCTTTTCCACGTGACTGCCGAGGCCTGGCATGAGGAGCAGCAGCGCTTAAGTGCAGTGGAGCATTTGGGAAACGGCATGAAGAGCATTTACATGCTGTCCCTTCTGGAGACCTACATTGAAAATGAAAAGAAGATCCCCAGCATCATCCTGGTAGAATATCCGGAGCTGTTTCTGCACCCGTCCCTGCAGAAAACTGCCGGGGAGATCCTCTACCGCCTGTCAAAGAAAAACCAGGTGATCTTCTCCACCCACTCTCCGGCCATGATCTCCAATTTTACCAGCCGTCAGCTAAGGCAGGTGGTGCTGGATCCGGAGGGCTACTCTATGATCCGGCCTCATGCAGACATTGACCAGATACTGGACGACTTAGGCTACAGCGCCAATGATCTCCTGAATGTGGGTTTTGTGTTTATCGTGGAGGGAAAACAGGACAAAAGCCGTCTGCCCCTGCTTCTGGAAAAATATTATTCCGAGATCCACAGCCCGGACGGCACGCTGTCCCGGATCGCTATCATCACCACCAACAGCTGCACCAACATCCGCACCTACGCCAACTTAAAATATATGAATCAGGTCTACCTGCGGGATCAGTTTTTGATGATCCGGGACGGCGACGGAAAGGACCCGGACCAGCTGGCAGGACAGCTGTGCAGGTATTACGATGAGCGCAGCCTGGAGGACGCCGACAAGCTTCCAAAAGTCCGCCGGAGGAATGTGCTGATCCTGAAGTATTATTCCTTTGAGAACTATTTCCTGAATCCGGAGATCATGGCCCGCCTGGGGATTGTGG
This sequence comes from Lacrimispora sp. 210928-DFI.3.58, assembly GCF_020554865.1. GTDB lineage: Bacteria > Bacillota > Clostridia > Lachnospirales > Lachnospiraceae > Enterocloster. The sequence continues at coordinate 77,441 of NZ_JAJCIC010000008.1, forward strand.
AAAGCGAGGAGGCCTTCTGGGAGACGCTGTTTGCAAAGTGGAAGGAATATCTGTACCGCTTAAGCAGCGGACGGGCTCTGACAGAGGCTTTGGGAAAGGAGATTGATTCCATCGGGGAGCTGAAGGAGCATTTTGAGGACATTAAGATCCATATACGGGGACATAATCTGTATGACATTTTTTATGGGCCCTTTAAGGACAGAGAGACGGAGATTTTGAGGCAGTATATTGATCTCGCTCCGCGGGAGGATTTTAGGGATATTCTGGATGGGATCGAGGTGTTTCCATTTTTTGATTGCAGGAAGGTATGATATGGGGGCAGTTGCCCCCTTTCTTCTTGCAGTATTTTGAAACGTATAAAAATAAAAAATTATAGAATTAGTAGTCAATAACACAAAATACATACAAAAATTAGAAAGCATATTGACAAAAATAGATAAAAATAGTATTATTTAATCACTAAAATGTTTTGAAACGTTTAAAAATAAAAAGAGGGGTTTTATATGAAGGAGAAGAAAACGATTTTTCCGCTTCTGCTGATACTGCCCACACTGCTGTTTTTGGCAGTATTCTGCGTGTACCCTATGGTCCGAGGCTTCGGGTATGCTCTAACGGATTATGAGAGGAGCAATCCTCTTGGCAGCCAATTTGTGGGATTGGAGAATTTTATCAAGATTTTCAAGGAAGACAGGGTATTTCGGGGCGCCCTGCTCACATCGGTAAAATGGGTGGTGCTTCAGGTAGGGCTTCAGCTTCTATTTGGAATGATATTTGCCTTGATCCTTAACCAGGAGTTTGTGGGGAGAGGTTTTGTGCGTACCTTTTGCTTTGCCCCTTGGGCTGTGTCCGGCGTACTCACCACTATGCTGTGGCTTCTGATCTACAATGAACACATCGGATTATTGAACAATGTATTGAAATTAGTTGGATTTGGGCATATTTCAAAGGCGTGGGTTCAAAATCTTGATACGGCCTTTGGCTCATTGGTCATTGCAGAGTTATGGCGCGGAATTCCATTTTTTACCATAAGCCTTCTGGGAGGACTTCAGACGGTTTCTCATGACCTGTACGAATCCGCCAGGATCGATGGGGCCAGCTCATGGGATTGCTTCTGGAGGATTACGCTTCCATTTATGAAGGAGTCCATTGTATTTGCTGCTTTAATGAGGACTATTTGGGAATTCCGATCAGTAGACATGATCATGACCATGACAAACGGAGGGCCAGTGAGGAGAACATTGACACTGCCTATCTACATGTACCAGACCTCCATAGAGAATGGCAAGTACGGATATGGTTCTGCTTTGACGGTGATCCTGTTCCTGATTATGACATTTTATGTATGCTTCTACTTAAAGATCAATGACTTTGGAAAGGGGGTAAATGAGTGATGAAGATAAAAACGAAACAACGGGTAAAGCGTTTCCTTTTGCTTTGGCTTCCTATGCTCCTATTTCTCCTGTTTATCGGGATTCCCCTGTTTTGGGCAGTATCCCTTTCACTAAGGGAAGGGAAGTCTGTTATCAGCGAGGCTTTCCGCCTGTTTCCCAATCCCGTTGTTTTTTCAAACTATGTATATGTCTGGGTGAAGCAGCGTCTGTCAGGATTTTTTATCAACAGCGTGATACTGTCCTTTGGATCTGTGATAGTGATCGCAGTGCTTTCCCTATTCAACGGATACGCTCTCAGCCGGTATGATTTTCCGTTTAAAAAGGTGTTCATGATCCTGCTTTTGATGACCCAGATGATTCCTATCATTTTTAATATGACCTCAACCTTTCTGCTGATGAGCCGCCTGAGGCTGACGAACTCCATGTTCGGCATCATCCTTCTGTATATTGCCTCCGGGCTGCCCTACAACAGTTTGATGATGAAGAGCTTTATAGGAGGAGTGCCAAAGGAGATTGACGAGGCAGCGGCCATTGACGGCTGCAACAGGGTCCAGATCATATTCAAGGTGATACTGCCCACGGTAGTGCCGGGATTCACTACCGTGATCGCCTATGCATTTATCAACTGCTGGAATGAGTACCTGCTGTCCTACACGCTGCTCACAGACTCTAAGAAATTCCCTATATCAGTGGGATTAAAATATCTGGTAGGAGAATACAGCACAGACTATGCGGTGCTGGCGGCAGGAAGCATTATTGCGCTGATTCCGCCTATCCTGCTGTTTGCATATGTTCAAAAGAATTTGGTAAGCGGTATGAGTGCAGGCGCTGTAAAGGGATAATGGTAACCATTATATAAGGTTTTCACAATATTTATAAAAAGGAGAGGGAACGATGAGAAAAAAGACAAAACAGCTTATGGCATTGGCAATGGCAGCAGTGATGGGTTTGACTGCCTGCAGCGGGGGAAGCGAAGGCAGTGCAGGGGGAACCACAGCTGCTACGTCAAAAGAGACCGCAGCAAAAGCGGCCGAGGGAGAAGCAAAGGAGGGCGCTTTAGGCGGTGGAGAGCAGATCACACTTTCCCTGTGGATGTCCTTTGCACCGGCGGAAAGGCAGGAATCAGTAGAAAAGGTGGTTGCAGAATATGAGGCAGAGCATCCAAATGTAAAGGTGGATATCACCTATCTCCCTGACGGAGGACTGGAAAAGGCCAGGCCAGCCTATGCAGCAGGAGAAGGGCCGGATGTTTACAGGGTAGGCATTGATCCCGAGTTCATCAAGGCAGGTTATGTGATTCCGTTGAACCAGTATGTGGACAGCTGGGAAGGCCGGGAAAACATGCTGGATAGTGCTATCAATTATGCAAAAAGCTATGATACCACAGGGGCCGGAAATCTCTACTACATGCCAATCGGCGCAACTGTCACTACCTTCTGGGTACGTTCAGACTGGATGAAGGAGGCAGGTGTGGATATCGACACCTGGGAGCATTTCTTTGAGGCTGTCCCGGCTATGACAGATAAGAGCCAGGAAAAATACGGTCTGGCAATCCGCGGAGGCTCAGGGGGCATGCTGTTCTTAGAGGCAATGATGTACTCCTACTCCGGTCTGACCTCTCTGTTTGATGAAAATGGAAAGACCACGATCAATGATCCAAGACATGTGGAGTTCGTTGATAAATATCTGGGCTTCTACAACAAGTGCACAGCAGAGGGCGACATTGGATATGATTACATTGCATTATCTGCGGCCTTTGACGCACAAAAGGCAGGAATCATCATTCACAACCTGGGTTCTGCCAATGATCACCTGAATGCATTTGACGGAGATATGACGAAGTTCGAGGCAAAGGGAATGCCTTTAAATGAAGGAGGGACCTCTGTGAACCCAATGAAGGCAGACGATGGCTTTATGATCTCTTCCTCCTGTAAGCACCCGGATGAGGCATTTGAACTGATTGCGAAATTCTCCCAGGGCGAGGGCCTAAGCGAGCACTGCCGCCAGTGGGGTAACATTCCTATGAACAAGGAAGTTCTGGAACAGGCAGAATGGCTTAAGGAATATCCGTGGTTTAAGGCGGCAGCAGACCTGCTTCTCAGCGATACTACCGTATTCTATGACGGCTATGTATGGCTTCCGAACCGCAAGAATATTTTAAATGAAATGCAGACCTATTCCCAGGAGGTTATGGTAGGACAGATGAGTGCCCAGGAATTCCTGGATATCTGGGCAGAAAAAGTCCAGCAGGACTATGATGAGAATGTAAAAAAGTAAAAACTGTGATAAAATGACTATAATGTAAAGCAGGGGGGATATCATGAGCTATCAGAGAGATTTTAAACAGCGGATCAAGGCGGCAGTCATAGGAGCAGGTTCTCATTGCTACCGCAATATCCTGCCTTCCATGACATATCTTCCGATAGAGCTTCTGGCAGTCTGCGATGTGAATATGGAAGCAGCCGCATATACGGCAAAGCAGTACGGCTGCCAGGCTTATAAGAGTTCCGGGGAAATGTTTCAGAAGGAGCCTGAAATTGAGGCTGTATTTATCAGTGTGGGAGCAGCTCTTCATCCGTCCCTGATACTGGAGTCACTTAACTGGGGCAGGCATGTGTGGGTGGAAAAGCCCATCTGCCTGCGGGCCAGCCAGATAAAAGATATGATGGAAAAACGCGGTGACCGGGTGGTGGTGGCTGGACTGAAAAAGGCCTTTACCCCGGCTGCTGAGAAGGCGAGGGAGCTGATAGCGTCACCGGAATATGGAAAGTTAAATTCTATTCTGGCCGTTTATCCAATGTCCATGCCTGAGGAAGGGAAAACGGTTTTAGAGAATGGAAGCATGCCAAACTGGCTGAGAAATGGAGTACATCCCCTTTCCTTTATGATCGGGGTGGCAGGCCATGTGGACAGTGTACAGGCGATTGTGAACCAAGCCGGCTTTGGGGCCGTGCTGCTCCAGTTTGAAAGCGGAGTCACAGGAACACTGCATCTGGCCTCGGGCCCTCAGCCGGATGCGGAGCGGTACAGCTTATTTGCAGATAAGTGGCAGTTGGATATTGAGGATGCAAGAGTTTCCCTGCGCAGAGGTATCTGTGATTTCAATTACAGAGGAACTACCAGCTACATTTCTCCTGCAGACAGAGGGGGATCCGTTGTATGGGATACCAACAGTTGTGTCGCCACTCTGGAAAACAAGGCGGAATTTGTGCAGGGGATGTACGGGGAAATGAAGTATTTCTGTGACTGTATCCTGGAAGGCCGGCGACCAGAGCTGGGAAGCCTGGAGATGGCTTTGGAGGTCATGGAGGTATATGAGGCAGCTCTTATCTCAGAAGGGAAAGTGGTAATGCTGCATTCATAGGGGGAAGAAGGGAAGATGAAATTTGGTATTTGCACGGATATCGAATGGGTATCAGAGGTAAAGAAAGCAGGATTTGATTATATTGAGCTGAAGGCCTATGATGTTGCGCTGGCCGGGGAAGAGAAATTTTGGGAAATACAAAGAGAGCTTGCGATGGCAGGACTTCCTTGCGAGGCAGTGAACTTTTTCTATCCTCCTTCTCTTTCTGTGGTTGGTCCGCAGATTGATAAACAGCAGATTTCCTCCTATATTGGGCGGGCGCTGGAACGCTGTGAGAGACTGGGAGTCAGAATGATCACGGTTGGAAGTTCAAAGTCCAGACGGATTCCAGATGGATTTTCTGAACGGGAAGCCAGAGAGCAATTTTCCGGCCAGCTCTATCAGATTGGAGAGAGGGCAAAAGCATTTGGCGCTGTTGTTGCTATTGAGCCGATCCGCCCATCCTCCACCAATTTTATCAATACCATTGCCCAGGCAGCCGAAGTCTGCCGTATGACAGGCCATCCGGCAGTGAGGGTGATGGCAGACTATTATCAGATGTATGGAGCAGGTGACAATGTGGAAGAGATTGCACACCGCCGGGAGCTTATCTGCCACCTTCACACCATAGAGCTGGAGAGAAAATGCTATCCTGTAAATCTGGAGGATGATGGCCAGATAGCTCTGTTTCAGGCATATGGGGGAGAACGGGCCAGCATTGAAGGGGCAGATTTTACAGATGTAGATACAGCGGCTGCTGCCTTAAAGGCCATGAGGCATTATGAGGAGCAGGGAGCAAAAGTAAAAAATAACAAGAGATAAAAGCAGATCAGCAGCAAAGAGGGAATGAATATGGGAATGAGCGTACAGGAAAAGGAAGGAAGGACGCAGGTTACGATCCGTGAAATTGCAAAGGAGGCAGGGGTATCCCTGGGTACGGTTTCCCATGTTTTAAACCGCACGGCTTCTGTTTCAGAGGAAAAGAGCAGAGCGGTCCTTGAGGCAGTGAAGAAGCTGGGATATAAGCCTAACCAGGCTGCCAGAATGCTTAAAAATAAAAATTCCAAAACCATTGGACTACTCCTCCCGGATATTGGAAATCCGTTCTATGCCGAGCTGGCAAGAGGTGCAGAGGATATGGCCAACAGTCATGAATATACCGTATTGGTGTGCAACAATGACCGTAATCCGGAGAAGGAGGAGCGGTATTTGTCTACCCTGGCAAACAAACAGGTAGATGGGATCATTGTGGTAAAATTGGCCAACAGCGTTGAAAAATTAAAGCAGTATTTTGCGCCAAAGCAGATCGTGCTGATCGACAGCGAGGAGCTGCCTTGTGAAAGAGAAAACAGCCAGATACAGATGGTGAATTTAAATGAGCGTGAAGGGGCTTCCATTGCCATGAACTATCTGTACCACAACGGACATAGGAACATTGCCCATATTGCAGGGCTGTTGGAATCCAACAGCAGCAGGGAGAGAAAAAGAGAATACTGTGACTTTATGAAGCGTATTGGTGTTTCCGAGGAGCAGTTGGTGATTGAAAATGGTACATATAGTTATTATGGCGGCTATCAGGCAATGAAGACGATATTAAACCGGAATCCGGAGGTCACGGGAGTGTTTGCCGCTAATGACCTTATGGGAATGGGAGCAATGCAGGCTATTCAGGACAGCGGAAGACGGGTACCGGAGGACATTTCTGTTATTGGCTATGATGATATCGAGCCCACAGAATATTGTACGCCTAAATTGACAACTATCAGGCAGCCTAAATATGAAATGGGACAGTATGGGATGGCGCTGGCATTAAAAGCACTGGGAGAAGATCAGGTGACATTGCCTCTTCTGCCGAGAAATTTCCTGATTGTCCGTCAGAGTGTTCAGAGAAAGAGGTAAACATACGAATGTACAACAGAGATAGTTTATTATATAAAAAAATATACGGATGCCTGTTAGGCGGACTGATCGGAGATGCCATGGGAGCTCCTACAGAGGATCTGACTTATCAGGAGATCGAGGAGCGGTATGGCTACGTGGAGGAATTTGAAGGCTCCGGCACAGATGATTCCGCTATTAAGCTGGTACTCTGTGATGCGATCATTGAGAGCAAAGGCTATGTAACGGCAGACGAGTTTGCAGAGGCATTTTTACGCAACAAGGAGGCCTATTATGACATGTTTTTTATCCCAGTAAAAAATATGTTCCATAAAATTGAGAGTAAGCTGGAGCTTCCGGTATATGCTGGGCTGGGAAATATGCACAGCAGCTCCAGCGCAATGTCTATTTCTCCGATGGGAATTATCAACGCATGCAATCCCAGACAGGCAGCTTTGGAGACATACGATGTGGCCGGGCTGATCCACGCAGGAGTATCTACCTTCTGCAGGGACGGTGCCAGCGCAATGGCAGCTGCAGTGGCTGAAGCCATGGATCCTCAGGCGGATGTGGAATCAGTGGTAGAGGCGGCTTCAGCCTATCTTCACAGAACCAGCTCCTGGGAAATGCTCGAAAATATAGAAAAGGGCATGAGACTAGCAAGAGAGACCGGAGATTATAAGAAATTCCGGGAGGAATTTTATAAGCATATGCTGCGGGATATTGTAAGCGATTCCAGGGAAACCATTCCTTGTGTGCTGGCACTGTTCTATCTGGCAGAAGGAGATCCGGTAAAGTCGATCCAGTATGCGGCGAATCTGGGGCGGGATGCAGATACTATCGGAGCAATGGTAGGAGCCCTTGCAGGCGCGTATGCAGGAATTGACGGCTTTCGGCCTGCATGGATAGACAAGGTGGAGGCCACCTACGGACAAAAGCAGAAGAACAGCAAGGCAGTTAAGACAGAGGCAGTGATGCCGGATCAGCGCAGGCTGGCAGAGCAGCTTATGGAAATCGTGGAAAAGCGCAGGCAGGAGGCCAGAAGGGTTTGTGGCTGTCTTGATGCGTTAGCTGAGACTAATTAAAAAAGAAGAGGCTGAAGGAAGGGCAATAGAGGAATGAAGCAGACAGGGGTTATCTATATTGGAAATGACCACGGAGGCTACGGCCTTAAGCTGGCTATTGTAAAGAGGCTGAAAGAGCTGGGGATTGCCTGTGTTGATATTGGGACGGACTCAGAGGATATTGTACGTTATCCTTACTATGCGGCCGAGGTGGCAAAGGCGGTAGCAGAGGGCAAAGGAGACCGGGGGATCCTCATCTGTTCTACAGGCATTGGCATGAGTATTATTGCGAATCGTTTTAAAGGGGTCAGGGCATCCTTATGTACAGATACCTATATGGCAAAGATGACAAGAAAGCATAATGACTCCAATCTGTTATGTCTGGGAGGGAAGATCACAGGAGAGTTTGAGGCCCTTGATATTCTGGAGACCTGGCTTTCTGAAGAATATGAGGGAGGCCGCCATGACATTTCCCTGGGACTTATAGAGGAAGCAGAAAAAGAATTGTGCTGCGGGGAAATACCGCCTCTGGAAGAACTATTTCCAGGTGACAGGAAATAAGTGGCCGGAGGTCTGAAAGGAGAAGCAGGATGAAGACAGCAGTAACAATCGCAGGGGCAGAGGCAAAGGCATCTGCTTTTGTGGTCTGGAGAGGCTTTGAGGAGTCCATACGAAAGGCTGCGGAATACGGCTATGATGGGGTAGAGCTGGCATTAAAGGGCGCAGAGGAGATAAGACCTGCTGATATAAGGCACTGGATGAAAGAGTATCACATGGAGGTAAGCTGCATTACCACAGGCCAGGTATTTGCAGATAGGGGACTATATTTTACCCACCCGGATCCGGAGATAAGAAAAAAGGCGATCGAAGTATTTTCAGGACTTATCGATCTGGCAGGGGAATTTGGAGGGCTTGTAAATGCTGGCAGGACCAGGGGCTTTGTGGGTCCTGGACAGACGAGAAAAGAGGCGGAGAACCTGTTTGTGGATACCATGCAGGTACTCTGCGACAGGGCAGAAAGACGCCAGGTACAGCTTATTATTGAACCGGTTAACCGCTATGAGATCAACTTTATCAACAACCTGGACCAGGGCGCTGCCCTTTTGGAAAAGGTACAGAGAGTAAACTGCGGCCTCCATGCTGATGTATTTCATATGAATATTGAGGATGACAGCATCGGCGGGAGTCTGATACGGAATGGAAAATGGGTGCGCTATATACATTTTGCAGACTCCAACCGTTTAGCGCCAGGACTGGGACATCTGGATTTTGATGAGGTACTGGGGGCTCTTAAGGTGATCCACTATGATGGCTGGGTCTCTGTGGAGATCCTTCCAGGCGGGAACCCGGATGACATGGCGAGGAAGGCAATTGATTTTATAAGACCGAAGGTTATGAGGTATAACGGAAATTGGGAGGGGAAATAACATGTTGAATGCTGATAGAAAGATGGAGCTGGACAAAAAGTGTCTTCAGTTCCGCAATGATCTGATCGATCTGCTGCACAGCATACAGACAGGGCATCCGGGAGGCTCCCTGTCATGCACGGAAATATTGACAACACTATATTTTGACTGTATGGATATTGATCCCCAGAATCCGAAAAAGGAGGGACGGGACAGGCTGATCTTAAGCAAAGGCCACGGAGCCCCCATGCTTTATCTGGTTCTGGCGGAGTTGGGCTATTTCCCCAAGGAGGATCTAAAGACCCTGCGCCAGACGGGCTCCTATCTTCAGGGCCATCCCTGTGTTCACAAGACTCCTGGGGTAGAGCTTTCCACAGGCCCATTGGGGCTGGGACTGGGAGCAGGTATCGGTATGGCTCTGGGAGAGAGGTTAAAGGGCAGCAATGCCTATATTTATGTGGTTCTGGGAGATGGAGAGATCCAGGAGGGTGCTATCTGGGAGGCAGCTATGGCAGGCTCAAAATTTAAGACTACCCATTGTATTGCTGTTCTGGACAATAATGGGGTACAACTGGATGGAACTAATGAGGAGATCATGCCAATGGGCGATATTGGCGCAAAATGGGCAGCCTTTGGCTGGAATGTCATCCATTGTGATGGACATAATGTCATGGAGATCAAGGAAGCCGTGGAGGCAGCGAAAAAAGAGAAGGAAAAGCCCTCCATCCTTATCTGCAAGACAGTAAAAGGCAAGGGCGTTTCCTTTATGGAAGGAAAGAGTGCCTGGCATGGAAAGGCGATTGGACAGGAGGAATACGCGCAGGCAAAGGCAGAGTTAGGAGGGGTGTTTCAGTGAGTGGAAATATAGCGATTCGTGATGCCTATGGACAGGCGTTAAAGGAATTAGGCGCTTTAAATAAAAAAGTAGTCGCGCTGGAAGCAGATGTAGGCGGCTCCACAAAATCCATATTATTTGGAAAGGAGTACCCGGGCCGATACTTTAACGTAGGAATCAGTGAGCTGAATATGGTGAGCATGTCCGCGGGGCTGGCTCTTACTGGCTTTATTCCCTATGTCAATACCTTTGCCGTGTTTATGTCCACAAGGGCCTTAGACCCGGTGCAGTCCCTGATCGCCTATGATCACCTGAATGTCCGTCTCTGCGGCACCTATTGCGGTCTCTCTGACTCCTATGACGGAGCCAGCCATCAGGCCATGACAGATATGGCGGCTATGCGGGCCATTCCCGGTATGACGGTGATATCTGTGGCAGATGCTGTTGAGACAAAAAGGGCTGTATTTGCGCTGGCAGACTTTGAAGGGCCTGTCTACCTCAGGCTTTCCAGGGCTCCGGCACCTGTGATATATGGTGATGATTTCAGATTTGAGATTGGAAAAGGCGTTATGTTAAGAGAAGGAACGGATGTGACAATCATCGCTACAGGAACGGTGCTCCATAAAGCTTTGGAGGCGGCAGAGCTTTTGGAAAGAGAGGGCATACAGGCCGCTGTTGTGGATATGCATACCGTGCAGCCTATTGACCGGGAACTGGTTCTGGCGTGTGCAAAAAGGACAGGAGCAGTTCTGACTGTGGAGGAGCATTCCATTTACGGTGGATTGGGAAGTGCAGTGGCGGAGGTTTTGTCAGAAGAATATCCGGTGCCGGTGTCCATTTTAGGAACAACAGAATTTGCAGAGTCCGGTGATCTGGATGAGTTAATGGAAAAATATGGGTTTGGTGCAAGGAATATTGCAGCTAGGGCAAAAGAAGTCATGACAAGGAAAGGAATGAAACAATGAGAGAATCCATCCATAAATATTTTCAGGTAGGGACCATCCGCTGGATGTCATTTCCCAAAATGGGAGTCGTGGAATCGGTTAAAAGGATCGCCGCTGACGATTATTTTGATGCGATTGAGATCACAAAATGCAAGGATGACGAGGAGCGTGAAGCGGTCAAGAAGCTTTTGGAGCAGTCCCATCTTAAGGTCTGCTACGGCGCTCAGCCCAGGCTGTTAGGCCCGAAGCTGAATCCCAACGACATTGATGAGGAGGGAAGGAAGGCGGCAGAGGCTACTCTCCTGGAGGCCATTGACGAGGCGGAATACCTGGGGGCAAAGGGGATCGCATTTCTGGCAGGAAAATGGCAGGAGGCCACAAAGGATGAGGCCTATGCCCAGCTTTTAAAGACCACCAGGAATCTCTGCGATTATGCTGCAAAGAAGAACATGATGGTAGAGCTGGAGGTATTTGACTTTGATATGGACAAAGCAGCCCTCATTGGCCCGGCTCCCTATGCGGCAAGGTTTGCAGCCGATATGCGCACCACCCACAGCAATTTCGGCCTGTTAGTGGACCTGTCCCATTTCCCCACCACCTATGAGACCTCTAAGTTTGTCATCCGGACGCTGCGCCCCTATATCACCCATCTCCACTTTGGAAATGCAGTGGTAAAGGAAGGCTGTATTGGATACGGCGACAAGCATCCACGCTTTGGCTTCCCGGAAAGCGCCAACGATACACCGGAGCTGGTTGATTACCTGACTGTGTTAAAGCAGGAGGGCTTCTTCAACGCAAAGGATCCCATGGTACTGTCTATGGAGGTGACTTTGGTGGGAGACGAGGATGAGGAGATTGTTTTGGCAAACACGAAGAGAGTGCTGAACCGTGCCTGGGCGTTAGTGGAGGACTGACTGCCGGAGCGAAGCTGCATAAAGAAAAGAAATCAAAGGAGATATTTCACATGAAGATTGTAGTGTTAGACGGATATACAGAAAATCCCGGAGATCTGAGCTGGGAGGGCCTGGAACAGCTGGGCGATGTGACCATATATGACAGGACCTCCTATGCAGATGCTCCGGTCATTGCCGAGAGAATTGGAGATGCGGAAATTATTGTGATCAATAAGACTCCGATCACAAAGGAAACCATGGATAAGTGCCCGAACCTGAAGCTGATCGCTGTCCTGGCTACCGGCTACAATGTAGTGGATTATCAATATGCAGGAGAAAAAGGGATCCCGGTGGTGAATGTTCCTACATACGGAACCCAGATCGTAGGACAGTATGCGGTAGGGCTTTTGATGGAGATCTGCTCCCATTACGGACACCATGACCAGACAGTCAAGGAAGGAAAATGGGAAAATAATGTTGACTGGTGCTATTGGGATTATCCTATGATCGAGCTCTATGGGAAGACTGCCGGTATCATCGGCCTGGGACGCATCGGCCAGGCAACAGCCAGGATCCTGAATGCAATGGACATGAAGGTACTGGCCTATGACTCCTTCCCCAGTGAAGCCGGAAAGAAGCTGGCCGAGTACGTAGATCTGGATACCCTCCTTGCAAGGTCAGATGTGATCTTCCTGCACTGCCCCTTATTCCCGGATACCCAGGGCATTATCAATAAGGAAAATATTTCCAAAATGAAGGACGGCGTGATCATCATCAACAATAGCCGGGGACAGCTGGTGGTGGAGCAGGACTTAGCAGACGCATTAAACAGCGGCAAGGTATATGCAGCAGGCCTTGACGTGGTTTCCACAGAGCCGGTGAAGGGCGATAATCCGCTGTTAAAAGCGAAAAACTGCTTTATTACCCCTCATATCTCCTGGGCAGCCCGCGATTCCCGGCAGAGGATCATGGATATCACGGTGAGCAATATCAAAGCATTCATAGATGGGAAGCCTGTAAATGTGGTAAACTGATATAGCAATTACTTGATCAGCATGAGCAGCGTTCCAACTACTATTAAGAGGAGCCCCAGGGCTCCTCTTTTTGACAGGCGCTCATGGAAGACCATGCGGGAAAAGCCAATCGTAACAAGGATGCTGAGCTTGTCAATAGGTGCCACGGCGTTAACGGGCCCCTCTTTAAGGGCCTTGTAATAGCAGAGCCAGGAGGCCCCGGTCGCAATGCCGGACAGGAGGATAAAGTACAGCTCCCTTTTGGGCAGGCCGCGTACAAGGCGCTGCTTCCCCTTAAGAAGCACCAAAAGCCATGCCATGATCAGGACAACGCAGGTGCGAAGCGCCGTCCCCAGGTTGGATTCCACCTCTGTTATCCCGATTTTCCCAAAGATGGAGGTAAGGCTGGCAAAGAGAGCTGAAAGCAACGCATAGATCAGCCAGGCGATACCATCTGTCTTTTCCGTATCCTCCCTTTTCTGTATCATAAGCAGCGTTCCTGCGGCAATCCCCAGAAGACCGGCAGCCTTCCATAAGCTGACTGCTTCTCCCAGAAAGAAAAAAGCAAAGAGGATCGTCAATATAATGCTGAGCTTATCAATGGGCACTACTTTATTGATATTGCCCAGCTGGAGGGCCTTAAAATAACAGAGCCAGGAAGCACCCGTAGCCATACCCGAAAGCACCAGAAATCCCCAGGTCTTAAAGCCAATACTCCCAATAGAACCTGCTGAGCCGGCCACTGCAACCATCAGCCATGAAAACAAAAGCACGACAATTGTACGAATGGCCGTAGCAACATCGGAGTCTGTCTTTTTGATGCCGCATTTTGCAAGTATGGCAGTGATACCTGCAAAGAATGCGGAGCCTGCAGCAAAAAGTATCCACATGAGTTGTCAGTCCCTTCTGAAAATGTCATTTATGGAGTATATTATACTCTTGCTGACAGAAAAGCCAAAGTACATTTTGACAGCCCGCCCCATTAATAGTATGATGGAACTATCTTATGTTAAGCGGGGTGGGAACATGTTCAGTTATGAGGTTTTAAATTCTTTGAACGATCTGGAAATGCTGGTGTATAACTATGTGCTGGAGCACAAGGAAGAGATCAAGTATATGACGATCCGGGAGCTGGCGGAGGGGGTCCATGTTTCTACCTCCACCATTGTCCGTTTCTGTAAAAAGCTGGGATGTGAAGGATATTCCGAGTTTAAGGTCAAGTTCAAAATGTACCTGAAGGAGGAGAAAAAGAAGCAGCCTGAGACCGATTTAAATGAGATCAGGAACTTCTTTGAGACCTTCCGCACAACCCAGTATCAGGAGTCCATGGAGGCAGTTGCCGGGGAGCTGAAAAAGGCGGAGCATCTGATCTTTTTAGGCATTGGCACCTCCGGTATTCTTGGAAAATATGGGGCGAGGTATTTTTCCAATCTGGGTAAATACAGCCAGTATATAGAGGACCCTTATTACCCGATTGTCGGCGATATGGGAAAAACGGCAGTGATCGCCCTTTCGGTATCAGGGGAGACAGAGCAGGTCATTATGATGGCAGGAAGGTTTAAGGAGCATAAATGCAGGCTCATAAGCATTACCAATAAAGGGGCCTCCACCCTGGGAAAAATGTCGGATCATAACCTGAACTATTATGTATCAGAGCGTATGGTGGAGGATGAATATAATATTACGACCCAGGTTCCGGTGGTGTTTCTTTTAGAAAGCCTGGGAAAGAGGCTGTCATAGCTGCAGAGCGTGCAGGACGGGAAAGGTCAGTGGGATTGGGCGCAAAATAACGGTATTCAGGGTGTTTCTGATGAAACATCCTGTTTTTTCTTTGTAACATGTTTTTTCTGCCCTCACCCGTTCCTAAAAGGGCTCAGACCCTATGATTTTTTCTGTAATTATTTATAATAAATATCAAAAGCATCCGGGGCTTAATGGAAAAATTGGAGGGTTAAAAAAGATGGCAATTGACTATCAAAAGACAGCGAAAGAGCTGGTAAAGGAGCTGGGCGGTGATGAGAATATCACCAATGTGACTCACTGCGCCACAAGACTGCGTTTTATCTTAAAGGATGAAGCCATTGTCAATAAAGACAAGGTGGCAAAGATTCCCGGTGTTATCACTACAGTACAGGCCGGAGGCCAGTTCCAGGTGGTGATCGGAAACCATGTAAAGGATGCGTACGGATATGTAACAGAGCTTGTCCATGTAAGCGGGGATGCCCAGGGCAGCTCAGACAGGAAGGTAGGGGTGTTCAGCCGTATCATTGACATTATCTCCAGCATTTTTGCCCCCTTCCTCTATACCCTGGCTGCCTGTGGTATCCTTCAGGGAATCCTGGGTGTTTTGGTGGCCCTGAATGCCATTGACACAGCAGGCGGTACCTACAGGATCCTGAATTTTATTTCCTGGACAGCATTTACATACCTGCCGGTAATGATCGCTGTGACCGCATCAAAGAAGTTCAATGTGAACACCTATGTGGCTCTGGTGATCGCCTGCGCCCTGGTATGCCCTGACTACATGAGCATGGTGAGCAGCGGCGAGGCCATTGCTTTCCTGGGGATCCCGGTGCAGCTTTTAAGCTATACATCCTCTGTTATCCCCATTATCCTTGCAATATGGATCGCCTCCTATGTGCAGAGGTTTTTTGATAAATATCTGCCCATCGTTGTGCGCAACCTGTTTTCACCCATGTTTACCATTGTCATCATGGTACCCCTTACCCTGCTGGCATTTGGCCCGGTGGGAAATACCATCGGCAATGCCATCGGAGGCATCTACAATTACCTGTACGGCTTAAGCCCCATTGTGGCTGGTATCATCGTTGGCGGCTTCTGGGAGGTGCTGGTCATCTTCGGCGTACACTGGGGAATTACCCCGGTTACTGTGGGCAACTATGCGAACCTGGGATATGATACCTTCACAGGTCTTCAGGCATCTGCCGTATTTGCACAGGCCGGTGCAGCCCTGGGCGTATTCTTTAAGACAAAGGACAAGGATATGAAGGGAGTTTCCCTTTCCGCTGCCATCACAGGCTTCTTCGGCATCACCGAGCCTGCCATCTACGGCGTGAATCTGCGCCTGAAAAAGCCTATGATCTGCGGCTGTATTGCAGGTGCTGTGGGCGGTGCCATCGGCGGCGCGTTCAATGCGGTTTCCTGGGGCTACAATATGCCGGGCATTGCCACTCTTCCGGCTTACTTTAAGAGCGGCCATATGAATCAGTTTATTGGATATCTGATCTCTATTGCAGTTGCCTTTGTGCTGGGCATTATCCTTACCTTTGTAGTTGGATTTGCAGAGGACACAGAGCCGGAGAAAGAAGAAACAACGGATGCACAGAAGGAATCACAGGCTGCCAGCGCCGGGGATAACGAAGGAATCGTAAGGACCGTAGAGTTTGGAAGCCCTGTGGCAGGTGATGTGATCCCTGTTACGGAGGTAAAGGACGCTGTGTTTGCATCGGAGATGATGGGAAAGGGCGTAGGCATCATCCCGGCAGAGGGAAAGGTATATGCTCCCTGTGACGGTACAGCCGAGGCCGTGTTCCCCACCGGCCATGCTGTTGGCTTAAAATGCAGCAATGGGCTGGAGCTGCTTATCCATATCGGAATTGATACAGTGAAGCTGGAGGGCAGAGGCTTTAAAGCCCATGTAAACCAGGGAGACCATGTGAAGAAGGGAGATCTTCTTGTAGAATTTGACAGAGAGCTTGTGAAAGAAAACGGATATGATCCAACCGTCATCTTCATTGTAACTGCCATGGATCAGATTCAGGATATGGAAAAGAGGACAGGTCAGAACGTGAAGCAGCTGGATACTGTTATGACTGTGACATGCAGGGAGGAATAGAACATGCAGACATTGCCGGATACATTTCTTTGGGGAGGCGCGGTGGCGGCCCATCAGGTGGAGGGCGGCTGGAATGAGGGCGGAAAGGGCGTCAGCATTGTGGATGTGCTGACAGGCGGAGCCCACGGAGTAGACCGCGTCATTACAGACGGCGTAAAGCCGGGCTGCTATTACCCGAACCATGAGGCCGTTGACTTTTACCACCGCTATAAGGAGGATGTGAAGCTGTTTGCCGAGATGGGCTTTAAATGCTTCCGGACCTCCATTGCCTGGACCCGCATTTTCCCGAAGGGAGATGAGGCAGAGCCCAATGAGGAGGGCCTGAAATTCTACGACGACCTGTTTGATGAGCTTCACAGGTACGGTATTGAGCCTGTTGTCACCCTGTCCCACTTTGAGATGCCCTACTATCTGGTGAAGGAGTACGGCGGCTGGAAGAACAGGAAGGTCATTGATTTCTTTGTGAGATATGCCCTTACGGTGATGGAGCGCTATAAGGATAAGGTGACCTACTGGATGACCTTTAATGAGATCAACAACCAGAAAAACTATCGGTATCCCCTTTTTGGATATACTTGTTCAGGGGTCATTTTCCAGGAAGAGAAAAATCCGGAGGAGTGCATGTACCAGGTTGTCCACCACGAGCTGGTGGCAAGCGCCCTGGTGGTGAAAAAGGGCCATGAGATCAATCCTGACTTTCAGATCGGATGCATGGTGGCCTGTGTGCCTCTCTATCCCTATTCCTGCAAGCCGGAGGATATGCTCTACTCTGTCCTGGCCATGCATGACCGGTATCTGTTCGGAGATGTGCATGTTCGGGGAGAATATCCCTCCTATATTCTGAGGGAATGGGAGCGGAAGGACTTCCGCATCGCCATGAGGCCGGAGGATAAGGACATCCTGAAGGAGGGCACCGTAGACTTCGTAGGCTTCAGCTACTATATGACGAATGCGGTAAAGGCAGACAATACAGAAGAAGGAAACGGCCTGGACGGATTTCCGGGCAGCGTGCCGAATCCCTATGTCAGGAGAAGCGACTGGGGCTGGCAGATCGACCCCACCGGTCTGCGCTACGCCTTAAACCTTCTCTATGAGCGCTACCAGAAGCCTCTTTTCATTGTGGAAAATGGCTTCGGAGCGGTGGACGTCCTGACACCGGAGGGAACCATTGAGGATGATTACCGCATAGAATACCTGAAAGCCCATATCGAAGCCATGAAGCAGGCTGTGACCGAGGACGGAGTGGACCTGATGGGCTACACGCCCTGGGGCTGCATTGACTGTGTTTCCTTTACCACAGGAGAGATGAAGAAACGCTATGGATTCATCTACGTGGACAAGGACAATGAAGGAAATGGCACCCTGGAGCGCAGGCGCAAAAAGTCCTTTTACTGGTATCAAAGGGTAATAAAGAGCAACGGAGAGGAGCTTTAGTATCACTTGATAAAATCCGCCTCCGGCAGTGTTTCGGTATGCATGGCAGATAATGAAGAGCCGTAACCAGCAGGAAGCTGGCTGCGGCCCTTGTTTTTGTGCATGGTATTGCCTTAAAGGGAATACCTTAGTAAAAAGCAGGTTGTCAGGGAGCAACTATCTGTTATGAAGCTTCTCATGTTCCTGTCAGAGGCAATGGTTCCTCTGGTGATCTTTTATATTACGGGCTTTGGCCTTTTGTCCGGCAGGCCGGTGCTGGATGATTTTATCGAGGGAGCAAAGGAGGGGATGAAGACCGTGGCAGGGATCCTTCCCACCCTGGTGGGCCTTATGGTGTCGGTGGGGATCCTCAGGGCTTCCGGTTTTTTGGGCTTTCTGGGGGAAATGCTGGCAATGCCGGCAGCTCTTCTGCATATTGCCCCCCAGCTTGTGCCGGTGGTCCTGGTGCGCCTGGTGTCCAATTCTGCGGCTACGGGGCTTGTGCTGGATATCTTTAAGGAGTATGGGACAGATTCCCAGGTGGGGCTGGCGGCCTCCATCCTCATGAGCAGTACGGAGACCGTGCTCTACTGTATGAGCGTGTATTTTGGCTCTGTGGGGATCACAAAGACAAGGTATACTCTGGCCGGAGGGCTCCTTGCAACGGCAGCAGGAGTGGCAGCCAGCATTTTCTTTGCAGGAATGATCGGATAAATCAGGTAAATCAGAAAAACAGGCAAAAAACATTGCAAACAAAGGCGTTATTGACTATAATAGCCGTAGAAAAAGGGAATCCGCTGTATGTGTGCCCTGTATAACCAACAGGTGCATCATGTGCAGCGGGTTTGTGTTGTAAAAGATCCGGTTGTGCAAAAAGGCACAAAGGCCATGAGAAAAGAGGACATATATGGAACAGTACCAAAAACTGCGAAAGGAATACCCGCGTTTCTTTTACAGAGGATATGAGATAGAGGAAAATGCTTCTGAATGTAAATTCACCTTCCATTTTGAGATAGAAGGCCTTGCCGCCTTTGCACCTGAGTGGAGGTTCCCGAAGAAGAAGGAAGACAGCTGTCAGTGGAGCAGCAGGGAAGAGATGAGGAAAATGGTATTTTCCTTAGGAATGGTGGAGCTGGTAAGCTACTGGAAGATCACCTGCTCCCCGGAAGTGGTGATAGAAGCCGGGACTCTGGATAAGGAGCAGATCGCCTGGTGGAAGGACCTTTATTTTAACGGATTAGGCGAGTTTTTTTATGTGAACCACATTGAGGAGGCGGACGCGGAGGATTTCATGGAGATCATCTGCAGAGGAAAGGCTTACGATACAGCTGATACCGTTAATGCCGCAGCCCGCTTTTCAAAGGATACACTTCTTTCAGAGGCCGGGAATGGCGTCCTTGTCCCCATCGGCGGAGGCAAGGATTCCGCTGTGACCCTGGAGCTTCTGCGCAGTGCGGGAGTGCCGCTGTTTGCCTACATCATCAACCCCAGAGGGGCTACCATCCATACGACAGAGGCAGCGGGGCTGGATGAGGAGCATGTGATCTGCGTAAAGCGCACATTGGATAAAAATATGCTGGAGCTCAATAAGCAGGGGTATTTAAACGGACATACGCCTTTTTCCGCCCTGGTAGCCTTTTCGAGCATCATTGCGGCTTACATGCAGGGCCTTTCCTATATTGCCCTGTCAAATGAATCCAGCGCCAATGAGAGTACGGTCCAGGGGACCACGGTGAACCACCAGTATTCTAAGAGCTTTAAATTTGAGGAGGATTTTCACCGCTACCAGATGGCATATCTGCCGGAGAGCGCCTACTATTTCAGTATGCTCAGGCCCTTAAGCGAATTTCAGATCGCCAGATATTTTGCAAAGCAGAAGCAGTACCATGCCATTTTCCGAAGCTGCAATGCAGGCAGCAAGACGGACAGCTGGTGCGGCCATTGCCCCAAGTGCCTGTTCGTGTACCTGATCCTGTCGCCATTCCTGTCCAGGCAGGAGCTGAAGGACATCTTCGGCAGGGATATGCTGGAGGATACCTCCATGCAGGAGACCTTAGAGCAGCTCATCGGGCTTCAGGAGGAAAAGCCCTTTGAATGTGTGGGCAGCAGGGATGAGATCAACACGGCCATAGTTATGACCATCGATAAGCTCACCGGGGCAGGAGAGGAGCTTCCGGCTCTTCTTTCCTACTATAAGGAAGCAGGCAGGTATGATGCCTGCAAGCCTGCCGGGGACAGGTTTTCCGCCTATTTTGATGAGAACAACCTGGTTCCGGCAGAGTGGGAGATGCTGGTGCGGGAAAAATGCGCTGTTTCAGGCGGGCGCATTTGGCATACCTGAATATATGCCGCCTGAAGGCGGCAGGACTTTCACAGCAAGGCTAAAGGAGAAAGAAACGTGATCGAGAAGATAGAGCCCTGGATCAAGGGCAAGCGTGTGCTGCTGTTAGGTTTTGGACGGGAAGGACAGTCCACCTTTCATCTGTTAAAGAAGCTGGGAGGCTATGAAAAGCTGGATATCGCAGACATTTCATCCCCGGGAAAGCTGCCGGATGAGGAAACATTGTGGATATCCGGTCCGGATTATCAGAAATGTCTGGATAACTATGACGTAGTGTTCAAAAGTCCGGGGATCGTGCTGGAGCGCCCGGCAGAGGAGTACCGCTGCAGGATCCTATCCCAGACAGAGGTATTTTTCCACTGCTTTCGGGACCAGATCATAGGGATCACCGGGACAAAGGGAAAGAGTACGATCACTACGCTGCTGTATCATCTTTTGAAGTCAGCGGGTATGGATACCCTTCTGGCTGGGAATATCGGGATCCCGGCCTTTGACCACATAGAGGAGGTGGGGCCGGACACAAGGATCGTGTTTGAGCTGTCCTGCCACCAGCTGGAATATATGACAGTTTCCCCCCATATCGGGATCCTGGTAAATATCCATGAGGAGCATCTGGATCACTATGGGACCATGGAAAAATATGTGGAGGCAAAGCACCATATATTTACAAATCAGAAGGAATCCGACATCCTGATCTGCAATGTGCAGTGCCTTCCGAAGGAGGGAACCTGTTCCTCCAGGCTGATAGAGGCGGCTGTGAGGGAGCAGAAGGAAGAGGAATATGGGGAGAGAGCCGGTGGAAGCCTGAGGGCTGCAGCCAGCTCAAAGACAGAGGAAGGCTTTGGAAATACAGGCGGCTCAGCTGCAGCAAAAAACCGAGAGGCATTTTCCGGCATGGAGGTCATCCAGTCCGGCACAGAGACCGTCATTGCCTTTGAGGGAAGGCGTTATAGCATCCCGGTGAACGAGATCAAGCTTTTAGGCCAGCACAATTATTTTGATATCGGCATTGCCTATGTGGTGTGCAGCCTTTTGGGAATGGAGGATGAGGTATTCACACAGGGCCTTAAGACCTATGAGCCCCTGCCTCACAGGCTCCAGCTTTTGGGAGTAAAGGACGGCATCCGTTACTATGACGACTCTATTTCCACCATCTGTGATACAACCATCCAGGCGCTTAGGACGCTGACAGATACAGATACTGTTCTGATCGGCGGAATGGACCGGGGGATCGATTACGGAGAGCTGATCGGATTTTTATCCCAGTGCCCGGTTCCTCATATTATCCTTATGGAAGCCACAGGGAAGAGGATCTATGAGGAGATCAGGAACAACTATCCGGATTTTGGGAAGCCGTCCCGTCTGGTATTGGCAGAGCATCTGGAGGATGCAGTCAGGCTGGGGCAGCAGCTTACCCGCCCCGGACACAGCCTGGTGCTCTCCCCTGCAGCAGCCAGCTACGGGATATTCAAAAATTTTGAAGAGCGGGGCAAGGTTTTTGCCCGCCTGGTATTTGGCTGAAGACACAAAAAAATCACAGGCTTTTAAGAATTTTATAAGGATTTTGGGGCTTGTGCGAACAATTAAAATACTGTACAATCAGTAAGAAGCTTTTAAAAGTAAAATGAAAGGGAAAAATGTGGGAACTTACGAAACGCTGAACGAAGTCCTGGTAAAGTTGTTCCGTGATATCAATGATCTGGAACAGAAGGCGATCATCAACCAGGAGTTCGGAAACCTTACCAATAACGATATGCATGTGATCGAAGCAATCGGTATTGGAACGCCGAAGAACATGTCATCCATCGCCAAGGAATTGTCTGTTACTGTGGGGACGCTGACGATCTCCATGAACAGTCTGGTGAAAAAGGGATATGTGGTACGCCAGCGCGGAAGTGAGGACCGGAGAGTGGTCTATATCTCCCTTTCAGAACAAGGAAGAAAAGCTTATGAACACCACAAGAAATTCCATGAGCAGATGATAAACGGCGTGGTGGAGGAATTGACAAAAGAAGAACTGGAGGCCCTTGTAAAGGCGCTGAAAAAGCTGAATTCCTGGTTTAGAAGTTTTGAAGAGCACTAAAGGAGGCATTTTCAATTATGAAGAAATGGTTAATAGGCGTTATGGCAGCTATGATGGCAATATCACTGGCAGCTTGTACGCCGACAACAGAAAAACAGAAAAATGAGACAGCCGCAGCTGCAAAGGCGGAGGCACCGGAGATTCCCCAGAGCACAGGCGGAGCAAGCGATAAAGTCCCGGATCCCAATGTAATGCCGGTAGCCATCATTTCCATCTATCACAAGGGAAATGGAGACAGTCTTGTACAGGAAATGGATTCTCTGGACACAGAAGGCCTTGACGCCCAGCTGCTTGTGAGCAGGATGATGGAGTACGGCATATTCACAGACGGAACCATGGTCAACAGCTTTTCCATTGAAGGCGAGGAGGAGGCCTCCAAGGGAACCCTGGATCTAAACCAGGCAGAAAACGCCGAGGGCGTTTCCGATACCATGTTCCTGGTAGAGATCGGCAATACCTTCATTGAAAACTTTGAGCTGGCAGGGCTCACAGTTACGGTAAATGGTGAGGTTCTTCCGGGAGCAGAGGATCTCAGTTATGTGGTGGATTATGAGATGGTAGAATAGAAATTATAACAGTCTATGTAAAGGAAGATAGCAGAGTATGTGCAGAGCATACTCTGTTATTTTTTTGAAAAAACACATGAGATATCTATCGAAATCTTATAAAGAGAGGGGGTTTTTAGAAATTGATAAATTAAAAACAAAAAACTCTAAAAATTTGCATTTTTAAAAGAAAAATATTGACAAATTGTACAGGCGTATGATACATTACAAATGTAAGCGGTTTCACATAATATTGTAACCGGTTTCAATTATAAATACAGTTATAAAGCGAAAAGGAGGAACAGATGAAGAAAAAAGATCCAATCATAATGGAGGTAATTAATAACCGCCTTCAGTCCATTGCGAATGAGATGGAAGATTCCCTTTTAAAAATGGCATTTTCCGTTATTGTAAAAGAAATGAAGGACGCTTCAACAGCTATTTTTGATGCAAAGGGCAGAACCATTGCACAGTCAGATGCCATGCCATGTCAATTAGGCTTCCTCTCTTCTTCTGTTCCCGCTATTTTAAAGGTTTTTCCTGTTTCAGAGGCAAAGGAGGGAGATGTCTACCTGCAGAATGACCCCTTTAACGGCGGTTCTCATATACCGGACGTGACTGTGCTGATGCCGATATTTTATGAGGGCGAGGTGATTGCCTTTGCAGCCAGCATGGTACATTTGGCTGATACAGGAGGCATTACCCCCGGAGTTTCTACAGCAGCCACATCTATGTTCCAGGAGGGCTTATGCCTGCCGCCGCTTAAGTTTTATGACGGAGGAGTGCCGGTCCGCGATATCCACGAGATCATCAAGCAGAATGTACGTATTCCGGATGAAGTAATGGGAGACCTCCATGCACAGGTTGCCTGCGGAAAGGTGGGAATTGAGCGAATCACGGCTCTCTGTGATGAATATGGTAAAGAGGTATTCCTTGATACCATAGAAGGACTTTTGGATCACGCAGAGGCCTTGACGAGGAAAGCCCTGGAGGAGATACCGGATGGAGTTTATACATTTACAGGGTACATTGATAATGACGGAGTGGAGTTTGATAAGCAGATAACCCTTCAATTAGCTGTTACGCTGAAGGGGTCAGATATTCTGTTTGATTTTACGGGGAGCAGCCCCCAGACAAAGGGCCCTATCAACTGTGTGAGAGCATGTACCTTAAGTACAGTTGAATATGCGGTGAAGGTAATCACAGGAGGAGAGGCAATTCCCACAAATGACGGCTGTTTCCGGATGATAAGATGCATCATGCCGGAGGGAAGCATTGTCAATGCTGTGAAGCCGGCTCCCACAGGCGCGCGGGGATTGACTGTACAGTTATTATCCAGCACTTGTCTGGGCGCATTGGCAAAGGCAAAGCCTGAGATGGTAAATGCCTGCTCCGGTGCATATGCGCCCCTGCTGTACATAGGAGGATACGATCCTGGCAGCAAGAAATCCTTTGTCTCCAATGACAACGGTATGTGCGGCCTGGGAGCCAGACCTGGTAAGGACGGCATTGATGCCATATCAAGTGACAGCCAGAACGTTCTGGCGATTCCTGTGGAGGCCTTCGAGATGTCAGGTCCGTTGAGAGTAATGCACTATGGACTGGCAAATAATTCGGGAGGAGCAGGAAAATACCGCGGCGGCTTAGGATCCTCTAAGGTCATAAAGCTGCTGGATGGAGAGGTATCCTTTACCTTCCGCGGCGATGGATTTTTTGTACCACCATGGGGATTATTCGGAGGACATGCTGCGAAAGTGGGGACCGGATACATTAAAAGAAAGAACGGCGAGATCATTTCCATTCCGTCAAAGGGAGATTATGTGCTGTATGCAGGAGATGAGATCGGATATGAGAGTGCCGGTGGCGGAGGATATGGAGATCCTCTTGAGCGCTCCCCAGAGCTGGTTTTAAGGGATGTTCTGGATGAAAGGGTTACTTATGAATCAGCAGAACAGGAATATGGGGTATCGATCGACAGAAAGACGAATCTGGTGGATGAAGCAGTAACCATTGTGACAAGAGATGAGATGCGGATAAAGCGGGGAGCAATTACCTGGACCTACGACAGAGGCGTGCTCGGAAAAGAATAGAGGAACGGAGGAAAGGTGAGAATGAGCGTTCTTGTGGGAATTGATATAGGGGGGACTTTTACAGATATTGTGGCTTTAAGTGAAGAGACGGGGAAGCTGGCTGTCACGAAAGTGCCGTCCACTCCGGGAGCCTTTTCAGAAGGTTTTTTTGAAGGCTTGGATAAAATACTGAAAACCTGCCATGAAAGTCCTGGAGATGTAAAACGTCTGGTGCATGGAACTACCGTTGCGACAAATGCGATTCTGGAAAAAAAGGGAGCGAAAATCGGAATCCTTACCACAAAGGGCTTCCGGGATGTATTGATCATCGGCCGCGGTACCAGAAATGAGCTTTATAATGTTCATTTTGACTCTGAAACACCGGATTTTTTGTGCCCCCGTGAGCGGATCATGGAAATAAGAGAGCGTGTAGATGCAGAGGGCAATGTGATTGAACCGCTAAATGAGGAGGATGTAATAAAAGCGGCAGATTTTCTTATAAAGGAGAAAAAGGTGGAATCCATCGCTGTCTGCTACCTGTTTTCTTTTTTTAACAGGGAAAATGAGGAGCGGACAAGGGACATTATTAAAGAGAGATACCCGGATATCCGCGTTTCCATTTCCTCCCAGATAAATCCGCGTTTCCGTGAATATGAGCGAATAGTAGTAACCGCCTTTGACGCATATATAGGGCCGGTAATGGACCGTTATATCACGGAGCTGACCACTCATTTATCAGAGCTTGGAGTAAAAAATAATCTTCAGCTTATGCAGTCCCGCGGAGGCGTGACCAGCGCATCTATGTGCGCGGCAAGACCAGTGCTTACCCTGTTGTCAGGTCCTGCAGCTGGTGTGATCGGGGCAAAGCAGATCGCTCTTCAGACCGGGCGGAAGAATATTCTTACCCTGGATCTGGGAGGAACCAGCAATGACGTATCGGTGATCCTGGATGGGGAGACAAAGCTGTTTACAGATGGGAAGATCAGTACCTATCCCTGCAGGCAGGCAATGATGGATATCAGCACGATCGGAACAGGAGGCGGTAGTATTGCCTGGGTTGATGCAGGAGGCTGGCTTAGAGTGGGTCCCCAGAGCGCCGGCTCTTCTCCTGGCCCTGCCTGTTATGGAAAGGGAGGGACAGAGCCGACTTACACGGATGCCAGTCTGGTAATGGGATATTTAAGGCCGGATTATTTTGCCGGAGGAGAAGTGGCACTGGATCCGGAGCTTTCATGCCAGGCAATAGAGGAAAAAATAGCTGGTCCGCTTCATATGGATATCTACAGGGCGGCATCTGCAATCCATAAAATTATGCATAACCATATGGCAGACCAGGTTCGTCTGGTGACAGTGAAAAAAGGATACGATCCCCGCAATTTCTCAGTTGTTGCTTCGGGAGGTGCAGGCCCTATTGCTGCCTGCAGTCTGCTGCGGCTCTTAGATTTCAGGGAAGTGATCGTACCTCCCACACCAGGTGTGATGGCAGCTTTGGGGTTATTGTCTGCAGATATTGAGCATGAGGAAGTCGTTACATATTCCGCAAGGACAGACCGTGTAGATTATAAACATCTGAAGGAAGCTGTCAGGAACGGAGAGCGCCTTTGTGAAAAATCCAGAAGCAGCGTGGGTATTGCGAGAGAACATATGAATATCGTATATTCGGCAGAAATGCGGTATGTCGGCCAATCCTATGAGCTGGAGGTTCCATTTCCAGAGGCAGCAGGGGAGTTGGATGCAGGAGCGATGGAAATCCTGCAGGAGAGATTTCATCAAAAGCATGAACATGTTTATAAGCATGCATTTAGAAATCTTCCAATCGAATTTACAGCGATCCGCATTTTGTTTTCACAAAAGCCTATGCCTGTGCCGAAGACAGAGAAAATGAGAGAAGGGGAATGGGCTGTCCCGGTTGGAAAGAGGAATGCATATTTTGATGAGTGTCCAGGATGGACGGAATGCGACGTGTTTGACCGTTCTGAATTGGTAGCCTCACAGGTGATCATAGGTCCTGCGATCGTAGAACAGGCAGATACCACGACGCTGATCTATCCAGACCAGAAAGCGATCGTAGATAAATGGGGGAATCTGATAGTTACCATGATGAAGCTTTGATGAGGCGCTGTAAACGAGGAGTAAAACATGGAAGGACAAAAAGAAAGGCTTAGAGTTGAGCACATTTCCAAAACGTTTCCGGGAACAAAGGCTCTTACAGATGTTTCATTTTCCATTATGCCAGGAGAGGTACGCGCTCTTGTAGGAGAAAATGGGGCAGGAAAGTCTACCTTGATGAATATCATAGGGGGAGTTCTGGAATGTGATATGGGAGAGGGAGCCATATACATTGATGGAGAAAAAATGGAATTCCGCATACCAACAGATGCAATTAAAGCAGGAATTGGATTTGTCCATCAGGAGTTAAGTATGTTTACACATTTGTCTGTAGCATACAATATATTCGCCGACAGGCTTCCAATGACAAAATATGGGACCATCGATAAGAGAAAATTGAATGAAGATGCGAGGAATCTGCTTAAGAATTTTTCGCTGACAGTAGATCCGGAAACCAAGGTTGGGGATCTGACAATAGGAAGCCAGCAGATGATCGAGATCGTCCGTGCAATCTCCCAAAACGCAAAAATAATTATTTTTGATGAACCGACATCCTCTTTATCAGAAAATGAAGTAGATATGCTGTTTAAGATTATTGCCCAGTTAAAGGCGCAGCAGATCAGCATCATTTATATTACCCATAAAATGAGCGAGATCTTCCAAATCTGTGATTCCGTATCGATTTTGAGAGATGGACATATGATCACGACCTTCCAATCAAAGGACGTTACAATGGAAGAGATCGTCAACAACATGGTAGGAAGAGAGATATCTGCCTATTATCCTGAGAAGAGCAGCGGTGTAGAAGGCGAGCTGCTGCGGGTCAGTGATCTGAAGCTGGGAAGCCGTTCAAAGCCCATAAGCTTTACCTTATATAGAAAAGAAATTTTAGGCTTTTACGGCTTGATTGGCGCCGGGCGGAGTGAAGCGCTTAAAGCGTTATGCGGAATCGATCCTAGGAGCTCCTGCGATATCTGGCTGAACGGGAAGAAAATCGTAGTCAAGTCCTATCAGGATGCATTGAAATACGGAATCACATATTTGACAGAGGATAGAAAAAAGACAGGAATATTTCCGGGATTATCTGTGTGTAAAAATATGTATGTTTCAAATATGTGCAAAGAGAAGGGCTTTTGGTTAAATGCGGCAGATGAAGACAGCAAGGCCGTGGAAGCGGTAGCTGTCCATGGGATAAAAACCAGCAGCATTGATGCGGCGATCAGCAGTTTAAGTGGAGGAAACCAGCAGAAGGTTCTTGTTGCAAGGTGCATGCGCGTTGAGCCGAAGGTATTGATTTTGGACGAGCCCACAAGAGGTATTGATGTGAATGCAAAGGCTGAGATCCACAAAAAGGTCAGGGCTTTAGCAGAGCAGGGAATCGGTATTATTGTGGTTTCCTCTGAAATGCCGGAAATCATAGGGTTATGTGACCGTATCGTGATGATGAAGGACGGAGAACTTAGGGGGATCCTGTCAGGAGAGGAAATAGAGGAATATAATATCATCCAATATGCAACTGGTACAAATAAGATGCAATAGGAGATTGGCCAATGAGAATAAATAAGAATATCTTGAAAAAGCGAGAGGTTTTGGTTTTGGGTGTCATTGCTGTCATCATGATCGTAATGGGTATGACGACTCAGACATTCCTTACTGTGAATAATATGATGAGCGTTGCGATCGGACTGTGCGGAGACGGCTTTCTGGCCCTGGCCATGACGTTTATTCTGATATCAGGACAGATCGATCTGTCTGTGGGAGCAGTCCAATGCCTGGCATCTATGTTTATCGGGCAGATGTATATCTATTATGGGATGAATATCTGGCTTGCCACGCTGCTTGCCCTTCTTTTCAGCATGGTTTTGGGATGGATCACAGGCTCACTTGTGGCAAGACTGAACATTCTGCCGTTTATCATCACACTTGGTATGCAAGGTGTTGCCCGCGGATTGTGTTATGTTGTTTCCTCAGGAAATTCCATTCCCATAACAGGAGAAAGTGCTGCGGTCTTCCGGAAATTGGGTTCAGGCTATATTGGTAAGGTCCCCATATTCTTTATCCTGCTGATCATAGCTGCGATTATTTGCCAGTTCCTCTTGATGAAGACGAAATTTTTTGCAAAGGTGTATTTTGTCGGAAGTAATGCAAAAGCTGCAGAGCTGGCCGGCATTAAGGTAACGAACACAAAAATCGCATTATATGTGATTTCGGCTCTGCTGGCTGCAATAGCAGGTGTGCTTTCAACGGCGAGGTTTGGAGTTTCTACTCCTACCTTAGGCCTGCAGGCAGAGGGACGAGCCATCACAGCGGCTGTTATTGGTGGAACCAGTATGGCAGGAGGTGAAGGAAATATCATTGGTTCCATCCTGGGATTGATCATGATTCATTTATTTACGAATGCGCTGATCCAGCTGGGCGTTTCGGTGTATTGGCAGGATTTTGCCAGCAGTGCACTGTTGATCGTGGTTATTGTTTTCGATACAGTGAGCAAAAGAACAAAACGAAATTAAAGGAGGGTAATATGAAGAAGGTATTGAGTATTGTTATGGCGGTTGTATTAGGGTGTGTGAGTATCACTGGATGCAGTGCAAAAGCGAATGAGAGCGAAACAAGCAGCAGTACAGGCGCGGCAGCAGAGACAGCAGATAAAGAAGCAGTTGCGGGGGCTGCATTTGGAGGAGTTTCAAATCCTGGGGATCAGACCTATCTCTGGTGTTCCTACGAATCTACCGATGATTTTATGTTAATGGTCTATGAAGGATTTGAAGATTGTGGTAAAATGTTAGGTGTCAACACTGCTCATGTGGGATCCTCCCAGAATGACCTGACAGAATATATCAATACAGTAGAACGCGCGATTTCCATGGAACCTGACGGGATCGCAGTCCATGTATTTAATGCGGATGCTTATATTGATGTTATCAATAAGGCTGTGGATGGCGGTATCCCAGTCATTACAACAGGACCTGATTCACCGAACAGTAAGAGGATCTGTAATGTAGGCGTTGAGAATATCGAAGCGGGAGCATTTGGCGCAGAACGCTTGGGCGAAGCGATGAATGGAACCGGAAAGGTCCTGATACTGACGCGGGCCGGACAGAACAACAGTGAGCTTCGTGTTCAGGGATTTAAGGAAACGCTGGCTGAAAAATACCCAAGTATGGAAGTGGTGTCAGAGATCAGTGTAACAGCAGAAATTGCCGACCAGGCATCGAAAACAGCTGCAGCATTGACTGCAAATCCAGAGATTTCAGCAATCTTCTGTTCACTGGGAATACAGGCAGTTGGCGCTTCCCAGGGCTGCGACCAGGTGGGAAGATCCGATATTACGGTCTTTGGTTTTGATAGAAATCCGGCACAGCTTGAGCTGGTAAAGGAAGGCAAGGTAATGGGTTCTATAGCCCAGGGCTGCTACAATATGGGATGGTGGGCCTGCATGGGGCTTTATATTGAGCATAATAATCTGCTGGGAGACAGGAATTTCCCGACCTTTATCAGTGCAGGAGTTTCTTATATTGACCAGAGTAATGTAGACAAAGAAATTGAGGAGTCAAATGCCCGCATTGCGGCAGCAAAATAGAATGAATATTTACGATATTTCAAAAGAAGCAAATGTATCTACAGCAACAGTATCACGTGTCCTGAACGGGAATGCGAAGGTAAGCGAGAAGACCCGTACTGCAGTATTGGAGGTAATACGAAGGCACGGCTTTCAGCCAAATGCAATTGCGCGGGGATTGTCCTTAAAATCCATGAATATGGTAGGAATTCTGGCAGCAGACTGCAAGGCGCCGTTCTTAGCCCAGGCGATCCATTATTTGGAGGATTTTCTGCGGGATAGGAATTACAGTACGGTCTTGTGCTGTACGGGCTATAATGTAGAAGATAAGAAAAAACGGATGGAATTTCTGCTTGCGAAAAATGTGGATGCAGTGATACTGGTGGGTTCAGGCTTCGTGGATTGCGACGATTCCCAGAACCAGTATATACGCGATGTGGCAGACAGGATTCCGGTCATACTGATCAATGCCAGTATGTCATATCCAAATATTTACAGCGTTGCCTGTGACGACCGAAAGGCGGTATATGAAGCAACAGAATGGCTCTACAGAACAGGTTCGGAAAATGTATTGTTTATGTATAATCAGAAGTCTTACAGCGGCATCAGAAAGCTCGCCGGGTTTCATGAAGCGGCAAGAACATATGGAAAGGATTGGAATACATACAGCGTATTATGTCCGAACGAGATCACCAATGTACATGAGATAGCAGATTTCATTGACAGCGTTTATGATACAGGACTCAAATTTGATGCGGCTGTGACTGCAGATGACAATTTGGCGGCTGGAATGGTGAAGTTCGGAAAGAGACATTTGATTCCGATACCGGAGAAGCTCCGGGTGATAGGGTTCAACAATTCCTATATTACGGAATATTGCGAACCA
The DNA here is from genome assembly GCF_020554865.1 of Lacrimispora sp. 210928-DFI.3.58. Lineage (GTDB taxonomy): Bacteria > Bacillota > Clostridia > Lachnospirales > Lachnospiraceae > Enterocloster. Next base: position 109,069 of record NZ_JAJCIC010000008.1, read on the forward strand.
GAATTGACTTCGATTGATAACCGCTTAGAGGATTTGTGCAGATTATGCGTAGATGCAATATCTGGCCTTTTGGAACAAAATGTGATTCCGCATAATGAGATGCTTTCTGCAAAGATCATCTTTAGGGGGTCTACTTAAATAAGATATATGAAGCAACAAGTTGGGGCAGGATTCAAAGGAATCCTGCCCTATTATTGGCTTTAATCAGAATATTAGAAATCACATTTCGACAATGCAGCCTCATCTGCCACAAGAGTCACATCATTGTGAAGCTGGAGAATGGAAGCAGGAACATGAGGAGTAACAGGTCCGTAGAGGACATCGCGGAGGATCTGGGCTTTGTCCTCACCGCTTACGATCAGAAGGATCTTCTTTGCCTGCATGATGGTCTTGATTCCCATGGTGTAGGCCTGCTTGGGCACATCGTCAATGGTTGCAAAGAAGCGCTTGTTGGCCTCAATGGTGCTGGGAGTCAAGTCTACGCAGTGAGTTACCTTCTCAAAGGCAGCATCGGGCTCATTGAAACCAATATGACCGTTGTGGCCCAGGCCCAAAAGCTGGAGATCGATTCCTCCCAGATCAGCAATGACCTTGTTGTAGCGGTCGCACTCCTTCTGGCTGTCGGGTTCTGTGCCGTCAGGAATGTTGGTGTTTGCCATGTTGATATTGATGTACTTGAAGAAATTGTTGTACATAAAATAGTAATAGCTCTGGTCGTTGTCCTTTGTGAGGCCCTTGTATTCATCCAGATTTACAGTCCGTACACTGGAGAAATCGAGATCGCCCTTATTGTACCAGTCAATGAGCTGTTTGTAGGTCCCGATAGGAGAGGAACCGGTCGCCAGTCCCAGCACGCAGTCAGGCTTCATGATGACCTGAGCAGAAATGATGTTGGCTGCTTTGCGGCTTAAATCATAGTAATCCTTTGCCTTGTAGATTCTCATAGTAATTGCCACCTTTCTTACATGTGAAATACTGTTTTGGAAAAAATTTTCTTTATTTCTTAAATATAGGATATCATTTTCTTAACATACTTTCAAGGGGTAAATGCATAAAATATTTATAAAAGCAGGAATGAATGTTCAAACACGCTTTTAGCCAGTAAGGGTGCGAGGAGTGAAAGTATGATGAATTATAGGAGATTAATATCCTATATCTATGCCTACGAGGGCGAGGTGAAGGGTAAAAATATCGGCTTTGCAAAGCTCGAATCCAGAAATGGGCAGTGCAAGCTTAGTGTGAATGTGAAAAAGGTGTATATGGGAAGCAGTGACTTAGGCGTCTACCTGCTTGCTCCCGGAAAAGAGATCTATCTGGGAAATATATTCATCCGCGGAGGAGCGGGAGAGTTCCGGGCCTCTGTGGCTGTGGAGAATGCAGCAGATTCCGGCTGCAGCATGGACAGGTGCTATGGGCTTACGATCCACGAAAAAAATGATAGCTGGAGGGCCTACACCACCATATGGGAGGATGCAGTTGCCCATGCAGCCGAGATCGAGCTCGCAGACCTGACTTCTCAGAACAGAGGAGATTCCCAGTCTCAGATACATAAAAAGGTGGAGGAGCTGAACAGGGAGCTTGAGGCTGAGGAGAGACGGGAGGCAGAGCAGGCATCCCGGATGGACATGGCAGCAGAAGAAAATGCAGCAATGGATCAGGAACCTTCGGAGAATAAAGAGCCAGCGCCGGAAATGGGACAGCCAGTCCGAATGGAGGAAAACGAAGAGGCTGGAAGCAGTCGAGGGCGGGACATGATGCCGGAGGCAGTCCGGCAGCCAGAGGAAAATTTGGGCGGCCTGTCAGAGTGGTGGACGCAGATCGGATCAAATGAACAGCTGGAACAGCCGCCGCAGCCAGCCGTCAACGGACAGCTGGAATTGCCGCCGCAGTCCGCGCCCAACGGACAGGAGGAACAGCCGCCCCAGCCAGCCGTCAACAGACAGGAGGAACAGCTGCCGCAGCCAGCCGTCAACGGACAGGAGGAACAGCTGCCGCAGCCAGCTGCCAACGGACAGGAGGAACAGTCCCTGCAGCCAGCTGCCAACGGACAGCAGGAACGGCCCCTGCAGCCAGCTGCCAACGGACAGGAGGAACAACCTCTGCAGTTAGCGCCCAACGAACAGGCGGAACAAACTCTGCAGCCAGCCGCCAACGGACAGCAGGAACAGCCTCTGCAGCCTGCCGCCAACGGACGGGCGGAACAGCCGCCCCAGCCCGCGCCAAACGAGCGCTCGGAGCTGCAGCCGAAACCGGTTCAAACCGAACAGTCCGCCCAAGCTACTCCTCCCACCCTCCACCAGGAGGAGCCGGAGATGATCTTGGGGAATCCCAAGGAGCTTGAGCGTCTGGACTTAGAGGAGAGGCAGAATACGAGCCCCCAGGCCCTGTGGGACAGCTTCCGTAAGCGTTACCCTAAGATCCAGGCCTTTGACAGTCCGGGAAGCTGTGAGATCCTGACGATTAAGCCTCAGGATATCGGTCTTCTCCCACGTGAGACATGGAATTATGGAAACAACAGCTTCCTTCTCCACGGATATTACAATTACAGATACCTGATCCTGGCGCGCGTGGGTGATGAGTCCCGCGGCCGTATCCGGTATATCCTGGGCGTTCCGGGGCATTATTACAGCAATGAAAAATACATGGCATCCATGTTTGGCTTTCCTCATTTTGTGCTGTCAAAAAAGCAGCCGTCACAGGACGGCCGCTTTGGCTACTGGTATACCGATATCCGCATGGAGAACCAGGATACTTAGTGCGCGGCACGCTCTAATAATCGATCCCCCTCAGAGCGGTCTGTCCCACATAGGGGCGGACCAGCTCTGCGAATTCCAGAAGCTCTTCCTTTGTAAAGCTGGAAAATGTTTCCGGAACAAGAACCTGTCCTGATTCTGAAAAATTTTGAAGATAATAATTCCCGCACCCCTTGATCCAGGGTCCTATCTGCCGGAAATCCTCCTTCGTATGAAGCCCCTTTACAGCAGTAGTGCGAAATTCATAGGCCACATTCCCGTTCAGCAAAAATCGGATACTCTTGTTGATCTTTTCCATATCAATGCCCGGAACACCCGCCACCCTTCCATAATTGTCAGGCCCGGCCTTGATATCCATTGCCACAAAATCCAGCAATCCCTTTTCACACAGCATTTTTAAAACCTCCGGCCGGTAGCCGTTGGTATCCAGCTTTACCGCCAGTCCCAATTCTCGTATCTGGCAGATAAAGCTTTCAAGATCCGGCTGAAGTGTCGGTTCCCCTCCTGTAATGCATACGCCCTCCAGGATCCGGCTCCGTTTTCTCAAAAAAGCCAGGATTTCCTCCGGACGATATTCCTCCTGCGTTTCAGCTCCCAGAAGGTCGCTGTTATGGCAGAAAGGGCACCGGAAATTACATCCGCCAGTAAAGATGGTAGCAGCCACTCTGCCTGGAAAATCCAGCAGAGTTGTTTTCTGCAGTCCGCATAATTTCATATCTTTAACCTATACCTTTTTATTTTTAAATCTTTTCGAGCGTTACTATTTTTTATATAATGAGACTATATCACAGAAGACCTACAAAAAAAAGAGGAAACGCAGATGAAAAAGGAACGGAAAATCCAGGCACCCATACTGTCCCAAGAGGAAAAAGGCGAGGCCACCAGAAGAAAACGCTGGGAAATGCGCCAGGAAAAGAAACGTCTGGCTGCTGAAAAAGAAAAAGAACAGGCCCTTGCAAGGCAAAAAGAGGATGAGGCCTTTATGAAGGAGGCAGTAAAGCAGGCAAAAAAGGCAGCTGCTCTGGGTGATGTCCCCATTGGCTGTGTGATCGTCCGGGAAGGCACCGTCATTGCACGGGGCTACAACAGAAGGAATGCGGACAAGAGCGTGCTCTCCCACGCAGAGATCATTTCTATAAGAAAAGCATGTAAAAAGACAGGAGACTGGCGCCTGGAGGACTGCACCATGTATGTTACGCTGGAGCCATGTCCCATGTGCGCCGGAGCCATTGTCCAGGCCCGTATCCCGCGGGTGGTCATTGGATGTATGAATCCAAAGGCAGGCTGCGCAGGCTCTGTGCTGGATATGCTCCATGAGCCGGGCTTTAACCATCAGGTGGAGACTGTCAGCGGAGTGGCAGAGAAAGAATGCTCCGATTTAATGAAAAACTTTTTTCAGGGTCTGCGCCGGCAACATAGGGAGGGATCAGAGGAGGGAGCGTAAAAATTTATCTGCATCCGTATTGATCGCTCTCACCAGCTCCTTTATAATGGGAGACTGCTGGTACGCCTCTGAAGAGTAAAACAGGCAGAGATCTCCATCGGCTTCATTAGCGCACAGCGGGATATAGCTTAAGCTGCCGGTCCTTACGCCCTCATAACGGTGATGAGCCGGTGAAAAGGAAAGGGCGTACACATCCGGGTGTCTTCCTACAGACTCGATCACATTGCCTACGGTGTCCACCTCGATAATATATTTATGGGAGATGGTGTGCGCCAGCCTGGGAAGAAAATTCATAATGGCTGTCTGGGACGGCTCCGCCTTCTGCAGACCATTCAAAATGGAATTTGGAAGCACCAGAAAATAGCCCTTTAGGTCCTGGAAGGAGAGGGCGGTCTTTGCGGCCAGAGGGCTTTCCCTATTGACCAGGCAGCCGTAGCCGCCATGGGCAAGGATCTGGCAGCAGGTACCCTGAGGCTGGGAGGATATCTGCTCCATATGGGGATTGCAGATGCTGAAAATGAGAGAGGGCCTGTGAATATCATTTGTGAGGAATCTTTCCGGGCTGGCATCCGTAAAATAAGTAATATCTACATTGGGGTATTTCTTGCGGAAGCGGAGGATAATGTCGGGGAGAAGAAAGCCGGCCAGGGAAACATGGCTGCAGATGCAGATGTTCTGCACCTCCCTCCCCTTTGAAGCCTCTTTCCAGCCATGATAATATTGTATAATCTGCCTGGCTTCAGGAAGTATTTTTTCACCGGCCTCCGTCAGGATCATTCCCGTCCTGGTACGCTCAAACAGCGGGGTTCCAATGTCCTCTTCCAGGCAGTGGATGGCTTTTGTCAGGCTGGGCTGGGCGATATAGAGCTTTTTGGCGGCTGAAGATATGGAACCGCACTCAGCGACGGCAATAAAATATTCAATGCTGTTTAATTTCATAAGTAGTCTCCTTTCCTTAGACGGAGGCAGCGGACATGTTCTCACGTCCCATAGCTTTTTTTCATGGATACTTGAATTTTATATATTTCACAAAAAATTATCTTTATGATATCATATTTTTAGAAAATAATACAGCAAATAATTATATTAAAAGAAAAGGAGTGTTGGAAATCATGACAAAACGTGAAAGAATGCTGAATGTGTTGGCAAATAAGCCGGTAGATCGTGTGCCGGTTGCATTTTTCCGCCATTTCACCCAGCCAGGGGACTGGAACATGGGCCTTGAACGGGCCGATGCCTTTGAGCGCAACATTGAGGGACATCGGGGTGCCTTAGAAAAATTTAATCCGGATGTGATTAAGGTCATGAATGATACCCTGATGATGATGCCCATGGATGTATCCTTTGTAGAGCACGCATCGGATCTGGCGAAGATACAGCCCATATCAGTGGACTGCGAATATGCCCAGAAGCAAATAGAGCTGACCAGACGTGTGCTGGAGATCTATAAGGGCTGTGACGCTCCTGTCTATGTTACGGCTTTTTCTGCCGCATGGGTACTGCGCAATGCTATGACCATCGGCCTTCCTGTGGCAGGGGCGGATGAGCCTCAGATGAGAATGCTCATGGAGGAGGATCCGGAGGCGGTCGGCGACTGTCTGATGAGGATGAGCGAGGGAATCGCTGCTTTAAACAGGGTCCTGATGACGGAGTGCGGCGCTGACGGCATTTATTTCAGCGTTGCAAACCAGGCGGGATTTTTCCCGAAGGAGTTCCATCAAAAGTATGTGGCTCCAAGTGAGAAATATGTTCTGGCTGAGGCGAAGAAGATCCGCGATATGAATATCGTACATATCTGCGGCTACCACGGACATGGCAATGACTTATCCCTGTATACGGAATACGGTGCTGCCGCCTACAGCGTGGCTGTCAATGCGGAAGGAACGACCATGGCCGATGCAAAGAAGCTGTTCGGCGGAGCTCCGGTGATCGGCGGATTCACACAGGACGGCGTGATCTATAAGGGAACCAGAGAAGAAGTAAAGAAGGCCGTGTGGAATATTCTTGACAATGCAGGGCAGACAGGCGTTGTCATTGGCGCTGACTGTACGGTTCCAAATGACATCGACGACGACCGCTTTAACTGGGTCCGTGATGCGGCTGCGGAATACGCGAAGGAGCATTAGAAGGCAGGAGCAGATAGAAAAAAGTGAGGGGGAATAGCTATGGAGGAAACAAAAATCAGCTTTGCAGAGCGGTTTAAAATCTGGTTCGGGATCGGTGCGCTGATGTTCGGCACCTACTGCGGTGCGAATATGGCATCGGGTGTCTATGCAACGACCTACATGGTTCCGGTAGGCGGAGGCTGGATGTGGCTGTGGCTGGCGATCTTTATTGTGTTTATGGCATTTTTCTGTGCCGTTGCGCTGGATTTTATCCGTGTATATAAGTCGGATAACTACAATTCCTATTACCTGGCTCTTTGGGGAGCTCATAAGCCGGATACGAATCCGGTGTTCAAGCTGATCGTCAGCGTGTTCTTTGATGTGTATACAACGCTTATGGGAGTAGTGACCGTGGCGGCCACCATTGCGCTGACAGCCAATCTGCTCTATTCGCTGCTGGGGATCCCCGTGGGGATCGGAAGCATTGCAACAGTGGTGATGTTTACCCTGCTGTCCATGTATGGAGCGGCCTTCCTGCGCAAGTTCAATACGGTTATGACCATTTCCCTGACCGTCTGTTTGATCGCGGTGTTGATCGCGGTCCTTGGTATCAAAGGAGGGGAGCTGGGCGCCCGTCTCTTTGATTTTGAACAGAAGACAGAATGGACGGGAAGTACGGTCTCCGGACATTTGGGAATGTTCGTATCCTATTGCTTTATTTCTGCAAGCTGGGGCGGTACCCTGAGCAACTATTCCGAAAAGATCCGGACGAAGAAGGACGCCATCTGTGCGGGTATTATGATCGGCGTAATGGTAGCCTCCCTCTTTTTTATGACAGGCCTGATCGTGCTGCCCTTTATGCCGGAAGCCTTCGTGGACGCTCCGATCCTCTATATCTGTCAGAATTATCTGCCAGGCGCTTTGACGGCGATTTACTGGGTAGTGGTAATGTTTTCCGTTGTATCTACGGGCCCAACCTTTATATTTAACACATCCAACCGGTTTGTACGGCTTTGGAAAACAGACAGCGTACCACATCGCGTAAAGCTGTGCGTGATCGCAGTGGTTTTCCTGGTACTCTGCCTGATCTTATCGCGGGTGGGACTGATCGCCATCTGTCAGAAATGGTATACAAAGCTGGGTAATATTGCAATGTTCGCCATCGCTATCCCTATGCTGGTTTCTATTGTCCGCGTACATAAAAAAGATAAAGAAGCACGGTAACCAGGCAGCCGGCATGACAAACATGTAAACGAACAGACTATGACAAATCTCCTTTTTCTGGTATGGTAAAAAGAAAAAGGAGATTTTTTATGCATGTTGTATACAAATATGCCGTGCATGCCCAAAAAGTAATAAATATTGACACAATAGCCATTATGTGGTAAGGTAAAAACGAACAAAAACATGTGAGAGAGCAACGAATGAGAAGCAAAATCCAACGTACATCATTACAATCAGAGATCATCCGTTACATACAGAATTATATAGAGGACAATGGACTTAAGGCAGGCGATAAGCTTCCCTCCCAGGAACAGCTGATCGAGATGATGGGAGTCAGCAGGACTTCTCTCAGAGAGGCGATGAAGACTCTGGAGGCCCGCGGTGTACTGGAGGCCCGGAATGGAAAGGGTATTTACGTAAGTGAAGGAAAGGACAACGCATTCCTGACCCTTTTGGATTTTACCCAGGAGAAGGAGCAGCTGCTGGATGCTTTGGAGGTAAGAAAGCTCTTAGAGCGGGAGATCCTGCGCATGGTGATACACAAAGCCACGGCAGAAGAGATCGATGAGCTGGGCGAGATCACAAAGGTCCTGATGGACAAATACCACCAGGGAGTCCAGCAGACGGCCGAGGATAAAAAGTTTCATTACACCATATACCGCCTGTCCCACAACAAGGTCATGTACCAGCTGATCCTGTCCCTCAGCAGTGTGATGGATAAGTTCTGGGAGTTTCCTCTTAATATGGAGGATCCCTTCCTTGAAAGCCTCCCCCTTCACGAGGAGCTTTACATCGCGATCCGTGAGAAGAAGGTCAAGAAGGCCCAGGCTATCAATGAACGCCTGCTGGATGCCATTTACCGTGATATCCAGAATCAGAGATGAGAAAAATCCCGGTATTGTTTTCAGTCAACCTATCATATAGCATATAGGTGACAAATCCGGAAAAATAGAAAGAGCAGAAAAGAGGATACACTATGTCAGATCAGAGCCAGTATTTAAAGAGCAGCCGCCTGATCGCTGCCCATTACGGAGAAGAATACGAGCACTACTACAATGCGATCGTGCCTCCTGTATTCATGAATTCATTAAATGTATTTGAGACGCTGGATGATTACTATGATTTTGACAGAACGGACAAGCATAAATACTGCTACGGCAGAGTGCAGAATCCCACTGTCCGTATTTTAGAGGATAAGATCGCTGCCCTGGAGCACGGCGTAGGTGCTCTGGCCTTTGCCTCAGGTATGGCGGCTGCAACCACCGCAGTTCTCACGGCCTGCAAGACAGGCAGCCATGTGGTGTGCGTGCGCAATGCCTACGGCCCCCTGAAGACCTTTCTTGAGGGATACTGTAAGGAGCACATGGATGTGGAGACCACCTTTGTGACGGGAGATAGGACAGAGGATTTTGAGGAAAATGTGACGGATAAGACGGACCTGATCGTGCTGGAAAGCCCTTCCTCCCTTGTATTTTCCCTTCAGGATATTGAGGCAGTTTCAAAGATCGCAAAGGCCCACAATGCATTGGTCTACATAGATAACACCTTCTGTACCCCCATATACCAGCAGCCTCTTGATCTGGGCGCAGATATCGTTATGCATACCACCTCCAAATACATCGGAGGACACAGCGATGTGATCGGCGGAATGCTGGCAGTAAAGGACGAGGGCCTTATGAAGAAGCTGACTGCGAACCGCGAACTTCTGGGAGGGATCCCAGGCCCAATGGAGGCATGGCTTATGATACGGGGTCTGCGCACCATGGAGGTCAGGATCGCTGAGCATCAGGCTACAGCTATGGCAGTGGCAGAATTTCTGGAAAAGCATCCGAAGGTGAGAAAGGTCAATTATCCGGGACTTCCCTCCCATCCTCAGTATGAGCTTATGAAGAAGCAGCAGAAGGGGAATACAGGGCTGCTGAGCTTTGAGATCGAAGGCACTACGGAGCAGGCGGCGAAGGTGGCGGAAAGCCTTAAGATATTTAAGATCGGCGTTTCCTGGGGCGGCTTTGAAAGCCTGGTATTCCTGCCTCATATGAGGATCTCCGAGGAGGAGTGCAGAGAGCTGGGAGGCAGCCAGAACATCATACGCATCCATTGCGGATTAGAGGGAAAAGAAGCCCTGATCGCAGATCTGGAAGCAGCCCTTGGGCAGATATAGATCGGAGTTCGCGTTTCCCGTTTGTTGTTACAGAGCGGGGAACGAGGGATATAAAAAACACATTAAGGAGGAGAACACATGAAGAAGAGAAGAATCGCAGCAATGGCACTGGCAGCAGTTATGCTGACAGGATGCGGCGGCGGCGGAACATCTGCTCCCGCAACCACTGCAGCAGCAGGAGGAGAGACAGCAGCAGCACAGGGAGAGGCAGGAGGAGCATCCTCTGACGAGGCCGTTACCATTACGCTGGTAGAATCTCTGACAAGCCCGGAGCGTACCGCTGTTATCCGTGAGATCGCAGACAAGTACCAGGCAGATCATCCGAATGTAACCATCGATATCGTATCACCGCCACTGGAGAATGCAGATGCTAAGATCACCCAGATGCTGATGAACGGAAGCGGCGCTGATATCGTAGAGGTGCGTGATTCCACCATTACCCAGTACGCTACCAACGGCTGGATCGCTGACCTTGGCAAGTACCTTGACGCGTGGGATGAAAAGGACACTCTGACCGATTCCGCAAACGAGGTTATTTATTACTATCAGGATACCGCTTATATGATCCCTTACGGATTCTATCAGAGAGGCCTGTTCTACCGCACAGACTGGTTTGAGGAAAAGGGGCTTGAAAAGCCGGAGACCTGGCAGGATATCTATGACGCAGGTCTTGCTATCACAGATCCTTCCAACAGCCGTTTTGGCTACTCCTTCCGCGGAGGCTCCAGCGGCTACCAGTATGCAGACACCATTTACTGGAGCTGGCTGGGAACAGATAAGCTGGCAAACAACAATGCAGGATATTACTTAAAGGACGGAAATGGTGCAACCATTTTTACCCTGCCTGAGATCAAGGAAGCCCTTCATTTCTACAAAGACCTGTTTAAGAACACCTGCCCGACAGACTCCATTGCATGGGGCTTCTCCGAGATGGTACAGGGCTTTGTGGGCGGAACCACAGCTATGCTGATCCAGGATCCGGAGGTTATCGCAACCTGCTCCGCAGACATGGGTGATGACCAGTGGGCACTTGTTCCATTCCCGAAGGGACCATCCGGCCAGGCAGTATTCCCCAACGGATTCGCAGGCTGGGGCATGACCTCCTTCACCGAGCATCCGGATGAGACTGCAGATTTCCTTCTGTACTTATCCAACTCTGACAATAACACCTACTTTGCAAAGAATTACTCCACCATCCCGATCCACAGCAATGCAGCTGAGAAGGATACCTACTTCTCCGAGGGACGCTTCGCAATGTACATGGATATGGCAGCAGAGCCCGATGTATACCGCCATGCAGCATATCCTCAGATGTATGAGGCATTCGCAACCTACAAGACAGAGGTTGACACCATGTATCAGAAGTACCTGACAGATGAGATCACAGATGACGAGCTGCTGAACTGGCTTGACGAGTTCTGGACTCAGGCATATGCTGACGAGGGACAGAAGTGGTAAGAGAAAAAAGATAAAGCCGGACAGCCAGAAGACATCATCAGGAAAGATTTCAACATACCGGGGCAACGTATTCTGCCCCGGTATCCTGGAATGGAACTTTAAGTAGCGCGCCACCGTACCATGAAAGTCAGGCGGGCGCACTTGGCATACCTGAATTTAGTGCCGCCTTGCGGCGGCGGGACTTTCATAGTAAAGAGGAGGAAATGGAATGAAACAGAAATCGAAACTAAGGATGAGGAGAACGCGGTTTATCTTTCTTATGGTTCTTCCCGCCGTGCTCATTCCAATGATATTCACCTATTACCCCATGGTAAAGGGATCCCTTATGGCGTTCCAGAGCTACAACCTGATGAATGTCAAGAACATCAAATGGATCGGTTTGGATAACTTTAAAAAGCTGTTTTCCCACAGCGCAAGCAATTCTTTTTATACCACCATGTCCAATACCGTCAAATGGGTGGGCATTTCCCTGTTTGTCCAATTTACAGTGGGCTTCGGCATGGCTCTGCTTCTGAAAAAGAAGTTTCGGGGAGCCAGCATTTACCAGGGCCTGATCTTCTTCCCCTGGGCAGTATCCGGCTTTATCATCGGTATCATGTGGCGCTGGATGTTCAACGGTACTTCCGGTGTGATCAATGACATTCTGATGAAAATGCACCTCATAAGCCAGCCTGTGGGATGGCTGGCAGATAAGAGCACAGCTCTTTATTCCTGTATCATAGCAAATATCTGGTACGGGATCCCATTCTTTACGATTATGATCACAGCGGCTCTCCGGGGAGTTTCCGAGGACCTGTATGAGGCCGCAGACGTAGACGGGGCAAGCCCCCTTCAGAAATTTACCAATATTACGGTTCCCTGTATCCGTTTCGTACTGCTCCTCACCGTACTTTTGAGAGTAATATGGATCTTCAACTTCCCGGATCTGATCTACTCCATGACCCAGGGAGGACCTGCCGGCTCATCCAATATCATCACTTCCTATATGATGCAGCTGGTACAGAGTCTTGATTACGGCCTTGCATCAGCCGTAGGCGTGCTGTGCATTCTGTTTTTGATTGCGTTTGCAGCCATCTATCTGGTGGCAACAAAATATACAGAGGAGGAGGCCTAAAACATGACGATCAAAAGTAAAAGAAGATTACTGATATGCTTGAAATACGCCGTGCTGGCTGTCTTTCTCATCCTTGTAATGTTTCCGTTTGTGTGGATGCTTCTGACATCCCTTAAGGGCTCCCAGGGAGAGATTTATGCCTTTCCGGTCAAATACCTGCCTGACCCGCCCTCCGCTGTGAACTATGTGGCAATGCTCTGGAAGGGGAATTTTGGAAAATATATGCTGAACTCCTTCTTTTCCTCCACTGTGGCAGCCACCTGTGCCGTGTTCATAGCCATTCTTGCCAGCTACGTGATCAGCCGGTTCCATTTCCGGTTTAAGAACGTGCTTCTGCTGTTCTTCCTGATCACCCAGATGATCCCTACCTTCATCATGCTGGCGCCCCTTTACCAGCTGCTTGCAAAGGCAAAAATGCTGAACGACTTAAGGAGCCTTGCCCTTCTCTACACCAATATGATGATCCCCTTTTCCGTGGTAACTCTGTGTGGTTTCTTTGACGGAGTTCCAAAGTCTCTGGAGGAGGCTGCCTGGATCGACGGGTGCGGATACCTGCAGGCATTGTTCCGGGTGGTAGTTCCTGTTATCATGCCCGGCATTGCGGCAACCTTTATCTTTGCCTTTATCAATTCATGGAATGAACTGTTCATGGCAGTTATGTTCATTGATGTTGACAAATTTAAGACCATCCCGGTAGGGCTTAACGGCCTTATCTTGAAATACGATATTAAATGGGGTGAAATGGCGGCAGGCACCATCATGTCGCTGATCCCAACCATGTGTTTATTTGCCTTTGCCCAGAAATATATGATTGAAGGCCTGACGGCTGGTTCTGTGAAAGGTTAGAAGAACTGGAGTAACTGTTCAGTAGGTCTGCGCACTTGCTGCGCTGACCGTACGATAACCTGGGCCAGAAGGCAAAAATCCCATCGGCGAAGCCGATTTTAAATGGATTTTTGCTCGTAACTGTGAGGGTACTGAACAGTTACGAACTGGAGATAATAAACGGGGCCGGAGTGATGTGATACCATTCCGCCCCGTTTTTTTACGCAACTTACCCCTTTTCTTCCCGCAGGGGTCTGATTCCGGGAAAATGACATCAAAAGGAGGAGCTTATGAGCATTTTATTTGAATTAGAGCGCATGGAGCGTTTGGTGGAGGACTTAAACGGGCTCAGGCGGCCGGTAAAGCTTCCTGTTACCTCTTACAGGAGAAAGGAGGGGAAGGATCCGGAGGGCACTGTCTGCGACACGGAGGGCTGGGAGGAGTGCTCCATTGAGGAGCCGTGGAAGAAGCTGGAAAGCCACCGCTGGTACAGGACGGTCATTGAGATACCGGATGAGCTGGATGGCCGCCATGTGGAATTTCTCATCACCACAGGCAGGGAAGGGCAGTGGGATGCCACGAACCCACAGATGCTGTTCTATTTAAACGGAAAGATCGTCCAGGGCGTGGATGTAAATCACAGGGAAATCTTCATAAGCAGCTGCGCAAAGGCCGGAGAACGCTACGACATTGCCATACTGGCCTACAGCGGAAGCGAGCCTGGGGACCTGATGATCCGCACAGACCTGGTGGCGGTGGATGACGCAGTAGAGAAGGCGTATTACGATTTTCTGGTGCCCGTGCAGACAGCCAGGCTGTTGAAAAAGCCGGACTATGAAAACTACCGCCGTATTCTTGTGAAAATGGGGCCGGCAGCAGACGCCCTGGATCTCAGGGAGCCCTACTCCGGCAGATTCTACCGCTCCCTGGAGACAGTGGAGGAAATATTAAAAAGGGAATTTTACACCAATGTCAATGCAGACGCTCCGGTGGTAAGCGCCATCGGCCATACCCATATCGACATTGCCTGGCTCTGGACAGTGGAGCAGACAAGGGAAAAGGCTTTGCGCAGCTTTTCCACTGTGCTGGAGCTTATGGACCGCTATCCGGACTATAAATTCATGTCCAGCCAGCCCATCCTCTACCAGTTTGTAAAGGAGCAGGCCCCGGAGCTCTACGCCCGCATCAAGGAGCGGATCAGGGAGGGACGCTGGGAGGCGGACGGAGCCATGTGGCTGGAGCCTGACTGTAATCTTCCGGCAGGGGAATCCCTGGTGCGCCAGATCATAAAGGGGGAGAAATTTTTTCAGGAGGAGTTCGGTGTTTCCAGCAAATGCCTGTGGCTGCCGGATGTATTCGGCTACTCTGCCGCTATTCCCCAGATCCTGAAGAAATGCGGGATCCCCTATTTCCTCACCACGAAGATCGCCTGGAACCAGTTTAACCAGCTTCCCAATGATACCTTCCTGTGGAAGGGCATTGACGGCAGCCGCGTCTTTGTGTTTATGCCCACGGCCTGCGATTTTGATAAGACGCTGGGCCTTAATATTTCCTTCACGGATACGCGCAACACTACCACTTATACGGGCATCATCAATCCCAACATGACACTGGGAACCTTTAAGCGCTTCCAGAACCGCGACCTGACAGAGGACACCCTGATGCTCTTTGGCTTTGGAGACGGCGGCGGCGGCCCCACAAAGGAGATGTTAGAGGAGGCGGAACGCTTAAAATACGGCATGCCGGGTATCCCCAGGCTGGTACAGGAGAATGAAAGAGATTTCCTTGACCGTATCTGCAGCGATATATCAGAAAAGCCTGGTATGCCCGTGTGGGACGGAGAACTGTATTTTGAGTACCACAGGGGTACGCTGACCTCCATGGGAAAGAACAAGAGGAACAACCGAAAAAGCGAAATGCTCTATGAGCAGCTGGAGACCGTTGGAGTCATGTCAGAGATCCTGGGAGGTTCCTACCCGGCCAAGGTGCTGAAAAAGGGCTGGGATGTGATCCTTTTAAACCAGTTCCACGATATTATACCGGGAAGCGCCATTGAGGCTGTGTATGACCAGACGGATAAGGAGTATGGAGAAATTCTGTCAGAGGGAAGAGCAGAGGCCGAGAAACTGGCAGAGAGGATCGGAAGAGCCTTGTGGGGCAGCGAGGCGGAGACCGAGGAAGGCCGGGAAACCATCCAGGATCCAGCCGCCATTTCCATTGCTGTTGTCAACAGCCAGGGCTATAAGCGCAGCGATATCGTAGAGGTAAAAGGGATTTCGGACAGAGGTGTCTGCTGGGCAAAGGATGCCCGGGGCAATCGCAGTCCGGTACAGTACACGGGAGAAGACAGCCTGATCTTCTTTGCAGAGGATATTCCGGCAGCCGGCTGCAAATGGTATGAACTGGTGGGAGAGTCTGCGTTCCCGGCAGGCCGGCCGGACAGCCCCCAAAAACAGTGCATGGGCCAGTGGACAGGCACCTACGAAAATGCCTGGTACTGCGCGGCATTCAACAGCCAGATGGAGCTTACCTCTCTGATCGCAAAGGATGCCGGAAATGAGCTCATAAAAGAGGGCCGCAAAGGCAATGAGCTCATGACCTATGAGGACCGCCCCATGAACTGGGACAACTGGGATGTGGACATGTTCTATCAGAGAAAGCCCTATGGCCCGGATGAGGTCACTGCCCCTGTGTTAAAGGAAGCAGGCCCGGTGCGCACCGTGATCTCCATCAGCCGCCGCTTTGCAGGCTCCACTGTGGATCAGGACATCGTGTTCTACCGTGACCTGCCCCGCATTGACTTTGTAAACCATGCGGACTGGCAGAACCATCACCTGCTTTTGCGGGTGAATTTCCCGGTGGACATCAATGCCTCCAAAGCCTCCTATGAGATCCAGTTCGGAAACGTAGAGCGGGAGACCACCAGGAACCACAGCTGGGACACCGCCAAATTTGAGGTATGTGCCCACAAGTGGGCCGATCTCTCCGAAAACGGCCAGGGCGTAAGCCTGCTCAACGACTGCAAATACGGACACAGCATCAAGGACGGTGAGTTGGGCCTGACACTGATCAAATCAGGCACCTATCCCAACACCAACGCAGACATTGGACATCATGAGTTTACCTATTCTATATACCCCCACAAGGGAAGATGGCAGGAGGCCAGGACAGTGGAGATGGCCTATGACCTGAACTCACCCTTGCTGGCCGCAGTTCTGCCATCCGGCTCTTCTGCCGGAAACGCCTGGTCCTACGGCCTCCTTACCATCCGCCAGCCCAACTGCTTCCTGGAGATGATAAAGAAGGCAGAGGACGGCAATGGCTACATCCTGCGCATTTACGAGAACAGCAATACCAGGACAAGGATGGAGGTGGATCTGGGCTTTGAGGTATCCGGGGTGGAAGAATGCGACTTATTAGAGCGTCCCATACGCAGCCTGCCTATCCATACAATGCCATGCCCAGGCTTCACAGACAACATAAAGCCTTATGAGATCAAGACCTACCGGCTCATCACAAAAGGCAAAGGGGAGATTAGCTGATGAAAGAAGAGAGAACATGGTGGAAGGAAAGCGTTGTATATCAGATCTACCCCAGAAGCTTTCAGGACAGCAACGGTGACGGTATCGGAGACTTAAACGGCATCCGCCGGCGTTTAGACTATTTAAAAGATCTGGGGGTGGATGTGATCTGGCTTTCCCCTGTCTACCAGTCGCCCAATGACGACAATGGCTACGATATCAGCGACTATCAGGCTATTATGGAGGAATTTGGAACCATGGAGGACTTTGACGCCCTCCTGTCAGAGATCCATCAAAAGGGCATGAAGCTGGTAATGGATCTGGTGGTAAACCACACCTCTGACGAGCACCCATGGTTTCAGGAAAGCCGCTTAGGCAGGGAGAATCCCTACAGAGATTACTATATATGGAAGGAACCGGTAAATGGGGGCCCACCGAATAACTGGGCCTCCCGCTTCCGCGGTCCTGCCTGGGAGTACGATGACAGCACCGGCATGTACTACCTTCACATCTACTCCAAAAAACAGCCGGATCTCAACTGGGAGAATCCGAAGCTCCGCCGGGAGATCTATGACATGATGGCCTGGTGGGGGAGAAAAGGGATCGATGGCTTCCGCATGGATGTCATTTCCATGCTCTCTAAGGCGCCCGCCTACCCGGATGGAGAGTGCAAGGACGGCAATCCATACGGGGACGGCCAGCCCTATTACACCAATGGTCCCAGGATCCATGAATTTTTAAAGGAAATGAACAGGGAGGTCCTGTCAAAATTTGACTGGATGACAGTGGGAGAAGGAGTAGGCGTTGGGACAAAGGAAGCTCTGGAATATGCCGGCTTTCAGTCCCATGAGCTTAACATGATGTTCCACTTTGAGCACATGGAGCTGAATCCGGGCCCCTATGGAAAATGGAACAACAACCCGGCAGATCTGATCCAGCTGAAAGAAGTCTTAAGCCGCTGGCAGACAGAGCTTGAGGGGCGGGCATGGAACAGCCTGTTCTGGGAAAATCACGACTATCCCAGAGCCGTATCCCGATTTGGAAATGACAGCCCGCAGTACAGGGAGCTGTCCGCAAAAATGCTGGCAGTCTGTCTCTATATGATGAAGGGAACGCCCTACATCTACCAGGGCCAGGAGCTGGGGATGACCAACCTCCATACAGACAGCCTGGAGGATTTCCGGGATATTGAGATCCACAATGTATACAGGGAAATGGTGGGAGGCGGCAGGCTTTCCCATGAGGAGATGATGACCTACATCAACCACACCGGAAGAGACAATGCCCGCACGCCCATGCAGTGGGATGACAGTGCAAACGGAGGCTTTTCCGATGGCGATCCCTGGATAAAGGCAAATCCCAATTACAGGGAGATCAACGCCGCAGAACAGATGGAACGGGACACCTCTGTTTACGCCTTTTATAAAAAGCTTCTGGCTATGCGCCGTTCCTCTGAGCTGATCCAGTATGGAACCTACCGCCTCCTTCTGCCGGAGAGTCCCAGCCTTTTTCTATATGAGAGAGAATGGGAAGGCCGCCATATGCTGGTAGCCTGCAATTTTACAGCAGAGGAACAGAAGGTAACGATTTCCGGTATCTGGAAATATAAAGGGAAGCTTGTTTTGGATAATTATGGGGAGATTGGTCAGGACTGGGACAGAGAGCCTGAAGGCCCTGCCAGCCTGCCCGGTAGCCTGCGCCCATACGAAGCTGCTGTCTGGCTGGAGGATCAATAGCTCAGAGCCCTTTTGGCCGCTTTGGCTATGAGAACTATCCTGCAAAATTTCGCCAGAAAAGAATATGCCAGTACATTGCACAGCATAGGAGGAGAATACATTGGGAATTATCGTACATGAACACTCCGGCGTGTTTCACCTGCAAAACAGGGAACTCAGCTATATCATAAAGATCATGCCAAATGGTCAGCCGGGTCAGCTCTACTTTGGCTCCGCCATCCGTGACAGAGAGGACTATCCTCATCTTTTGGAGCGGGGGCACCGTGATATGGCTCCCTGCACCTTTGACGGGGATACAACCTTTTCCCTGGAGCATTTAAAGCAGGAATATCCTTCCTTTGGCTCCGGTGACATGCGCTATCCGGCCTACGAGCTGGAGCGGGAAAATGGAAGCCGCATTACTTATTTTAAATATAAAAGCCACAGCGTGTACAAAGGAAAGCCGGCCCTGAAAGACCTGCCTGCCGTCTATACGGAATCAGAGGAGGAGGCATCTACCCTGGAGCTTCATCTGGAGGATGAGGTGATCCATACAGAGCTGATCCTGCGCTACACGCTGTTTGAGGAGCTTCCTGTTATTACCCGCAGCGCAGCCTTCCTGCATCACGGAACAGAAGCGCTCCGCCTTACCAGGGCTATGAGCCTAAACCTGGATCTGCCTGACAGCCGCTACGACATGGTGGATCTGGCAGGGGCATCCCTTAGGGAGCGCTATGTGGACATCCACAAGCTCCACCAGGGTGTCCAGAGCATCCACAGCATGAGAGGCCACAGCAGCCACCAATACAATCCCTTTATCGCTCTGAAAAGGGAGAACACAGACGAGCATACCGGGGAGGTCATAGGGATCAGCCTTGTGTACAGCGGCAATTTCCTGGCTCAGGCAGAGGCCGATACCATGGGAACGGTCCGCGTCATGGCAGGCATCCATCCTCAGGGCTTCTCATGGCCCCTGAAGGCTGGGGAAAGCTTCCAGACCCCGGAGGCCGTCATGGTCTACTCCGCCAAAGGCCTTAACTATATGAGCCAGGTCTACCACAAGCTCTACCGCACCCGCCTTGCAAGAGGCCGGTGGCGTGACAGGGAGCGTCCCATCCTCATCAACAACTGGGAAGCTACCTATATGGACTTTGACGAGGAGAAGATCCTGGCTATCGCGAAAAAGGCTCATGACCTGGGGATCGAGCTCTTTGTTCTGGATGACGGCTGGTTTGGAAAACGGGATGACGATACCTCCTCCCTGGGAGACTGGTATCCAAATCTGGAAAAGCTCCCGGAGGGCATCAAGGGGATATCAGAGAAGATAGCAGATATGGGGATGCAGTTCGGCCTGTGGTTTGAGCCGGAGATGGTAAGCCGCCGCAGCGAGCTCTGCAAGGCCCGCCCGGACTGGATCCTTGGGAGCACCGACAGGCCTCTTTGCTGCGGCCGGCACCAGTATGTTCTGGATTTTTCAAAGGAGGAGGTAGTCGATTACATTGGAAGCCGCATGGAGGAGATCATAAAAAACAGCCGTATTTCCTACATTAAATGGGATATGAACCGCAGCATCTCCGACTTGTTTTCCGCCGGAAGGGACAGGGAGTACCAGGGAACCGTCTATCATCGCCAGATCCTGGGCGTATACAAGCTCTATGAACGGCTGACCCAGGCCTTCCCCCATATCCTCTTTGAATCCTGCGCCAGCGGCGGCGGACGCTTTGACCCCGGCATGCTCTATTACGCTCCCCAGGCTTGGGCCTCTGACGACACAGATGGGGCAGAGCGTGTAAAGATCCAGTACGGAACCTCCTATGTCTACCCCCTAAGCTCCATCGGCAGCCACGTATCCGCCATTCCCAACCACCAGACCTTCCGTAAGGTCCCACTCTTTTCCAGAGCTGCGGCCGCATATTTCGGCACCTTTGGCTATGAGCTGGATCTGAATCTTCTGACAGAAAAAGAGCAGCAGGAGGTAAGAGAACAGGTCCGCTTTATGAAAGCGCAGCGCTGTTTCCTGCACAGCGGCACATTCTACCGCCTGGAAAGCCCCTTTGAGGGAAATGAAGCTGCCTGGCTCGTGGCATCCACAGACGGCAGAAAAGCCATTGCCGCCTATTTCCGCTTCCTGCAGCCAGTCAACATCGGCTATAGCCGCTTAAAGCTGGCAGGCCTTGATCCTGATCTGGAATACCGCATCACAGAGTACGGCAGTCCGGATGCCGGCGGGCCTGCATCTGGACTGGGGCCAGAAGTCCGATCGGAAGCTGTAGGGTGCGAAAACGCCCGGCTGTGCCCCTACACCGCCTATGGCGATGAGCTCATGAGCATCGGCCTCATCCTGTCAGACTACGCAAACGGCGTCCGCACCTCCCCTGTCCCCCAGGGCGATTTTCAGGCCCGCCTGTTTCTGCTGGAGGCCCTGTAAAAAACCTGCGAAAGCCCTGTGAAACGGTCGTCTGTCAATATCCAACCTTGACAAACCCCTGCATCCAGGTTATACTAAACCAGTACGCGGCAGGAAACAGCCTGCCGCATACACCCTAAAAAGTCATAAAGTTTCCACGCAGCCGGGGAGATAGCGGTGCCCTGTACCTGCAATCCGCTCTAGCAGGGGTGATACCTTGCCTCGGGCAGATTACTGCGGAGCTGCCTTATGTAAGTGGCGTTGACGTTTGGGTCTTACGCAACGGGAATCCGTGAACCGTGTCAGGGCAGGAATGCAGCAGCACTAAGCGGAAGCTCTCGTGTGCCGTGAGGGCGCCTGGATTGAGCTAACTGCATGAGTAACGTCCGTGGTAACTGCACAAAGCAAGGTGCGTGGATTAAAAATAAAAATTTTGATTTTATTCAGGCTCTCTAAGGCGCAAAATGGTCTTAGAGGGCCTTTCACGTTTAATTTATGCTTGCCCAGCCAATGCCTTTGCGTTATAATTACAAAATGGGTATAGTAGAACCATTGTCAGGAAAGCTTACACATTGAATAGTTACAAAAAGTCTGATAAGGAGGAAGCGCAATATGAGAAGAATAGGAATGCTTACAAGCGGCGGAGACTGCCAGGCACTGAACGCTACCATGAGAGGCGTGGCAAAATCCTTATATAACATGTTTGACGATGTCGAGATCATCGGGTTTGAGGAAGGCTACAAAGGCCTTATGTATGCAGATTACCAGATCATGAAACCGTCTGATTTTTCCGGGATATTGACCGAGGGAGGAACGATTTTGGGAACCTCACGCCAGCCGTTTAAGCTGATGCGCACTCCTGATGAAAATGGACTTGATAAGGTAGAATCCATGAAGCACACCTACAAGAAGCTGAAATTAAACTGCCTTGTAGTGTTAGGAGGAAACGGAAGCCAGAAGACAGCCAATCTGCTCAGCGAGGAGGGCCTCAATGTGGTCTCCCTTCCAAAGACCATTGACAACGACCTGTGGGGAACAGACATGACCTTCGGTTTCCAGAGCGCAGTAGACGTGGCTACCAACGCGATTGACTGCATCCACACAACAGCAGCCTCCCATGGCCGTGTATTTATTGTCGAGGTTATGGGCCACAAGGTGGGGTGGCTGACACTATACGCAGGCTTGGCAGGAGGAGCCGACATTATCCTTCTTCCTGAAATACCTTACGATATCAATGTTGTCTGCGATGCATTGACAAAGAGAGCCAAGGCCGGAAAGCGTTTCTCCATCCTGGCAGTGGCAGAGGGCGCCATCTCCAAAGAGGACGCCAGCATGACAAAGAAAGAATTAAAGGAAAAGAAGAAAAATGGAGTCGTATATCCTTCTGTTGCCTATGAGATCGGGGCAAAGATACAGGAGGTAACAGGCAGCGAGGTCCGCGTTACCGTACCGGGCCACATGCAGCGCGGCGGCGAGCCCTGCCCTTATGACCGCGTTCTTGCCACCAGGCTGGGCGCAGCGGCAGCCAGGATGATCGCAGATGGGGAATACGGCTACATGGTAGCAGTAAAGAACAATGATATCACCAAGGTTCCGCTGTCAGAGGTGGCCGGAAAACTGAAGACTGTTGATCCCTCCTGTTCTATGATCCAGGAGGCAAAGATGGTAGGCATCAGCTTTGGTGATAAATAATGACAGGCAGGGAAAGCCGCCATTGAAGGAGTTATAAACATGTCATACACGGCGTTATACCGCAAATGGCGTCCTGTTTCCTTTGAGGATGTAAAGGGGCAGGATGCCATTGTCCAGACCTTAAAAAACCAAATAACGTCGGAACGAGTCGGCCACGCCTATCTGTTCTGCGGAACAAGAGGCACAGGAAAGACAAGTATTGCCAAGATTTTTGCCAGGGCAGTGAACTGCGAGCATCCGAAGGAGGGAAGTCCCTGCAACGAATGTCCCAGCTGCCGGGCGATCCTGGCAGGCTCCTCCATGAATGTGGTGGAGATCGATGCTGCTTCCAATAACGGCGTGGAAAACATCAGAGATATCAGGGAGCAGGTCCAGTACCCGCCTACGGAGGGCAGATACCGGGTCTACATCATTGACGAGGTCCATATGCTCTCCATAGGAGCATTTAACGCGCTGCTCAAAACCCTGGAGGAGCCGCCCTCCTACGTCATATTTATCCTGGCGACAACAGAGGTGCACAAGATCCCCATCACCATTTTATCCAGGTGCCAGCGCTATGATTTCAAACGGATTTCCCTGGAGACCATAGCGGGGCGTCTGCGTGAACTGACGCAGGCAGAGCACATTGAGGTGGAGGATAAGGCCCTTTTGTATGTGTCAAAGGCGGCCGACGGCTCCCTGCGCGATGCATTAAGCCTCTTAGACCAATGTGTGGCCTTTCATTTTGGAAAGCTCCTCACCTACGACAATGTGCTGGAGGTGCTGGGGGCAGTGGATGCCGGCGTATTCAGCCGGATGTTTGGCGCGGCAGTGGAGGGCAGGACAAAAGACTGCATCCTGTGCCTGGAGGAGATCGTCATCCAGGGCCGCGAGCTGGGACAGTTTGTGACGGATTTTGTCTGGTACCTCAGAAATCTCCTGCTCATACAGAGTGCAGAGGATGCAGAGGGACTGGTGGATATGTCCCAGGAAAATTTAAAACAGTTAAAAGAGGACAGCAAAAAAGCAGACAGTGTGACCGTAATGCGCTACATCCGGGTCTTTTCCGAACTGTCCAATCAGCTGCGCTATGCCAGCCAGAAGCGCGTGCTGGTGGAGGTGGCTCTGATCAAGCTTACGAAGCCCTCCATGGAGCCGGATGTAGATGCCATTTTGCAGCGGGTGAGCCAGCTGGAAATGCAATTGGAGGATCTGGAGGCTGGGGCAGCTTCCGGAAAATACAGCTTTGCGCCAGGAGGTGCAGGAGCAGCCGGACAGCCGGTAACTCCCGGAGTCCAGCCAGGCATCCCGGGTGCACAGGCAGCAGGACAGGCAGTTTCCCAAGGGTATGCAGTTACTGCCAGAGAGCCGGAGATACCACCGGAAAAAGTGAGCCTGCCAAAGGCCCAGCTTGAGGACTTAAAATTGATCCGCAATGAGTGGGCTAAGATCGTCAGGAGCATGGGCGGAGGCGCCAGATCCTATCTCAGGGACACTGTGGTGGAACCCGGAGGGGAGAGCTGTCTTACGATCGTATTTTTAGATGCAATGAACTATGACATGGGGAAACGCCCAACGGTCATAGGCGAGCTGGAGCGGTATGTGGAGAACAGCTACGGCAGGTCCATTTACTTTAAGACCAGGCTTGCCGGACGGGGAGAGCGGCTTGACACCATTTACGTGACAGAACAGGAATTAGAAGATAAAATCCATATGGATATCACATATGAAGATTAAAATAGAAGGATAACAAACAGGAGGAATACACCATGGCAAAACGTGGCGGATTTCCAGGCGGAATGCCTGGCAACATGAATAATCTTATGAAGCAGGCACAGCGTATGCAGCGCCAGATGGAGGAGACGACCAAGGAGCTGGAGACCAAGGAATATACAGCCACCTCCGGCGGCGGAGCTGTCAGCGTTACCGTATCAGGCAAAAAAGAGGTTGTATCTGTAAAGCTGTCAGAGGAGGTCGTTGATCCCGATGATATCGAGATGCTGGAGGATCTGATCGTGGCAGCTACCAATGAAGCCTTCCGCAAGATGGAGGCAGACAGCAGCGAGGCAATGGCCAAGCTCACAGGAGGTTTAGGCGGAGCTCTGGGTGGAGGTTTCCCGTTCTAATGGATTACTACAGCAGTCAGATTACCAAACTAATCGAGGAATTATCAAAGCTTCCGGGAGTGGGGGCAAAGTCAGCCCAGCGTCTGGCCTTCCACATTATCAATATGCCGAAGGAGCAGGTGGAGGAGCTTGCAGGTGCAATGAGAAATGCCCGCAACAATATCCGCTACTGTAAGGAGTGTTTTACCCTGACAGACAGTGAATTGTGCCCGATCTGCAGCAGTGACAGGCGCAACCACAAGACCATCATGGTGGTGGAGAATACCAGGGATCTGGCTGCCTATGAGAAGACCGGGAAGTACGACGGAGTGTACCATGTGCTCCACGGAGCCATCTCCCCCATGCTGGGGATTGGCCCAGGGGATATAAAGCTGAAGGAATTGATGCAGCGGCTTCAGTCCGATGTTGAGGAAGTCATTATTGCAACCAATTCAAGCCTTGAGGGAGAGACTACAGCTATGTACATAAGTAAGCTGGTCAAGCCCACAGGCATTAAAGTAACCAGGATCGCCAGCGGCGTGCCTGTTGGCGGTGATTTGGAATATATTGATGAAGTGACGCTTCTGAGGGCATTGGAAGGAAGGACAGAGCTGTAAAGTCCGGGCCGTAAATAAGCGACAGGGAGATGCTTAAGATGGATAAATACGAGTTTAACATTAAGGTTGAGCAGATAAAGAAAATGGTGAACCGGAGCGATTATGAGACCGCCATGAAGATTGCCGATACCATTGACTGGCGGAGGGTGCGCAATGTAAACATCCTCTCCATGGTCGCCACCATTTACGAGAAGAACGAGGAGTTCCAGGAGGCAAAGGATATCCTGCTTCTCGCTTTTGAGCGCGCGCCTATTGGCAAGCGCCTGCTCTTTAAGCTGGCAGAGCTGGCGATCAAGGAGGGAAGCGTAGGGGAGGCAGAGGACTACTACAGGGAATTCTGCGACCTGGCTCCTGATGATCCCAGGCAGTATATTCTGCGTTATCTCATACTGGGAGCCAAAGGTGCTCCGGTGGAGCAGCTGATCCACACGCTGGAGCAGTACTGCAATATTGAGCTGGATGAGAAATGGCTCTATGAGCTGGCAGAGCTGTACAATGAGGCTGGCATGGGCGAGCTGTGTGTCATGACCTGTGACAAGATCATGCTCATGTTCGGCCTGGGTAAATATGTGGATAAGGCTATGGAGCTGAAGCTGCAGTACGCTCCTCTTACGAAATATCAGATGGATCTGGTGGAGAACCGGGATAAATACGAGGCAAAGCTGAAGGCCGTGGAGCAGGAATTTATATCAGGGAAGCCTTCCTACCAGGCTGACCGCGAGAGCGCATATACCAGGGAGCCGCGAGGCTATGAGGATCAGCCGGAGGAGGAAGATGTACCGGAAGAGGACAGGCCGGTATACGGGAGAAGAACTCAGATTTATGAGGACGCGCCTTCGGCATATGAGCAGGAGCCGGAGGTGTATGAAGAGGAGCACTCCGCATATGAGCAGGAGCCGGAGATATACGAGGAAGAGCCTTCGGCATATGAGCAGGAGCCGGAAGTATACCAGGAGGAATCTGACACATATGAGGAGGAACCTGAGGCGGAGGAGCCTTTCCATACTCCTGTGACGGTCGTAGCGGAGGAGACAGAGGATCAGTGGGAGGTTTCTGCCGATGACAGTCGTTCTCTGACTGGCGATGAATTAAAGGCCAGGCTTCACGAGGCGGAGGCCCAGGCCAATCTTGCCATGGAAATGTCAAAGCTTTCCGAAGAAGGCGGCTGCAGCCAGGAGCCGGAGCTGGCTCAGACCAGAGTCCTTACAGATATCCGCGAGCTGAACAAGGGACCCATATACAGCGGCTCTAATCATTTGATGATAGAAGCGGATATACCGGAGGAGGGCCTGAATCTTGCCATAGAGGCTTTAAGAAAGATCCATCAGGAGACAGGAGCCAAGAACCAGGCTGCTAAGATCACCGGAGACAAATTAAACCGCAGGGGAATCTTTACTATTTCGGATAAATTAACAGGGAAAGATCTGATCATTGAGCAGGCAGGTGATATGAATGAGTCCATCCTTCAGGAGCTGAACCAGCTTATGGCAAGAGATGAGACCGGCATGAGCATTGTGCTGATCGACACTGCGGAGCGTTTAGAGGAGCTTCACCGGGTATATCCGGGACTTGCAAAGCGGTTTGAGTGTATTGGAACTTCAGAGTCCGCAGAAAAGGTACAGGAAAAGGTACAGCCGGAGGTTCAGGAGGACAAGCGTCCTGTGCGCCAGGTGCAGCCTGTCAGGCAGTCAGAGACAGCTCCGGCGCCAAAAGCAGTGAAGACAGCAAGACATCCGCAGGCAGTTTCGTCCGGAGCACAGAGAAGATCGGAAGCTCCGGTCCAGCCAGCTTCTAAGCCGGAGCCTGTTAAGCCGGCAAGAGCCGCCGTTCAGCAGTCCCAGCCTGTGCGCAGCACTGCACGTCCGGAGGCAGCCGCTGCATCAGAGGAGGATCAGCCGGAGATTGACAATCGGCCTGTGATAAGGGTGCAGCCAAAGCGTGACAATGCTCCGGCACCTATTCCTACATTGAAAAAGAAGCCTGTGCAGCAGGAGGAGCCATCTGTAAACGAAGAGGAAGAGATGGACATTGATGAATTTGCAAAATATGCCTGCCAGTATGCCAGCGATATTGACTGCAGCATTTCCGGCAAGAGCATGCTGGCCCTGTATGAGCGTATTGAGATCATGGAGGAAGAGGGTATTCCTTTGACCAGGGCAAGCGCAGAAGATCTGATCGAAGAGGCAGCTGACCGGGCAGAAAATCCGGCGTTGATGAAACGTGTTACAGGTATATTCTCCTCCAAATATGATAAAGACGGACTGCTTATATTGAAAGAGGGGCATTTTATATGAGAACCATAAAATTAATTGCTCTGGATCTGGACGGAACCTTGCTTAACAGCCAGAAGGGCCTGTCAGAGCGCAACAGAAGGGCGCTGGCCCGATGCGCGGAGCAGGGGATCCAGATCGTACCAACCACAGGGAGGGCTGCAGGAGGCATTATGCCGGTGGTGCGTTCCCTTCCCGGGGTCAACTATGGTATTACCACGAACGGAGGCGTTGTGGCGGACCTGGTGGGGAACAGAAGCTTAAAGACCTGCACTCTGCCAAACAGGACGGCTCTTCAAATATTAAAGATCATTGATAAATACCACGCAATGTATGATCCATATATTGATGGAAGAGGCATTTCCCAGTCCAGATTCATGGACCATTTGGATGAATATGGGCTGAGCAGTGTAATGCAGGAAATGGTGCGGGCTACGAGAGATGTATATCCCAGCATCATTGGACATGTGGAGGAAACAGGCAAGGATGTTGAGAAGATCAATGTCTATGTTGCAGACCTGGGGGATAGGGAGCCGCTGAAAAAGGAGCTTTCTGCCATTCCGGGCCTGATCATAAGTTCGTCTCTGTACAACAATATAGAGATCAATATGGAAGGTGCTACAAAAGGAAATGCCCTTCTGTGGCTGGCCTCCTATCTGGGGATCAGCAGAGAGGAAACCATGGCCTTTGGTGATGGGGAAAATGACCTCAGCATGCTGAAGGCTGCCGGGATCGGCATTGCCATGGCAAATGGAATAGAAGCAGCGAAGGAGGCAGCAGATGAGATCACACTGACAAACGATGAGGATGGAGTAGCCGCAGCTATTGAGCGCCTTGTCTTGGATCAGCAGTGACCGCAGGATGGAATATTGGACATGATGACAGAACACTGGCTGTCCATAGGGGCAGGCATATTTTTAATAGGAATGATGCTGTACGGGCACTACCGCGGCTTTTTAAGACAGTGTGTATCTCTGGGAGCCCTTCTGCTCACGATCATCGTGGTGAAGGTAGGAGCTCCCTATACAACCGCCTTTATAAGGGAGAATCCGGCTATCCGTGAGAATGCAGCTCAGATGATACTGGAGGCTGCCGGATGGGAAGCGCCCCATCCGGAACAGGCAGAGCTTCCGGTAGTACAGAGGATAGCGATCGAGCAGATGAAGCTCCCGCAGTCAGTTAAGGATATACTGCTGGAAAATAATAACAGCGAGATATACCAGATGCTGGGAGTGCAGGAGTTTGCAGAGTATGTCAGCACATATCTGGCAGATATGCTGATCCAGGCCGTATGCTCTGCTGTGCTTTTTATTGCGGCATTTCTTCTCATCCATATATTGATCAAGTGGCTGGATCTGGTATCCAGGCTGCCTATCATATCAGGCCTGAATCATATTGCAGGTGCAGTTGTGGGCCTGACTCAGGGCTTGCTTCTTTTATGGATCGGAGGACTGCTTGTCAGTTTGTTTTCCGCATCCCCCGTAGGCCAGATGCTGGAAGCCCAGATTTATGAAAGTACCTGGCTTCTCTTTTTGTATCGGTACAATCTGATCAATATCCTTTTGGGAGGGATTATCAGAGGAATTTTTTGAAGAAAAAGAATTAATTGCATGAAATATATGTGCAATTGAGTCAAATCACTGAAAAAAGGTGGAAAGTCCCTTTTTCCAGTGATTTTTTGGTGGACACAAAATATAGTAGAAATCAAATAAAATAAGCATATTTTGTGGTCGGAAAAAGAAATAAAAAATTGTATAAAAAAATGGAACAAATTCCCTTGACAAGTTTGGATTATAGTGTTATATTAATTCCACCGCTAAAAAACAGCGGACAACCCCAAAAGGGATTAAAAAAAGTTGTTGACAAAGATTTGCAACTGTGGTAATATATAAAAGTTGCTGCTAAAAACAACAACAAAGAAAAAATAAAAAAGTTGTTGACAAAAGCAAATAACTGTGATAAGATATCAAAGTTGCTGCTGAACAAGACAACAACAAAGAGTTCCTTGAAAATTGAAGATTAAACAGTATGTAAAACCCTGAAAATTCTAAAAA
>NZ_JAJCIC010000080.1 GCF_020554865.1 Lacrimispora sp. 210928-DFI.3.58
CGCATTCCGTAATGACGGCCGTATGATCAATGGGCTGAAGTTCATCCTGGACAGCAACGGCAGCCTTAGCGTTATCGCAGATGACGATGAGACTTATGATTTTGATACAGAGGATGGATTCGATCTTCATGCTCCCCAGCTGGAAGATATGGGCTACAAGTGCTACTACTTTGGCGGCAGTGAGGACGGCGCTATGAAGACTGGCAAGAACACCATCTCTATTGATGGCGAGAACTTCAGCTTCTACTTCGAGAAGTCTGGTTCTAAGAAGGGCCAGGGCGTAACCGGTGAGCAGGATGACAAGTATTATCAGTCTGGTAAGCTGATCAAGTCTGGTTCTGATGAGAAGTATCAGGTAGTAGTAAAGGATGCTAATGGAAATTACTCCAAGCTGGAGGATGCACAGGATTTCATTGGTGCAGCAAATGATGACGCAGCAATTACTGTTACAAGCGGCGTAAATGATGCTAACGTAGCTAAGCTTCAGGAGCTGGGCGTAAACAAGAAGGCTGATGATTTGTCCGAGCTGTATATCTTTGATGGTGTTAATGCTGAGGATTACTTCCTTGTTAATACTTCCGGTAAGGTAATTGATACCAATTCCAAGAACAAGGACGGCAATGACTACGTATATGTAGTGAAGAAGAACGGCGCTAAGCCTGGTAAGATCGTAGCTATCTACGTAGAAGACTAATTGAATTGCTGAAGTATTATATTGAATAATTAAGGGGGAAGGCGTTGTGGCTGATAAGTCTATTCAGCTTGCAGCGCCTTCCTTTTGTTAAGGAGGTATAGAATAGTGAGGAAAAAAATATTGATTCTGGGGCTGGCATTAGTAATGTCATTATCCCAGGCTCCGGCAGCCTTGGCTGAGGAAGCCTCAACTACTATGGAAAACTGTGGGGCTTATTTGTTTGAGTGGCGTCCGGTGGATTGCGGAGATGGACGGTACTTTGCAATATTGGTAGGCGGCAATACGATTAATGAAAGAAATGTGATTCTTCGCAGAGGCTTTGATTACGGATATACCTTTTATCCAAGTATTTATCCACGAACTTGGGGGGAGGTCCCTGCTTTGGTAAATGCAAACGGCATGTGGGCAATACCGGAGAATCAGCCGCTCCTTCCGGAGGGAACACAGCCAACGCTGACAATTACCTTGGTTACAAATAATAAGAATCTTCCTTTTAAGGAGCGGTATATTGATGTGGTGTGCCTGCCAAGCGGAGTATCTATATCAGAACTCCCGCCGGAGGTAAAGAAATATTTGATCAGCGTGACTGGAGAAGATATCGGAGCATAGGATGATGACAGCGTAACGAACGGCTGGATCAAGGAGGATGATGGCACTTACCGTTATCGCAAGCCCGATGGAACATACATAACCAACAGCTGGCTGAATATCGAGGATGAGTCCTATTATATGGATGCTAACGGTATCATGCTTGCCGATACTATGTCACCGGACGGCTATTATATCAATTCCAGCGGGCAGAAGACAAGATATATTCCAGGCTGGACAGAGAATGAGCGCGGCAAAAAATATGTACTGAAGAATGGATATTATGCAGCCTCCACCTGGGTAGAAGACACGGATGGAAAGTGGTATTACTTCGACATGAGCGGCTACCTGGTAACAAATGACACAACGCCGGACGGCTATCGTGTGGATGAGAACGGTGTATGGGACGGCCAGGCCACTACGATCGTGGAGGATATCACAAAATATGGTCCGGGAGGAAAAGCAGAGCCGCAGAAAGCAGCTTATTGGGAAGCGACCGATGGTGGCTGGAAATATATGCAGGCAGATGGAAGCTATCTGACAAACGGCTGGGCACAAAGTGCAGACGGAGGCTGGTATTATCTGGGAGCAGATGGTCTGATGCTTACGAGCCAGTCAACTCCAGACGGCTATTATGTAGACGAGAATGGTCTGTGGAGTACAAATGCCGCGCCATCTGAGGCAGAAGAAGCTGGCGCCTCTGAAACTAGCGAGACAAACGCTTCCGCGGAAACAGATAATAATTGACTGATTTAGGGCAGTATAGCTATTTAATCGTTCTCATACTAGATTAAGCTATAACGTGAAACCTCTAAGCTAAGCCAAACATTGTAAACTTAAGAGAATCTGCTTTGAGATAGGCAGATTCTTTTATTTATAATAAAATTTAGGCAGAGGTGCATATGAGGGGAGCTTATATTGAAAGAATACAAAAGCTTTTAAAAAACTGTCAGATCCTCCTTTGGCAGAGCGTAATCGATGGAAGTAAAGCAGAAGTGCCGATGGATATTGCCTGTCAAAAATGGTAAATTGCTTTTTGAACTGCAAACAAAAATGGAAGAATATATTCTATGTCAAAGAAAATTACCAGGAAAGAAACGGAAAAAAGAATATCTCAAATCAATATAAAAACAACCAAAAATACTTTTGAAAGAAGTCCATACAATTCCATGGGAAAGGTATGGACTTTTTTTACATCTAAAAAATAACGGACATAAGAATAGTAGTCTCTTAAGTTTACGATGTTGGGCTAAGCCAACAGTTAATTAACTCTTGCGATCCTCTTATTTTAATAGCAAAAGTCATATCTTATTCTAATTAATTGAATATCTTCAATAAGGACAGTCTCATTGCCTTTGACCGATTAGGTATTATCTGACTCTGTAGAAGTTTCTGACTCTTCTGATTCAGAAGCAGCTTCCCCTCCGTCCGCGTTTCCTTCTGCCTCAGATGACACAGCATCTGTAGTCCATAGGCCATTCTCGTCCACATAATAGCCATCTGGCGTTGTCTGACTTGTAAGCATCAGGCCATCCGCACCTAGATAGTACCATCCTCCATTTGCGCTCTGTGCCCAGCCGTTTGTCCGATAGGTTCCATCCTCCTGCTTATACTTCCAGCCATCATCCGTTTGTTCCCAATACGCTGCCGCCTCAGGCTCTGTCTTTCCTGCCGGACCGTATTTTGTAACATCTTCCACAATCGTGCTTTCCTGGCCATCCCATACACCGTTTTCATCTACATAATGTCCATCTGGTGTTGTATCATTTTTCAGCAGGTAACCAGCCATATCAAAATAGTACCATTTTCCGTCTGTATCCTCTACCCAGGTGGAAGCGGCATAATATCCATTCTTCAGTACATATTTTTTGCCGCGCTCATTCTCTGTCCAACCCGGAATGTATTTTGTCTTTTGTCCACTTGCATTGATATAATAACCGTCCGGAGACATGGTATCGGCAAGCATGATACCGTTAGCATCCATATAATAGGATTCATCCTCAATATTCAGCCAGCCATTGCTCACGTAAGTTCCATCCGGCTTACGATAGCGGTACGTACCATCATCTTCTTTGATCCAGCCATTTGTTACGCTGTCATCATCATAAGCTCCTATATCTTCACCATCTACACTGATCAGATATTTTTTTACTTCTGGCGGAAGCTCCGAAATGGATACTCCTCCTGGCAAACACACCACATCGATGTACCGCTCCTTAAACGGGAGGTTTTTATTATTTGTAACCAAAGTAATCGTCAGTGTAGGCTGAGTTCCTTCTGGAAGCAGGGGCTGGTTCTCCGGTATTGCCCACATGCCATTTGCATTTACCAGGGCCGGAACCTCTCCCCAGGTTCTCGGATAAATGCTGGGATAAAAAGTATAACCATAATCAAAACCCCTTCGGAGGATTACATTTCTCTCAACGATTGTGTTTCCTCCCACCAGGATTGCAAAATACCGGCCATTTCCACAATCCACAGGACGCCATTCAAACAAATAGGCTCCACAGTTTTCCATGGTGGTCGATGCCTCCTCAGCAAAGGCTGCCGGTGCCTGGGACAGTGACATTATAAGCGCTAATCCCAGTATCAGTATCTTTTTTCTCACTATCATGTACCTCCTTAACAAAAGAAAGGCGCTGCAAGCTGAATAAACCTATCAGCCACAACGCCTTCCCCCTTAATTATTTACCATAAAGCTTAGACTATTTAATTAGTCCTCTACGTAGATTGCTACGATCTTACCAGGCTTAGCACCGTTCTTCTTCACTACATATACGTAGTCGTTGCCATCCTTGCTCTTGGAATTGGTATCGATTACCTTACCAGAAGTATTTACAAGGAAGTAGCTCTCGCTGTCAACATTATCAAAGAGATACAGCTCTGCCAGATCATCCACCTTCTTGTTTACGCCCAGCTCCTGGAGCTTAGCTACATTAGCAGCATTTACACCCTCTGTGAGCTTGTTTGCATTACGCATTACACCAATGAATGCCTGTGCATCATCAAGCTTGGAGTACTGATTATAAGTCTCAGAAGTAGCATTGGTATCCTTAACTACTACCTGATATTTCTCATCAGAACCAGACTTGATCAGCTTACCAGACTGATAATACTTATCATCCTGCTCGCCTGTTACGCCCTGGCCCTTCTTAGAACCGGACTTCTCGAAGTAGAAGCTGAAGTTCTCACCATCAATAGTAATGGTGTTCTTGCCAGTCTTCATAGCACCGTCATCGCCGCCGCCGAAGTAGTAGCAGCTATAGCCCATTACTTCCATCTCAGGTGCATGTGCATCGAATCCATCTTCTGTATCGAAATCATGTCCATTCTCATCATCATCAGCAATAACACTTAATCCAGTGCCATTGTCCTTGATGAACTTCAGGCCATTGATCATACGGCCATCATCACGGAATGCA
>NZ_JAJCIC010000081.1 GCF_020554865.1 Lacrimispora sp. 210928-DFI.3.58
TTTATGGCGCAGCCATGAATTCCAACAGAGTGGCGACTTTGTCGACACTCTGAGCGGAGGCATCTCTGCCTCCGCCTGCTGTGTGCGGTTATGTATTTCTGAAATAGGTAGGATATTTCCCGATCCTGTTGCTCTCCGCCATAATAATGGATTCCAGATGGTCTGCTTTAAACCACATAGGATATTTGGCAACTGCACGCTCTGCGATATCGGTAATGGTTTCCAAATGCTCCCCCATCCTTTCCTGAGCAGCATGCAGGTCCCCGCTTTTGATCGCGTCCACGATGGCCCTGTGCTCCAGGATCAGTCCCGGAATGCGGTTGTCAAAGGCCACATCAAAATTCCTCCATCTTGCCATATGAAGCATAATATCATCCAGCATCCTCATCATGGCACTGCGCTCCACACTGTCGATCATAATCTTATGAAATTCGGAATCAATACTGGGAAATCTGCCAAAATAGTCCTGCTCATCACTGCATTTTTCCTGTTCCCTCAGATTTTCTTCCAAACGCTTTATCAGGATATCTCTTCCTTCCTCTCCCAGGAAACGGAAGATCTCATAGAGAACCTCCTTTTCCACAGCCGTTCTCAGTACCAGGAGATCTGAGATATGACGCAGGTCAATCAGGCTGATATAGGTTCCTCTCTGAGGATAGATTTCGATAAATCCCAGCTGCCGCAGCCGTGTAAAAGCAGTACGGATAACAGAGCGTGACACTCCGTATTCCTTGGACATCTGATTCTCACTGATCAGCTGACCCGGTTCCAGCTTCAAGCTGATGATCCGGCCTAATATCTGTTTAAAAATCTCATCTGAAGTAACGGGTGTAACCGTATTTTCCTTTGAATACAATGGGCAACCTCTTTTCTATGTTCAATTCCGGCAGCTCTCAGAGATGATCTTCTGAAGGAAACCGTATGTGTTATGTCTACCTTTTACTGATAGTTTAACCCACATTTATAAAGAAAGCAAGCAATCTTTCCATTAGTTCGCCTCATTCATTTTTGCCAGCTTTGCAGCCTGGTCAGCTGCGATCAGATTGTCCAGAAGCTCTTCAATATCTCCATTCATGATCGAATCAATCTTATACAGCGTGAGCTTAATCCTGTGGTCTGTCACACGTCCCTGGGGGAAGTTGTAGGTCCTGATCTTCTCGGAGCGGTCTCCTGTACCGATCTGGCTCCTGCGTTCCTCAGCCTCAGAGTTCTGGCGCTTCTCCAGCTCCATATCATAGAGCTTTGAGCGCAGCAGGCGGAAGGCCTTTTCCTTGTTCTGCAGCTGTGACTTTTCTGTCTGGCTGTAGATGACGATCCCAGTGGGCATATGGGTCAGACGCACAGCGGAATCTGTGGTATTGACACACTGTCCTCCATTTCCGGAAGCACGCATAACATCAATGCGGCAGTCGTTCATGTCGATCTGCACATCCACTTCTTCTGCCTCCGGCATTACTGCAACGGTGG
The DNA here is from genome assembly GCF_020554865.1 of Lacrimispora sp. 210928-DFI.3.58. Classification (GTDB taxonomy): domain Bacteria; phylum Bacillota; class Clostridia; order Lachnospirales; family Lachnospiraceae; genus Enterocloster. The sequence continues at coordinate 1,468 of NZ_JAJCIC010000081.1, forward strand.
CTGTGGACGTATGGATACGGCCTCCTGACTCTGTCTCCGGCACACGCTGTACGCGGTGCACGCCGCTCTCGTATTTCAGCTTGGAATAGGCGCCCTTGCCTGTTACCATGGCGACCACTTCCTTAAAGCCGCCGATCCCATTCTCATTCAGGCTTACGATCTCTACCTTCCAGCGCTGGCTGTCAGAGTAATTGGAGTACATGCGGTACAACTCGGCTGCAAATAAGGCGGCCTCATCTCCACCTGCGCCTGCGCGGATCTCAAGGATAATATTTTTATCATCATTTGGGTCCTTTGGAAGGAGAAGGATCTTCAGCTCATGCTCCAGCTCTTCTATGCGCTTTTTTGCATCGGACAGCTCCTCCTTTGCCAGCTCCCGCATTTCCTCGTCGTTCTCTTCCTCCAAAAGGGCAAGGCTGTCCTCCACGTCCTGCTTTGCCTGTTTGTACTGCTTGTAGGCCTCCACAATAGGAGCGAGATCTGCCTGCTCCTTCATCAGCTTCGTAAAACGCTTTGTATCCTGAGTCACTGCAGGATCCCCTAACATCAGCATCAGTTCCTCATAGTGAATCAACATATCGTCCAGCCTGTCAAACATCGTTTTCTCCTTCCTCCCGTTTCTCCATTTCCTGTCCCGGCCAGACAGCCCGCACCACGCGGTCCAGACCAGCCATATCCTTCACTGTTTTCAGGCTCTCGTATCCCTGTCCTCTAAAAAGAGTGGTCACATCCTCTGCCTGCTCACAGCCAATTTCCATATAAATATATCCGCCCGGCACTAAAAATTCACGTCCCTGCTCCGCAAGGATGCGGTAAAATTCCAATCCGTCCTCCCTGCCGTCTAAGGCAAGCCTGGGTTCAAAATCGCGCACCTCCGGCTCCAGTCCGCCGATCACAGCCGTCGGTATATAGGGCGGGTTGGACACAATGATGTCAAACCGCTCCCTTTTTTCTATGCCCTCAAACATGTTGCTCTCCAGAAGGGAGAATGTGCCGCCATGGCCCGTAAGCAGCTTTTGGGCATTTTGGGCTGCCACCCTAAGGGCCTCTGCTGAAATGTCCAGAGCCGTCACTGCACGGTAGCCGCCTAAAAACGCAAGGCTTATGGCAATGCAGCCTGATCCGGTACATACATCTAACAGGGCTTTCTCCCTGTCCTTTTGCTCTGCCAGCACCAGCTCCACCAGGGTTTCTGTGTCCTGGCGGGGCACCAGCACATGTTCATTTACCAGAAATTCCAGCCCCATAAATTCCTGGGTTCCTGTCAGATACTGCAGAGGAATGCGTCCTGCCCGTTTTGATATCAGTGTTTCGTATTGTTTTCTTTTCTCTGCTGCCTCCTGGTTGTCTGGAAGGGGGGCATTTCTGGATGCCAAAAAGGAGGCAAAGGAAATGCTCCACACATGCAGGAGCAGATACCTGGCATCCAGTTCCGGCTCCGGTACTCCCGCCTCCTTTAAGACAGCGCTTCCCCAGAAAAACAGCTGCTGCATTGTCATGGATTTTCCTCCCAGCCTGGGAAATTCTCATCCAGGTAGGCCCTCCAGTCAAACACAGTCTCCACTGCGGCAATCGCCACCTCGATCATGGAGTCATCGGGTTCCGTTGTGGTGAGGCCCTGCATCCACATGCCTGGACGGCTCAAGATATTTACCAGTCTTGAATCATGCCTTCCGGCAAAGCGCAGAAACTCATAGGATACCCCGGCGATCACAGGGACCAGGAGGATCCTGCTTAAGCACCGGAGCCACACCGTATCCACACGGATCACCATAAAAAACAGGATGCTGATCACCATAACGATCATAATAAAGCTGGTGCCGCAACGCTTATGCTCCTTTGAGCTGGCACGCACATTGTCCACTGTCAGCCTGTGTCCATGTTCAATACAGTTGATGCACTTATGCTCAGAGCCGTGGTACATAAAGGTGCGTTTGATATCCTCCATGCGGGATACCAGCTTGATATATGCAATAAATATTCCGATACGGATAAAGCCCTCCAGGATCGCCATCACAGTATCGGAGGAGATCATCTTTTTACAGATATTGGCAATAAACAGGGGGAGCACCATAAAAATGCCGATCGCCATCACAAAAGACAGGATCATAACCACTGTCATAAGAGCGCTCTCCAGCTTTTCTCCAAAGACCTTATCAAGCCATTTCTCGATCCTTCCCGGCTCTGCTTCCTCATCATCCTCAAAAAAACTGCAGGACCAGGTTAATGCCCGCATTCCCACGATCATGGAATCTGCAAAGCTGAAAATACCTCTCACAAAGGGCAGCCCCAGAAGAGGGTACCTCTTTGTCATACTCACATAGGTATCCTTCTTCACCTCAATATCCCCATCCGGCTTGCGGACAGCAATGGCATAATCATTGCCATTCTGCATCATGATGCCCTCGATCACAGCCTGTCCGCCAATTCCTGAATATTTCATTGGCTTGTCTTACCTTTCTATCATAGAACCAGAAAGGGCTGAGCCTGCTTCCAAGCTCAACCCCTCATCACTTATCGCTTATTACTTAATGCCATATTTACGATTGAACTTATCAATACGTCCGCGAGCTGCAGCAGCCTTCTGCTGGCCGGTGTAGAATGAATGGCACTTAGAGCAAACCTCAACGTGGATTTCTTTCTTTGTGGAGCCTGTTACGAACTCGTTGCCACAATGGCATACTACCTTAGCCTGGTAATAATTTGGATGGATTCCTTCCCTCATGATTTTCACCTCTCTGATATTATTTGCGGTTTCCGACCGCGGCCTCTATGCCAATCTGCCTCTGTACATTACAAGCAGCCGGCATGTCCCCGTCACCAGAACGCACAGATATCAGCATTTACTAAGTTTAACGCACCCTCCCCGTAAGGTTCTGACTCACGCAGATGCCAAAACTGCCGCCTAGTAAGACAGCCTAGTCAGTATAGCATATAATCTGGGGAAAAGCAAGGGGTTTTTCCTTGCGAATCCGATGATTTTGTAGGATTACAATACATGTGTTACAACTGAATAATTAAAAAGCAGAGATGCT
>NZ_JAJCIC010000082.1 GCF_020554865.1 Lacrimispora sp. 210928-DFI.3.58
CGGCAACCGCAGACTGCCGCTGGCTGCGCTGAACAATCGTGATTTCGTTGTGTGGGCAGGGCATTTCGTGTCCCTCCTTTCGGTAATTGGTGGATGGGGTGGCGTTTTACCACCTCATTTTGGCAGAAAAAAAGCAGGAGACCTTTTTCAGATTTCCTGCTCGGTGTGCCGCTGTGAGGGCGGCGGATATTTAGCTGTAAAAGTTCGGGACAAGTTGACCCGATGGGTAGATGGTACACTTAAAAATTATGGTTCTCTTGTCATTAGCTCATTAGCATAATGATTAAGAGCTTCACAAGGTTCATATTTGCATTTATAACCAATACCGTCAATTATAATAAATGGATTGTATGCTATAATCTCCACTTGAGAACCATCTGCCAAAGACAGAGTGAAAATAACTGCTTGTCCGGCATATTCTGTATATGAGTTGTCCTTATTGTAAATAACTACCTCATTGAGATATGATACTAATTCCTCTGTTTCTACTATCTGAATTGTTGTATCAGGTGGCGATAACCGAACACTTGCCGAAGTAATATCTGCTGCCTCTAAATCTTTGAATGGTCTATGAGCAGAAAACAAAAGAAAGCTAATACCTATACCGATTAAACATATCAGTGCAATTAACAAAAACTTTTTATGCTTCATTTGATTCTCCTTTACACACTACTATGAAATTTCTTTTTCATCATCTCTTGGTAGTCGGACATAACACACCATTTCTTTTTCACAAGCTCCGAATGTTGAGAAATTTAATTTTGCTTCTTTTAGTGTTATTCCATGATTAGAGTCGCTTGGTTCGTTATCAGAAGCAATGAACGGGTCATTCTCCCAAAAACAAACGGGACAGATATACCCACAATCTTCATTTGCCGGAACATTATAGGTAAAATATCCGCAGCAAGGACATTGGTATTTTTTCATATAAACCTCCCGTTTAAGCCTTGACCTCAAATTCCTGATTTATTTCTGACTTTATTATACTTCATCGATTATCGAAAAGATAGCATATTTTATGAAACTTGTCGGCTGGGAACAGCTTACAGCGCAAGGTGTCCCCAGATGGCAAGTCCACAAAAGGGTAGCTGGCGGCAGCCAGCGCAGGGGAAGCGTAGCGTCCCCTGTATGATTTGGAGCAGACCTTGACTGCGGAAAATCACAGCCCTCCGGCGAGGAGCCTTCGGAGAACGCAATGCACCAACCTCTGGGTGGTGTATAATTGCGCCCTTAGTAAACTAAGGGGTTTCCGGCTTCTCCCGTTCCAGCAGTTTTTTCAATAGTTCCTGCGTGTCCTGTCTGTGAAAAATGAGTTTCAACAACAGCATGACATCATCGTCTGTCAGGCGTTCCGGTTCTTGCAGAAAACTTTCCAGCATACCGCCACGAGTGCAGAGCCGGTGCGTCCGTTCCTTTCGGGTAAGCTGCTTTAACTGGTGCTGCAACGCCTTTTCATCATTGATGGCTTTCCGCAGCTTCTTTTCGCTTTTTTCCAGCTCCCGGTTGAGCTTTTCCAGCTTTGAGGTATCAGGCAAGGGCAGCATCCTCCTTTCCCGGTATCAGCACATAAATTCGGTTTGGTTCTCCAACTCCCTGACGCACCCGCATGATAAGTCCGGCGGTTTCCAGTTCATTCAAAGAACGCTTGACCGTCATGGGGCTGCGGGACAGGACTGCGGCAATGGCTGTGACAGGGAAGCAGACAAACAGGATTCCGTTCTCGTCCTCCTGCCCATTGGAGAGCATAGCGTCCAACATCCGGCAGTACATGACCTTTGCGGTGCTGCTGACTGGAAACCCTGTCAACGCTCTTGGAAAAGCCATACAGGGCGGCAATGGTGTGTCTATCGTCATAAATTCAAAATTCATTCGGTGTGTTCCTCCTTTTTCTTTGCTCGTTTGGATAAATAACGGGGGCAGTGAATCACAACCGCCCGGAAGCTCTGCCTGCACCCATGCTGGCATTTCCGGCATAATTCGTTGTAAGTGACACGCCCCCGGTCATTGAGGTAAAAGGAAAGCTCATGCTTCCTCTTTTTGCTCATTCTCGGCATATTGCGCTTCCTCCCGTTTTCGTGTATGGTTTCGGGGCGATTTTCGGCAAAATTACAGCCATAGAGCCGCTTAAAATCTCCCGAAGTATCAGCGATAGGGTAGACTGTCCCCCTATCAGATTGTCGTGTTTCGGTATCATTTCGGTGTCAGTTCGCCAGTTCTCCCCGGTGTCGTTCCTCCCCTGAATCTCACAGCGGCGTATCGCTCCCTTTGGTATGCTCGTTTTGGTCAGGGTTCCTCCACATCCCTGCCAAAAGTCATGGCACTACATCGCCGGGGAAGCATATCCCACACAGGCTGGTCATTCGATTGGAATAATCCATCGATGAACTACCTGTATCATAGAACATTTTTGTGCCCTGTGCCGTATGTCCACAAAGTAGGAATTCGGGGAAAAATCAGAAATTTCCACGATTGCGGAATTGATATGGTATAATCAATTCAACGGTTATAAATGTCGTCAGAAGGAGGAACTGCTTCAATGAACGGAGCTACTACAATACAGGAACGGCTAAAAGATTTACGATTAAACAAAGGATTAAAACTGGAAGAACTGGCAGAGCAAACGGGTATTTCAAAATCGGCTCTTGGCAGTTATGAAAAAGATGACTATAAGGAAATCAATCATGGTAACCTTATCCTGCTGGCAGATTTTTATGGGGTGTCCCTCGATTATCTCTTTTGCCGGACAGAGAACCGGGCGGAGATCAACACGCCATTAAGGGAGCTGCATTTGAGTGATGAGATGGTAGCACTTCTGAAAAGCGGTCGGATTAACAACCGTCTGCTCTGCGAACTTGCCACCCATAAGGACTTTATCAAGTTTCTTGCGGACATTGAGATTTATGTGGATGGGATTGCCACCATGCAGATTCAGAACCTCAACGCCCTTGTCGATACCGTCCGGCATGAAATCATTGAACGGTATCGCCCCGGCGAAGATGACCCCCATTTGAAAGTGTTGCAAGCCGCCCATATCAGCGATGATGAATATTTCAGCCACATGGTTCTGGATGACCTCAACCTCATTATCCGGGATATTCGGGAAGCCCATAAAAAGGACAGTGAGAGTGCACCCCAGACCACTGTTGCCAATGAACTGAAAGAAAATCTGGAAGCGGTCGAAAATTTCAAGGGCAGCCGGGATGAAAAGCTGGTTGTCCTTTACTGCAAGCAGCTTGGTATCAACTACAAAAATCTGTCAGACGAAGAATTTCGCTGGCTCATTCGTATTCTCAAAAAGTCAAAGAAAATGGGAACGCCTATCAGCCAGAGGAAAAAACGGTAAAGAAAAACCGCTGTTGCATGGTTTGTTGGCTTCCATGTAGCAGCGGTTTTTGCTGGGATTATTCAGTTGAATTTTTAGAACGACAAACTGGAATTTATTTTGGCAAATCATCTTCCGCTTTAAAATTCACATTACTGTCATCGATCGAGATTGTGATCGTGTAGTTATAGATTATACCATCTTCTGTTTCCAGCTTAAATGTTACCGCACCACCTCCGAGATACTGAAAATCAGGTTCGTCAGACATTCTTGCATATGTGCCATACTGTTGAAAGTATCCGTCTGCATCAAAGAACGCAACATTGCTTGTTTGCTCCTTATCGTTCCGGAAGAGTACTGCACCAACACGGTCACTAGCATGATCTGGAATTAAAACACAGTCTATGTATTCCCAATCTGTTTCTTGCACAAGAGAGAACATCGACACAATATCTTGTTCAGACCAGATTTTTCCTCCATTCAGATTACTGATATCTGTATTCTGAACCGGATTGCTGGCAGAATCTGATGTTTCTGGCATGGCGTCTTTGCTGCTGCAGGCGGACATTCCTAATACACAAACCGTCATGAAAATAAAAAGCAATGCTCTCTTCATATGAACACCTCCTCAAATTCCGATTTGTCATAATCATTCTATCATACCGTTATGAATAAATCATCTCATGCAAAACAATTTCTTCTGCCCGGTTGTGGATATTATTGCACCGCTGCACCCATTCCATTTGACGGGTACGCTTCAAGTCCTCGGTCACGCCCTCGGCAGCTTTCATCTGCTCCATGATAGTGTCTAACCGTTCCTGTGCCTGTTCGTTCAGGTCTGCAAGATATGTCCACAATTCTCCGGTCAGTATCAATGTGTTCAATCTGGCTGGGTGGACTTCTCTTAAATATTCCCGGTGCATCCGTCCATACTTTCCGATGGGGCGGCGTTCTTCCGACAGTTTCAAGTCCGGGATGTAGTAATCTCCGACAAGGATATAATCAATTCCGTTTTCCGTTATTCTTGGTTTCA
>NZ_JAJCIC010000083.1 GCF_020554865.1 Lacrimispora sp. 210928-DFI.3.58
GCGCCCACCAGACTCTTATGGTGCGGTAGTGCGTCCGCTGCTGGGCGCATGCAGGTTTACTATAAAAGTCCTGCCGCCGAATAGGCGGCTTGTATTCAGGTATGCCAAATGCGCCCACCAGACTCTTATGGTGCGGTAGTGCGTCCGCTGCTGGGCGCATGCAGGCTTATACAGAAAATCCAGGGCGGACGGACCTTATAAGCCTTCCGCCGCCCTGGAACTCACACATTGTCTGTTTATTTACTGCCGGATAGATGCGATCTCGTCGTCGATCTCTTTTATCAGCTTTGTCACATCGCGCTGGCTGTCATCCAGGGTAACGAACTCCTGGAGCTTTGTGCGGAACGCGGTGGAGAACTCAGATGTATAATCCGGAACCAGAGCCTTGGAAACGATCATATCATTATCAATATAGCTCTTGATCTCCTTGATAAATGCATCTGCATCATCGGTGGGAACAGTAACATTGCTTGTCATAAGCTTTGCGGTATCCATCCACGTCTTAGAGCTCTCTTCATTTGCGAAGAATTCAAGAAGGCTCATAACAGCATCCTTGTGCTCTGTCTGAGAGGAAACGATAAACACATCATCAATACCGATCCAGAGCTTGTTGTCCTCCGGCTTATCAGACCATGGTGTTGGGAACATGCCGAACTCACCCTCCGGGTTCGCTGCGATCACATCGCCCATGAGCCAGCCGCCGTTCATATACATCGGCCTCTGACCTGCCGCAAAGTTCTGGATACCCTGAGTCTGGTCAATAGCGGTATCTCCTGCATCCTTGTAGGAAGCGAACTTGGAGAACATCTCCATTGCCTCTGTGACAACCTCATTGCCGGACAGATCCTTAACGCCGTTCTGGGAATCCATCCATACATTCTCGTTGCCCGTAGCTGCTGCCATGCTGGTGAAGAAGGAATCCAGCTCGTGGAATACACCGTGAATAAAGTTATATGGGTGAACAAACGGGTACACACCCTTTTCCATAAAGGCATCGCATACCTTAAAGAAATCCTCCTTTGTCTGAGGAACCTCTACACCAACCTCCTCGAACATCTGCTTGTTGTAGAAGCAGGCCTTTACCTGGGCATCGATGGGGAAGCCGTATACGCCGCCATTTACGGTACACTCATCCGCCAGCATGGGAAGTACGTTCTCCAGGCACTTCTCACCTGTCAGGTCCATAAAATAGCCGCCCTCAATAAACTCTGTCATATTCTGCGGCTTACCGAACATAATGTCAGGGGCTTCGCCTGCTGCGATGTAGTTCTTATAGGTAGCAATGTAGGAGGAGGATGCCACAACCTCGATATCTACCTTGATATTTGGATATGCCTCGCTGAAGGCTGCAAGCATAGCGTCTAAAGCATCTCTCTTAGACTGCTCGCCCATATAGTGCACCAGGCGGAGAGTAACCTCCTCCCCCTCTGCAGGAGCCGCTGCCTCTGTCTCCTTGCTCTCAGCTGCTGCCTCTGTTGCTGCAGGCGCCTCTGTTTCCTTGCTGCCGCCGGAGCAGCCTGCTAAGGATGAGGAAGCCATAAGAGCTGCCAAAGCCAGAGCTGATACCTTCTTCCAACTGTTCTTTCTCATAAAATTTCCTCCTTTTCCATATATCTCTGTAATGAAAATTCTAGCAAATTAAAGTAAGGGATTATATAGGAAATTTTGGATAAAATATTATAATTTTAGCGATTTATCTGAATAAATAGAGATATAGTGCACAAAGACCTGCGATATAAAAAAGAAGTGCAGTGCCGTCCTGCCCGGAGGGCTTTTTGTTGCATAGGGGCTTTGGAGGAGTTTCCTTTGTAATAAAAGAAGAGCTGCCCTTCCCCCACAGAAGGCAGCTCTTAGTCACGATCAAAAACCGTCACACTATTAAGTTTATCTGGCATCCCCATACCAAACAAAAACCTGTAAGGCACTCCTTTGTGCTTCTTACATGGTTTACTATACCACCGTCCCCAGGATTTGTCAACATTTTTTGTGCATTTTAGTGAATAATTTCCCGTTAATACCTGTTTTTATATAAATTTTCCCCGTTTGTCCGTTAGATGGCGACATATGTCTTTATGAATATTTTCTTTCTTCCTGTACATACTTACTCCTGCATTGATTTTTATCTGCAGTCGCACAGAAAGGAAGAAAGCATGGAATTTTCTCAAAACTTACATGACAATATCTCATACCTTCATAAAAAGCTAAATGTAGGCACCAACTTTGATGTGGTGTACCGGATCGTGCACATAGGAGGGCGGGAGGCCTGCCTTTATTTCATTGACGGCTTTACAAAGGATGATTCCCTTTTAAAGATCCTTCAGGTGTTCTTCTCCATTAAGCCGGAGGATATGCCGGAGGATGCCCACAGCTTTTCCAAACAGTACATCCCTTATGGCGAGATCGGTCTTCTGACAAAGGACGATGATATGATCGTCCAGCTTTTATCCGGCGTTTCCTGCCTGTTTATTGACGGCTATGACAAATGCCTTACCATTGACTGCCGCACCTATCCGGCCAGAGGAGTCAGCGAGCCGGAAAAGGACAAGGTCATGCGGGGCTCCAGGGACGGCTTTGTGGAGACCCTGGTTTTCAACACAGCGCTCATACGCCGCCGTATCCGCGACCCGAAGCTCACCATGGAGATCATGACAGCCGGGGAGAGCTCCCATACGGATATTGCTGTCTGCTACATGGAGGGCCGTGTGGATACGGATCTTCTGGCAAAGATCAAGGGACGCATAACGAAGCTTAAGGTGGATGCCCTCACCATGAACCAGGAAAGCCTGGCAGAGTGCATCTACCCCCACAAATGGTATAATCCCTTCCCGAAATTCCGCTTTTCCGAGCGTCCTGACACGGCAGCGGCTTCCATTCTGGAAGGAAATATCATTATCCTGGTAGACAATTCCCCCTCTGCCATGATCCTCCCCTCTTCTGTCTTTGATATCATCGAGGAGGCGGACGATTACTATTTCCCGCCCATCACAGGCACCTACCTGCGCCTTACCAGGATGGCCATCTCCTTTCTCTCCCTGATGCTGACGCCAACCTGGCTCATGTTCATGCAAAATCCGGGACTGATACCGGACTGGCTGGCCTTTATCCGGCTCTCCGATCCCTACAATGTGCCTCTGATCTGGCAGCTTCTCATACTCGAATTTGCCATTGACGGCCTGCGCCTGGCAGCAGTAAATACGCCTAACATGCTCACCACCCCCTTAAGCGTTATCGCAGGTATTGTCCTTGGAGAGTACGCCGTCACCTCCGGCTGGTTCAACTCAGAGACCATGCTCTACATGGCCTTTGTGACAATTGCCAATTATTCCCAGGCCAGCTTTGAGCTGGGCTATGCCATGAAATTTATGCGCATCCTCATTCTGATTCTCACGGCCATCTTTAATATCTGGGGCTTTGTCATCGGGACCGTGCTCACAGCCTGCGCCATTATCTTCAACAAGACCATTGCGGGAAAGAGCTATATCTACCCGCTGATCCCCTTCCGCTTCAGCGAGCTGAAAAAGCGGTTCCTGCGCGGACGGCTGCCTCATACGGAGAAATCCTAGCAGAAGTTCTCTTATATGACCAAAGATCCGGTGGAGCATCCCGGGCAGTTATCTGCCGTGGGTGCTCCACCGGATCTTTCGATACGCGTCTATCGGAAGTCTTATACAAAGTCCTCACGCATTGGATTGAAGATATCCAGAAGGATACCAGCCTTCAGGCAGACGCAGCCGTGCTCTACGCCATTCATTTTGAGCATAGTGTCCCCGGCCTTTACGATCTTTTTTTCGCCGTCAATGTTAAATTCATACTCGCCGCTTACAACGTATGTAATCTGGGTATGTGGATGATGGTGGAGGCTTCCCACTGCTCCTTCCTCAAAGGTATTTTCCACACACATCAAGTCCTTACTGTAGGCCAGCACCCTTCTCACTACTCCCGGTCCTGCCTGTGTTCCTTCTACATCCTTGTGGAATACCCATCTCTCATCTAACATGTTAACAATCTCCTTTCGCGCTTTTGCGCTCAATTTTTTATTTTCCTCGCCTCCCGCTTCATAAAACGGTACGGGAAACGCGAACTCCGCTTTGCTTCGTTTGCGTAGCAAATAGTTTCGCGCCCTGCGCTCA
>NZ_JAJCIC010000084.1 GCF_020554865.1 Lacrimispora sp. 210928-DFI.3.58
TTTTGGAGCTGCTTTTTCGTTTGCACCACCTTCGATTCTTTCCTTAACGATTTGCTTGACACCGCTGGAGTGCGTGATTATTTGAGTTTTGTTGCCCCTGTTCCGTATACAAACAAGTTCCATTATAGGCATGATATTTATGGTCATGCTAAAAAACTCGGCTTTACCATTGACGAATACAAGGTTACCGTTAATGGAGCGCAGCTATTTAAGGAATATAAAACTCGTTTATATGAAGGTGCAGATAATGCACGAAAAATCTATGACGATGTTTTTGGCGTAGAGTTTAAGGATTTTTACGATGGAAAAACATTGATAGCGTGGGCATGGTATGGTTTGTGCCGATTTGAAAAGGCTATTCCCAAGGCATTAAATCCTATGTATGGATTTAGATTGAGACAAGGAAATATCCAAATCGGAGATAATACGGCTGTTGCGTCCTTATTCAAGGAGGAACGAGGAAACAGCTATTTTATAGGAGAGATTTTTACTGTTGATAAGAATCTTATTCCTAACTCTCAGAGAAACTACTTTAACGAAACTCCGGCAAGAATAAATCTGGAAGAACAGCTTAGAGTATTTTTCTATGATGAGCTTCATCGTTTGTATCATGTGGCTAACGAGACCAAAAACCATTATAGGAAGTTGGAAGCCTATAATGATGCTGTTGCAAAACTTCAAGAGAAACACGCAAAAGGTTTTGTTGACAAAAAAGAGCAGAGCCGCATGGAAGCTACGGTTGAAGATGCAAGAAAGAAAAAAGATGCTGCCAAAAAGAAGCTCGAAAAGACTGTTGAAACTCTGACGACAAGTAGCACGTTGACCCCAGAACAGCGTGTTCAAAAAGAGATTCAATATAAATTTGAGAAAAAGAATGTTTCTTCTGCTACAGAGAAAGCAGAAAAGAAAGAAACGGAGATCGTTGAGCAGAAGGAAGAAAAGAAATCCAAATATTTCACAGACAACCTTTCAAAGCTCGACAAGAGTAAGCGTAAACTCGTAGGACAAATAATGGGGATTGTTAGCCAAATAGCTCCTGAGAATATCGCTGAGGAAATTCAAGCAGCAATAGAAAAGGAGTTTAGATAATCATGAACAGAAAAGTTCTTTTGGTTGAACCCAATTACAAGAACAAGTATCCGCCAATGGGACTTATGAAGTTGGCGACTTATTACCGTCAATCTGGCGATGATGTTCGCTTTTTCAAAGGAGACTTGAGAGACCTTGCCGCTGATTTGGTTATTGAAGATTTGCTTGAGCAGCTTTCTTCTATCGATCCAGATACAAAGTGGAAGAAATACAAATTGGTTCTCATTGATTATATCCGCAAGGCTAATACATCTGCATTAGATGAATGCGAAGCGTTTGCTTCAAATGCAATGGCGTATCAGCTTGCAAAAGATGCTCGCTTATCATACAAGAGAAAAGATTATTTCAAGAATCCTTCCTTTGATAAGGTTGGCATCACGACATTGTTTACTTTCTACTGGGACATAACAATAGACACCATCAACTTCGTCAAGCAATTATGCAAGGATGAAAAAGATGTTATGGTTGGCGGTATCATGTCTACATTGTTGCCGGAAGAGGTTTACCAAGCAACGGGCATCCACCCTTTTATTGGATTACTTAATCATCCCGGAGACATTGATGAAGGTGATACAACAATTATTGATGCATTACCGCTGGATTACTCGATTTTGGACGAGATTGAATATAAATATCCTGCGAACAATGCTTATTTCGCATATATGACCAGAGGTTGCATCAATCACTGTGCTTTTTGTGCAGTACCTACACTCGAGCCGACCTACTGTGATTATATCGGTCTAAAAGAACAGATAAATATAGCAAGGGAACGCTTTGGAGAGCAAAGAGATTTGCTTCTTCTCGATAATAATGTTCTGGCGTCAAAGTGCTATGACAAAATCATTGATGAGATTAAGGAGTGTGGATTTGGGAAAGGTGCAACCTACATTCCACCAAACCAATATGAGATTGCAATTCGTAATCTGAGAGACGGATTTAATGACAGAGCATACATTCGGAAATGTGTGGTACTGTACAAGGCTTTGATGGAAAAATTACCGTCTGAAGAAAAAACAGAGTTTTATCTCAAACTTGAAGAAGTGGACTGCTTGCATCATGAGACTGCAACGAAAGAAGATATATTGTCATTGGACGAATATGTTGCGCCGTTGTATGAGAAGCACTTCAAGCACAAAAAAGGGTTAAAACGCATCGTCGATTTTAATCAAGGCATTGATGCACGTCTTATCACAGATGCTAACATGAAAAAATTATCCGAAGTAAATATCTATCCGTTGCGTATCGCTTTTGACCATTGGGAACAGAAGGATATTTATGAAAGAGCAATCAAAACGGCAGTATCAAATGGAATTACGAACCTTTCCAACTATATGCTTTATAATTTCCACGATAAGCCGGAACATCTTTACCACAGAATGAAGATGAATGTTGATATGTGTGATGAACTTGCCGCCAACATTTATTCGTTCCCGATGAAATACCACCCAATCAACGACCCAGAGTTTTTCATGAATCGAGATTTCATCGGAAAGCATTGGAATAGAAAATTCATTAGAGCAATTCAAGCTGTGCTTAATTCGACAAAGGGCAAGGTTGGCAAAGGAAAAACATTCTTTGAAGAAGCGTTTGGAGCAGACGAACATCGCTTCTGGACTATTCTCTGGATGCCGGAAACATTTATCATTTACAGATTTATGTTTAAGGATAATCTTGCAAAAGAATGGGAAGAAAAATTCTGGAGCTTACCTGCCGACAAGTTAAAAACTGTGCAGGAAATTGTAGCACTAAACCAATTCAAAGAGTTGGATATGAGTCAGTACGATGAGCAAGTGCGAGATGTGTTGACTTACTATCAGTTTACAAGAGACGAAGCCGAGGAACTCATCAAGCAAAACAAAACAGAATAATGACCAAGCCAGAAGGCACTAACCGTAAAATAGTTAGTGTCTTTTGTTTTGTCCATTATCAAAAATCTGAAAGGAGTTGACCCGATGCCTAATGAAAGTATATGGTAAATAACCAGTCCTCCGGACAAAATAATGCCAGCCCAAAGGCTGGC
>NZ_JAJCIC010000085.1 GCF_020554865.1 Lacrimispora sp. 210928-DFI.3.58
ACCATTGGCCAGTGCCTACGGGAACAGGCCGAAAAAAATGGAAACCATATTGCCATGGAGATGGGGGAATGGAGCTGTACCTTCCGCCAGCTGGATGTGGTTTCAGACCTCCTGGCAGTACAGATGGGAGGCTTAGGCATCACCAGAGGCACCCACGTGGGGATCTGGAGCGTGAACAGCCCGAACTGGGTCTTCACCTTCGTGGCCCTGACAAAGATCGGCGCAGTGCCTATCCTCATCAATACCTGCTATAAAGAGGAGGAGGTCAAGGGCCTGCTCAATTACTCTGACGTACAGGTGCTTTACTACGGCGCAGGGTATAAGACGATCATCTATGAGGATATTGTTGCAGCGATCAGGAAGGATACTCCGAAGGTACGGCATTTTATACATATCAATGAAAAAGAGGCCGGCACCTGGATGAGTGAGGACAGCTTCCCGGAGGCCGTGCGCTCCCGGGAGGCCCTGGAAGAGCTGGAGCGTTCAAAGGCCCAGGCTTCTTCCAGGGATCCGGCCTGTATGATCTTTACTTCCGGCACCACCAACCTGCCAAAGGGAGTGATCTTAAGCCACTACAACGTGGTGAACAATGCCAGGACCATGATATGGTCCATGAGATGGACGCCGGAGGACAAGATGTGCATCACCGTGCCGCTGTTCCACTGCTTTGGGATCACAGCCGGCATCATCTCCTGCATCGTGGGCGGGATGTCCATGCACCTGATCCCCTACTTTAAGACAGCAAAGGTATGGGATGCCATTGAGCATTACCACTGCACCATCTTAAACGGTGTTCCCAGCATGTTCTTAGCCCTGATCAAGAAGAGCGGGTATGCCGGCAGAAAGGCAGATTCCTTAAGATCAGGGATCATTGCAGGCTCTCCTGTAACAAGGGAAGAGTTCGTGGAGATCTGCAGGCGGTTTTCCAACATGCATCTGCAGCCCTCCTATGGACAGACGGAGACATCTCCCTGTGTATCCGTGGCAGACTGGGATGAGCCGGATGAGGAGAAGGCGGTTTCCGCAGGAAAAGTCGTAGACCATGTGGAGGTCAGGATCAGTGACCCGGACACAGGAGCCATCCTGGGGGCAGGAAAGGACGGCGAGATCCAGGTGCGCGGCTATAACGTGATGTCCGGGTATTACAACCTTCCAAAGGCCAATGAGAAGGCCTTTACAGAGGACGGCTGGCTGCGGACAGGAGACATCGGGCGCATGGATGAGGATGGTGAGCTCCACATCACAGGGCGCTTGAAGGAGATGATCATCCGAGCCGGGGAGAACATCTCACCCCAGGAGATCGAGCAGGTGATCCGCCAGCTGGACTGGGTAGATTCCGTGAAGGTAGTGGGAGTCCCGGCGGAGGTGCTCCAGGAGGAGATCGCGGCCTGCATCATACCAAAGCAGGGCTGCAGGATCTCCAAAACAGGCCTGACAGACTACCTAAGGCCCAGGCTGGCCCATTATAAGATACCGGCATATGTCCTTTCCTTTGAGGAGTTCCCCATGAATGCCAGCGGGAAGATCAACTTAAAGGTCTTAAAGGAGATGGCCCGTGAGATGGCAGAAAAGGAACGGGAGAAGAAAGAGGAGCCCGGCTGAAAAAAGAAAAGTAAGCGTAACTGCAGGGATAGGGAACAGTTACAGACGATCAAAAACAGACAAAGAAAATAGGAGGACAAACAATCATGGCAGAGGCGTTTTTCACAGAGCAGCATGAATTAATCAGAAAGTTAGCCCGTGATTTCGCAGAGAAAGAACTGACAAAAGAAGTTCTGGACAAGGTGGAAGAGACGGAGGAGTTCCCGGAGGAGATCTTAGACAAGATGGCAAAAGCCGGCTTCTTCGGAGTAAAGATCCCGAAGGAATTAGGAGGCCAGGGAGCAGACGCGCGCTCCTATGTGCTGGTAATGGAGGAGATCGCAAGGGTATCCGGCGTAGCCAGCATCTACGTATCCAGCCCCAACTCCTTATCCGGCGGCCCGCTGCTGTTAGCAGGAAATGACGAACAGAAGGAGAAATACTTAAGACCGGTCGTAACAGGCCAGAAGAAGCTGGCATTTGCCCTCACTGAGCCGGGAGCAGGATCTGACGCAAGCGCAGTTGCAACTGTGGCAGTGAAGGAAGGAGACCACTATGTGCTGAACGGACGTAAGTGCTTCATCACCATGGCTCCGCTGTCTGACTATGCAGTGGTCTTTGCAAAGACTGATGTGACAAAGGGAAACAAGGGCCTTTCCGCATTTGTAGTGGACATGAAGGCAAAGGGCGTATCCTGCGGCAAGCCGGAGAACAAGATGGGCGTGGTAGGCTGTGCAACCTCCGATATCATCCTTGACAACGTGATCGTACCGGAATGCGACCGTCTGGGAGAAGAGGGAGACGGCTTCAAGATCGCTATGAACACCCTGAACACAGGACGTCTGGGAGTAGCGGCCCAGTCTATCGGAGTAGCCCAGGGATGTCTGGATGAGGCAGTGAAGTACGCAAAGGAGAGAAAGCAGTTCGGCCGTCCGATCGGAAAGTTCCAGGCCATCAGCTTCATGCTGGCAGACATGGCAACAAAGCTGGAGGCAGCAAAGCAGTTAGTGTATAAGACAGCCTACTTAATGGATACCAAGCAGGATGCCACCATGAACGCATCCATGGCAAAGTACTATGCATCTGAGGTATGTAACGAGATCGCCCAGAAGGCCGTACAGATCCACGGAGGCTACGGCTTCATCAAGGATTACAAGATCGAGAGAATGTTCCGTGACTGCCGCGTATTCACGATCT
>NZ_JAJCIC010000086.1 GCF_020554865.1 Lacrimispora sp. 210928-DFI.3.58
AGAAAAGTGGTGCTGGGCGTAATCAACTAGCACCAACTTTGTCTACAGTCTGAGCAAAGGAATAATCATTAATTTATATAAATGGTTATTCCTTTGCTAAAGATAATGAAAAAGTATTATTGAATTGTTACAACATCCGTATAGAGCGTTTCACCGTCAGCATTTGTTAACTCACAACGGAAACTATACTTGATCCGCGTTGTATTTAATTCTACTGTCATTGCTGCTGTCCTACTGCCATCAAAGCCTGCCGCCTGCCAGGTCTCTCCATTATTCCGGCTGAATTGCCACTGATAGCTATTGGCCCCTATTGCCTCTACGCTAAATATTACGGTATCATTTACATCTGCATTTACACTTGAAGGCTGTTTTGTTATCTCAAATAATTCAATCTTCTCTGCCTTCACAGTGTCTGTATAAAGCTTACTGCCATTTTTTCCTGTCAGCTCACAGCGGAAAATGTACCGGATCCGAACAGCATTTAAATCTACGCTCATTGTCGCTGTACGATTTCCACTAAAGCCTGCTGTCTGCCAAGTCTCTCCATTGTCACGGCTAAACTGCCACTGGTAATAGCTGACTCCTACTGCCTCCACATTAAATTCCACCGTATCATCCACATATGCTTCTATGCTTGAGGGCTGTTTTGTAATTTCAAAAATCTCTTCTGCTTTGACAATATCCGTATAAAGCTTACTACCATCCCTTCCTGTCAATTCACAACGGAAATTATACTGAATCCTGGTAGCATTCAACTCTACTGTCATCGTTGCTGTACGATTTCCGCTAAAGCCTGCTGACTGCCAGGTTTCTCCGTTATCACGGCTAAACTGCCACTGGTAACTATTGACCCCGACTGCTTCTACATTGAATTCTACTGTACCGTTTACATAGGTTTCAGTATTTGAAGGCTGCTTTGTGATTTCAAAAATCTCTACTGCCTTGACAGAATCTGTATAAAGTTTGCTGCCATCTTTTCCCGTCAATTCGCAACGGAAGCTGTACTGGATCCGGGTAGCATTTAACTCTACTGTCATTGCTTCCGTCCTATTTCCACTAAATCCAGCTAACTGCCAGCTCTCTTCATTGTCACGACTGAACTGCCACTGATAGCTGCTGACTCCGACAGCTTCTACACGAAACTCAACCGTATCGTTTACGTTTGCTTCCACACTTGAAGGCTGCTTTGTTATCTCAAAGGCTTCTACCGCCCTTACAACATCCGTATAAAGCTTGCTGCCATCCTTTCCTGTCAATTCGCAACGGAAGCTGTACTGGATTCGAGTAGCGTTTAACTCTACTGTCATCATTGCAGTCCTATTTCCGCTAAAGCCTGCCGACTGCCAGGTTTCTCCATTGTCACGGCTGAACTGCCACTGATAGCTGCTGGCTCCGTTTGCCTCTACGCGAAACTCAACCGTATCATTTAAATATGCTTCTACATCAGATGGCTGTTTTGTAATTTCAAAATTCTCTATAACCTTTACAACATTTGTGTAAAGCTTACTGCCATCTTTTCCTGTCAGTTCACAACGAAAGCTGTATTGGATTCGAGTAGCATTCAGTTCCACTGTCATTGTTGCTGTCCGGCTTCCAGTAAAACCAGCTGATTGCCATGTCTCTCCATTATCACGGCTAAATTGCCATTGATAACTATCAATACCATTGGCTTCTACATAGAAGTTCACTGTGTCTCCTATTATTCCTGTTGCACTCTCTGGCTGAGTAATAATAACCGGATTCTCTACATCTGATTCTTGGATTGCCACACCGTTGTCATCAATAACATATTTTACGCCATTCACTGTAACTTCCGTACCTGTCAGCATATGGCCATCGGTCGGATCAAAATAATACAGTGCCCCTTCCACCTCATGAAGGCCTTCCAGCATTGCTCCTGTGCCGTCTAAATAGTATGTATACTCTTCTATTGTCTTCCAGCCTGTACTCTTCTGCCCAATACTGCTCTCATCACTGCAGAAGTAGAAAGAGTGATCCGCATATCCGGCTTCGTCCTTCCACCCGCCATACACATTGATCGTCTGCCAGCCGGTCTTCAGCCTTCCATCGCCCTGCTCTCCGAAATAATAATCTGCCTCTTTCCACCCTTCTTGGTCTGTCAGCGTCTGATTTAATGCGCTGGATACCCAGCCGTACAGCATGAAGCCGTCAGCGTTAAAGGCATACTGATTATCTCCCACTGACTGCAGTTCAAAGGTATCGCTTCTCTTTGCTCTGCCTTTGGAATCAAAACGTCGCCAGCCGATGGTATTGCCGCTTTCATCCTTCTGCTCCTTCCAGCCGCTCGTGAACATATAGCCGTTCTCGT
>NZ_JAJCIC010000087.1 GCF_020554865.1 Lacrimispora sp. 210928-DFI.3.58
GCGCTACACCAATAAGCCTGTTACTGACCTCACGCTTGGGGATGCTGATGCCTTTCTTACCACGAAACGTCTTCAGGGCAGATCTCCCGAAACTCACAATCATTACCGTTCTTCCATCAAGTTTCTCTATAAAAGAGTCTTAAAGATTGCCTGGGATGATGAGGAAGTCCCGGCAATGAAGCGTGAGCGGCATCTTCCCGCTGTCCTTACTCTGCAGGAAATCAATGCTATTATTGATGCCACTTCCAATCTTAAGCACAAGGCCATTATCGCTACCATGTATTCTTCCGGCCTGCGTGTGTCTGAGGCTGTCCATCTGCACTATGATGACATTTCACGTACAAACATGACCATTCATGTCCGGGAAACAAAAGGCCGTACCGACAGATACACGGTCCTTTCCCAGAGGAATCTCGGCCTGCTTACGGAATACTGGTTTCAGTGCGGCAGGCCCAAAGGGATTCTCTTCCCAAGTTCATGGACTGGTGATTACCTTGATATTGCAAGCGTCAATCAGTTTTTCAAGGCAAGCGCAAAAAAAGCCGGCATTACACGCCGCGTATCTTCCCATGCCTGCCGTCACAGCTTTGCCAGCCATTTATTCGAGAGCGGAGTGGATATCAAATATATCCAGTCTCTTCTTGGTCATGTTGATCCCCGTTCTACAGATGTATATCTGCATGTAAGTAATAAAACGCTTCTTGGCATCCGCAGCCCTTTCGACCATCCGGAAGGCGGTCAACCATGAGTGGCAGCTGTTCAATACAGGATGTTTTCAACAGATTTTATCACGGTTTTGAAAAGGCCCATAATCTCTCTGCCCTGCAACGGAAGGCAGCTTATCACATCATGAACTGCAAGACCGGTGCTTTCGGCGTTAACGTAAGTGTCTGCAGCGGCTGCGGCTGTATTTCCATCCACTATAATTCCTGCCGGGACAGGTGCTGTCCCATGTGCCAGGAACTCCCCAGGGAAAAATGGGTTGATGCCCGCAGGGAGGACATACTGGATGCCCCATACTTTCATGTGGTGTTTACTGTTCCGGAAGAATTGAATCCTGTCATATACAGTAACCAGAAGCTGCTTTATAATGCATTGTATCATGCAGCCTCCGATACATTAAGCGGTCTTTCTTCTGACAAAAAATATCTTGGGGCCGATATCGGATATATCTGTATCCTCCACACTTGGGGAAGCGCAATGAATTTCCATCCACATATCCATGCCATTGTGCTTGGCGGCGGGCTTGATTCCAAGAGCCAATGGAAAGATCATGGCGAAGACTTTTTCCTTCCTGTCAAGGTCATTTCCAAAGTTTTCCGTGGGAAATATCTCTCTGAATTAAAACAGCTATGGTCTGACAAAAGGCTGGCATTCCACGGCACTGCTAAACCCTACAAAAATCATGATACTTTCAAAGAACTTTTGGACACGTGCTATGCGAAGGAATGGATCCCTTATTGTAAAAAGCCGTTTCGTGGTGCGGAATCCGTTATCAAATATTTGGGCAAGTATACTCACCGGATTGCCATCAGCAACTACCGCATAAAAAGTATGACAGACACGGAGGTCACCTTTACGGTTAAGAATTATAAAAATAAAGGGCAGTGGACAGAACTTACCCTTTCCGGGGAAGAATTCATCCGGAGATTTCTAATGCATGTTCCTCCCAAACGTTTTGTCCGTATGCGCCATTATGGTCTTTTGGCTTCCCGCAACAAAAGTAAAAAGATAACTTTATGCCGTAATCTTCTCGGCTGCAAGAAGTATATTTCCAGGTTTAAAGATCTTCATGCCCCTGCCATAATTAAGCTGCTTTATAACAAGGATGTCTGCAAATGTTCATCCTGCGGCGGAAATATCATTCCCTTGCTGCCTGACAGGTATTATGCAAAACCTATACCACATATGCGGTGTTAAATACCGTTAACTGGATATTTTTCAAAACAGCTTCCTCTGGAGGCTTGTTTGCGGTGCCCAAAACATGGGTGTTCAGGATAACCTCTATATTTTATCTTCCTGTTATGGTATACTCAAGTACAGAAGTGCCAGGATTGAAAACCCATATATATCTCATACCCGGACGCGCTTTGTTCAACCAGGAAAAATCGAAACTGATGCAAACGAAAGGGCAGTTATCAGAGAGATTTTGGAGCTGCTTTTTCGTTTGCACCACCTTCGATTCTTTCCTTAACGATTT
>NZ_JAJCIC010000088.1 GCF_020554865.1 Lacrimispora sp. 210928-DFI.3.58
TTTGCTGCTGTTTTTACAATCTCTGCAAACTTTCGCCTGGCGTGAGACCAGCAGCCGGAAACTTTGATCGTATCACTGTTTTTCATCAGAGTATGATATGGTTGGTAACCATCTGTGATCAATGTCCCATTGTACCCGGCAAGGTAGTTCTGCAGGACAGTTCCGTTCCTTCCTCCCAGATATTCATACAGAAAGAGCGGATGTGTCCCGTTTCCTCCAGGTGAATGGAACACCCACATGTATTCTTTGCTGTGTTCCGGCATGATAAAAGGTGTCTCGTCACAATGTACATGATGTGATCGCATGATCTCTTTTTTCATCATATCATGTACTGGTCCAAGATAATACTCATGAAGACGGATCATCCAGCCTGCCATGTCCTGCCTCGGGATGTTTACATCATTACGCAGGAATTCTTCTGACAGACGATTGAGCGGAATTGCATTCACATACTTTGCGTTGAATACCGCTGCGGCCAGTTCCGGAGTAAGGATACTGTGGGAAAGAAGACGGTTCGGTGCTTTTGCGCGCAGGAAGCTGCCGGAATCATGATTTCCGGCATATACTTTCACATGATGCTCCAATACTTTAAAACAGGACGGGATATACTGAAGTTCCTTATAAACTTCATCTTCAAGAACATGCCATCCCTTTGGGAAATGTGCTTGAAGTTCTTCTTGCGTACAATCATGCTGAATAATCTCTACTTCGATATCTTTCAGGTTCAGATCCCTTTTTCCTTTGGATCTTTTACGGCGGACGATCACTTTTTCAATCTCCGGTTCCTGAGGAGTCACGTTATCAATGAGTACTTCTGCTTCGTTGAGGACAACACACATATCATCCAGTGAGAAAGAAAGCTGTCCGAGAACCTGTTTCTCAGACTCTGTCTTACGTCCAAACCGGTGCTGTGTGAGGATTGCAAGCTGTTCTTTCAGGTCTTCGGTCTGTTTGATCAGCAGTTCGTTCTGTTTCTGGATTGTTTTATTCTGCTCAGACAGAAGCGCAAAGCTCTCACTCATCTGCATATACAGCAGAGCAATGGCATTCTTGGGTAATTTATTCAGTTCGTCGAGTGTTAAAGTATTGTTTTCCATGTGTCCATTATACCACAGAATGAGCTGAAAAACCGCATATTTACGCTGTTTTTTGAGATTTTGAATACTTATAAAACTGTCGATGTACGTGATAAAAACTGTATTAATACAGTTCTGGTTTTACCTTGGATATTACTTTTTTCTGTTCAATGGAAAGACCTTCCATCAACCACCGGTACTGTTGTGGAGTAAGTTCTTTTGCTTCCTGTGTACTGCGTGGCCACTGGAGTTTTCCATCTGTAAAACGTTTGTAGCACAGAAGCCAGCCGTCACCTTCATACAGAAGTGCTTTCATGCGGTCGTTTCTACGGCCACAGAAAAGGAAAATCGAGCCTGCATCTGTAGGATCCAGTCCGAACGTGGCAGATACAATAGAAATCAGTCCTTCGATCCCCTTTCTGAGATCGGTGTATCCGGCGCACAAATATACATGTTTGAAACCGGACGCATCATTGAGCATGGTGGATCACTTCCAGAACTCTGGTAATTAATTCTGTAGGAGTGTCATTATTAATACTGATTTCATTTCCGGCAGCTTTAATAACCATCTGAGTAGTAAAATCGGTTGTCGGAACAGGCTTAGCCTCTGGCATAGGCAGCTCAACAAATCCAACCTGCTGCAGAGCTGCAGTTTTGACTTTGCGAAGCCAGTAATAATAAGCATCCCGCGAGATATCATGCAGTTGACAATAGTCATCGACTTTCATCCCGCTGGATTTACAGTCTTTGATGATAGCAGCCCATTCGGTAATCCGGATCTGAGTAGTAGCAAGTTTTGTGTTCATTGTCATTTCCTCCTGTTGTAAAGATCGTGAAAAGTGTGTAACACACTTTTGCCACTTTACACACAATTATCTCGAATTATCGAGTTGAAGGAAAGTCGACGAGTTATATACCATTTAC
>NZ_JAJCIC010000089.1 GCF_020554865.1 Lacrimispora sp. 210928-DFI.3.58
GCCTGGCGGCGCACGTTTCTAACCAGTGCAAGTCTGGAATCCGCCCGGTAGTGGGAAGGATATAGCCGAAGGCAAGGGTGTTCATCGTGAGGTGGAATCTGAAGGAAGCCGGATGTGGGGAGCATACTAACCCATGGGCAAATCTCTGGTCTGACGAACAGAAATCACATATAAGGTCCCGTACGAGGGTAAGACTGCTACGCAAGCCGAAGCCCAATAACTACACGGAATCGTACGGGATAAATGTGGCAGATGGATGGAGAGAAAGAAACGTGTGGTACCCAGGGAGGTCTGTATGGAACGCTTCGAAAGAAGTAACCGCTGCTGAGAGGCAGCGCTGAACGTGCAGAAGTCAGCAG
Source organism: Lacrimispora sp. 210928-DFI.3.58 (assembly GCF_020554865.1). Classification (GTDB taxonomy): domain Bacteria; phylum Bacillota; class Clostridia; order Lachnospirales; family Lachnospiraceae; genus Enterocloster. The sequence continues at coordinate 360 of NZ_JAJCIC010000089.1, forward strand.
AGGCCATAGTAGCTTTTTTTAGTGAAGGGCCGAATCAATAGGAGTCCTTAGTACGGCTTGAAAAGGAGGAATGAGCAATGGGTACAGAAAACAAAGAAAGCTGCTCACAAAGAGATAGCGCGGAACGCAAAGGGTATGTGAGAGCGCACCGCTCGTTCAACCGGATATGGAAGGAAAGGGATAGTGCAGAGCCGGATATCTTGGGTAAGATACTGGATAAGGATAACCTGAACAGAGCTTACAAGAGAGTGAAGGCAAACAAAGGAGCGCCGGGAATCGACGGAATGACCATTGAAGAGGCGTTACCATGGCTGAAGGAACATAACCACGAGCTTGTAGAGAGAATCAGGAGGGGGAAATACAGGCCATCTCCCGTGAGAAGAGTGGAGATTCCAAAGCCGGACGGAGGAATACGGAAGCTAGGTATTCCCACCGTTATTGACCGTATGATCCAGCAGGCAATGGCGCAACAGCTTATGCCAATCTATGAGCCCCTGTTTTCAGACAATAGCTTCGGCTATCGTCCGGGACGCGGGGCAGAGGATGCCATCCGAAGGATAAAAGAATACGCAGAACAGGGATATACAAGGGCAGTAGTGCTTGACCTGTCAAAGTATTTCGACACGCTGAACCATACAATCCTGCTGAATCTCTTAAGAAAGCAGGTAAAAGATGAAAGAGTCATCCAGATGGTGAAGCGATATCTGAAGAGTGGGGTGATGGAAAACGGTGTTGTAACAGAAACAAAGGAAGGCTCGCCGCAGGGAGGAAATTTATCCCCGCTTTTGGCAAATGTGTATCTGAATGAGTTTGACTGGGAATTCAGCAGACGAGGAGTGCCGTGCATTCGATATGCAGACGATATCGTATTGCTGGCCAGGAGTGAGCGTGCAGCCGAAAGGCTGCTGGAGACCAGTACAAAATATCTGGAAGAGACATGGAAGCTGAAAGTAAACAGGGAAAAGAGCCGGACGGTCAGTGTGTTTGCAATCCGAAATTTTAAGTACCTTGGTTTTTGTTTTGGGAAGAATGCAAAGGGTATCTATATCCGAGTCCATACAAAGACATGGAAGAAAGCCAAGGATAAACTGAGACTGCTCACTTCCCGGAGCAGGTGTGGAAGCATCGTAGGGGCAATGGAAAAGATAAAGGTCTATATGCGAGGCTGGCTGAATTACTACGGAATAGCAGATATGAAGAACAACATCGAAGACCTGAATGGATGGCTGTACCGCCGGATACGGATGTGTATCTGGAAACAATGGAAGTTACCAAAGACACGGAAGAGAAAGCTGTTAGGATTGGGATTGCCGGAATGGGCAGCATGTGAAGGGGCATACAGCCGGAAAGCCTACTGGCGGATGTCTAACACAGGAGTGGTCAAAAGAGCATTAACAAAAGAAAGACTGATAAACTGGGGCTATTATGATTTAGCCACAGCTTATCAGTCAGTGCACGTCAACTATTGAAACCGCCGTGTACCGAACGGTACGCACGGTGGTATGAGAGGACGGCGGTTAATCACCGCCTCCTACTCGATT
>NZ_JAJCIC010000009.1 GCF_020554865.1 Lacrimispora sp. 210928-DFI.3.58
AAGACTGGTGGACGCATTTGGTATACCTGAATACATGCCGCCTATCCGGCGGCAGAATTTTCATAGTAAACCTACATGCGTCCAGCGGGCGGACGCGCCGCCGCGCCACGAAAGACTGGTGGACGCATTTGGTATACCTGAATACATGCCGCCTATCCGGCGGCAGGATTTTCATAGTAATAACAGAGAGGTGTTTTACATATGGCACAATGGAAAAATGACGAAGAATTGTTTGCATTGATGAAAGAAAAGCTTTATACCCCGGTAGTGGGAGATATTCTGGATCAGATGGGCTATAAGCACCAGTTCCTTCCGGCTGGGATCCGCCCTCTGGAGGCCCTTGTACCGGCAGATGCCTATATTGACCGCAGCGAGCCGGACAACCGGTTGAAGATCGCAGGCTATGCCTGCACGGTCCTGGAAAATGATGTGTTTGAAAATCCGAAGAAGCCCTTTGGCTATCTGACAGAGGCTTTGGACCAGTTAAAGCCGGGAGAAGTCTATATTGCCACAGGCGCACATCACAGCGCCCTCTGGGGCGAGCTCCTCACAGCTACCGCAAAGGCAAGAGGGGCTGTGGGCGCTGTGCTGGATGGCTACAGCAGGGATACGCCTCAGGTGTTGGGACAGAATTTCCCGGTATTCTGCACCCAGTGCTGGGCTCAGGATTCCTCTGTCCGCACCTATGTGTGTGATTACCGCTGCACCATCGAGATCGGCCAGGTGACGATCCATGACGGGGATCTGGTGTTCGGTGATATTGACGGCGTCCTGATCATTCCGAAGGACATGAAGGACGAGGTGATCGAGAAGGCGCTCATCAAGGCCTCCGGGGAAAAGAAAGTCCGCAAGGCAATAGAGGGCGGTATGTCTGCAACCCAGGCATTTGCAGAGTTTGGGATATTGTAGGGTTCGGGCAGCGGGACACAGGCTGGAGCAGGATGATGGATATGGAAAAAGAGATAACAGCATTTCAGATTGATTTACAGGATAATGTGGCGACCATGCTTTCAGAGGCAAAGGCGGGGGAACAGGTAAGGCTGATCGGCGACTGCCATGAGGCAGGGCTTGCGGCAGCCACAGACATTCCCACAGGCCACAAGATCGCCCTTAAGGATATCCGGGCAGGCGAGGATATTGTGAAATACGGCGTTGTGATCGGGCGGGCCACGGCAGATATCCCCAAGGGGAGCTGGGTGCACCTGCATGTCATGCACAGCATCTACGATGAGAGATCCAGTCATCTGGATGTGAAGACAGGCGCGCCGAAGGATACAAAATATGAGTGAGGATGAAACGATGAAGCTGACGGATTTAACCTGGCAGGGCTACCAGAGGAAAAACGGAGCGCCTGGCATCCGCAACCGGGTGCTGGTCATTTATACGGTAAAATGTTCCGAGTTTGTTGGGCAAAGGATCGTGGAACAGGCAGGACATCCGGATGTGGAGCTGGTAGGCTTTGACGGATGCACGGACAATCAGTATGCGGTGGATCTGATCATCAGCCTGATCCGCCATCCGAATGTAGGCGCCGTCCTGGCAGTGGGACTGGGCTGTGAATACATACAGCCGGAATGGCTGGCCGGTATTGCCGGGAAGGAGGGTAAGCCTGCCTGCTGGATGTTCATCCAGAATGAGGGCGGAACCAGACAGACCGTGGAAAAGGGCACGGCCTGGGTGAGGGAGGCTTTAAAGGAGCTTGAAAAAACGCCGCGTGTGGAAATGGGATTTCGGGATCTGGTGATCGGCGCAGAGTGCGGCGGCAGCGACTATACCAGCGGCCTTGCAGGCAATGTGGTCGTGGGGCGGTTCTATGACAAGCTTGTGGACATGGGCGGCACAGCCATATTTGAGGAGATCGTAGAGGCCATTGGACTTGACAGGCTGCTTACAGAGCGGGCGGCGAGTGACAAGGTCCGTGAGGAGATCCGGTACACCTATGATAAAGCATTGGATTACTGCAAGTCCGTACGCCAGTATTCGGTCAGTCCCGGCAATTTCGCAGGAGGGCTTTCCACCATTGAGGAGAAGAGCATGGGGGCTGTCGTCAAGAGCGGTTCCAGGCCGATCCAAGGGGTACTTAAGGTTTCAGTGCCACCTGCGCACAGCGGCCTGTGGCTCCTTGATTCAACACCGGATCCGCATTGGATGCAGTTCGGGATCACGAATCCAAATGACAATGAGGGATTAATGGATCTGGTAAGCTGCGGGGCCCACATCGTATTTCTCGTGACTGGACGTGGAAATGTGGTAGGAAGTGCAGTCTCCCCCTGCGTCAAGATCACCGGGAATCATGCTACCTACAGGCGGATGGAGGAGGACATGGACTTTGATGCCAGCCCCATCCTCACAGGGGAAATGAGCCAGGATGAGATGGCTGTGAAGCTGGCGGAGTATGTGGCTGCCACAGCGGCCGGAAGGCCGACAAAGAGCGAGGCATTAGGACACAGGGAATATTACATTCCCTATAAATATCAGGAGAAGCAGGTCGCCTTTAAGCGGGCCTGCGAGGAATTATCATAGCAAACCTACATGCGCCCGGCGGGCGGACGCGCCACCGCGCCATAAAAAATTGGCGGGCGCATTGGGCATACCTGAATTTATGCCGCCTGTCGGCGGCGGACATTTCATAGTAACCTACATGCGCCCGGCGGGCGGACTTGGCATACCTGAATACATGCCGCCTGTCCGGCGGCAGGATTTTTATAGTAAAGACAGGAGGAAGGACAATGGCTGCATTTACAGCAGAAGAAATGGAACAATTTAAAATGGCAAACTGGTATGATCTTTCGGGCCAGGTTGCGATCGTGACAGGAGGGTCCACGGGTCTGGGCCTTGCCATTACGCGCTGCCTTGTGAGCGCCGGGGCAAAGGTCTGCGTTGTCAGCTTTGAGACACCGGAGCAGGCAGCAGAGGCTCTGTCTGAGTTTGGAGATAAGGCAGAGTTTTACCAGTTTGATATCACAGACACCGCCCATGCACAGGAGCTGGTGGACAGGATCGTGGCAGAGCAGGGCCGCGTGGATATTTTGATCAACAATGCGGGAAACCACTGCAAGAAATTTATCTGGGATATGACCGTTGAGGACTATAAGAGAGTCCTGGAGGTGCATCTGGTGGGATCCTTTGCAATGACAAAGGCCGTTGTTCCCTACATGAAGGATCAGAAGAGGGGACGCATCGTATTCCAGGCAAGCATGACAAGCTATATCGGACAGCCGCAGGTAGCTGGCTATTCTACTGCAAAGGCAGGCTTCCTGGGACTCATCCACACACTGACAGCCGAGCTGGCAGAGTATGGCGTGACAGTCAATGCCATTGCTCCTGGCTGGATCGACACCCCCATGTTCCACAAGGCAGTGGACAATGACCCGCCGCGCCTGGCAAAGATCATGGGCAGGATCCCTGCAAAGACGGTGGGAGATCCCATGGATGTGGGCATGTGCGCAGCCTTTTTGTGCAGTGATGCAGCCCGCTATATCAGCGGAAGCTGTATACCGGTAGACGGCGGAGCTTTGATCGGATTCTAAATCCGGAGGGGAAACCTCCATGCGCCCGGCGATCGGACGCGCCGCCGCATCATAAAAGTCTGGCGGGCACACTTAACATAACTGAATACATGCTGCCTATCGGCGGCGGACATTTCATAGTAAGGAGAGGGAACATGAATACAAGATTTGATGAGGAGCTGTTTCTCACAAGCAAAACAGGAAGAGAGCTTTACCACAAATACGCAGAAAAGCTTCCGGTCATTGATTATCACTGCCACCTGCAGCCCTCCGAGATCTATGAGAACAAGGAGTTTGAGGATCTGGGAGAAATGTGGCTTCGGGGCGACCACTATAAGTGGCGCGCCATGCGTACCTTTGGGATCGATGAGAAATATATCACAGGGGAGGCCAGCTACCACGACAAGTATCTTGCCTTTGCCGCCATCCTTCCGAAGCTTATCGGAAATCCCATTTATATCTGGTGCGCACTGGAACTAAAGCGTTATTTCGATATTGATGAGCCGCTTTCCGGTGAAAATGCAGAGGAGATCTACCAGAGGACCACGGCAATGATACGGGAACAGCACATGACCCGCCGCTGGTGCATGGAGCACTCCAATGTAAAGCTGGTGAGCACCACAGAGGATCCTGTCGATGATCTGCGCTACCACATTGCCCTAAAGGAGGAAAAGATGTTTACCAGAGTGATCACTGCCTTCCGTCCGGATAAGGCAATGTTTCTCCTCCTTGATACATTTGCAGATTATATGGACCAGCTTGAGCAGGTGTCGGGCATTCCGGTTGTTTCCTTTGAAACCATGTTGGATGCTCTGGAGGCAAGACTGCGCTTTTTCCAGGAGACCACAGGCACCACAGTCAGCGATGACGGCATCCCCTATTTTACTTGGGCAGATTACAGGCCGGAGGAAGTCGAGGCGATCTTCCGAAAGGCCAGGGCAAATGAACCCATAAGCGCCCACGAGGCAGATCAGTACCAGAGCGCCTTCCTCTATGAGATGGCCCGCCGCTATCACAGGAACGGCTATGTGATGCAGCTGCATATCGGAACCTATCTGGATGCCAATACAACAGGAGTGAAAAATGTAGGACAGTCCACGGGCTTTGACTGTGTTGACGACCAGTGCTCCGTCACCAGTGTGGGAGAGCTGTTAAACCGCCTGACCATTGCAGGGGAGCTGCCGAAGACCATCCTCTATCCACTGGACGGAACAAAGATCGAGGCCTGGGCCATCCTTGCAGCAGGCTTTTGCGACAATGGTGTAAGAGCGAAGGTACAGCTGGGGGCTCCCTGGTGGTTTAATGACCAGGCATTTGGCATAAAGCGTCAGTTTGAGTCCTGTGCAAACCTCTATCCCGTCAGCCTGTCTGTGGGCATGCTGACAGACAGCCGCAGCTTTATCTCCTACCCGCGCCATGAGCTGTACCGCAGGGTACTCTGCAATTATTTTGGCGAGCTGGTGGAGAGAGGGGAATACTTCTCCGGCGAGGAGGCCTTAAAGCAGGTGATCGAGGATGTCTGCTTCAACAACGTAAATGAATTCTTTGGATTTCAGGTGTGATGGAAGAGATGAGCAGGTTGGAGGATAATATCAGACTGGCTGAGGCGGGGACGAAAGGCGCGTCTGTTTCACAGGAGTGGAAAGGAAACATCATCATCTGCCCCGGCGGCGGATACCAGTGGCATTCCCCAAGGGAGGCCGGGCCTGTGGCCGAGGCCTTTGCAGGGGCGGGCTGGAAGCCGTGGATCCTGTACTACCCGGTTTTGGATAAGGAAGAGACCGGGGGAGAAGCGCCGGAAAGAGCCGCAGAAGCAAGGGCAGTACAACAAAAAGCCGGGAGGATAGAAGCGGGCGGGGGTGGAGAATGCCTGGGCATTGCCCCGCTCCTCCATGCGGCTTCTGCCGTGAAGCGCGTGCGGGAGGACTGGCCTCATAAGCCGGTGATCCTTTGCGGCTTTTCTGCCGGAGGCCATGTGGCGGCAAGCCTGGGCGTGCATTGGAACGACAGCAGCCTGTTTTCCGAAGAAGAGCAGAGATGCATCCGCCCGGATGGGCTGGTGCTGTGCTATCCTGTGATCACGTCTGGGCTCTATGCTCATCAGGGCAGCATGAAGATGCTGGCCGGAGAGGAGGACTCCCGAAGGGACTATTTCAGCCTGGAGCGCTACGTAAGCTCCCAGACGCCCCCTGCATTTATCTGGCATACGGCTGCCGACAGGGACGTGCCTGTGCAGAATACGCTCCTGTTTGCAGAAGGCCTGGCAAGAGAGGGAGTCCCCTTTGAGCTTCATATTTACCCTGAGGGGGAGCACGGCCTGTCCCTTGCCACAAAGGAGGTGGAGGAGCCTGCCAAAGGACGGTTTGCAGATGTCCATGTGGCTGGCTGGTTTGGACAGTGCGCAGAGTGGCTGGACAGACAGAGGAAGAAAGAACAGGGATCATAGTATTTGATATCAGGCAGGAGGCAGGCCGGTTTACGGCGGGCCTCCTGCTTTTACGTTTCGGGTACTATTTCCAATTCCGCTATCTTGGTAACAGTTCAGACGGCTGCCGGGAGCGCCAGCCGCCCTCCCGGCAGCCGTCTGAACTGTTATCTATCTTGCAAAAGAATAACGATAAATGTAGAAAATACAAGGATTTCATGCTATAATGCATCTGCCTGTCACGGCTTTTTGAGGGTATGGTACCTGGAAGCTGTAAAAATATGGGTTATGAGAAGCTGCAAAGCAGATTCTCAAAAAAGACGCGTTTTGTGCACCGTAAATCCGATTATGAGGTTCACGAAGCGGTTCTCATAATATGATTGTTTAAATGGATAAGGGATTTGCATTTACGAAAGGAGAAATCAGTGTTTCGAGCAGATGACTATGTGAAAGTGGAGAATCTGGGAGAGGCCTATGAGCTGTGTCAGAAGCGCAGCAGCCTGGTGGTAGGCGGCATGGTCTGGATGAAGATGACAAATATTACAAAGCGTACCATTGTAGATCTGTCCGGATTGGGACTTGACCGGATTGAGGAGACAGCGGATGGGTTTTCCATCGGCTGCATGTGTACCCTGCGCCAGCTGGAGAAGCACGAGGGGCTGAACAGCTATTTTAACGGCATTTTTAAGGAATGTACAAAAGGTATCGTAGGTGTACAGATGCGGAACTGCGCTACGGTAGGGGGGAGCATTTACAGCCGTTTTGGATTTTCCGACATTCTTACCTGTATGATGGCCCTGGATACTTATGTGGAGCTTTACCATGAAGGCAGGATCCCGCTGACAGAATTTGCAGCCCGGCCTGTGCGCAGGGATGGAAAGGATATCCTGGTACGTATTGTGATCAAGAAGGATGGAAGAAGGGCGGCCTATGCCAGCCAGAGAAATTCAAAGACCGATTTCCCGCTGATCGCATGCTGTGTTTCCCGTCTCGGCAGCCGCTGGTTTGTGGCGATTGGGGCGAGACCTGCCAAGGCCAGGCTGGTGTGCATTACGGAGGATGATTTTGATACGCTTCCCAGGATGGCGAAGGAGGCTGCGGATTCCTTTACCTATGGAAGCAATATCAGAGGGAGCGGGGAATACCGGAGGACGCTTGCAGCCGTGTATACCCGCCGCCTGATGGAAAGCCTGACAGGAAGGAGTGTGAGCCGGTCATGAATATCAGTTTTCGGTTAAATGGAAAACAGGTCCAGGCAGATGTGAAGCCGGATATGGTGCTTTTGGATCTGGTGCGCCAGCTGGGCTGCTACAGCGTAAAAAGGGGCTGTGAGACGGCAAACTGCGGCCTCTGTACCATATGGATGGATAATACCCCAATCCTTTCGTGCTCCACTCTGGCAGTGAGGGCCCAGGGCCGCCATATCACCACGCTGGAGGGCGTGCAGAAGGAGGCGGAGGAGTTCGGAATGTTCCTTGCCAGGGAGGGCGGAGAGCAGTGCGGCTTCTGCAGCCCCGGATTTATCATGAACGTGCTGGCAATGGAAAGAGAGCTTACCTCCCCAAGCGAGGAAGAGATCAAGGAATACCTGTCCGGAAACCTGTGCCGCTGCAGCGGCTACATGTCCCAGCTGCGGGCGGTAAAGAAGTATCTGGAATATAAGCAGGAAGGGGGAAAAGCGTGATGGAAAGCCCATATATCAACCCTTTGACAGGAAAACGGTTCCGCGTGGTAGGTGCACCCCTTGTGAAGAAGGACGCAAAGGCGCTTGTGACGGGAAAACCGGTGTATGCAGATGATCTGGCCCCAAAGGACTGCCTGATCGTAAAGGTGTTAAGGAGTCCCTATGCCCATGCGCTGATCACGGACATTGACTGCAGCGTTGCCTCCAGGATACCGGGGATTGAATGTATCCTGACCTGGAGGGATGTGCCCCAGAAGCGCTTTACCATGGCAGGCCAGACCTTCCCGGAGCCCAGCCCCTACGACAGGCTGATCTTGGACCGCCGTCTGCGCTTTGTGGGAGATGCAGTGGCGATTGTGGCAGGTGAGACAGAGGCGGCAGTGGACCACGCCATGCGCCTGATCCGCGTAAAATACCAGGTTCTGGAGCCTGTTCTGGATATGCATGATGCAAAGGACAGCCATATCCTGGTGCATCCGGAGGATAACTGGCAGTCCCTGTGCAATGTGGGGGCTGACAACAGCAGGAATCTCTGCGCCTCCGGCTGTGAGGAGCATGGGGATCTGGAGGCTGCATTTGCAGGCTGCAGCCATGTTGTGGACAGGGTCTATCACACAAAGGCAAACCAGCAGGCCATGATGGAAACCTTCCGGGCATTTACCTATATGGATGTATATGGCCGCCTGAATGTGGTGGCTTCCACCCAGATCACCTTCCATGTACGCCGCATCATGGCAAATGCCCTGGATGTGCCGAAGTCAAAGATCAGGGTCATCAAGCCCAGGATCGGCGGAGGGTTTGGCGCAAAGCAGACAGTGGTGGCTGAGGTTTATCCTGCCATTGTCACCATAAAGACGGGAAAGCCGGCAAAGATGGTCTACAGCCGCTATGAATCCCAGATCGCCTCCTCACCCCGTCATGAGATGGAGGTGCGCGTAAGAGTGGGCTGCGATGACAATGGCATCCTGCAGGCCATGGACGTGTATACTCTGTCAAATACAGGCGCCTACGGCGAACATGGCCCGACGACCGTGGGACTTTCCGGCCATAAGGCCATCCCTCTTTATGGGACGCCAAAGGCCTTCCGCTTTGCATACGATGTGGTGTACACCAACCGCATGTCTGCCGGGGCCTACCGGGGCTACGGCGCTACCCAGGGCATCTTTGCAGTGGAGTCTGCTGTCAGCGAGCTTGCAGCAAAGATCGGCATGGACCCTGTGAAAATGCGGCAGCTCAACATGGTAAGGCAGGGAAATGTCATGCCTGCCTACTATGGAGAGACAGCAAACAGCTGTGCCCTGGACCGCTGTGTGGAGCGGGTAAAGAAAATGATCGGCTGGGATGAAAAATATCCCAGAAAGGATATGGGAAACGGAAAGGTGCGCAGTGTAGGCCTGGCCATGGCAATGCAGGGCTCCAGTATCGCTGGCGTGGATGTGGCAGGCATTACCATGAAGGTCAATGACGACGGATTTTACAGCATGACCATTGGTGCAGCCGATATGGGAACGGGCTGTGATACCACCCTGGCCCAGATCGCAGCAGAATGCCTGGACTGCGATGTGGACGATATTGTGGTTTACGGCGTGGACACTGACATTTCTCCTTATGATTCCGGCTCCTATGCCTCCAGTACCGCCTATCTCACAGGCATGGCTGTGGTAAAGACATGTGAAACTCTGAAGAAAAAGATCATGGACAAGGCTGCCAAGTATCTGGAATGCAGCACGGAAGAGTTGGAATTTGACGGACGTGTTGTCCGCAAGCTTTCACCGGAAGAGGATGGAAGCAGGAAGGAGATCTCCCTGAAGGAGATCGGCAACCGCGTCATGTGCTTTAACGAGGATGCCCTTCAGGCCACAGAGTCCCATACTTCCCCGGTATCTCCGCCTCCCTTTATGGCAGGAGCAGCAGAGATCGAGGTGGACAAGGAGACCGGCCATGTGGAGCTCATCCGCTTTGCGGCAGTGGTGGACTGCGGCACGCCTCTGAATATTAACCTGGCAAGGGTGCAGACAGAAGGAGGCCTGGTGCAGGGGATCGGCATGGCTCTGTATGAGGATGTGACCTACTCTGCCGCAGGACAGGTGTACGAAAATTCCTTTATGCAGTACAAGCTGCCCAGCCGCCTGGATATCGGGGAAGTGCAGGTGGAATTTGAGTGCAGCTATGAGCCCACAGGACCCTTTGGTGCAAAGTCCATTGGAGAGATCGTGATCAATACGCCGTCTCCGGCTATTGCCAACGCTGTGTACAATGCAGTGGGCGTGCGCATCCGGGAGCTTCCGATTACTGCAGAAAAGGTATTTATGGGAATGCAGGAGGTACAGTAGGAGGGGAAACATGGCAAAGAAGGTTGCGGTGATCGCTCTTGACCCCATGGCGAGCCGATTTTATGGGAAGCAGGTCCAGGAGCTGTTCGGGGAATACGTGGAGGTAAAGTCCTACAGTGTGCTGGCAGGAACGGTCTCCCAAATGGAGCGGTCAGATCTGTATCTTATGTCTACGGATGCATTTGACAACAGGGAGGATGTGCCCCAGTATATCCCTATTGACGCCCAGATCAGCGAGATCCATGTGAGCTATCTCTGGGAAGTGGTGAAGAGGCTTCAGGCGATCCCGGCCGGTACAAAGGCCTTGTTCGTGAACCTGACAGAGAAGATGGTGCGCGAGGCCACGGCAGGCTTAAACCAGCTGGGAGTGAACCATCTCCAGTTCATTCCCTTTTATCCCGGAGCAGATCCGGCGGCGGCCGAGGGCATTGACCTGGCGGTCACCCCGGATGAGGAGCGGTATGTCCCGGCTGGAATGAAGCAGGTGATGAACATCGGACAGCGCTGTCTGACCTCGGGGACCATGATTGAGGCAGCCTTGAAGCTGGGGCTGGAGGAGCTGTTGGAGACACGTCCTTTCCAGGAGTATTTTTCCAGCATTGCCACCAATACCTACAGCTTTGACCTTATGTTTGCCAGGACCAGGCGTCTGGAGAGCCAGTTTGATATCCTGATGGAGATCCTGGATGAGGGCATCATCGGTATCAATGAGCGGGCGGAGCTCTTTGCCATGAATGAGAAGGCGGAGGAGATAACAGGCCTTAAGCGTTCTCTGGTAATGCACAGGCAGGCCTCCACAGTGCTGGGAAATATTCCCTTTTTAGAATGCTTAAAGACAAAGAGAAAGCTGGAGGCAAAGGTCACCCGCATCAATGGCGCCAATGTGGCAGTCTCTGTCAGCCCCGTTCTGAGAAAGGGAGAATGTATCGGCGCCTTTGCGATCCTGCAGAGGTTTAACGATTCGGAGAACCGCCAAAACGAGCTGCGTAGTCAGCTGCTCCACAAGGGCTACCGGGCCAAATATACCTTTGACGATGTGGTAGGCGATTCGGAAGGGATCCGGAGGACAAAGCAGATCTTGAGGAAGATGGCCTCCACAGAATCCCCGGTGCTGCTGATCGGAGAGACGGGTACGGGCAAGGAGCTGTTTGCAAATGCCGTGCATCTGGCCTCCAGCCGTGCAAAGGGGCCCTTTGTGGCGATCAACTGCGGGGCAATGCCGGAAAACCTGCTGGAGAGCGAGCTCTTTGGCTATGAGGAGGGCGCCTTTACAGGGGCAAAGAAGGGCGGCAGGCCTGGACTTTTTGAGTTTGCCCACCACGGAACCTTGTTCCTGGACGAGGTGGAGGGCATGAGTCCTGCTCTTCAGGTAAAGCTGCTGCGTGTCCTTCAGGAGCATGAGATCATGCGCGTAGGCGGAAACAGGATCATCCATATTGATGTGCGCATTGTGGCGGCAACCAATGAATCCCTGGAGGAAAAGGTCCGGGATGGAAGCTTCCGGAGGGATCTTTACTACAGGCTGAATACTCTGCCCGTTCTCATCCCTCCTTTAAGAGCCAGGGGGGAGGACGTCTTCCTTCTGCTGGAGCGGTTTGGCCGCAAGCTGGGAGGAAGCTTTGTGCTGTCAGAGAAGGTCAAAGGGATTTTCCGGGAATACAGCTGGCCCGGAAATATCAGAGAACTCAGGAATCTGGCAGAGTATTTTACATTTACTGGAAGCCCTGTGATCACAGAGGAGGATCTGCCGCCCACGTTTCTCTATGAGCGGGAAGAGGTGCAGGAAGAGCCTTTTGTCCCTCCAAAGGCGGAGCCGAGGAGGCTGTTTGAGTGGGAGAGGGCCATGGAAGAAAAGGGGATCCTGCCGGAGGCCTACGGCTTTGTGCTTAAGATGCTGTATCAATGGAGCAAGAGCAGAGAGGCTGGCGGGCGGGAGCGGCTTTTGGAGCGCGCCAGGAAAGAGGGCGTAGGCCTTTCCCAGCTGGAGGTGCGGACAGTTTTGGGCGTGTTTAAGGAATACGGCCTGGCCCGCGTGGAGCGTGGCAGAGGCGGAAGCCGGATCACCTCAGCGGGACAGCGTTGCTGGGAGGAGATGGAAAGATACCAGCCTCGGACCAATTAAAACCAAATAGAACCGTATAATGCCATATAGTCAACCATTTGAACACAATTAAGTCCTTTCATGAGACGGATTCATAGAAAGAGAAAGCTTGCTTTTGCTGTAAAAGCAGGCTTTTTTGCTTTTTTTATCCTGAATTTAAAAGTTGGCATCATACTTGCTCTATAATAAAGCAAAGCCAGTGAGTAAGAAAGGAGTATGAAAATATGCAGTACAATTTTGATCAGGTGATTGACCGTGAAAACAACAGATCCTCAAAGTATGATGAGCGTATGAAGAAATTTGGCAGGGCAGATGTGATCCCGCTGTGGGTTGCTGATATGGACTTTCAGACAGCACAGCCGATCATTGACGCATTAAAGGCGAGGGCGGAGGAAGGGATCTGGGGATATACCTCCAGGCCGGATTCCTATTTTGAGGCCATCAGGGGATGGCAGCTGCGCAGAAACGGCTGGGATATCAACAAGGAGATGATGAGCTGGAGCTTGGGCGTGGTGCCTGCCTTGTCCGCCATTGTAAAGCTGTTTTCCGAGCCCGGAGATAAGGTGATGATCCAGACTCCGGTATATTCTGAGTTCTACGATGTAACAGAGGCATGGGGCAGAGAGGTTCTGGAAAACAAGCTGGTGGAAAAGGACGGCAGATGGACCATTGATTTTGAAGATTTTGAGGCAAAGGCAAAGGAGGCAAAGATCTTCCTTTTGTGCAGCCCTCACAATCCTCTGGGAATTGTCTGGACCAGGGAAGAGCTGGAGCGCATGACAAGGATCTGCTTTGACAATAATGTGCTGTTCGTATCAGATGAGATCCATTCCGACTTGATCTTCCATGGAAAGAAGCACATTCCTACAGCTATGGTTTCCGAGGAGGCAGCGTCAAAGGTTATCAGCTGCATTTCCGGAACAAAGACCTTCAATCTGGCGGGACTCCAGGCCTCCACTACCGTATTCCCCAATAAGGAATATAAGGAAAAATTTGACAAATTCTGGATGGCGATGGACATTCACAGGAATAATGCCTTCAGCTCCGTAGCCATGGAGGTAGCCTTCAATGAGGGCGAGGAATGGCTGGAGCAGCTGTTAGTGTATCTGGATGGGAATTTCCATTTCATCAAGGAGTATTTTGAGAAAAATATCCCGCAGATCAAGCCTGTGATGCCTGATGCCACCTATCTGGTATGGCTGGACTGCCGGGGACTGAATATGGACAATGAGACCCTGCGCAGCTTTATGATCGACAAGGCCGGCCTGGGACTGAATGAAGGCTACACCTTTGGGCGGAGCCTCACGGGCTATATGCGGTTGAATGCAGCCTGCCCCAGAAGCATTCTGGAAAAGGCACTGAAGCAGTTAAAGGATGCTGTGGAGGCACTGTAAAGAAAAACGGGCGGGGAGAACCGTTTTGCGCAGCTTAAATACAAAAAGAGAAGGAGATTTGATATGAATAAGTCCACAATATGGAAGAATTACCGTTTTCCGATCATCTTATTATCCGGTATTATCATTGGAGCTATTCTGGGTGTGATCCTGGGGGAGAAGGCAAAGGTTCTGGCTCCTATCGGAGACATTTTCCTGAACCTGATGTTTACCGTTGTAGTTCCGATGGTGTTTGTGTCCATTTCCAGCGCAGTTGGAAATATGGTGAACATGAAGCGCCTGGGCAAGATCCTTGGAAGCCTGGTGCTGATCTTTGTGAGCACAGGCGCAGTTGCAGCCGCGCTGGTGCTGGTAGTTGTAAATGTGTTCCCGCCTGCAGCCGGAACCACCATTGAGTTTGCAACAGCGGAGCTGCAGGAGATGACGAGCATCGGAGATATGATCGTGGGATCTCTGACCGTAGATGACTTTACCGGACTTTTAAGCCGCAGAAATATGCTGCCCATCATCGTATTTGCCATCCTGTTCGGCTTCTGTGTCAGCTCCTGCGGAGGGGAGGACAGCCCGGTAGGACAGTTCCTGAACAATTTAAACGACGTTATCATGAAGATCGTAAACCTGATCATGCTGTATGCTCCTATCGGCCTGGGCGCTTACTTTGCATCCCTGGTAGGAGAATTCGGCCCCAGCCTGATCGGTGATTACGGCCACACCATGCTGGTGTACTATCCTATGTGTGCCCTGTACTTCATCGTTGCCTTCCCGGCATATGCTTACTTTGCAGGAGGAAAAGAGGGCGTAAGGCGTATGTTCAAAAATATCCTGAACCCGGCAGTGACTGCATTTGCTACTCAGAGCTCCATTGCTACCCTTCCGGTGAATACGGAGGCCTGTGACAAGATCGGCGTTCCTGCTGATATCCGTGACATTGTCCTTCCTATGGGCGCTACCATGCACATGGACGGCTCCGTGCTGTCAGCTATTGTGAAGATCAGCTTCCTGTTCGGCATTTTCGGCCAGCCCTTTACCGGCGTGGGAACCTATGCTATGGCAATTGCAGTCTCCATCTTAAGCGCCTTTGTGCTGTCCGGCGCACCCGGCGGCGGCCTGGTGGGTGAGATGCTGATCGTCAGCCTGTTTGGCTTCCCGGCAGAGGCATTTCCGCTGATCGCTACCATCGGCTTCTTAGTTGACCCGGCTGCTACCTGCTTAAATGCCAGCGGTGATACCATTGCTTCCATGATGGTGACAAGACTGGTGGAGGGCAAGGATTGGCTGGAGAAGAGAGTACGCGCAGAGAAAGAGAACGCTTAAGGCTTGAAAATGGAACAAAATCATATAAAATAAAATGAGAAGAGAGGAAAGAAAAATGAAGATCACTGTAATTGGAAGCCACTTATGTCCTGATACCCTTTATGCTCTTTGCAAGCTGAAGGAAGCAGGAGCTGATATTGATTTTCAGAACCTGTCAGCAAGCCTGCCGGATCTGAAGGCCTATTTGGCAGTGAGAGAGAGCAATGACATGTACGAGGCAGTGAGAAAGGCCGGAGGCATTGGCATTCCGTTCTTCCGCCTGGAGGATGGCACGGAAACCATGGATCTGGATGTTGTCCTGAAGAAAATAAAATAATCCGGGGCCAAAGCGGCACCGGAAGGCGGCCTGTTATCTGTGATGAATGCGATAGATGGCAGGCCTCCTAGTGTGCTGTCTCATTCTGCTGAAAGTGAATGAGACAGCACACTAGGCTTTTATAGAAGGAGGCAGGGACCTATGCATGAATTGACAAAATTAATACAGGAAGACATGAAACCGGCCTTAGGAGTAACAGAGCCAGGGGCTATTGCGTTCGCAGTGGCTACTGCCCGTTCCTATCTTTCCGGGGAGTTAAAAGAGGTAGTGTTAAAGCTTAACAGCGGTATTTATAAAAATGCCTATACCTGCGGTATTCCCAACAGCAGCCACCTGGGAAATGTCTATGCAGCAGCCCTTGGAGCAGTGGCAGGACGGCCGGAAAAGGGGCTTGAAAGCCTGGCTGATGTGACAGAGGAGGATAACAGGAGGGCAGAGGCGCTGGTGGGGGCAGGAATTGTAAAGGTTCACATGGAAGAGATCACCAGCCGTATTTTTATTGAGGCTGCAGTGCGGACGGAGGATGGGGAAGCAGCCGTTACCATACGGGATTCCCATACCAATATTGTGCGGATCACGGTGAACGGCAGGACTGTGCTCTCAAAGGAGGAGGCAGAGGCCGGAAAGGAAGTGGAAACTCCCCTGATCCATTCCTATACCTTGAGGGAAATGTATGAATATATCACCACTGTGGATGGGGAGGAGCTTCGCTTTATCATGGACGCCCACAGGATGAATTATGAGCTGTTTTTAGAAGGCCTTGAAAGCCCCAGGACAAGCTACGGCAGATACCTTCTGGAAAAAAATGGAGGAAAGATCATCTCAAAGGATGAGCAGGCTACAGCTTCCCTGCTCTGCGGAGGAGCCATAGAAGCCAGAGTCATGGGCCTTGATAAGCCGGCCATGAGCATCACGGGTTCAGGCGCTCACGGCATTATCGCTACCCTGCCGCTCTATGCAGTGACATCCGTCCGTGATATGGGGGAGGACGCCCTGGTACGCGCCACTGCCCTGGCTTATCTTATCTGTATGTACATCAAGGAATATTCCGGGAAGCTGTCTGCCTTCTGCGGCTGCGGCATCGCAGCGGGCAGCGGCATGGCCTGCGGCCTGGTATATTTAAATGGCGGCGGAGTGGAAGCCATGGAGCGCTGTCTCAACAATATGGCAAGCAGCCTGACAGGCATGATCTGTGACGGCGGCAACAAAGGCTGTACCATGAAGGGCGTGGTAGCCACGGACTGTGCCTTCCGCTGTGCCGACTTTGCCCTGAGAGGCATTTTCATTGACAATGAACACGGCATCAACGGAAATACCCCGGAGGATACCATGAGGAATATGGGCCTGATCGCTTCGCCGGGAATGGTGGGGACGGAGAAGGTGATCGTGGAGATCATGGAAGGAAAATAATAGGGAGCTGTCCGCTCTCTGGAATGGCAAAACAGCCAATTCTATGGCATCAGGGCAATAGAGCTCTGGTTCATGGGATTGGCTGTTTGGTGTAAAGGGTTATTTTTTTGAGAGAGCAGCTAATTGGGCTTGGAGAAGTGCGATCTGTTCGTCTTTTTGGTTTAGCTGCTCGTCTTTTTGGTTTAGCTGTTCGTCTTTTTGGTTTAGCTGTTCGTCTTTTTGGTTTAGCTGTTTGTCTTTTTGGTTTAGCTGTTTGTCTTTTTGGTTTAGCTGTTCATCTTTTTGGTTTAGCTCTTCACTCTTTTGAGTTAACTCTTCGGTTATTTGGCTTAGTTGGGCGGCCTTTTCATCTAGCTGGGCCTGCATTTCATCCATCATATATTGGATCGTGTTGCGGTCTAATATTGCTAATTTTTTCGAATACATATGCATCACCTTCTCTGTATTCAGACATATCTGATAAATATCCTGGTACATGGTCATGAAATCGGGATAGCATGTTATGAGTTCACTGATCCGTTTGGGGTCGTCGAAGCTTAAAAATGCCAGCCATGCCTCCAGTTCCGTTCCTATAATCTTATTGTCCATGTTCTTCCTGAAAATGTCAAGAGGGATAAAGAAATATTCCTGGAGCAGCTCTAATGTAAGTCCTGTATCAGATTCCTGGTGAAAACGGTGGATATAACTATGGGGAAAATTGTGAAATTCTGCAGGTGATGTTTCAAAGAAGACAATGGTGTAGACACTTTTGATACTGCGATAGGTAAAATGCTTTCCTTTTTTGCTCCGAACACGTTTATACTGGCGCAGCAGATGGTCTGCTGAATAGCAGGCACTGCGCTGACCGGGAAAGGCATAGCCTATGCGCTGTATCTCAATGTTAGAGAGACTTCCGTCCTCCAGCTCCACGATAATGTCTGTATAGAGGAGAGAAGACTCAGAACCCAGGCGGACGGAATCATTGGGAAGAACCGTCTGAATACGGACCTTTCGGTTGAGAAGCAGGGAGAGAAGGGACTCCAGACGTTCCGGAGAAAATTCCGGATTAAAAATTTCTTTAAAAAAACCGTCATATACGACCTTGATCCCTCTTGCTCCAGAGCAGATATCCAGGAAGGCCTCCTGTTCCTCCTGATTCCATTGCTGGAATTGGAGAAAAAGCGAAGGATGGGTTCGAATATCCCGGAGGATCTCTTGCCGGGAACGGATGATCGGAAAATAGGCGGCCAGCCCTCCGGTGTTTTTTTGTGTGCGTGGAACATTTGTCATGATGCTACCTCCTTCTTATATTGTGCTTTGTTTGGAAGGTGCCCGACCAGCGGATAACGATCCCCTGTGGGATACCAGAATCAAAGAAACAGATGCCCTTAGGCATAAGAAATAAAAGATGATTCTATGGTAGCACAGAAGAGAGAAAAAGGCAAGGATCGAAATATTTAGTCCTCAGGTATTGCGATATCCCCTTGCATATCCTTTGTAAAAGTTGTATACTAAGACCAGTTATGGTTTATGCAAACTGGCTAAAAAAGCAACGCAAAGCATAACCGGGTTCACACCAACACCAGGAGGGATTGCAATGATTGAGGCAACGAGCTGCGGCGGTGTGGTTATATTTCGAGGGAAAATCCTTGTCCTTTATAAGAATTACAAGAACAAATATGAAGGCTGGGTTTTGCCAAAGGGAACAGTAGAAGCTGGCGAAGAATATAAGGAGACGGCTCTCCGGGAAGTAAAGGAGGAGACCGGTGTCAGTGCATCCATCATCAAGTATATAGGAAAAAGCCAATACTCCTTCAACACCCCTCAAGATGTGGTGGAAAAGGATGTCCACTGGTATCTGATGATGGCCGACAGCTATTACAGCAAACCACAGCGGGAAGAATACTTTTTAGATTCCGGATACTACAAGTTTTACGAGGCCTACCATCTGCTGAAGTTTTCCAATGAGAAGCAGATACTGGAAAAGGCTTACAATGAATATCTGGATTTAAAGAAAAGTAATCTTTGGGGAAGCAAGAAGTATTTCTAACAGAAGAATGATGCAAAAAAAGGCGTTCCGGCGGGGCTGGGACGTCTTTTGGATTTGGAAGGGAGATTATCTGCATAATAGGAAGACAAGACCTGAATACTAATAGGAAGGAATCCTTTCGGTTTTAGAAAAATGGCAAGGACGAGGAGGAGCATCAATATGAGCAGAGCATACGATGAACTAAGGCAGGAAATGGACAAAGCCATGGCCGTGAAGACAGCGATGACCTTGTTTGAGTGGGACAATGAGACCTTGGCACCAAAGGAGGCTGGGGAGCTGACGGCCCGTGTGGTGGGGATTTTGTCGGGAGAGTATTTTCAGGCAGTGACCGGTGAGCGGATGAAGGAGCTTTTGGAACAGTGTGAAAAGGAAGGAAGCCTAAGTGAAGCAGAGGCGGCCAATGTGAGGGAACTGAAGGAGGAGCTTTTGCAGATCAAATACATTCCGAAAGAGGAATACCAGGACTTTGCAAGGCTGACCTCCCAGGCCACCAGCGTCTGGGCGGAGGCAAAGAAGAACCAGGATTTTGAAGCTTTTGCACCTACGTTGAAAAAGGTGATCGGTTATCAGAAGCGGTTTGCCGGATACCGACGGGAAAACGCCGGAGGCGGGGAGGAAAAAGCCCTCTATGACATCATGCTGGATGATTATGAAAAGGGCTTCTCCATGGAAAATCTTGACAGGTTTTTCAGCCCTTTGAAGGAGGAACTGGTGCCTTTCTTAAGGGAGGTCATGGAGTGCGGAAAGGATATTGATGACAGTTTTCTTTCCGGCGGCTATCCTGAAAAAGAGCAGGAAAAGCTGGGACGTTTCCTGGCAGAGTATGTGGGCTTTGATTTTGACAGAGGTGTCTTGGCAGTCAGTGCCCATCCATTTACTACCAACCTTCACAATAAGGATGTGCGAATCACAACCCACTATACGGACCGCCTGGACAGCTCCTTATTTTCCGTGATCCACGAGTCAGGCCATGCCATATATGAGCTGGGTATCCGGGACGAGCTTACTCTGACGCCAGCAGGACAGGGAGCCAGTATGGGGATGCATGAGTCCCAGTCCAGGTTTTTTGAGAACATCATCGGGCGCAGCAGAGCCTTCTGGGCGCCTATCTACAGCAAGGTGCAGGATATGTTCCCGGAGAAGCTAAGGGAGATATCCTTGGACAGGTTCGTGGAAGGGATCAATAAGATCCAGCCTGGCCTGATCCGCACAGAAGCAGATGAGCTGAGCTACAGCCTCCATGTCCTTATCCGCTATGAGATCGAGAAAATGCTGATCGAGGAGGAGCTTGATGTAAGAAAGCTGCCGGAGATCTGGGCAGATAAATACGAAGAATACCTGGGAATACGGCCTGAGAATGCAGCAGAAGGGGTATTGCAGGACATCCACTGGTCCCAGGGTTCCTTTGGATACTTCCCCTCTTATGCATTGGGAAGCGCGTTTGGGGCACAGCTCTATTTCCACATGAAGAAAATCATGGATTTTGAGGGCCTTCTGGAGAGAGGGGAGATCGGCGTGATCAGGGAATACTTAAAGGAGAACATCCACCAGTACGGCAAGATCAAGACCAGCCGGGAAATTCTTCGCGATGTCACAGGGGAGGACTTTGATCCGAAGTATTATGTAAAGTATCTGAAGGAGAAATATTCGAGGCTTTATGGCCTGACAGGAAAATAAAGAGGCTTTCGGGGCTTGCGGCAGCAAGATCCAAGAGATGCAGGGCACCGCCGGTTCTAACCATAGAAAAGGGAGCGGCGGTGCTCGATATTTGTCAATTTAATCTACGATCGTTCTCAATAATTCTAATATAGCAGTTTTCTGAGAGGGGGTCAGCAGCTCCCATTTATCTAACAATTCTTTTTGAGAGGGGCTTAATTCGGTGAAATTCCCATCTGATAGAAATTGGGCCATGGACATATCGAAGGCATTGCAGATTTTTTCGAGAGAGGGAAGGGAGGGAAGCATTTCCTTTCGGTACCAGGAGGATATGGTTGATTGGGGAAGCCCGGAGCGGAGGGCTAGCTGGTATTCCGTCCAGTTTCTGGCAGTTCTCTGGTTCGTAATTTTTTGAAGAATGTCAATCATGTGACGCCTCCATAGTAAACCTGCATGCGGCCGGCGGGCAGCGCGCCACCGCACCACGAACGCCTGGCGGCCGCATTGGGTATACCTGAATTTCGTGCCGCCTATCCGGCGGCGGGATTTTTATAGTAATTATAGTCGATATTATAATGCGCAAAATCGTTGCAGAATAGTTATTATAATCGTATAATAGATACGTTAAAAAAGATCAAGATCAAACACTGCTTTAAATAATAAAAACATTGATGTTTATAAAAGAAGCAAATAGCACATTTTACTTTTTAAAAATAATATAAGCAATGAAATGTGTTAAGCTTACATAAGAAAAAACAGTTTCATCTAGGAAAAGTCTACTATAATTCGTTGAAAAAATGTTATTTATCCGTAATAAATAATAAAAATCTAATATTTAAATATTAACTAATCAATAATTCAAATATTCACACATAAATTGACGATATCTGGGGAATTTTTATATAATACCTACATCAATATTGATAAAAAATTTCAAACATGAAGCATGTAAGGAGGATTAAGTAAAAATGAAGCAGATGCAGTTAGCAAAAGGCAGTGATGTAACGTTTGAATTCAAAGATGGCTTTGCCCAGACAGAGATCCTGGCCGGCTGCAGCGAGGATTTACGGATTTTCCGTTGTGTTCTGAAAAAGGGACATGTATGGAGACCAGAATTATTCAGTATTACTGATAAGATCCAGTTTTTTGCATTTATCTCAGCAAGCGGATATGTTTTGACAACTGACCGCTCCTACAATATTGATGACAGAGCTGTGTTCTGCCCTGATTTTGACCGTGATCCACTGATCGAGATCCATGCAGGCGCAGAGGACTTAGAGTTTTACCGCTATATCGGCGTTATGAATGACTGGGATATCAGAAGATTTAAATTGCAGCACATTGTGCTTCCGCGCTTCCGCCTCTTCAGAGATGGCATGAGATACACCGAGGGCTTTACCGGTGACGCAGGCTCTAACCTTCGTTCCCACCTTCTGTTAGAGGGAAGACAGTTAGGAAGATACAGCATGGGCTACAATGTAGGTGAGGGCCCGTCCTTTGTTGGAACACATACTCATGATGTTGTGGAGCAGTGGTATTTCGTGCTTCAGGATTCCAGCTTTACATATACAGCAGACCAGGGCGATGTGGAGATGGGACCATACGACGTGTCCTACACAGACAGAGGAGTACCTCACGGAAGCAAGGCAACTGCAGACCAGAAGATCAACTACTTCTGGGTAGAGCTTGCCACCGATGGATATCCGGAGGTTGCGATTGCTGACGAGGAGTAGTTCTGGGGCAAGTGAAAGAAAAACGGAGGAAGAATGGATCTAGCAAATATTGAAGTGTTTTTGGCAATTGCCCGGACGAGAAGCATATCGAAAGCAGCGAAAACTCTTTTCGTCTCCCAGTCAACAGTCAGCTACCGTTTAAAGCTTTTGGAGGAGGAGCTGGACTGTAAGCTCATTGAGCGCGGGAGAGGGCAGAACCAGAGCCTTCTGACAAAGGAAGGAGAGACATTCTTCCCCATCGCGGAGCGTCTTAAAAATATCCAGTATGATATTGTTTCCTTCAAGGAAGTCTCCCGCCATCCTGTCATCAGCATCGGCTGTGTGGAAAGCATGGGGCTTTACCTCTTGGACGAGCTGTACAATGACGTGATACGGCGGGGGAACCGCGTAAAAATGCATTTTCTTCTGAATAACAATGAGCGTCTTTTTGACATGGTAGAGGGTGGGCAGCTTGACATTGCCTATGTGATGGAGCCCCTGCGCCAGAAGAGTATGTCTCTGACTCCCTTTTTTACGGAGCAGATGATACTGGCGGCGTCGCCGGAGCTTTCATTTCCAGGCAATTCTGTCCACCCCAGCCAGCTTGATATCAGAGACGCTTGCCAGTTTGACTGGAAGGAGCAGGGATTGAACCTGTGGTACGAGCACTGGTTCAACCCAAAGGAGCTTCCATATTTGAAGACAAATTCGCCGCCTTTGGCATTCAGTTTTATGAAAAAACATGAATGCTGGGCCATTGTGCCTCATTCCATGGGGACAAGGCTGGAGAAGGAGGCAGGGATGAAGCTGTATACCCTGAAGGAGTCGCCGCCGGAGCGCATATGCTACCGGGTGACATCAAAAACAAATTATCAGCTGTATCCCGAAGTGATCCAGTATTGGGACAGAGAAGTAAGTCGGTTCATTCGTTCAAAGCCATGGCTCACCATGGCGGCAGAGGAGAAGGACGAAGGAGATTAAGCGTAACAAGGGAGGTAAGAAAATGGCAATTCAGATTGATAGGAGGAGTTCCAACATAGAGTATGATGCAAATGGCATCGCAGTATCAGAACTGCTGCCAGGCTCCTACGATGGCGGGATCCGTAATTATAGATATAACTTAAAAGCCGGAAGTGAGTACAGCCCAAAGCTGTATGGAGATAAAACCGTGATCCTCTTCTTCGGAAAGGGAAGAGGCTATGTGACAGATGAAAAGGATGCATACCATGTGGAGGAGCTGAGCTTCTATGCTCCGGAATTTGATAAGACTCCATATACGGTGCATGCGATCGACGATATGGAATTTGTGCTGAGTATTGTGGATATGAATGAGTGGGACTGGCAGGTATACAACGCTTCCCATGCAAGGCTTCCCTTCTTCCGCACTATCAGCAAATGTTCCATCTATGATCAGGACTGCAAGGGACCGGGAACCTCTTCCTGGAATGTGCTTCAGGGAAGGCAGCTGGGCAGGATCATGATCGGCGCTGTAAGGGCGGTCGGAAGCGGTACAAGAGAAAAAGGACATGCGGCAGTACATCAGTGGAACTATTGTGTGGGCAATTCTGATTTCAACCTGACAGTAGGAGATGAGACCATTTCCACAAAGGCAGGAGATTGGAGCTTTGTTCCGGCAGGAGAGGATCATGCCCTTGTTTCCGATGAAGGCAAGGAAGCCTACTATGTATGGTATGAACACTATGCAAAAGAAAAGGATTTCATAGTGAAGCCTGCCCCAAAGCATAAATAAGGAGATGTGAAGCATGCAGAAAGTATATGTTGTTAAAAATGAAGATATTAATGTAAATTATGATGAAAATGGATTCTATATGGAAGAACTCCTTCCCGGTACTTATGCCGGAGGGATCCGGAATTTTAAGTGCTTTTTAAAGGCAGGCTGCGAGGTATCTCCCAAGCTTCATAAGGAGGAGACCGTTATCCTGATGTTTGGTAAGGGCCGGGGCTACATAAAATCAAAGGAGGCTCTTCACAAGATAACAGAGGTTGCCTTCTATGCGCCTGATTTTGACCGCGTTCCCTACACGATCCATGCCTTTGAGGATATGGAGTTTGTTCTCAGCGTGGTAGAGATGAACCAGTGGGACAAGGAGATCTACGAGCAGGGACACATCCGTCTGCCATACTTTACAAGGATGAGCGATGCCATCATCTATGATCAGGACTGCAAGGGACCGAATACCGCATCCTGGTGGATCTTCAGCCCGAAGCAGCTGGGAAGGATCATGCTGGGCGTTGTAAGAGCTGTAGGCGAGGGTACAGTGGAGAAGGGGCACGACCGGGTAGAGCAGTGGAACTACTGCCTGGGAAATGCCGATTTTAACATGACAGTGGAGGACGCGCCTGTGGTGAACCACAAGGGCGGCGAGTGGAGTTATATCCCTGCGGGCTTCGACCATTCTCTGGTTGCTGAGCCTGGCAAGGAGGTATTTTACGTATGGTATGAGCATTATGTAAGGGAGAAGGATTTCTGCGTAAGCCTGGCCCCAGGACAGGAGTGGACAGAGGACTAAACAATATACTTACTTGGAAGGAGGAACCGGGCTGTGGGAAACTTGAAAG
This sequence comes from Lacrimispora sp. 210928-DFI.3.58, assembly GCF_020554865.1. Lineage (GTDB taxonomy): Bacteria > Bacillota > Clostridia > Lachnospirales > Lachnospiraceae > Enterocloster. The sequence continues at coordinate 24,464 of NZ_JAJCIC010000009.1, forward strand.
TCTTAACCATTTGGCAGCAGTATAGCTATTACTATCTGCAGGGCATGTCCGCAACACTGAAGATTGCCGCTGTATCTGTGATCACCAGTATTCTGTTCGGCATTATTATCGGCATTATGCGCCTGTCAAAGAATTTTGCCATCAGGAACGTAGTGGCATTTTATGTAAGCTTTATCCGCGGTACGCCAATGCTGATCCAGATCTACATTGTGTATTACTCACTTTCCCTGAATCTGAGCATGTTTGCGGCGTCTGTGGTGGCTCTTACCGTCAATGCCAGCGCATATATCGGCGAGACCGTGCGAGGCGGTATTGAATCCATTGACAAGGGACAGATGGAGGCGGCAAGAAGTCTGGGCATGACACATTGGCAGGCTATGCAGGAGATCGTAATTCCACAGGCAATCAAGAGTATTCTTCCATCCTTGTGTAATCAGTTTATCATATTGATTAAGAATACATCCATGATGTCCGTTATCGGCGTACATGAGCTGATGTACAACTCAAATACCGTAAGGGCCAATACCTACCTGGCATTTGAACCCCTTATCATAGCGGCTACCATGTACTTTATCGTCTGCTTCTTCCTGGAGAAGGGCGTGAATTATCTGGAAAGGAGACTGAAATACAGTGCTTGATGTAATTAATCTGGAAAAGAATTTTGGAAAGCTTCAGGTTCTCCGCGGGATTAACGTCACGATCCATAAAGGAGAGGTGGTCTGTGTCATCGGCCCGTCAGGAGGCGGAAAAAGTACCTTTATCCGCTGTCTGAACCTGCTGGAAAAGCCTTCTGGGGGAGATATTGTCTTTGAGGGCGTGTCTCTTATGAATAAGAAGGTGAATTTAGACGAGCACAGGCAGAAGATCGGAATGGTGTTCCAGCATTTCAACCTGTTTGCGAATAAAAATGTACTGGACAATATCACCCTGGCTCTTATCAAGGTCAAAAAGATGAAAAAGGAAGAGGCCGAAAAGCTCGCCATGAAGATGCTTAAGAGAGTAGGCCTGGAGGAAAAGGCCAAGCAGTTCCCGGGGCAGCTCTCCGGCGGCCAGAAGCAGAGGGTGGCGATCGCCCGCTCCCTGGCTATGAATCCGGATATCATGCTCTTTGACGAGCCGACCAGCGCCCTTGACCCGGAGATGGTAGGCGAGGTTCTGAACCTGATGAAGGAGCTGGCAAAGGACGGCATGACCATGGTGGTCGTAACCCACGAGATCGGATTTGCAAGAGAAGTGGCTGACAGGATTTTATTCCTGGATCAGGGGGTTATCCTGGAGGAAAACACACCGGAGCAGCTCTTCAACCACCCTGTACACGAGAGAACAAAGGACTTCTTATCAAAGGTCCTTTAAATAAGAAAGGAGAAGTAATATGAAAAAAAGATGGTTATCAGCAGCACTTGTAATGGCAATGGCAGTCAGCGCACTGGCCGGATGCGGCTCTAAGCCCGCCGAGACAGCAGCACCTGCCACTACCGCAGCAACAGAGGCAGCAACCGAAGCAAAGGCCGAGGAGACAGAGGCTGAGGCGGAAGAGACAGAGGCAGCAGAAGAAGTAGAGTACGGTCCGATCCTTCAGAAGGCAAAGGAGACAGGAAAGCTGGTAGCGGCTATCAATGCACAGTCCCCGCCATGGAGATTCCACAAGAACGTGGACGGCAAGGACAAGCTGTGCGGATTTGAGATCAGTATGTGCTACGGATTGGCTGACTATGTATCAGAGAAGCTGGGCGTTCCTGTTGAAGTAGAGATCAACGATATGACCTTCCCTGGTGTCCTTGCATCCCTTCAGGCAGGGCAGGTTGACTTTGCACCGTCTCTGGCAGGCACCGCAGAGAGAAGAGAGAATATGGACTTCACACAGCCTTACCATCGTTCTCTCCAGACCATCGTGATCAAGAAGGACAGAGAAAATGATGAGATGTTTGACCCTGCAAAGGAGATGGAGGGCGTCCGCACGGCATCCGGACAGGGAACCTCTACCTCTGTGACCTTCGCAGAGCAGTATCCAAAGGCAGAGTTAGTTGAGTATGAGTCCTCCCCGGATATCGTGCTGGCAGTTGCAAACTCCAAGGTAGATGCAGCTGTTCTCAACGAGAAGTATGCGATCCTTATCTGTAAGGCAAACCCGGATCTGATGATCGACTATGACCTGTCCTTTGATATCCCGGTAGAGAGAGATCCAGGTGCATCCATCGCAGTTCCGAAGGGCAATGAGGACTTCGTAGCAATGATCGACGAGTGGCTTGACCAGATCTTATCTGACGGCACATTCTCATCCTATGAGCAGGAAGCCATCTTAGAACTGGATGATCCGGCACTTCTGGAAGGCTTCAGCTCCAAGAACATTTTAAACAACAAGTAATTCCTACAACTGGCTTAATAATCTGAAGATGACCGGATTCTGGAAGGGATCCGGTCATCTGCATTACGGAGAATCCGGCACATGGGCCAGTGATGCATGCTGCCGGATGTTAGGAGGAAATCATATGGGCACCATAAAACGGGAGGATATTGCAAATTCCAATATCCATTATCGGTTTTACCCCTTTGAAACATTTTTGGAAAAGCAGGAGGAGCTGGGAGTAAGGAAGATCGATCTGTTCGGGGCAACGCCTCATATGTGGATCGATGCCTACAGCGCTTCGGACGCAGGAGAGGTGCGCAGGCAGATCGAAGGCCGCGGCATGGAGGTAAACAGCTTCACACCGGAATTTTCCTCCATGCGCTATACCCTGGGAGCAGAGGGAGAAGGAGAGAGAAAGACCTGGGAGTATGTAAAGCGCTTCCTGGAATTTGCCGCCGGCCTGGGGACAGGAAGGATCATATTGACAGCAAATGGCTTTCTGCTTGACAGGGATGAAAAGGAGCAGAGAAGACGGCTGAAGGACAGCTTGAGACACTTGGGAGAGCTGGGAAAGCCCTATGGCTTTCAGTTTCTTTTGCTGAACAGCTTTAGCGACGGCACCAGCCTTATACGGACAAAGGCAGACATGGAGGGATTTCTGGCAGAGCTTTCCTCAGAAAGCTTTCTTCCGGCAGTGGATACGGCCTCTGTGTATGAGGCGGGAGAATGCCTGGAGGACTGGTTTTCCTCTTTTGGGGAGAGCCTGTCCCATGTAAGCTTCAATAATACGAAATTTGACGGGGCAAGGCATTACTGGGGAGACGGATATCTGAATCCTGTGGAGATCCTGGAAGTGCTGAAACATGTGGGATACGGGAAGTCCATAGGCTGCAGCTTTTATGTGCGTGATTATCTGAAGGAGCCGTGGCTGGCGGATGAGAGGACGGGAGAGATCATTTCCTGGGCTTTAGGGGAGGTGTCCGTATGAGCAAAAAGATAAAGAGAAGACAGATCGCCGGCATGAACCTCATGTACAAATGGCATACCTTTGACTATTTTCTGGAGTCCATGGAGGAGCTGGGCTTTGAGAGTATTTCCCTGTGGGGCGGACCGCCGCACTTTGACTGCGATCACCTGTCCTATCAGGATTGCAAGCGTATCCGCTCCCGGGTGAAGGACCATGGGCTTTCCATCACCGGTTTTCTGGTGACCGGATCCAATTACCGGTATCAGATCGCAACGGAAGAGCCCGCACAGAGGGAGCATGTGTTCCAATATTTCAGAAATGGTATCCTGGCCTGTGAGGAGCTGGGAAGTCCCTTTATCTCCATCAACTCAGGATGGGGCTATTTAAACCACGACAGGGAGGAGGCCTTTAAACGCTCCGGAGATATGATACGCCGTCTCTGCGTGGAGGCCGAAGAACATGGCGTTTTCATTGCCATGGAAAGCCTGAAGGCCTGCGAGACAAATCTGGTAGTGACTTTGGAGGACGCAGTAAGGATGGAGCGGGAGGTAGGCCACCCTGCGTTCCGGCTTATGGCAGACACGGGAGCCATTGCCTATAATGGGGAGCGGCTGGAGGACTGGTTTCTGGCTTTTGGAGAACACATAGGCGCCATGCATTTTGTGGACGGGATGCATCTGACCTGGGGGGACGGGAAGTCGCCATTAGATGATATGATGGCTTCCATCCTGCGCCACGGCTATGAGGGCAGTTTAGGCCTTGAGACATCGGGCGGAGGCTATCTGCGCGATCCGAAAGAAGCAGACAGAAAGGCAATGAAGATGTTAAGCAGATTCATTGAATAGAGGACTATGAGCGAAACGTTATTTACCAGAAGGCAGATGCATGGGATCATCCTGCCGCTCATTATGGAGCAGGTATTTATGGCTGCCATAGGAATGTTTGATGTGATCATGGTGAGCGGGATTGGAGAGGACGCTATCTCTGCGGTATCCCTGGTGGATTTTATCAATCAATTGATCAACAGTGTGCTCACAGCACTGTCTACCGGCGGAGTCATCGTGTGTTCTCAGTATGTGGGCCGTAAGAATCTGGACGCGGCAAAGGAGGCTGTGCAGCATCTGGTGCTGATCGTGGTGCTGGCCGGCACAGCCCTTATGGCAGTGGCCTTAGCCGGAAACCGGCTGATACTGGGGCTGCTCTACGGCTCTCTGGAAAAGAGCGTGATGGACAATGCATCTGTGTATTTTACGCTGTCAGGCATTTCCTATCCATTTATCGCGCTGTTTTGCTGCAGCGCCGCGGTGATGAGGGCTCTGGGATATACGAAGCTGTCCTTCCATACCTCGCTGACCATGAACATTTTAAACATCCTCATGAACGGCGTGTTCATTTTCCTGTTAAAATGGGGCGTGTTCGGTGCGGGATTGGCATCTCTGCTTTCGAGAATGATCGTCAGCCTTCTGCTGTTTTCCATGCTGTTTCGAAAGCAGGATATGCTGAAGCTGGCTCCTCCTCTTACCTGGAGGCTGAATAAGAAGACCTCCTCTGCCATATTGAGCCTGGCGATCCCAACCAGCTTAGAGAGCAGCATTTTTTACATAGGAAGGCTTCTGGTGCAGAGTGTTGTGACTGGCTTTGGCACCTCTGCCATTGCAGCCAATGCGGTTTCTCTGACTGTCACAGAGTTTCTCCACATGCCCGGAGCAGGGATCGGAATCGGCATGATCACCATCGTAGGGCGGTGTATTGGCGCTGACGAGAAAAAGCAGGCCAGGGAAAATGCGTCCTACCTGATCCGTCTGGCCTATATCCTTCAGGGGATCTGCTGCATTGCTTCCATGATACTGGCGCCCCAGATACTGGGACTTTACAACCTGACGCCCCAGACACTTGAGATCGGTGTTGTAATGCTTGTGAGCCACGGCGTGATCTGCGGAATATTCTGGCCCATGGGCTTTACCACTGCCAATGCCTTGAAGTCCGCAGGAGACGTGAAATTTACCATGACCATATCCACTACCAGCATGTGGCTGTGCCGTGTGGGCGGAAGCTATCTTCTGGTCCGTCTGTTCCCTGCCCTGGGGGTGTACAATGTGTGGATCGCCATGTACTGCGACTGGATCCTGCGGGCAGGAGTATATTTCCTGCGTTTTAGGGGGGAAAAGTGGCTGGATAAGAAAGTGAAATGAGCTCCCGTTACAAAAAGAACCGTTTGTCTATATTTGAGGCCCGGCAGTATTTGCTGGGCCTTTTAAATTCCTTAGTTAAATTCTTATTGAAAAAAGGTTGAAGTCTGGTATAATGAAACAATCCTGCATTTCAGCTTAATAGAATAAAGTAATGCATGAAACGTTCCGGCATGTCTGGGACGTTTTTTAAACCGGGTATGAAAATGGCTGTGTAAGAGAAAAATGATACCGTAGATACGAACAAAAATATGCGGGTTAGAAGGAGGGCTGACCTGGGTACTGAGATGAAAGGAAGCATAGTTATGGACAAGAAGAGAGAAGACATGGAACGGTTTGAGCACTACTTAAGGGAACAGGAGAAAAGCAAAAGCACGATCGAAAAATATATGCGGGATGTACGGCGCTTTTTCGATTTTGTGGATGCGGAGGAGTACGGCAGAGAGCAGGTGATCGTTTATAAACAGTATCTTCAGGAACATTACAAACTCAGCAGTGTCAATTCCATGCTGATTGCTCTGAATGGCTTTTTCCGATATATAGGAAGGCCTGAGTATTGCGTGAAGACCTGCCGCCTTCAAAGACAGATATTCTGGCCTGATGAAAGGATGATCAGCAGGGATGAATATCTGCACCTGATACAGACGGCAAAAAAGAACGGACAGATACGTCTAAGCTGTATTCTTCAGGCAATAGGGAGCACTGGCATACGGGTGAGTGAGCTGAAATTCATTACCGTAGAAGCATTAGAGCAGCAGGTCATCCGGATCCAGCTGAAGGGAAAGAACCGTATCGTTCCCCTCCCGTCCTCCCTGGTCCTCCTGCTGAAAAACTACTGCAATAAGAATAAGATAAAGAGGGGGGTGGTTTTTGTGACACGAAACGGAACGCCTGTCGACAGGAGAAATATATGGGCGGAAATGAAAAGCCTGTGCAAGGCAGCCGGTATCAGGTCCAGTAAGGTGTTCCCACATAATCTGAGGCATATGTTTGCAAGGAGCTTTTATGAAAAGGAAAAGGATCTGGTACGTTTAGCGGATTTTTTGGGACACAACAGCGTGGAAACCACAAGAAGGTATACGGTGATCAGCAGTATGGAAGCCTGCCTGAGACAACTGGAGCTGGGATTAGTTGAAAAACAAAAAGGGAGTGAAAATCCTGTTCGTGACATAATGCATATTATGTCATGAAAATTTCCACCTCCACTTTACATACATAAATATATGTTAGCACTAAAGCGCATGATTTTCAACCTTTTTTTGAAAATGCGGGTGCGGCATAAATGGAAAAATATGGGCCTTTGCAGGGAAAATGCAGGAGCCTTTGAAAAAGTCTGTCTTTGGGCAGGCTTTTTTTGTTTTAGGACATGTATCCGGCAATCGCCTGGAGCTGCTTCACGACATAATATGCATTATGTCATGTCAGGCGTATGAAACAGGATTTGACAGGACAAAGCTTTGGCCGCCTTACTGTGGTGGAAGAAGAGAAAAGGGCGGGGAACCACCGGTATTGGCGGTGCCGGTGCACCTGCGGCAATGAGACCGTAGTGGAAGAGTCCCATTTAAAGAGCGGACACACAAAAAGCTGCGGCTGTTATAGAAAAGTACTACCCCGGAGAAGAAGTATCGATCTGCGGGGCCATCGTTATGGGCGTTTGACTGTTCTGGGACCAGCTTCCGAACATGATGGCAGGATGAATCAATGGGAATGCCTTTGCGACTGCGGAAACCATGTGGTCTGCAGCAGGGATAACCTGCGTTCAGGGAATACCCAAAGCTGCGGCTGCCTGGGCCAGGAAAAGCGCAAGGAAAATATGAAAAAAGCCATCCATTTTGTGGAGGGCACCTGCGTGGAGCGGATCGCCTGCCGCAGGACCTGTGCCAACAACACTTCCGGGCACAGGGGTGTTTACCGCCGGGAAAACAACCGCTGGAGGGCTTCCATTGGCTTTCAGGGGAAAATTTACAATCTGGGGAGCTTCCGGGATTATGAGGATGCGGTAAATGCCAGGCTTATGGCGGAAAAAGAGCTGTATGATCCTTTCCTTCAGAAGTATGAGAAGGAGAAAGGGCAGAAAGAAGGTAAGTGATATCTATGCTGCTTTCTGTCAGAGGAAATGCGGCCGGATATAAACATCCATTTATCCATGGGGATATGGAGCATTGAAAAAGGAGGACGGAACATGAAAGAGGAAAGGATAAGAGGGAGGAGCCGGAGAAGAAAAACGGCATCCCTGGCGCGGGCTGGTCTGGCTGGCATAAAACGTTTCCTGTCGCTTGTGGTATGTACAAGCCTGGTAAGCACGGGAATTGCCAATTCAGCCATGCTGGCCTATGGGATCACGCCTTCCGGGACAGTACAGGAATTTTCACTGAAGTCAGAGGACCTGAAAAAGGCTATGGTGAAAGCGGCATCAGAGGGAGAACCGGTAGGGGAGGAAGAACTGCAATTCGAGGGTGCGGAGGCACAGCAGTACGAGGAACTGCTTCTGGCAGACGATATGCTGTATGAACTGGACACAGAGGCAGAGTCCGATGGAAACAGGTTGAAGCTGCGGACCTTTGCGCGCCTTGATGAGACACAGAGCTTAGATGCATATGAGATAACGGGAAATGAGGAGATCATTTTCCTGCTGGTAAATGATTCAAAGGAAGAACGCACTGGCCGGATCGTGGTTGACGGAGTGGAGTCCGACGACATCACGGTGGTTCCCGCTGACAGCGTGGAACAGGTGATCGAGATCGACCTTCAGAATCCAACGGCCGGAGCAGGCGCAGCGGGAACAGGCGCCGGAGCAGGTGGGGTGAATGCCGGTGCGCCGGAGGAGAACCAGGCACCGGAGGAAAGCGAAGCGCCCGGAGAGAGCCAGGCACCGGAGGAAGGCGAAGCACCCGAAGAGAGCCAGGCACCGGAGGAGAGCGAAGCACCCGGAGAAAGCCAGGCACCGGAAGAGAGCGAAGCACCCGGAGAAAGCCAGGCACCGGAGGAGAGCGAGGCGCCCGGAGAGAGCCAGGCACCGGAAGAAGGCAAGGAGCCTGAAGCAGGTGAAGGCAAGGAAGAGAGTGGTGCAACAGGAGAAAACGGCGCACCGGAGGAGAGCGGCTCCGCAGAAGAAGCCGGTGAAAGCGGAAATGAAGGCAGCGGCATAGAGGCCGGTGCTGAAGAGGGAGAAAGCAGCTCAGAGGCAGGAGCGTCAGATACAGGAAGCGAAGGAGCAGAAGCTGCCGACGCTGCCGATGCCGGGACAGCACTTTCCCTTAACGCCTCCATTTCCATACATACACGCACCCTGCTGACCACAGCAGAAACAGCAAGCCCCAGCAATGCAGAAAATGAGACAGAGGACGATGAGGAAGAGACAGCTGCTCATGTGGGTGAACTGGACGGCGAGATCTACGAGGCAGTGCTTGTAAATGGAAAGTCGGCAGCAGCCTATGCGATAACGGCGGGTGAACTGGGACTGGAAGACAATTTTGCAGAAAGCAGCTATACCTGTGCGACAGAGAAGGCAGACATTACCGCAGTTGTGCCGGAAGGCGCATTCTCCGAGAGCGTCACACTGACAGCACAGGATATAGAGGAGGGCTCTGAGAAATATGAAGAGCTGAAAAACCAGATCGCTGCAAAGGGCTATTCTACCTATGGACTGCTGCTCTACGATATCAGCTTTGTAGATGCAGACGGACAAGAGGTCGAACCCCTGGAGGGCGCAGAGATCCAGGTAAACATTGAATTGAAGCAGCCGGAGAAAACAGAGAACGCCGGTTTAGAGAACAAGATTCTCCATATCCACGAGGACGAGGTGACCGAGCTGCCTGACGCGGAGGTGGAGACAACGGAGGATAACGCCGTATCGGGTATCCGTCTGAGCGTGGACAGATTTTCTGTTTTTGCACGTACTGCATCTGATCCGGAAAAGACTGTGACAGTGGATCCGGCCGGGGGTGCAGGGGGAGAAATTCCGCTTTATCCGACGGTTCAGGATGCCATTAATTATATTGAAAAGCAGGAGGATAAGGCTGGCTGGACGATCATCGTGAAGGAAGGCACCTATTCACGTTTTACTGTCCTGAATGGTATGAATGACCTGACAGTCAAGGCGGCAGAGGGAGAGAAGGTTGTTATTGAGGTAGTAAACAGCAGTGCTGCCCCAGCTGAAACTTCAGGGGCATATCCTGACACCTTCGGTATCTCTGTGCGCGAGGCTAATAATGTTACCCTGGAGGGGCTGACCCTTGAGTTTGGAACTGTATCGAATCCATGGTATGCGGCAGGCATTTCCAACTTTACGGAGAGTGGAGAGAAGGGGGACAACATCACCGTAAAAAACTGTGCCTTCCAGGGAGAAGGCGCGAATATAGGTGTATTTATCAACACAGGTACCACCCAGTTCAATGTAATGAACTGCAGCTTCGACGGGTTTAAAGAAGCTGTCTCTATGTACGGAGATGGTACTCTTATGAAGGGGGCTGAAGTAACAGGCAATACCTTTACCAATTGCTCCTTTGCCCTTCACGGCTACTACGGCGGAAGCGGTGAGGCAGGCAGCCTGAATTTTGCAGACAATACGGTAACAGGAACAGAGTCCCTGCGCTGCAAGATCGTTATCCAGGATCAGACAAATACAGGAGCATTAAAGGCGGATGTGAAAAACAATACTCTGACAAATGCCATTGTGGGCCTGGTAAATCTGAGAGAAAGCGGAGAGACCGTTTCACCGGTTCTGGACAGCAATACCTTTGGCGACGGCAGCTTCTATGTGGAAGCAGTGGAGCCGGGAACCATCGACTTTTATACCAGCTATCAGGTGCCTGAGAACAGCCAGGGCTATTGGAAGCTGACAGGCGTGGATGATCTTGACGTAGACTGGGGCAAGAACCCTGACGGCTCTACTGCCTATGCCACAGAGAAGATCATTGAGGCTAACCGGACAGGTTCCCATACCCTGAATTTTACAGGAATTGATGAAAATAATCTAATTAAAACCTTTACATGGTTCAAGGATGCGATTTACTGGGTAACACCAGACGAGAACCCCAACCCCGATATTCCGGCTACCGAGTGGACGACCTCAAAATCAAAGGAGGCCACCCAGCTTGCCCTCACAGAGGGAAAATACCGCTCCAATGTGACACTTTCTCTTCCGGCGGCAGAAGAAAAGCTTGTCTCTGATGTAGTATTCGTATTGGATAAATCAACCAGCCCCAGCCTGGAGGATCAGGCTCTGCAGATGCTCAGTGATCTGAAGGAGCAGGTTGATGCCACAGGCGCAGAGGTAAAGGTAGGCGTTGTGATTTTCAATAAGGCCGCACATGTTTCCTCATGGATGAACCTGTCTACACAGTATGGGGAGATTGAGGCTGCCATTAAGCAGGACATTTCCTCCGGTACCAACACCCATGCAGGTCTTTTGGCTGGAACAAGAATGCTGGATGAGGACACCGAGGTGGAGGCGTCCCGCAAATATCTTGTATTTGTTAGTGATGGAATTACCTACATGTACGGTGAAGAGCCAACAGTAACTGCTTGGACGTTCTGGGCTGATGCTGTTAAAGACTGGGCAGGACCGGACAACTGGTATTCAAAATACAAGACAGAGGAGGCCCCGGCTGATTGGGAGGACTGGATGTCCAAAATCGGAGCGGGTATTGCTGCAGATGGAGATACCTATGATTATCCTGTTGGAGGGACAGCTGTGAATAAGACCCCGCTGGAGGAGGCTTCCATCCATCCAATGTCGGTCGATAAAGCCCTGTATTACACAAACCAGGTATACAAGGAGGCTTCTTCAAAGGGTTATCGCTGCTATGCGATGAGAGCAAATCCGGGATTGGGACAGCAGTATCTTTGGGGCCCTGCATTCATGGATTACCTTGCAGGAGGAAAAGATGTATCCTTTGATATGATCAAAAACGACATCCTCTACCTTCTGGATGCCGGAAGCTGGGTAACAGACTACATGGGTTATGTGGAGAATGACTACAATTTCAACTTTGTCAACTCCTCCGATGCACTGACACTCACGGTAAACAAGGAGCCTCTCGCGGTAACGCCTCTGGGCGACGGCCTTAGCTATGGCTTTGGCAATGAAAACGGGAGCAGTGACGGAAAGACCTACCCATATGTACTCCGATATGTTCCGGGAGATTTAAAGGGCGGCGAACATTTTGTATGGGAGATCAATACGCCGGTCAGTCAGTTTGAACCTGTGACACTCACCTATGTGGTGGAGCTTCAGGAGACAAAGGCTGCAGGAGCACAGACACAGACCTACGGTGCCTATGACAGGTTTGGAGAGAATAATGACGGTTCCTTAAGCTATGGCTTATATACAAACAACAGTGCGACCCTGCATCCGGTAGACAGCAACAAGAATCAGCTTGAGCCGGAGGATTTCCTGAAACCGGCTGTATCCTATACAGTTAATGGAACCGGAGGGACAACTCCTACTGATCCGGGAAGCGGCGGAGGCGGAGGCCACAGCGGCGGTGGAGGCGGAGGCGGCTCCTCATCCGGAGGGCCCAAAGCCAGCACAGCGGTAACCGGAGGCCCTGGTGTCCAGGAGACAAAGATCGAGGTGGAAGAGGTACCTGAGGAGATGATTCCATCAGCAGGACTTCCCAAAACAGGAGAGCATCCGGCAGACAATCCCATGATCATTATCCTTATGGGAATGCTGGCTGTGATGTATGTAGGAATGTCAGAAAAAAAGAAAGAAGAAGCATAAGAGCAGGACAGTAAAAAGTCCGTATCTGGGGGCAGCGGGAAACAGGCTGCCCCCTTTTGACGTACCTGGCAGACACAGATATGGCAGAAAGTCCACAGAACCGGGAGGTGATGTGGGTATACGGGAGGAAGGAGGCTTAATATGAGGAAAAATGGAGCCAGATGTCTTTTGATCCTGGCGGCAGGCGCGATCCTGGCAGGAGGGGCGGAACTGCTATTAAGGGAAATGGAGGGCAGCAGAAGAGACCGGGAGTATCAGTCTCTGGCCGAAGCAGTGAGGGAGACAGAGGCGGAAGTATTGGAAATCAGATTGGAGGAAGCAGAAGAAACAGAGAGCACAGAGGAGACAAGGGAGGAGCGCTACTGTTCTCCCATTGATTTTGAAGCGCTGTGGGAGATCAATCCGGAGGTGGTAGGCTGGATCACCATACCAGGCACGAAAATTGATTATCCGATCCTGCAGGCAGGTGACAATGACAAATATCTCCACCATGACATCCACGAGGAGGAGAATGCGGCAGGGGCAATCTATCTGGATTTTGAGAGTGAAAAGGATTTTTCCGGCTATCACAACATTCTTTATGGCCACAATATGCGCAATGGAAGCATGTTCAAGGATATCGTAAAATTTAAGGAGCAGGCGTATTTTGACGCCCACAGAGACATTTATATTTATACGCCTGACAGGGAGTTCCATCTAAAGGCAGCGGCGGCCCTGTATACAACCCCCGATGCTATCCGAAGAAAGACGGAGTTTCTGTCACAGGACGCCTTTGATTCCTATGTGGAGGAGATGACGGCAGGGGCCTCGGCAAAGGCGGTACTTCCTGAAATCAAGAAGCCGCTGTTTTCCTTTGTGACCTGCAGCTATGAATTTTCCGATGCCAGGACGATCCTGTACGCCTGGGAGACAGAATGACGGAGACCGCGGACCAGCCCTTCTGGACATAGACAAACACGCCCCGGCATATATTGTATAGAGGAAGTGTGTCATTGGATGCAAAAAGAAAGGAGGGGAGGAGGTATGAGAAGACACTTCCTTTGGGCGGCCCTGACCGTATTTTTGGTTCCCTATGTGGGAACACTGGGGTGGACAGGCGCAGTTCACGGCGAGGAGCTGCGCTATGAACATCAGAAGGGAGCAGCGGGAGGCATAAGGATCCTTCTTGACAGGACGAGCGGTGCTTACTACATGGATATGGAGGAATATCTGCCGGGAGTGATCGCAAGGCAGATGCCCATTGAATATGAGCTGGAGGCATTGAAGGCCCAGGCGGTCATTGCCAGAACATATATCTGCCGTCAGCTTGAGTCCTTTGGTGATGGGACAGAGATCCCGGAATCAGCCTTAGATATGGATTATATGGAGGCAGACCAGCTGAAACGGCTGTGGGGAACCAGCTCCTTTCCCGGATATTATCAGAAGCTGGAGCAGGCAGTAAGGGAGACCTCCGGTGTGATCATGACATATGAGGGAAAGGCGATAGACCCCATGTTCTGCCGGGCTTCGGCAGGCATGACAAGAGCAGGTGACTTTGCCCATCCCTATCTGCAGCCCGTGGACTGCCCCCTTGATGTGGAGGCAGAGGGCTTCCAGCAGTTTTCTTCCTTTACAGGGGAGGAAGGGGCCAGGGCAGTGAATGGGATCCCGGAGGGAGGGGCAGGACCACGCCAGGTGAAGGCAGAGGATTTTCCCGCAGGTGTGCAGATCATATCCAGGGATGGGGCAGGCTATGTGGAGCAGATCCAGATAGGAGGCTTTCTCTTTGGAGGGGAGGAAATACAGTACGCCTTAGGCTTAAGCTCCGCCTGCTTTTCCATGGAGGCCTACGGCGAGGGCTTCCGTGCGGTCTCAAAGGGGATCGGCCATGGATATGGTTTGAGTCAGCACACAGCCAATGAGAAGGCAAAGGAGGGCTGGAGAGCAGAAGACATCCTGGGATATTTTTATAAAAATATTGCTTTGATTTCTGAATAAGCTGTCTCGGTTTGGTAAGAATAGTACCGAGGTGATAAACGTGAAAGACAAAGTAAACCAGATGTTCAAGGATAAGCTGTTTCTTGTCATGCTAGTGCTAGGCCTGCTGACTATTGTAGCCGCAGCAGGGATCATTACTGTTCAAAGAGGAAAGGCCGGGGAGACGAACCCCTACCTTGAGATGCCACAGCCTGAGCTGATCGCCCAGGAGACAACGCCGGACTCCATGCAGATCGCAGGAGCGTCCGATGCAGTGAAAGAGACAAAGGAGGAGACAAAGGGAGCAGAGACAAAAGGCCAGGAGAAAACAGCGGTGGCCGAAAACAGGAACCAGGGCAATGACCTGGCAGCAGAGGTCGGAGCCGGAAATAGCGCAGCGGAGGCGCTGGTGCTGGATTTTACAGACACCAGCCGAATGTCCTGGCCTGTCAGAGGCAATGTGCTCCTTGACTACAGCATGGATCAGACCATCTATTTCCCGACCCTGGATCAGTACAAGTGCAATCCCGGCATCGTCATCCAGTCTGACGTGAGCACGCCTGTGGAGGCTCCCGCCAATGCAAGAGTGCTGGAGGTGGGCTCCAATGAGGAGATCGGGAGCTATGTGGTGCTGGATCTGGGAAATGAGTACACAGCTACCTGCGGCCAGCTGAAGGAGGTCACTGCCGTTCAGGGAGAATACCTTCATAAGGGACAGATACTGGGCTATGTGTCAGAGCCTACAAAGTATTATTCCGTAGAAGGCGTGAATGTATACTTTGAACTGGACCATCAGGGAAAGACCATAGATCCTCTGGATCATATGGAATAAAAAAGCAAACAGAGCGAAGCGGAGTTCGCGCTTCCCGTAAGTTTGCAGCAAAATCTCCATACAGCGCCGGGCCAATGAAATCGCATTTGACTGGCAGAACTGTATGGAGATTTTTTGCTCTCTGTAATAAAATTTCAGATTTTTATAATAATTTGTTCACAATAGGTTAAGAGGGGTAGGGTATACTGAAATAAGAATAGAGAAAAAGGAGCATTCGTATGAATATATTATTTTTCCTGACGCCTAAAAGCGAAGTGGCTTACATAAATGAGGATGACACCCTCCGGCAGGCATTGGAAAAAATGGAGCATCATAAGTATTCCGCAGTACCGATCATCAGCAGGACAGGCCGGTACGTCGGCACACTGACAGAGGGAGACCTGCTGTGGGGGATCAAGAATCAGTACAACTTAAATCTGAAGGGTGCGGAAAAGATCCCGGTGACAGCCGTGCGCCGCCGTCTGGATAACCGTCCGGTAAAGGCGGATGCGGATATGGAAGACCTGATCGGAAAAGTCCTGAATCAGAACTTTGTCCCTGTGCTTGATGATCAAAAGTGTTTTATCGGCATTATCACCCGAAAGGACATTATCAAATACTTTTACCAGAAATGTGAGCTTGCCCGCCAGCGCTCAGGCCAGAATGCGGGAAATGAAGCGAGCTACAAAAAGACGGACATATCGGAGGCTGTGCGGCTGAGAAGCAGGGAAGAGATGATGATCTAGGTCCGGTCCAAAGCCACTGCATTACAGTAATGTACCAAATTGCATAAAAACATCTCCGATAAAAGAAAAAGTTTGTGCACACTTTTTTGCTGTCCTATGCTATTATAATAGACGTAACCCCCCCAATACATTATATAGTTTTTGCTACACCCCATAAGAAACGAAATACCTTCTCCTGAAATGACCGGTTCCCCGACCGGTCATTTCACTTTGTATAGGGGTGGGAAAAACATAAAGGTCAAGGTACATAAAAATGGAACAACATTCAAATGATTTTACTCAGGGAAGCATCGCTGCAAAGCTACTGACCTTCATGCTGCCGGTCCTGGGAGCCCTTGTGCTCCAGGCAATGTACGGGGCAGTGGATATTCTGGTGGTGGGCTGGTTTGGAACAACAGCAGGAATATCCGGCGTATCCACGGGAAGCGGGATCGTAAATCTGGTGACATTTACAGTTACAGGGCTTTCCATGGGAATTACCGTGTTGATCGGACGGTATATCGGAGAGAAGCGTGAGGAACGTGTCGGCAGGGTGATCGGCGGGGCTGTCTGTTTTTTTGCCGTGCTGTCTGTGGCGATCGCAGCGGTCATGCTGATGTTTGCAAGACAGCTTTCCATTCTGATGCAGGCCCCGGAGGAAGCCGTTGATCTGACAGCCTCCTATGTGCGTATCTGCGGCGGAGGCATTCTGTTCATTGTGGCCTACAATGTCATCAGCAGCATTTTCCGCGGGCTGGGAAACTCACGGCTTCCTCTGGTCTTTGTGGCGATCGCCTGCGCAGTAAATGTGGTGGGAGACCTGCTGTTTGTGGCTGTGTTTAAGATGAATGTGGCAGGGGCGGCCCTTGCCACTGTGCTTGCCCAGGCAGTGAGCGTAGTCCTGTCCCTGATGATCATCCGCAGGCAGAAGCTTCCCTTTACAATGAAACGCTCTGACATCTGTTTTAACCCGGAGATCGGCAATTTCGTCAAGGTGGGCATTCCCATTGCCTTTCAGGAGATCCTGACCCAGTTTTCCTTTCTGGCCCTCTGTGCTTTTATCAACAGGCTGGGGCTGGAGGCATCCTCCGGCTATGGAGTCGCCAACAAGATCGTGAGCTTTATCATGCTGGTGCCAGGTGCACTGATGCAGTCCATGTCCGCCTTTGTGGCCCAGAATGTAGGCGCGGGAAAGGAAGACCGGGCAAGGCGCTCCCTGATAACTGGAATGGGCATGGGAGCCTTTATCGGAGTCTTCATTGCGTATCTGGCATTTTTCCATGGAGACCTGCTGTCCTATGTGTTTACAAAGGACGGGGCAGTCATCCTGAGGGCCGCCGAGTACTTAAAGGGCTTCAGCATCGAGGCGGTGGTTACCAGCATCCTGTTCAGCTTTATCGGCTATTATAACGGCCACAGCCAGACAGTATTTGTCATGTTCCAGGGCATTGCCCAGACCTTCCTTGTAAGGCTTCCCATGTCTTATTTTATGAGCATTCAGCCCAATGCCAGCCTGACAAATATTGGACTGGCAGCGCCCAGTGCAACCGTGTTCGGCATTGTCATCAATGTGGTATTTTTTGTGATCTACGGAAAGAGCATGAAAAAGAGAAAGTAAGATATCATAAGAAAACATAACTTAGTTGGAGTCAGGGGAAAATTATGTTATACTTATGAGTAAATGTACTCTCGGAATCTTTCCTGCACTCGCTTTTGCGGCTGATTTTCCGCCGGCCGCATCCAAATTTCATTGATGCATGCGCTGCGTACGCCTCAAAAATATGGGCACAACTGACAAAAAATCATCTCACAAAATCGGGCACAAAGAGACTCCGGGAGTATATGGAAAAGGGAGGATGGGAATTATGATCACAATAGAGGATTTTGATAAGATCGATATGCGCATTGGCACCATTGTGGAGGCATCTGTGAACAAGAGAGCCAGGAAGCCGGCCTACAGGCTGGTGATCGATTTTGGAGGGGAGCTTGGAGTGAAAATGTCCTCGGCCCAGGTGACAGCCTGCTATCAGCCGGAGGATCTGGTGGGCAGGCAGGTAGTGGGAGTGGTGAACTTCCCGTCCATCAGGATCGGAGATGTAAAGAGCGAGGTGCTGGTACTGGGGAGTGATTCGGAGCAGGGGATCGTGCTCTTAGGACCATCAGAGAAGGTGAAAAATGGGGACCGCATCTGCTGATAAGCGGCTGGTACAGGGGGATTCGCATACCGGTATACCCCAAATTCAGGAAAGAGGGATAGCAATGATCAACCGGGAAGCTTTTTTCAGAGAATATAACATGGAACAGGAGGAATTTGAGGCGGCTGGGATCTCCTGGGAGGAGCTGGCAGCCATCTATGACAATTACCTGTCAATGGAGGAGGAATTAAAGAGCATTGGCAAGGATTTTGTCAATGACTATCTCTATGATATCGAGAAAGCCGGGATCCACTCCTACCGCTACAGGACAAAGGATCCCGGCCATCTTCTGGAAAAGATCATCCGCAAGAGGAATGAGCATCCGGAGCGCTTTGCCAGGATCGACAGGACGAATTTCTACAAATATATTACGGACCTGATCGGTATCCGGGTATTCTTTTTGTACCGTGAGGACTGGATCTATTTTCACCGCTATATCACCACGGTGTTTGAAAATGATCCCGGCCTGTATGTGGAAAACAGGATCGATGATTTTGATGAGGACAAGAGCCACTACTATATTGCGGAGCGCCCCAAGGTCTACCGCAGAAACGGCGACAGCAGGATCTATGATGAAAGCCTGATCGATATTAAGTCGGACGGCATTTACCGTTCTCTCCATTATATCATTAAGTACAAGGGCTATTATGTGGAGATCCAGGGAAGGACCCTGTTTGAGGAGGGCTGGAGCGAGATCGACCATGATATCGTATATCCCTATTTTAAGGATGATGTGATGTTAAAAGATTTTTCTACTCTTTTAAACCGTTTGTCCGGTATGGCGGATGAGATGAGCTCCTATTTCCGAAGGATGCGCAGCGCAAAGGAGGAATGGGAGCGCCAGATAGAGGAAGCAGAGAGCAAGGGAAAAACAGAGAGAGAGGATCGTCAGAATGATCAGATTTGCGAAAATGGAGGATGAGCCGTACATTTACAGGCTTCTCTGTGAACTGGAGGGGGAAGAGTTAGACAGGGAGGGCTTTGAGCGGACGTTTTTAGAATATGAGAAGCTTCCGGGATATTTCTGCTTGGCTGCAGAGGAAAATGGCAGTGTGGCGGGGATCCTCACCCTGCGGACCGGCCCCATGCTCTGCCGGGCAGGGAGGATCGGGGAGATCGTAGAATTTGTAGTGGATCAGGAGCTGCGCTCCCAGGGGATCGGCCACAGCCTGTTTGAGGAGGCAAGGGCCATCGCCATACAGGAGGGCTGTGTGAGGCTGGAGGTGTCCAGCAACAAGGTGCGTACCGGGGCTCATCGGTTTTATGAGCGGGAGGGGATGGCACAGAGCCATTACAAATTTGTCCAGCTGCTGTGAGACAGAGCCCGCGTATCTCGATAGGCAGGCGGTCTGTCAGTTTGTTTACCAGCGTTTTCCCTCTGATAAAAGCAGCCCGCCCAGGGTCAGAAGGATGCTGCTTTTGGCATTCTTAACAGGAATCCCCGGAACAGCCCCATGGGATGGAGGAGGGCTATTCCGGGGATTGTTTATTGCGGCTGTTGAGGTTTAAAAGCGGAAACTTCCAGGTTTTTACAGATCCTTTGAAGCATTTCGGAAAGCTGTTCCATTTCTTCCGGGGAAAAGCCTTCCCAGATACGGTCGTCTACAAAGGAAAGGACCTGCTGTACCTTGAAAGCAGCCTCCCGCCCATGGTCTGTGAGGCAGATGGAGAAGGAGCGGCGGCAGCCGGGGTCCCGCTCCCGGACAAGATATCCGGTATCCTCCAGGCGGTCAATAGCCCGCGATATGGTAGTGACATCAATATGGCAGAGGTCAGCCAGCTCCTTCTGGGAAATGTGGTCCCGCACAAGGAGGGTTTCCAAAACTCTGGCCTGCCCCTGACCAAAGGTAAGGCCTATCTGGGAAAAATATGGATGGAGGATGTTCTTGCGTGCCTTTTCGCATTTTACCATTAAACGGCGTATGTTACTTTTTTCTATCATAATGATTCTCTCACTTTCTGGCCTTCTATTCCAACTCAAACATGCCGGTGTACAGCTGATAATACCGCCCCTTCTGCTTTAACAGCTCCTCATGGCTTCCACGCTCCATGATCTCACCCTTTTCCAGCACCATGATAGCCTCAGAGCGGCGTACCGTGGAAAGCCTGTGGGCGATGACGAATACGGTCCTTCCCTCCATCAGGGCGTCCATGCCGGTCTCAATGAGTTTTTCGGTCCTGGTGTCAATGGAACTGGTGGCCTCGTCAAGGATCAGCACAGGAGGGCGGGAGATGGCAGCCCTTGCAATGGCCAGAAGCTGCCTCTGTCCCTGGGACAGGTTGGCGCCGTCGCTGTGGAGCATGGTATCATAACCCTGAGGCAGGCGGCGGATAAAGGAGTGGGCGTTTGCGATACGGGCAGCCATCCTGATGTCCTCATCCGTGGCATTCAGCCGTCCGTAGCGGATATTGTCCGCAATGGTTCCCGTAAATAAATGGGTATCCTGGATCACCATGGAAAGGGAGCGGCGCAGGTCGTCCTTTTTGATCTTTCGTATGTCAATGCCGTCATAGGTGATCATGCCGCCATCGATCTCATAAAAGCGGTTGATCAGATTGATGATCGTAGTTTTTCCGGCACCGGTGGAGCCCACAAAGGCGATCTTCTGGCCGGGCTTTGCGTAGAGGCTGATCCCGTTTAAGATCCGCTTTTCCGGTGTGTAGCCGAACACCACATGTTCAAAGCGTACATCGCCGCGCAGGGGGATGAGTCGGGAGGACTGCCGCAGGGGTTCCCGCTGCCTGCTGTCAGGCTCATCCGCGTCTGAGGGCACCTTCCACGCAAATTTTCCGGTAAAGCTTTCGCATTCCGTAAGAGCTCCGTCCTCTGCTTCCTTTACATTGCAGAGAGTTACAGCTCCCTCATCGATCTCCGGCTTTTCATCCATCATATCAAAAATGCGCTCTGCGCCGGAAAGGGCGGCTAAAAGGAAGTTGATCTGCTGTGTAAACTGGTTCATGGGCATGGCGCTCTGGCGCACATAGACAAGATAGGAGGCCAGGGTGCCCAGATCGATCAGGCCGGACAGTGCAAAGAGGCCGCCTGCACAGGCTGACAATGCGTAATTAATATAAGAAAGAGATACAATGGTGGGCACGGTCATGCCAGAGTAGGAGAGAGCCCTTGTGGCCGCTGTGCGGTAGGCCTCATTTCTGCGGCAGAACTCCTCAAAATCCTTTGCCTCGTGGTTAAATACCTTTTCCACCTTCTGGCCTGTCACCATTTCCTCCACAAAGCCGTTGATGCTTCCAAGATACTGCTGCTGGAGGTTAAAATACTTCTTGCTGCGCCTGCTGTTGTAGCGCACGAACAGGAACATGGCAGCCAGGAACACCATAACGATGAGAGACAGCCGAAGGCTTAATACAAGGAGCATGGTAAGCGTGCCGACGACAGTGATAAAGCTCTGGATCAGCATGGCAAAGCTGCTGTTTAACGCCTCGCTTATGGTATCCACGTCATTGGTAAAACGGCTCATGAGCTCCCCATGGGTATGGGCGTCAAAATAGGATAGGGGCAGCTTCTGGGTATGGGAAAACAGATCGGAGCGGATCTCCTTTACCACCTGTTGGGAAATGTGGACCATCATCTGATTGTAGGCCAGACAGGAGAGTGCACCGCACAGGTACAGGATTCCCATGAGAGCGATCATCCGTACAAGCCCAGGTATGTCTCCCGGCAGGATATACTGGTTGATGACAGGCTTTAGGAGATAGGTCCCAAGAATACCTGCCATGCTGCTGACAGCTACTAAAAGGGCGATGACCAGCATGTACCACTTGTGGCGGCCTAAGTATCCCAGCATGGTGAGCAGGGCCTTTTTTGTGTTCTTTGGACGGCTGAAGCTAGTGGTCTTTGCCATTACAGATTTCCTCCTTCCTGCTGGGAATAATAGATCTCCTGGTAAATGGAGTTGGAGGCAAGGAGCTCTTCGTGTGTTCCCTGGCCTGCCAGCCTTCCGTCCTCCAGGATCAGGATCTGGTCTGCATGGATGACAGAGGTAATGCGCTGGGCAATGATGATCTTTGTGGTATCAGGAAGGCTTTCTGCCAGTCCCTGCTGGATCTTTGCCTCTGTGGCTGTATCTACGGCGCTGGTGGAATCATCCAGGATCAGCACCTTGGGTGCCTTTAAGACAGCTCTTGCAATGCAGAGGCGCTGCTTCTGGCCTCCCGACACATTGACGCCGCCCTGGCCCAGGTCTGTGTCAAGGCCATTCTCCAGGCGGGAGAGAAACTCATCCACACAGGCAATGGAGCAGGCTCTTGCGATCTCCTCCTCTGTGGCGTCCTCCTTGCCCCAGAGCAGGTTTTCCCTTACTGTACCGGAAAACAGGGTGTTTTTCTGGAGCACCATGGCGATGGAATCCCTGAGACCCTTAAGGGGATACTCATATACCGGATAGCCGTCCACCCATACAGTTCCCTCCGTTGCCTCATAGAGCCTGGGGATCAGCTGCACCAGGGTGGTCTTGGCGGCTCCTGTCTGTCCAAGGATCCCCACTGTCTGTCCGGGCTTTATATGGAAGGAGATGTCAGTGAGCACATGCTCCTTTGCATTCAGATTGTATTTAAAAGAAACATGTTCAAAACGGATATCCCCCTTTGTTACCCGGATATCCTGAGCCCTGTCCTCCTTGATGTCGATCTCTTCATCCAGTACCTCGGTAATGCGCTTCCAGGAGGCCAAAGCCCTGGTTGTCATAAGGAAGACGTTGGAGAACATCATAAGGGAGTTTAAGACCTGGAGCACATAGCTTAAAAAGCCTGTAAGCTCCCCTACCTTAATGCCGCCAATGCTTGTGAGCTTTCCGCCAAACCACAGGATCGCCAGGATGGTGGAATACATGACAAACTGCATGGCAGGCATGTTGAGGGCAGCCAGGCGGAAGGAATTTTCTGCTGTATGCTGGAGGTTTTCATTGACCTCCTCAAATTTGCTGATCTCATGACCGCCGCGGACGTAAGATTTCACTACACGGATGGCGGTCAGATTTTCCTGGATAATGCGGTTTACCATATCGATGGAGCCCTGCATCACTGTGTAAAGAGGGCGCACATGGCTGATGATGAGAAAGAGCAGGAAGCCCAGGGTGGGCGCAGCTACCAGAAATACTGTGGCCAGCTTTGGATTGATGAGAAAGGAGGCTGTCATGGCAGTGAGCATCATGGCAGGGGAGCGGAAGCCCGGCCGCATGCTGGTGGACACGGTGTTCTGAATGGCCGTCACATCGCTTGTGAGCCTTGTCACAAGGGAGGAGGAGCTGAAATGATCCGTATTTGCAAAGGAAAACTGCTGGAGCTTTGCAAACTGTGCCTTCCTGATCTCGGCTCCCAGCCCCTGACCGCATCTGGCCGCATAGATGGCCGAGCCCTGGCCCAGTACAAGGGATATGAGAGCCAGGAGGATCATCTGGATCCCTCTGGTAATAATATACCGCCTGTCCCCGTTTGCCACCCCAATATCTACAATGGAAGCCATCACCAGAGGGATGACAAGCTCAAACACGGTTTCGGCTTCAATACACAGTATGGCCAGAATGGCGTCCTTTTTGTAGGGCTTTAGGTAGGAAAAAAAGCGCTTCATAAAAATTCCTCCCGGATGAAAATAAGTTGCAACTGCAATAGTTGCAGATACAACTATTGTATGTACATTTATAGGAAATGTCAATAGCATGCAAAAACTCAAGAGGCAGAAAAAAATACACGCAGCAAAAAACGGCCCTCCGTCCTGCTGCTGCAGGCTTCGGAGGGCTGTTTTCAGGTTTTACAGATAAAACCAGAAGGATTTTTTCTTTTGTATCTGCTTGGAGATATCGTCTTTGGTACAAATGAATCAGCTGGCAGGGGGTATGGCTCCGGTTGTGTGATGGAGTGTAATGCAAAAAGGAATTTCGTTTCTCTGCCGCGCGCCTTTCGAAAGCCGCGGCTTTCTCTTATGGAAACGTTTGGCCGGAACGCCGGTCCCTTTCAGCCTGCTTTTCATCCGTTCATAAGGTTAATGCAGAAGCGGGCTGTTTTATTGCAAAAATCCTCTGCCTCTTCTTGCCAGCCCTGGTAATCTGTGATAATATGGGTTATCAGAAGCCGCAAAGCGGGTTCTGATAAAAGGCGCAGCAAGCGCCGTAAATCTGATTACAGGGTTCGCGCAGCGGTTCCTGTAATATACGTTATCAGAGACTGCAGAAAGTTTGGTTACAATGAAGGTCCTGCCGCCGGATAGGCGGCATGTATTCAGGTATGCCAAATGTGCCCGCCAGGTTTTCATGATGTGGCAGCGCGTCCGCTGCCGGGCGCATGCAGGCTTACAATGAAAGAAATACAGAAGAGGAAACAAATCATGATACCCTATCTGATCGTGTGCCCGCTGGTATTTTTGGCTGGCCTGGTGGATTCCATTGCAGGCGGAGGCGGGCTTATTTCATTACCAGCCTATATGATCGCAGGGGTTCCGGCCCATGTGGCGCTGGGAACCAACAAGACAAGTTCATCTATGGGAACAACGGTTTCTATGATACGGCTGGCAAAGCACGGATACTTGAAGGGAATGCTTCTGACCGCAGCCTGTGTTGCGGTGGCTGCTGTCACAGGCTCAGCTCTGGGCGCACACCTGGCTCTGATGGTGCCGGATTCTGTGATCAGGCATATGATGATCGTGGTACTTCCTGTGACAGCCTACTATGTGCTCCGCAGGAAAAATATGGAGAGCACGGAGAAACTGGGAGAAATTTCCAAACAAAAAATGGCGGCCATCTGCATCGGAGCTGCCTTTTTCATCGGAGGCTATGACGGCTTCTATGGGCCGGGCACGGGAACCTTTCTGCTGCTCATACTCACGGGAGCTGCCCATATGGATACCAGAAACGCCTCCGCCCTCACGAAGGTGACAAATCTTTCCTCCAACCTGGCAGCCATGGCAACCTTTGTCCTGACAGGAAATGTCAATTTCCGCCTGGGAGTGGCAGCAGGCCTTTGCTCCATTGCAGGGAATTATCTGGGGGCAGGGCTGGTGGTGAAGAGCGGACAGAGGATCGTCCGGCCTGTGGTGCTGGTGGTGCTGGGGATACTTTTTGTGAAGATACTAAGCGGCAATTGATCAGGAACGGAGAATGTATATGAAGTGGAAAAAATTTACACTGACCACCACCACAGAGGCAGTGGACTTGGTCAGCAGCATGTTTGATGACATCGGTATTGAAGGAATTGAGATCGAGGACAATGTGCCTTTGACAGAGAAGGAGACAAAGGGCATGTTCATTGACATCCTTCCGGAGCTTCCGCCGGATGAGGGCATTGCAAAGGTGAGCTTCTATCTGGATGATGATGTGGATACCGGTGAAATGTTAAAAAAGGTGGAGGAAGGCTTAGATGAGCTGGCCCTGTTTGTGGATCTGGGAGCCAGGACGATAACCGCCTCCGAGACAGAGGACAAGGACTGGATCAACAACTGGAAGCAGTATTTTAAGCCCTTCACGGTTGACGATATCCTGATAAAGCCCACCTGGGAGACCATACCGGAGGAGCACAAGGACAAGCTCCTTATCCAGATCGATCCCGGCACAGCCTTTGGCACGGGCATGCACGAGACCACCCAGCTCTGCATCCGCCAGCTTAAGAAATATGTGGAGGATACCAGCCTGGTGCTGGATGTGGGAACAGGAAGCGGTATTTTGGGGATCACGGCCTTAAAGCTGGGGGCAGGGGAGGTCTGGGGAACGGACCTGGATGAAAATGCCATCACGGCTGTGGGAGAGAACCTGGAGGCCAACGGCATTTCCACAGAGAAGTTCCATGTGCTCCAGGGAAATATCATTGATGATAAGGCCGTCAAGGACTGGGCAGGATATGAGAAGTACGATATTGTGGCTGCCAATATCCTGGCAGATGTCATCATCCTGCTGGTAAAGGAGATCCCGGCCCATTTAAAGAAGGGCGGTTACTTCATCACCTCCGGCATTATCAATATGAAGGAGGAGGCCGTAAGGGCTGCCTTTGCAGAGAGTGAGGAGCTGGAGGTAGTGGAGGTCACCTACCAGGGAGAGTGGGTGTCCGTGACAGCAAGAAGGGTGTAGCAGGGGGCCCATATATGCATCATTTTTTTGTGAGACCTTCTCAGGTAGAAGGAAGCCTGGTGCAGATCACCGGGCCGGATGTGAACCATATGAAGCATGTGCTGCGGATGAAGCCGGGTGAGCAGGTCCTGATCAGTGACGGCGAGGGACATGATTACACCTGTTTGGTAAAAAGCCTGGAAAATGACCTGGTAGAGGCAGAGATCACAGCGGTCAATGAGGAGGAAAGGGAGCTTTCTTCCGGGATCTGGCTCTTTCAGGGACTGCCAAAATCGGATAAAATGGAGCTTATCATCCAAAAGGCAGTGGAGCTGGGAGCAGCTGCCGTTGTACCGGTAGCCACAAAGAATGCCGTGGTAAAGCTGGATAAAAAGAAGGAAGAAGCAAAGCGCAGGCGCTGGCAGGCCATTGCGGAGAGCGCGGCAAAGCAGTCAAAGCGCAGCCGCATGCCTGAGGTGATGGAGCTCATGAGCCTGACAGAGGCATTTGCCTATATAAAGGAAAGAGATTTTGAGGTGCGCCTGATCCCCTATGAGAATGCAGAGGGCATGGAGGGCGCAGGAAGGGCTCTTGAACGTATTGGTCCTGGTCAGGATATCGCGGTTTTCATCGGGCCGGAGGGCGGTTTTGATGAGAAGGAGATCGAGACGGCCCTGGAGTACGGCGTGAGCCCCATAAGCCTGGGAAAGCGCATCCTGCGGACAGAGACAGCGGGACTTGCGCTGCTGTCAGTGATCATGATGAAGCTGGAGGGCGCATTTTAAAGGAGCTGCTGCAGGCTGAAAGCGCGTTTGGAATGGGGAAAGACAGAGCTTAATGCAGATGGAAGGAGCAGAGAGCTGCTTTGCCGGGAGTATCAGGAAAAAGAAGCAGTCTCTGTGTGCAAGGAGAAGATAGGATGGAAGCATATTTTGACAATTCAGCGACCACCCGTGTCCTTGACAGCGTAAAGGACATGGTGGTAAAAGTAATGACAGAGGATTACGGCAACCCTTCCGCAAAACACAGGAAGGGCATGGAAGCAGAGCAGTATGTGCGCCAGGCAGCAGCAGCGATCGCAAAGACCCTGAAGGTAAAGGAGAAGGAGATCCTTTTTACCTCCGGAGGCACGGAGTCCAACAACATGGCCCTCATCGGTACAGCTATGGCGAACCAGAGGGCGGGAAAGCATATCATCAGCACCAGGATCGAGCATGCTTCCGTGTACAACCCGCTGGCATTTTTAGAGCAGCAGGGCTTTGAGGTGACATACCTTTCCGTGGACCATGAGGGCCACATATCGCTTAAGGAGCTGGAAGAGGCCATAAGGCCGGATACCATCCTGGTCTCCATCATGTATGTGAACAATGAGATGGGAGCAGTGGAGCCTGTGGAGGAGATCGGAGCCCTGATCCACGGGAAGGCTCCTTCCATCATTTTCCATGTAGATGCCATCCAGGCTTACGGAAAGCTCCTCATCCGTCCGAAAAAGCAGGGTATTGACCTCTTAAGCGTCAGCGCCCACAAGATCCATGGTCCAAAGGGCGTGGGCTTCCTCTACATTGACGAGCGGGTGAAGGTGAGGCCTCTCCTCTACGGCGGCGGTCAGCAGAAGGACATGCGCTCCGGCACGGAAAATGTACCGGGCATTGCAGGCATGGGCGTGGCCGCAATGGAGATGTACACGGACCACAGCCGGAAGATAGCTTATATCACAGGCTTAAAGGATCATATGATCGATGAGATGGAGAAGCTGGAGGGCGTTACCGTCAACAGCTTAAAGGGCAGCGCTGGAGCGCCCCAGATCGTCAGCGCAAGCTTTGCAGGGGTGCGCAGCGAGGTGCTGCTCCATGCGCTGGAGGATAAAGGCATCTATGTGTCCTCAGGCTCCGCCTGCTCCTCCAACCATCCTGCCATCAGCGGCACCTTAAAGGCGATCGGGGTGAAAAAGGAGCTTTTGGATTCCACGCTGCGGTTCAGCTTTGGGCTGTTCAACAAAAAAGAAGAGATTGATTACTGCATCGGGGTGCTGAAGGAGCTGCTTCCGGTGCTGAGAAGATACCACAGGGCCTGATCCGGTTCACCGTTTATCCGGCAGAGAACCCCTGTTTTGCGGAACAAAAGGCCGGAGTCCGCGGCCTATATGATAGAAAGAGGAGAAAACATGCAGTACCAGTCATTTTTGATCAAATATGCCGAGATCGGTACAAAGGGCAAGAACCGTTATATGTTTGAGGATGCCCTGATAAAGCAGATCCGCTATGCCTTAAGGGATGTGGACGGAGAGTTTACCGTGACAAAGGAGTCCGGGCGCATCTATGTGAAGGCAGAGGGAGAGTATGATTACGATGATACCATAGAGGCCTTAAAGAGGGTCTTCGGAATCGCAGACATCTGCCCTATGGTCCAGATCGAAGACAAGGATTTTGAAAATGTAAAGAAGCAGGTGGTATCCTATGTGGAGCAGGTATATCCTGACCGCCATCTCACCTTTAAGGTGGTCTCCCGCAGAGGGGATAAGCAGTACCCCATAAGTTCAGAGCAGATGAACCGTGACTTAGGGGAGGCGGTCCTTATGGCTTTCCCGGAGATGAAGGTGGATGTGCACGATCCCGATGTTCTGCTCCGGGTGGAGGTGCGCCAGAAGGTGAACATTTTCTCCCTGATCATCCCGGGTCCGGGCGGTATGCCTGTGGGTACCAACGGCAGGGCCATGCTTCTGCTCTCCGGCGGCATTGACAGTCCTGTGGCCGGCTATATGATCGCAAAGCGCGGAGTGAAGATCGATGCTGTCTACTTCCACGCCCCGCCATATACCAGTGACCGGGCAAAGCAGAAGGTGGTGGATCTGGCCAACCTGGTGGCGCGGTATGCAGGCCCCATGGATCTGCATGTAGTGAATTTTACGGATATCCAGCTTTATATTTATGATAAATGCCCTCATGAGGAGCTTACGATCATTATGCGCCGCTACATGATGCGCATTGCCCAGACCATTGCGGAGCGCACAGGCTCCATCGGCCTGATCACAGGAGAGAGCATCGGCCAGGTGGCATCCCAGACTCTTCAGTCTCTTGCAGCCACCAACGAGGTCTGCACTATGCCGGTATTCCGGCCGGTGATCGGCTTTGACAAGCAGGAGATCGTGGACGTGTCGGAGAAGATCGGAACCTATGAGACTTCCATCCAGCCCTATGAGGACTGCTGCACCATTTTCGTGGCAAAGCATCCTGTGACAAAGCCGAATATCCATGTGATCCGCAGCTCTGAGCGCCATCTGGAAGAGAAGATCGATGAGATGGTGAAGACAGCACTTGAGACCACAGAGGTGATCCACTGCGAGGGATAAGCAGGGAGAAACGAAAAAAGAGTCCGGCCTGCCGGACTCTTACTTGACTCTTGACGGATAACGAATCGATCAGTCGATGATGTATGGGGAGAGGAGAGCAAGGATTTCCTCAACACCGCTTTCTGCATGGATGTTTAAGTCGATTGGCTTGGAAAGATCCAGGCTGAAGATACCCATGATGGACTTTGCATCGATCACATATCTGCCGGATACTAAATCAAAATCAACATCAAACTTTGATAAATCATTTACAAATGACTTAACTTTGTCAATGGAATTTAACGAAATACGAACTGTTTTCATGTGGAAAACCTCCTTGTAATGTATGTAAAGTGATAATTATGCAGGAAAACCTACTTTGTTTTAATACTACAGATGGAGGGACTAAAAGTCAATAGTGAGATTGCATGAAAAACAATGTATGAAACTGGTAATTTGTGAACAGGAGGGATCGAGATGCCAAAGGCAGCCCTGCATAATCTGGGATGTAAGGTAAATGCATATGAGACAGAGGCCATGGAGCAGCAGCTGAAAACACGCGGGTACGAGATCGTTCCCTTTGATGAGAAGGCGGACGTATACGTGATCAACACCTGCTCTGTCACCAACATTGCAGACCGCAAATCCCGCCAGATGCTCCACCGGGCAAAAAAGATGAATCCGGAGGCCGTGGTGGTGGCGGCGGGCTGCTATGTGCAGGTGGCCTCTGAGAAGCTGAAAGAGGATGCCAGCGTGGACATTATCGTGGGAAACAACAAAAAGGCGGAGCTGGCAGACATTATTGAGGACTATATGAGGGAGCGGGCCGGGAAGCAGTCCCATGTCATTGACATTGCCTGCTCAAAGGAATATGAGAACCTCCGGCTGGAGGATATGGGAGCCCACACCAGAGCCTTTATCAAGGTGCAGGACGGATGCAACCAGTTCTGCAGCTACTGCATCATTCCTTATGCAAGAGGAAGAGTGCGCAGCAGGAGCCGTGAGGATGTGGCAGAGGAGATCAGAGGACTGACGGAAAGAGGCTATAAGGAGGTCGTGCTGACAGGGATCCATTTAAGTTCCTACGGCATTGAGCACATGGAGGGAAATCCGGTGCAGGAGGGTGATTGGAACCACAGGGAGCTTCTGGCGCTGATCGAGGAGATCCATGGGATCCCAGGGCTGGAGCGCATCCGTTTGGGGTCCCTGGAGCCCAGGATCATCACAGAGGAGTTTGCTGAAAAGCTGGCGGCCCTGCCGAAATTCTGCCCTCATTTCCACCTGTCCCTCCAGAGCGGCTGCAATGAAACATTAAAGCGGATGAACCGCCACTATACGACAGAAGATTATGGAAAACGGTGCAGGATACTGCGGAGGCATTTTACAGATCCGGCCATCACCACGGACGTGATCGTAGGCTTTCCGGGGGAGACAGGGGAGGAGTTTGCCGTCACAAGGAAATTCCTGGAGGAGGTGCATTTTTATGAAATGCATGTGTTCAAGTACTCTAAGCGGGCAGGTACAAAGGCAGCCGTGATGCCGGACCAGGTGAGCGAGCAGGTAAAGGCCGTAAGGAGCGATGAGCTTCTTTCTCTGGAAAAGGCAATGTCAAGGGAGTACAGGGAACGCTTTGCCGCAGAAAAGGTGTCTGTGCTTTTTGAGGAGACGGTCCGGATCGATGGGAAGACCTATATGACAGGCTATACACCCCAGTATGTGCGGGCTGCCCTTCCTCTTGAGGACCCGGCCCAGGGTGATGAGCTTACCGGGAAATGCGTTCTTCTCCAGGGCGATGGACTGCTTACAGAAGAGCTGTTAAAAGTAAAATTTTTATAAAAATACGTGTAAAATCCGCCAAAGACGGAAAAATTATGTGACATTTTACAAAAATATGACAATAAATGGTTAAAATTAAGAAAATACTCTATTGCCGAATAGGAAAATATAAGGTAGAATAGAGAAGAATACTTAAAGGACGTGATGATA
Source organism: Lacrimispora sp. 210928-DFI.3.58 (assembly GCF_020554865.1). GTDB lineage: Bacteria > Bacillota > Clostridia > Lachnospirales > Lachnospiraceae > Enterocloster. Next base: position 55,746 of record NZ_JAJCIC010000009.1, read on the forward strand.
TGGGCAATATGAGAGAAACACAATATTTTCAGGCTGTTCAGGACAAGAAGATGGAAGTCAGTGATGTGCTGGAGCAGGTATATATTGCCCTGACCGAGAAAGGATATAACCCGATCAATCAGATCGTGGGTTATATCATGTCTGGGGATCCCACTTATATTACCAGCCACAGAGGAGCCAGGAGCCTTATTATGAAGGTGGAACGGGATGAGATCCTGGAGGAGCTGATGGCTGTATATATTGATGCCCGTTTAAAATAATAGGCGCTGTTATCCGGCAGAGGAGGAGCCAGAGGGGCTTTCTGCCGGATTTTATGGATTTCGGATATATGGGTATGAGAGGGCGGCATCAGTTGGCAAATAGCCAGCTGGTTTTGTTGTGCTCATATCTAAGGTCGGCAAAGCAAACCTGCATGCGCCCGGCTGGCGGACGCGCCACCGCACCACGAAAATCTGGCGGGCGCATTGGGCATACCTGAATTTAGTGCCGCCTTGCGGCGGCGGGACTTTCATAGTCAAGGAACAGGTTCGGAGGAACAGAATATGAGGATAATGGGTCTGGATTACGGCTCAAAGACAGTGGGGGTAGCAGTCTGCGATCCTTTAGGTATCACTGCCCAGACAGTGGAGACCATTACGCGCAAGGACGAGAATAAGCTTCGGAGAACCCTTGCAAGAATTGAAGAACTAATTGCGGAATATGAGATTGAACGGATCGTTCTTGGTTATCCTAAGAATATGAACAACACCCTGGGTGAGCGCGCAAAGAAGACAGAGGAGCTGAAAAGCGCTCTTGAGCGGCGGACAGGACTGCCTGTTGTGCTCTGGGATGAGCGGCTCACCACCGTGGCAGCAGACCGTGTATTGATGGAGAGCGGCGTGCGCAGGGAGCACAGGAAGGAATCCGTGGATCAGATCGCGGCAGCCATGATCCTTCAGGGATATCTGGACAGCCTTGCAAATGCCAGATAGGATGAGGAAGAGGAAGAAACCATACAGATGGAGAAACATATGACAGAGAAGAAAGAAACCATGATCACCATGGTAACAGATACAGAGGAAGCAGTAGATTTTTATGTATTGGAAGAAACGAGAATGAACGGCAGGAACTACCTGCTTGTGACAGACGCACCGGAGGGACAGGATGGAGAATGTTATATCCTGAAGGACGTATCCGGTGAAGGCGACCCGGAAGCTATCTATGAGTTCGTGGAGGACGATGTGGAACTGGACGGCCTGATGGGGATATTTGAAGAATTGCTGAGCGACGCAGACGTGGCTCTTGAGAAATAAAGCTTTATGATAAAATTAGATTGGAGGAATCAATTTGTTTTTAGAAGAAAAAGAGAATACAGCTGAGGCAAAAGAGGCTTCGGGAAAATCCGGCGGGAAACCACAGCCCAGGAGAACGGCACAGAGGAGGACAGCTCCGAAAAATGCGAATGCAGCAAAGGGCCAGGAGCAGCACCAGGAAAATGCAGGAGGCCAGAAGGCAGCCGCTCCCCAGAAAAGTGCAAATACCCAGAAGCCCAAGCAGGTGCCTGCGAAGAGCCAGAAGGATGGAAAAAGCCCTGCAAAGCAGCCCTCAAAGGCGTCAAAGAAGGACGGCAGGGGCAAGCTTAAGATCATTCCATTGGGAGGCCTTGAGCAGATCGGCATGAACATCACGGCTTTTGAGTATGAGGACAGCATCATTGTTGTGGACTGCGGACTGGCATTTCCGGGGGACGACATGCTGGGCATTGACCTGGTAATACCGGATGTGACCTATTTAAAGCAGAACATTGACAAGGTAAAGGGCTTTGTCATCACCCACGGCCATGAGGACCATATCGGAGCCCTTCCTTACATTTTACAGCAGGTAAATGTGCCTGTGTACGGCACAAAGCTGACCATTGCCCTGATCGAACATAAGCTGGAGGAGCACAAGCTGTTAAAGAATACGAAGCGCAAGGTGATGAAGCACGGACAGTCCGTGAACCTGGGCTGCTTCCGCGTGGAGTTTGTGAAGACCAACCACAGCATCCAGGATGCTTCTGCCCTGGCGATCTTTTCACCGGCAGGCATCGTGCTCCACACAGGAGACTTTAAGATCGATTATACGCCGGTGTTCGGCGATCCCATTGACCTGCAGCGCTTTGCAGAGCTGGGAAAGAAGGGGGTCCTGGCCCTCTTAGCCGACAGTACCAACGCCACTCGCCCCGGTTTTACCATGTCAGAGCGCACAGTGGGAAAGACCTTTGACGCGATCTTTGCGGAGCACACCTCAAAGAGGATCATTGTGGCGACCTTTGCCTCCAATGTGGACCGGGTGCAGCAGATCGTAAATACGGCCTACAAGTACGGGAGAAAGGTCGTGGTGGAAGGCCGCAGCATGGTGACGGTCATTGACATTGCCAGCAAACTGGGCTATATTAATATTCCTGAGGGAACCCTCATTGATATTGAACATTTAAAGAACTATCCGCCTGAGTCCACGGTGCTCATCACCACGGGAAGCCAGGGAGAGTCCATGGCAGCCCTGTCCCGCATGGCGGCAAGCATCCACAAGAAGGTGTCCATCATGCCGGGTGATGTGGTGATCTTAAGCTCCACTCCGATACCGGGTAATGAAAAGGCAGTGGCAAATGTGGTCAACGAGCTCTCCATGAAGGGCGCAGAGGTGATCTGCCAGGATACTCATGTTTCAGGACATGCCTGCCAGGAGGACTTAAAGCTGATCTATTCCTTAGTCCATCCGAAGTTTGCGATCCCTGTCCACGGTGAATACCGCCACAGGGTAGCCCAGAAAGAGCTGGCAGAGTTTATGGGCGTTGCAAAAGACAGGGCAGTGCTGGTAAACTCCGGCGATGTGGTGGCTCTGGATGAGAACAGCTGCGAGGTGATCGACCACGTGGTTTCCGGCGGCATCTTAGTAGACGGACTGGGCGTAGGCGATGTGGGCAATATTGTCCTGCGGGATAGACAGAACCTGGCCCAGAATGGTATTATTGTAGTAGTCCTGACCTTGGAAAAGCATTCCAACCAGCTTCTTGCAGGGCCGGATATCGTGTCCAGAGGTTTTGTCTATGTGAGAGAATCAGAGGATCTTCTGGAGGAGGCCCATGCCATTGTGGCGGATGCGGTGGAGGACTGCATGGAACGGGGCGTCAGCGACTGGGGCAAGATCAAGAACATTATCAAGGACAGCTTAAGCGACTTCCTGTGGAAGCGCATGAAGCGCAGTCCCATGATCCTGCCGATCATTATGGAAGTATAGTGCATATATAGGGAATGGAGCCATGAGCAATACAACAAGGGAAATCAACAGAATAACCACAACGATCATCAGCATTTCAGTGAAGCTCATCGTATACGCTCTGATCATCCTGCTGCTTTATGAGGCAGTGATAAGAGGTTTTGCCTTCGGGCACTCTGTCTTCTATGCAGAGGCAGTGGAGGAGGCTCCGGGCCGCGATGTCTCCGTGACCGTGCCAAAGGATGAGTCTGTCTCTGAGGCAGCGGATCTGCTGGCAGAAAAGGGATTGATCAAGAGCGAGATCGCCTTTTTGTTCCAGAGCAAGTTCTATGATTACGAGACCATGTATCCCGGAAACTATACGCTGAACACCTCTATGACCTCAAAGGAGATCCTGCAGACGCTGGGAACAAAGCCATCAGAGGAGAGCGAAGGCGCAAGCCGTGCAGCAGGCTCCGGTTCCGAAGGCGGAGTCAGTGCGGCGAAGGCAGCAGAGGCCGCAAAAGAGCAGGATGAGGCCGGAAATGAAGCCGGAGCCGTGGAGGCGGCTGCCCAGGCCGCAGAGGGGGAGAACCCGGAGGTTCAGCTTGATTATGACGGCATTCCCATGGAAGGGGAGACTGCAGAGGGCGAAGGCATGGCCGGCCAGGACAGCGGTTCCTGGTACTATGGAGAAGATGAGGATGAAGGCGGCTGGATCGAGGATGCCGCAGAGGATATAACCCAATGATCGTAAATGACAGGATAACCGAATACATCCATTCCCTGGAGTCCAGTCAGGGAAGCCTTTTGGATTCCATAGAAAAGGAGGCCCTGGACGGTTATGTGCCCATCGTGCGCCGGGAGACAGCGTCCCTTTTGAGAACACTGGTGGCAGCACTTAAGCCTTCCCGGATATTGGAGATCGGTACGGCCATAGGCTATTCCAGCCTGGTGATGTGCCAGGTAATGCCTGAGGACTGCCGCATTACCACCATTGAAAAGTATGAAAAACGGATCCCCATTGCGAGGGAGAATTTTAAACGGGCAGGAGAAGAGGAGCGGATCACCCTTCTTGAAGGGGATGCAGAGGAGATACTGAAAGGACTTTCAGGAGAATGCTTTGACTTTGTGTTCATGGATGCCGCCAAGGGCCAGTACTTAAACTGGCTCCCCCTGCTCCTTGAGATCATGCCTCTGGGAGGCGTTCTGGTTTCCGACAATGTGCTCCAGGAGGGAGATGTGGCGGAATCCAGATTTGCCGTCCTGCGCAGGAACAGGACCATTCACAGCAGGATGCGTGAATACCTCTATGCGTTAAAGCACATGGAGGAATGGGAGACAGCCATCCTTCCCATTGGGGACGGAGTTGCCGTCAGCACAAGGGTAAGGTGAGACGCAGGAAGAAACGCAAGGCAGTGAAAGGATAACGTGAAATGAGAAAAACAGAATTGCTGATACCGGCAGGCAGCCTGGATGTGCTGAAGACAGCAGTGGTCTATGGCGCAGATGCCGTATATATAGGAGGAGAGGCCTTTGGCCTCCGGGCAAAAGCCCACAATTTTTCCAATGAAGAGATGAGAGAAGGAATTGCCTTTGCCCATGAGCGCGGAGTCAAAGTCTACGTTACGGCCAATATTCTGGCTCACAACGGGGATCTGCCGGGGGTGGAGGCTTATTTTGAAGAATTAAAAGAGATCGGCCCGGATGCGTTGATCATATCAGACCCCGGAGTCTTTGCCATTGCAAAGCGTGTGCTCCCGCAGATGGAGCTCCACATCAGCACCCAGGCAAATAATACCAACTATGGTACCTACCTGTTCTGGCATGAGATGGGAGCCAAGCGTGTGGTGTCCGCCAGGGAGCTCTCTCTGGCAGAGATCAGGGAGATCAGAAGCCGTATCCCGGAGGACATGGAGATCGAGAGCTTTATCCATGGTGCCATGTGCATTTCCTACTCCGGCCGCTGCCTGCTCAGCAATTTCCTTGTGGGCAGAGATGCCAACCAGGGAGCCTGTACCCATCCCTGCCGCTGGAAATACTCCATTGTAGAGGAGACAAGGCCGGGAGAGTACATGCCTGTCTATGAAAATGAGCGCGGCACCTACATTTTCAACTCAAAGGATCTGTGCATGATCGAGCACATCCCTGAGATGATCGATGCAGGGATCGACAGCTTTAAGATCGAGGGGCGGATGAAGACAGCCCTGTACGTTGCCACTGTCGCCAGGACCTACCGGAAGGCCATTGACGACTATATGGAATCTCCCGAACGATACAGGGAGAACATGGAGTGGTATAAGGAAGAAATTGGAAAATGCACCTACCGGGAGTTTACCACCGGTTTTTACTTTGGAAAGCCCGGAGCAGATGCCCAGATCTACAGCAGCAATACCTATGTAAAAAATTATACGTATCTGGGAACAGCGGAGGAGACAGACGGACAGGGCAGGTGCAGGATCCAGCAGAAGAATAAATTCTCTGTGGGAGAGACCATCGAGATCATGAAGCCGGACGGACGGAATCTGGAGGCAGCGGTAAAGGAGATCCGTGACGAGGAAGGCAATGCCCAGGAGAGCGCGCCCCATCCAAAGCAGGTTCTGTGGGTGGACCTGGGGGCAGAGGTGGAGCCCTATGATATTCTGCGGAAAAAAGAGGAAGGACAGTCTCAGGCAGAATTATGATCTGAGAGGAAAACAATAACAGCGGCATGGCATACGGCGCAGCCGCGCCGGAGGATGAGAGGAGGTGCAGCCGATGGGCGAGCTGATACTGGTCGGAATGGCAATTTTATGTGTGGCTTATTTTATTATGATCGTCCTTTATGCGGGAATCGGAACATCCTTTGCTTTTATATGGCTGTTTTTTGCATCTCTTCTGATTTTCCTGGTGTATGGGAAATGGTATTATGTGAGAAATAAAAGCCGCATACCAAGGTGGGTGCCTGTCAGCATTGTGACGACCTGCGTGGCCGGTGTGGCTTCCCTGGTCATCGCCTGCACGCTGGTCTTTGCGGGAGCGGCAACGCCCGCCCGTCCCGGCCTAGATTACGTGATCGTGCTGGGAGCCAGGGGAAAGGAGCACGCTGCAGTAAGCGATTCCCTGAAGAAGCGTCTGGACAAGGCCGTGGAGTACCTGGAGGCAAACCCGGATACCATGCTGGTGCTCTCCGGGGGAAAGGTGCCTGGGGAAAAGGAAAGCGAGGCCCAGGCCATGTACCAGTATCTTGTATACAATGGCGTGAGCCCGGAACATCTTCTTCTGGAGGAGCGGTCTGTCAGCACAGTGGAGAATATTGCCTACAGCAGGATCGTGATCGAGCGCCACAGGGAGAGGGAGAAGGAAAACCGCCTTTCTATGCCGCGTCCGCGGGGCCATGGCCCCTATCTGGTGGCTGCGGATAAGCCCCTTGAGGTGGGGATCCTCACCAGCAATTTCCATGTCTACCGGGCAAAGCTGACAGCGGAAAAATGGGGCCTGGACAATGTATACGGCATTTCCGCAGAGTCGGATCCAGTGCTGTTCGTCCATCTGTGCGTCAGGGAGTGGGCGTCCATCATCAAGGACAGGCTGATGGGAAATATGTAAGGCATTGGAAGGAATAGGAAGGCAGAGGACAGGTATAAACAGGCGGGCTGTTTGGAAGAATAAGCCTGCATGCGTCCCGGCTGGCAAAGCGCCGCCGGGCTATGAAAAGCTGGCGGGCGCTTTTGGCATATCTGAATACATGCTGCCTGTCCGGCGGCAGGACATTCGCAGCATAGAGGGCCGTAACAGGCCGCTATGGAGGAAAACAGAATCAGCAGGAAGACAGGAGAGATCGCAGATGTTGGAGAAACAGAATCTGGAACGTGTAAAGGAGCTGGGCGCATACAGCCTTGCAGAGGAGCGGTATGTGGAGGAGATGCATTCCCAGGGAATGGTGCTGGAGCACAAAAGGAGCGGGGCTAGGATATTCCTTATGTCCAATGAGGATGAGAACAAGGTATTTTCCATTGGCTTCCGCACGCCGCCTGATGACAGCACGGGACTTCCCCATATTTTAGAGCACAGCGTACTGGAAGGCTCTGAGAAGTTCCCTGTTAAGGATCCCTTTGTGGAGCTGGTAAAGGGCTCCTTAAATACCTTCTTAAACGCCATGACCTACCCGGACAAGACCGTCTATCCGGTGGCAAGCTGCAATGACAAGGATTTCAGGAATCTGATGGATGTGTATCTGGACGGCGTCTTCCATCCGGCTATTTACAGGGAGCCGAAGATCTTTATGCAGGAGGGCTGGCATTATGAGCTGGAGTCTGAGGAAAAGCCTCTGACCATCAACGGCGTTGTGTACAACGAGATGAAGGGAGCATTTTCCTCACCGGAAAGCGTACTTGACCGGTATACGAGGGCAGTGCTCTTCCCGGACAACAGCTACAGCAATGAATCCGGCGGAGACCCTTCCAGGATCCCGGACCTGACCTATGAGAAATTCATTGATTTCCATAAGAATTATTACCATCCTGCCAACAGCTATCTTTATCTCTATGGAAATATGGACATGGCAGAGACCCTTGCCTGGCTGGATGAGGCCTACCTTTCCGGTTACGACAGGAAGGATTGCCACGCGGATTCCGGGATCGCCCTGCAGGCGGCATTTTCTGCTCCGACGGAAAAGGAGATCACCTACTCTGTGACGGAGGAGGAGGGCGTGGAGGATAGGACCTACCTGTCCATCAATACGGTAGTTGGCACAAATCTGGATCCGAAGCTCTATGTGGCCTTCCAGATTTTGGAATATACCCTCATCAATGCGCCTGGAGCTCCCTTAAAGCAGGCCCTGATTGATGCCCATATCGGTCAGGACATCCTGGGAGGATATGAGAACGGAATCCTGCAGCCCTACTTTTCCATGATCGCGAAAAATGCGAACAAGGAGCAGAAGGGTGAGTTTTTGGCAGTGGTAAAGGGAACTCTGCGCAGGCTGGCGGACCAGGGCATTGACAGAAGGAGCCTTTTGGCAGGCTTAAATTACTATGAGTTCCGCTACAGGGAGGCAGACTACGGCTCTGCTCCCAAGGGGCTTATGTACGGTCTTTGGTCTATGGACAGCTGGCTTTACGATGGGGATCCCATGCTCCATCTGACCTACCAGGAAACCTTTGATTTCCTGAAGAAGGCAGTGGATCAGGGGTATTTTGAAAGTCTTATAAGGGAGTATCTGCTGGATAATCCCCATGAGGCCGTTATCCTGGTAAGCCCTGAGGTGAACAAGACCGCCAGGGAAGACGAAAGGCTGGCAGAGCGGCTGGCCGACTATAAGGCCTCTCTCTCAGAGGAGGAGACCGGCAGCCTGGTGAGGCAGACAGCGGAGCTTAAGGCATACCAGGAGGAGCCCTCCTCTCAGGAGGATCTGGAAAAGATCCCCATGCTCCGGAGGGAAGACATTGACAGGCAGGGAAGCCCCTTTGCCTATGAGAAAAAGGAAGAAAACGGCGTGACTGTGATACACACGCCGATGTTTACAGCAGGCATCGGATATCTGAAGGTGCTGTTCGGTACAGACAGGGTTCCCCAGGAGGATCTGCCCTATGTGGGACTGTTAAAATCTGTGCTGGGATATGTGGATACGGAAAATTACAGCTACAGTGACCTTACCAGCGAGATCTATTTAAACAGCGGCGGCATTGATTTCTCCGTAGCCTCCTATGTGGACAGGAGGAAGGAGGAGGGCTTCACTGGGGCCTTTGTGGCAAATGCAAAGGTGCTCTATGACAAGCTGGGCTTTGCCTTCTCCATGCTGGCGGAGATCCTGACGCGCTCAAAGCTGGGAGATGAGAAGCGGCTGGGAGAGATTCTGGATGAGACAAAGTCGAGAGCGAGGATGCGCATGGAAAACGGCTCCCACGCTGCGGCGGTGGGAAGGGCATCCGCCTATGTTTCCCCCTGGTCTGCATTTAATGATGTGACAGGAGGAGTCGGATATTACCAATTTTTGGAGAATGTGACGGCCCGCTATGGAAAGGAGCCGGACTACCGCAGGGAATTGATCAAAAAGCTGGAGGAGACGGCCTTCCGGCTGTTCGCAGCGGACAATCTCCTTGTTGGCTATACGGCAGATGAGGAGGGCTACGCCTTTCTTCCAAAGGAGCTTCAGGCCTTCCGCACAGAGCTCTTTGAGGGAGAGAAGGGCCGTTTTGCCTTCACATTTACGCCTGACAATAAAAATGAAGGCTTTACCACAGCCTCCCAGGTAAACTATGTGGCGCGCTGCGGGCATTTTGCTCCTGAGGACTACACGGGAGCCCTCAAGGTGTTGAAGGTGATCATGAATTATGAATACCTTTGGATGAATCTGCGTGTAAAGGGCGGGGCCTACGGCTGTATGAGCGGTTTCGGGCGTTCCGGAGAGGGATACTTTGTGTCCTACCGCGATCCGGGCCTTGGAAAGACGAACCGGACATACGAGGGCATACCGGAATACCTGCGTCAGTTTTCCATTGACGACAGGGATATGACGAAATATGTGATCGGCGCCATCAGCGATGTGGATGCGCCCCTCACTCCATCCCTCAAGGGAAGCAGGAGCTTATCCGCTTATCTTTCCGGCGTCACAGATGAGATGGTGCAGAGGGAGAGAGAGCAGATACTGGATGTGACCCAGGAGGATATACGGGCTCTATCCGGCCTCACAGAAGCCATTCTGGGCACAGGTGCTCTGTGCGTGATCGGAAATGACGAGCAGATAAAGGCAGAGAAGGAAATGTTCGGTGAAATAAAGGGGCTGTATCATTAAAAAGAACAGGAGTAAAATAATGGATCAGACAGTACAGAAGAAATCGGGCTTTGTCACCTTGATCGGCAGGCCGAATGTGGGAAAATCCACCCTCATGAATCATTTGATCGGGCAGAAGATCGCCATCACCTCAGATAAGCCCCAGACCACCAGGAACAGGATACAGACCGTGTACACAGACGACAGGGGACAGATCATTTTCTTAGACACCCCCGGCATCCACAAGGCAAAGAACAAGCTGGGCGAGTACATGGTAAATGTGGCGGAGCATACCTTAAAGGAGGTGGATGTGATCCTGTGGCTGGTGGAGCCCACCACCTTTATCGGCGCAGGAGAGCGCCATATTGCAGAGCAGCTAAACAGGGTGAACACTCCGGTGATCTTAGTCATCAACAAGATCGACACAGTAAAGCAGCAGGAGGAGATCCTGACCTTTATCAATGCCTACAAGGATGTGTGCAAATTTGCAGAGATCGTGCCTCTCTCCGCCCTGAAGGAGAAGAACACGGACCTGCTGCTCACGCTTTTGTTCCAGTACCTGCCCTATGGGCCTCAGTTTTACGATGAGGACACGGTGACAGACCAGCCCATGCGGCAGATCGCCGCAGAGCTGGTCCGTGAAAAGGCCCTAAGACTTTTGGACGACGAGATCCCCCATGGCATCGCCGTTACCATTGAAAAAATGCGGGAGCGCCCAAACGGGATCATTGACATCGAGGCCAGCATTGTCTGCGAGCGGGATTCCCACAAGGGCATCATCATCGGCAAGGGCGGCTCCATGTTAAAGCGCATCGGCACCGAGGCCCGCAAAGAGATCGAGCACATGATGGACACAAAGGTGAACCTGCAGCTCTGGGTAAAGGTGAGGAAGGAATGGCGCGACAGCGAGCTGTACATGAAGAATTATGGATATAATGAGAAGGACCTCGGCTGACAAAAGATCATCTCACAAGACCGGGTGCAAAGGGACTTTGAGAGTAACATAAAAAGAAAAGGAGGAAGGAGCGGGAATGAGAGAGACAGTGACACTCACAGGTATTGTCCTTATTTCCGCTCCTTCCGGCGAATATGACAGAAGGCTGGTGCTCCTCACAAAGGAGCGGGGAAAGGTGACAGCCTTTGCCCATGGGGCCAGGAAGCCGGGGAATCCGCTGATGGCTGCCAGCCGCACCTTTTCTTTTGGCTCCTTTTCCCTGTATGAGGGAAGAAGCGCCTACAACCTCCAGTCAGCCCAGATATCCAATTATTTTGATGAGCTGTCTACCGACATGGAGGCAGCCTGCTACGGCTCCTATTTTCTGGAGGCAGCCTCCTACTATGCCCAGGAGAATATGGATGAGACGGAGCTGCTAAAGCTTCTCTACCAGTCCCTGCGCGCTCTGACAAAGCCTGCTCTTCCCAACCGTCTGGTACGCCGGGTGTTTGAGTTAAAGGCCATGGTGATCGAAGGGGAGTATACGGAAAAGCCGCCCATGGCTGTATCGGAGTCCTGTACATACGCCTGGGAATATGTGGTGTATTCGCCCAGCCAGTCCCTCTACAATTTTACTCTGAAGGAGGAAGTCCTTTTGGAGTTTGAGCGGGCGGTGGAGAGCAGCCGCAGGCGCTTTGTGCGCCATGAATTCCGCTCATTGGAGATTTTGGAGATGATGGCCGTAACATTCACAGCATAATTCGCGAACATAAGTCTTGAAATTATGAAATTCAGAGGCTATAATATATGCCATATGCCCCATAAGTGGTGGCTTTGTGATGGAAAGGAATTGGTTATGAAAAAGAGGATATCAGCAGCAGGAGCATTGGCCCTTGCCGCAATGCTGCTTGTGACAGGCTGTTCCATAGTAGGCGGCGGGAAAAGCGGTTTCCAGCCAAAGGAAAACTGCGCCTACATTGAAAAGGATGGAAAGGTTCAGTGGGCATCGGTAGAGACCTATGGAGAGGGAGCGTTTTCAGAGGAGGAGATGCTTGCCTCTGCAAATGAGCGTATTGGGGACTTTAACCGTTCTCTGGGAAAGGAAAATGCAGATCCTCTTCCTGTAGCCGTAGTGTCAGGCTCCTTAAAGGACGGAAAGGCAGTTTTAGTGACAGCCTATGATACCCCGGAACGTCTGGTGGAATTTGCCCAGAGTATTGGTGATTATAATGTTGGCTTTACCCAGATGTCAACCGGGACGATCGACAGTATGGCCGGAGAGCTGAACAGTGTTTCCTGTCTGGATTACAGCGGCAAGGCACTGGAGGATCCGGCAGGCGCTGCAAAGGACGGCGGAAAGCTGGTGATCAAGGCAGAGGGACCGGGCCTGATACGCACAGAGGATAAGATCAAGCTGGTAAGCGAGGGCTGCAGTCTGAGGGATGAGCACACGGTGCAGACAGCGGCAGAGGGCATCAGCTATATTGTTACCAGGTAAGTTATATTATGAGAACCGCTTCGCGAACCTCATAATCGGATTTACGGCGCACAAAACGCGCCTTTTATGAGAAGCTGTATTATAAAGTAACAGTCCAAAACGGCCCCTCTTCCCCACCGAAAAAGCCGCTCTGAACTGTTTCGAATATATCATCATAATTAAAGAGAGGATATTGATTATGGAAAAGACAATGGAGAAAATCGTGGCACTTGCCAAGAACAGAGGCTTCGTATATCCGGGTTCTGAAATCTACGGCGGCCTTGCCAACACCTGGGATTACGGTAATCTGGGTGTAGAGCTTAAGAATAACGTAAAAAAGGCCTGGTGGCAGAAATTTGTCATGGAGAGCCCCTACAATGTAGGTGTTGACTGCGCTATTCTTATGAACTCCCAGACATGGGTAGCCAGCGGACACTTAGGCGGCTTCTCTGACCCGCTGATGGATTGTAAGCAGTGTAAGGAGCGTTTCCGCGCGGACAAGCTGATCGAGGATTACAACGATGAGCACGGCATCACCATGGAGGGCTCTGTTGACGGCTGGTCCCAGGAGCAGATGAAGCAGTACATTGAGGACAAGCATATCTGCTGTCCAAGCTGCGGCGCCCATGACTTTACAGATATCCGCCAGTTTAATCTGATGTTCAAGACCTTCCAGGGCGTGACCGAGGATGCGAAGAATACCGTATATCTCCGTCCTGAGACTGCCCAGGGTATTTTTGTAAACTTTAAGAATGTACAGAGAACCTCCAGAAAGAAGGTTCCCTTCGGTATCGGACAGATCGGTAAGTCCTTCCGCAATGAGATCACTCCCGGTAACTTTACCTTCCGCACAAGAGAGTTTGAGCAGATGGAGCTGGAGTTTTTCTGCAAGCCGGGAACAGACCTGGAGTGGTTTGCTTACTGGAAGCAGTTCTGCATTAACTGGCTGAAGACCTTAGGCATCAAGGACGATGAGATGCGCGCAAGAGACCACTCCCCGGAGGAGCTGTGCTTCTACAGCAAGGCTACCACTGACATCGAGTTCCTGTTCCCCTTTGGCTGGGGCGAGCTGTGGGGCATTGCAGACAGAACAGACTACGATCTGACACAGCACCAGACTGTATCCGGCCAGGATATGTCCTACTTTGACGACGAGGCAAAGGAGAAATACATTCCTTATGTCATAGAGCCGTCCCTGGGCGCAGACCGCGTGACCTTAGCTTTCCTTTGCGCAGCCTATGACGAGGAGGAGATCGGCGAAGGAGATGTGAGGACCGTCCTTCATTTCCATCCTGCTATCGCACCTGTAAAGGTAGGCGTACTTCCTCTGTCCAAGAAGCTGAACGAGGGCGCAGAGAAGATCTACACAGAGCTGTCCAAATACTTCAACTGTGAGTTTGACGACAGAGGCAACATCGGAAAGCGCTACAGAAGACAGGATGAGATCGGCACACCATTCTGCATCACCTATGACTTTGACTCCGAGACAGATCAGGCTGTAACTGTCCGCGACCGCGACACCATGGAGCAGGTACGTATTCCGATCGCAGAGCTGAAGGATTACTTTGCTGAGAAGTTTATGTTCTAATTGATAAAAGGAAAACCGCATTGTGGATAACGGCACAATGCGGTTATTTTTTATAGGAAACGCCTTCGGAGCCGGATTCTTTTTTTATAGTTTTCAAACACAAAATTCTGAAACCTTCGGACAGTGGGGCGCAGGGGTTCGTCTTTTTTTCCAGAACATATACATGGATCTGTATAAAATACAATCTTCTATGGTAAGGAGCTTGACGTTTTGGTAGCGCGCTCCGATCACATGGGGGATTAAGCCTACACATTCTCCAGTATCCACAATGCCGGCAATCATGATTTCATTGGTAACCTCATGAACAATATTGGGGACGAAGTTATGCTATGGAAAAGAACTTCTGCTCCTTCAGATTCCTGCAGGTGCTGAAACACCATATTATTATATCGGTGATGGTGTAACAGAAGCATATATTCGTATCGGAAATGAAAGCGTTGTTGCTGATGCGACTGAATTAAAACGTCTGGTCATGCGTGGCAGAAATTCATCTTACGATTCTCTAATGTCTCCGTATAATTTGAGGACTTCTCTTTTAGCAAGCTGAGAGAACGTTACAAATCATGGACGGGAAACAGCATGACAGAGAAAAGCTTTGAGTCTTTTGGCATTAGGGATGCGCAGGGATATCTTACCTGTGCAGGTGCATTACTTGCTAACGATGCTCCTGTTCGATGGTCTCGCCTTTTCTGCACAAGATGGAATGGACTGGATAAAAGCGGTGGACAGATTGATGCTTTGGATAGTGCCGAGTACACAGGTAGTCTTATCATTCTTCTAAATGAAGGCATTAAATGAAGCTTTAACAGAGAATCAAAAATTACTGCTCGATATACTGCATAGCAATCCTGCTATTACGCAAAAGGAAATTATTGCGAATACGTTTTTGTCAAGAAGTACCGTTCAGAGGACGATTAAAGAACTTACAGAAAAAGGAAAATTGAAACGTGTAGGTTCCCAAAAAGCTGGTAGTTGGATTGTATGCTGAAAAGGCCAGGGAAACCTACGGGGCCGCATTATTTGAGCCGCCAAAGTGTGGATATTGCCCATGGGATCATCGCTGATGTGGCAGTGACTCCAGGAAACGTAAATGACTCCGGCCCTTATTTAGAACGGATTGAGTATATGCGGAATCGTCTGGAACTACACATCAAAACAGCAGGGGGAGACAGGGCATATGGAACCAGCTGATACTGTGTAGCCTTGAAATGGAGGAATTCAATATTTGCAGGGTTTATCGTGTGGAATGTAAAGAATGCAAACCCTGTCTAATGTTTAGCCGATGCGTGGGTTCCAGTCAAAAGAGTTGGACAGTTCGTGTAAACTTCTTTGAGGAAGCGGAAACTCACTGCCTCTTATCAGCAATGGCCTTAAATCTAAAATGGATGGTAAATGTTTGGAGTGATGCCGGGAGGCCTCTTTTCTATTACGCTCGTCCCTCGCTCCATAAAAACTTACAGGAGAAACAAGGAAAAACCTAAATTTTAGAATGATTTTATAAATGAAAACAGGGAAGTATGCTATAATCTTGTTAGAGCTTGTGCTCTTAAGGCGACACTTTGTCTCCCTTTCCCACACTCTTCAAAAAAGGAGAATGGGCAATATGAAATTGAGAACCCGCCTTGCCATAGCATTTCTGATCATCACGGTGGTTCCGATGGCGATCTTTTCCCTGTCAGTGGTGGTGCTCAGCAGCTATCAGGCAAGATCATTTTCAAAAGAATACGGATTAACAGAGCAGATCGATCTGTTCAACGGCAATTCCATGCAGATATTTAACCGTCTGACCAAACGGGCTCAGACGGATATCCGAAGAACCCTGGATACCAATCCCGGCCTGTATGAGGACAAGGAGTATCTGGACAAGGTCAACAGTGAGCTTCGCAGCCATTATGCATATTTGATCGTCCGCAAAGGAGCTTCGATCTTCTACTGCGGTGAAAGCAGCCCTGATGACCTGCAGGCCCTCTACAGCCAGCTTCCGGATTTTGACACCATGAAGGGCAATCTGGAGGGCGGCATTTACATGGATGGTGAGAGCCAGCATTTGATCAAACAGATGGATTTCGTCTTCCCTGACGGCGAGGAAGGCAGCGTCTTCATCATTTCCAATGTGGATGACCTGGTACCTGAGGTCAAGTCCATGATCCGGGAAATGCTTATGATGGCCATTATTATCCTGATAGTGGCAGGAATTACATTGACATTGTGGATCTACAGCTCCATCTTAAGCCCTTTAAACAAGCTCCAGGAGGCGACAAAGAAGATCGCAGAGGGCAATCTGGATTTTACCCTGGATGTGGATGCGGACGATGAGATCGGTCAGCTGTGCCAGGACTTTGAGGCCATGCGCATCCGCCTGAAGGAAAATGCGGAGGAGAAGATCCAGTACGACAAGGAGAGCAAGGAACTCATCAGCAACATTTCCCACGACCTGAAGACGCCGATCACAGCCATCAAGGGCTATGTGGAGGGGATCCTGGACGGAGTGGCCTCCTCGCCGGAGCGGCTTGACAAATACATCCGCACCATATACAACAAGGCTAACGACATGGACCGTCTGATAGACGAGCTGACCTTTTATTCCAAGATCGATACCAACAAGATACCCTACACCTTCAACAAGATCAATGTGGCCCAGTATTTTAAGGACTGTGTGGAGGAGGTAGGCCTGGACATGGACTCCAGGGGGATCGAGCTGGGGTATTTTAATTACGTGGATGAGGATGTGGTGGTGATCGCGGACGCCGAGCAGATGAAGCGCGTTATCAACAACATTATCAGCAATTCCGTCAAATACCTGGATAAGAAAAAGGGGATCATCAATATCCGTATCAAGGATGTGGGAGATTTCATCCAGGTTGAGATCGAGGACAATGGCAAAGGAATCGCCACAAAGGACCTGCCCAACATTTTCGAGCGGTTTTACCGCACAGATTCCTCCAGGAATTCTTCCCAGGGAGGAAGCGGCATTGGCCTTTCCATTGTCCGCAAGATCATAGAGGATCACGGAGGCCGCATATGGGCCACCAGCAAGGAGGGGATCGGAACGGAGATCCACTTTGTCCTCAGAAAATATCAGGAGGTTATACAGGATGAGCAAGATACTAATCGTAGAGGATGAGGAGAGCATTGCAGAGCTGGAAAAGGATTACCTGGAGCTTTCAGGATTTGAGGTAGAGATTGAAAATAATGGAAGTGAAGGCCTTGATAAAGCACTAAAGGAGGACTATGACCTGCTGATCTTAGATCTGATGCTTCCTGGAACAGACGGCTTTGAGATCTGCAAGCGGGTCCGGGAGGTAAAGAATACTCCCATTATCATGGTTTCCGCTAAAAAGGAGGATATTGACAAGATCCGCGGCTTAGGGCTGGGAGCCGATGATTACATTACAAAGCCCTTCAGCCCCAGCGAGATGGTAGCCAGGGTCAAGGCCCACATGGCCCGCTATGAGCGCCTGATCGGTAGCGGACAGGCCTCCAACGAGATCGTGGAGATCCGCGGTTTAAAGATCGATAAGACTGCCCGGCGCGTATGGGTGAACGGCGAGGAAAAGAACTTCACCACAAAGGAGTTTGATCTCCTGACCTTCCTGGCCCAGAATCCCAACCATGTGTTTACGAAGGAGGAGTTGTTCTCTAAGATCTGGGATATGGAATCCATCGGAGATATCGCCACTGTGACCGTGCATATCAAGAAGATCAGGGAAAAAATCGAGTTCAATACGGCAAAGCCCCAGTATATTGAGACGATCTGGGGGGTCGGGTATCGCTTTAAGGTGTAAAACAAATTCAAACAACCGAAATTCCCTTGTATTTATAAGGAAAAATCTGTCTGTTACATTTGACGATTATTTTTCATACTACCCACATGCGGCCAAATTCTTTGGACTATGGTATATTGGTAACAGGACATATACATTAGCTGATATGAGTTATGCAGTAAAAAATATAAAAATAGAGAAGGATCATGAACAATGACAAAGAGGAAGAAGTGTGTTGCTTTATTAGCATCTATGGTTCTGGCGGCATCTACGAGTATCACATCTTTTGCGTGGGATACAGAACAGTATTTATATGAGCCAACCGTGGACGAAAATGGCTATGTAACAGGGTGGAACTGGGAAGATACGGACTGTGATGGCACCTTTGAGTGTTATTACCGTAATATGGATTTTTATAATTCGTGTGATGATGAATTTAAACGGGTTCTTCATAAATGGACTGCCCTGACGGATGTCAATCAGTATATCCGCACAACGCCGGATGGATACCAGGTAAATGCAAAAATGCAGTGGGTTGTGGACGGTGTTGTTCAGACAAAAACAAGAGAAAAGGATACCAGTGCAGATGATTCTGTATTAGCAGATATACCGTATGACCCGGCGCATCCCCTTGCTTGTGTGATGGACAGGTGGAACTTGAGGCTTACACCGGAGACGAATTTCCTGAATTATAATTATATAGCTGAAAATGATAATATCCATGCTATGCTGACAGGCCAGATGGAATATTATCATCCCAGGACCGGAGGCGGCGCAGACCGGTTGAATGAAATTGAATTGGAAGTCTATCAGTGGTTTTGTAATTGGTTAAATGGGATGGATTTCCAAAATATGAGCGAAATGGAACGCGCAAGGGCCATAAAAGATGTACTGGCAATGGGAAATTATGATAACAGCTATGACAGTAACACCAATATAAAAAATGTGATATACACTACCATGATAGAGAAAAAGGGGGTTTGCGCAGACTTTGCAATGACGGTAAGATCATTAGCAAAATGCCTGGGACTAAAGTCGGCCCTTGGCGTAAATCCGTCGGCAAACCATGCAACGTGCTTTGTGCAGGTAGACGGGAAGCCGTATCTGAGCTCCAATTTACTGCTCCAGCTGGATTACCCGGCAGATTCATATGAATTTTCTCCAGGTTATAACAGCAGCATTGTGTTTATCGATTAATTATAAAAATGTGCAGAAACGCCGAAGGGGCAGATTCCTTTCGGCGTTATCTTTTTGAGTCGATCTTTTATGATTTGCCGGTATCTCCCGTCCAAGTTTAGAGGACGGCCAATGGGATTTTCCTCCGGTGAGGGGAGTAAAACCGTGAAAGCACTTACAAAAGAAACAAGGAGTTTGGGCATGCGGAAAGAAAGAAAAAGTCGCGCAAATATAAGAAAATAAAGCAGAAGTTCGGATATGCGAATTGATAACGCATATGTGAAAAAGACAGAAAATGAAAGCACTTTCATGTATTTTAGCAGTAAAATCGGCAAATTTTTTCGATATTTTACCAGAAAAACTCTTTACTCGAAAAATGTTTGTGATATAATGGACAAGGCGGACGGACTGGGAGAATCATTTGTTCCGTCCAATACAAAAAGCAGCAGAAAAACAGTCTGAAACATTTATTGAGGAGGAAAAAACCAATGGCAAAAAAGTATTGCTACCTGTTTAGCGAAGGCAATGCCAGCATGAGAGAGCTTCTTGGCGGCAAGGGTGCAAACCTTGCAGAGATGACCAATATCGGTCTTCCGGTTCCACAGGGCTTTACAATCTCCACTGAGGCTTGTACCCAGTATTATGAGGACGGACGCGAGATCAATGATGAGATCTTTGCTGAGATCAATGAGTACATCACAAAGATGGAGGAGATCACTGGCAAGAAATTTGGCGATAAGAAGAACCCCCTTCTTGTATCTGTACGTTCCGGTGCAAGAGCATCTATGCCTGGTATGATGGACACTATCCTGAACCTGGGCCTGAATGAAGAGGTAGTAGAGGTTATCGCTGAGCAGTCTCAGAATCCGCGCTGGGCATGGGATTGCTACAGAAGATTTATCCAGATGTACTCCGACGTTGTAATGGAGGTTGGCAAGAAGTATTTTGAGGCCCTGATCGATGAGATGAAGGAGAAGAAGGGCGTTAAGCTGGATGTTGAGCTGACAGCAGAGGATCTGAAGGAGCTGGCTGGCCAGTTCAAGGCTGAGTATAAGGCAAAGATCGGTGCTGATTTCCCATCTGATCCAAAGGAGCAGCTCTACGGAGCAATCAAAGCAGTATTCCGTTCCTGGGACAACCCACGTGCCAACGTATACCGCCGCGACAATGATATCCCATACTCCTGGGGTACTGCTGTAAACGTACAGTCCATGGCATTCGGCAACATGGGTGACGATTGCGGTACTGGCGTTGCATTTACCCGTGACCCGGCTACCGGTGCAAAGGGCCTCTTTGGTGAGTTCCTGACAAATGCACAGGGCGAGGACGTGGTTGCAGGTGTCCGCACTCCTATGCACATCAATGAGATGGCAGAGAAGTTCCCAGAGGCATTTGAGCAGTTCAAGAATGTTTGCGCTACTCTGGAGAATCACTATAGAGATATGCAGGATATGGAGTTTACCGTTGAGCACGGCAAGCTGTATATGCTGCAGACACGTAATGGTAAGAGAACTGCTCAGGCAGCTTTAAAGATCGCCTGCGATCTGGTTGACGAAGGTATGAGAACACCAGAGGAAGCAGTGGCAATGATCGATCCTCGTAACCTTGATTCCCTGCTGCATCCAACCTTTGACCAGAAGGCACTGAAGGCTGCAACCCCGATCGCGAAGGCTCTGGGCGCTGCTCCAGGTGCTGCATGCGGTAAGATCGTCTTCACTGCAGATGATGCGGTAGAGTGGGCTGAGAGAGGCGAGAAGGTTGTTCTGGTCCGTCTTGAGACCTCCCCGGAGGATATCACAGGTATGAAGGCTTCCCAGGGTATCCTGACTGTCCGCGGCGGCATGACCTCCCATGCAGCAGTAGTTGCACGTGGTATGGGTGCTTGCTGTGTATCCGGCTGCGGCGATATCATCATGGACGAGGCAAACAAGAAGTTCACACTGGCTGGCAAGGAGTATCATGAGGGTGATGTTATCTCCTTTGATGGTTCTACCGGCTGCGTATATGATGGCGCAATCCCAACTGTTGATGCTCAGATCGCCGGCGAGTTCGGACGCATCATGGCATGGGCAGATGAGTTCAGAACCTTAAAGGTACGCACAAATGCAGATACCCCAGCTGACGCAAAGAAGGCAAGAGAGCTTGGCGCAGAGGGCATTGGCCTTTGCCGTACAGAGCATATGTTCTTCGAGGGCGACCGCATTGATGCATTCCGCGAGATGATTTGCTCCGATACAAAGGAAGAGCGTGAAGTTGCACTTGAGAAGATCCTGCCGCTGCAGCAGGGTGACTTTGAGCAGTTGTATGAGGCTATGGAGGGAGACCCTGTTACCATCCGTTTCCTGGATCCGCCTCTGCATGAGTTCGTTCCTACCGAGGAAGCTGATATCGAGAAGCTGGCAGCAGCTAAGAATAAGACTGTCGAGGAGATCAAGGCTATCTGCGATTCCCTCCATGAGTTCAACCCAATGATGGGTCACCGCGGCTGCCGTCTGGCCGTTACCTATCCTGAGATTGCTGTTATGCAGACAAAAGCTGTTATCCGTGCAGCAATCAACGTAAAGAAGGCTCATCCAGATTGGAATATCGTTCCTGAGATCATGATCCCACTTGTTGGCGAGATCAAGGAGCTGAAATACTGCAAGAAGACCGTTGTTGAGACTGCAGATGCAGAGATCGCTGCAGCAGGCTCTGATTTGAAGTACCATGTTGGTACCATGATCGAGATCCCAAGAGCAGCTCTGACTGCTGATGAGATCGCAAAAGAGGCTGATTTCTTCTGCTTCGGTACAAACGACCTGACCCAGATGACCTTCGGCTTCTCCCGTGATGATGCAGGCAAGTTCCTGAACTCTTACTACGATGCCAAGATCTTCGAGAACGATCCATTTGCAAAGCTGGATCAGACTGGTGTCGGCAAGCTGATGGAGATGGCAATCAAGCTGGGCAAGCCAGTGAACCCAGAGCTCCACGTAGGTATCTGCGGCGAGCACGGCGGCGATCCATCCTCCGTAGAGTTCTGCCACAAGATTGGCTTAGACTACGTATCCTGCTCACCATTCCGTGTGCCGATCGCACGTCTGGCAGCAGCTCAGGCAGCGCTCAAGAAATAACTGCAATCAGTTTTATAACTGAATAGCATTTTGTCAATAACGATAAGACCTCTGTACGAAAGTACAGGGGTCTTTTTGTGATGGTGCGCCTGGCGGCGCACGTTTCTAACAGGTGAAAGTCCCGAAGCCGTCCGGCAGTGGGAAGGACATAGCCGAAGGCAAGGGTGTCCATCGCGAGGTGGAATCTGAAGGAAGCCGGATGTGGAAACAGACGAACCACGGGCAAACCTCTGGCCTGACGAAAAGAAACTACATATGAGGTTATGCATGAGAGTAGCTCCACTATATTTCGTAATGAGATTCAGAAAGACAAATGAATGATGTTGAGGCCGTCGCACGATGTGCGATGGCCTCTTTTTAGTGCAAAGCATACCGAAAAGCTGCCAGAGAAGATCGTGACAAATGTCACTGGAAAAGTGACAGGCGGCATCTGGAGGATTTTTCCTATATTTCCTATAATAAGAATACCAAAGGAAAGAGGGAAAGGGGAATGAATATGGGGTTGGTGATGGCGGTTCTTATTTGGCTGGCTGCACCTTTTGTGGAGCTTGTGATCATTATTGTATTGCTGGTATCAAACAGCCGGTATAGGAGGCAGATCCGGGAGCTGACGGCTGGGCGGGAAAGGCAGCCAGCGGTTAAGATGGCAGCGGAGCTGGAAGAAATGGAGCTGACCACAGAGGCGAAGATGGAGGGGGAGGCAGAGGCGGCAGAAGAAACGGCGTCGGCAATGAAAGACGGCTGGCATAGGGGCGAATATGCGGTGGAGAAGGCCAAAGACTCTCCTTTTGGCACAGCGGCCCTGATGATCGGTGTGATCTTTGTGGTGATCGCAGGTCTGATCTTTGCTACTACAGCCTGGAATGTTCTTCCGAATACCGGGAAAGCGCTCCTTGTTCTGGCGGCATCAGGGGTGTTCTTTGGAGCCAGCTGGCTGGCTGAGAGCAGGCTGCATATCCAAAGAACAGGGAATGCGTGTTATGTGCTGGGAAGCCTCTTTTTATTCCTCTTTGTAATAGCAGCAGCTTATTTTGAAGTGCTGATGCCGGAATTTATCCTGTGCAGGAGAAAACGCTGGTTGGTTTTGTGGATAGGAAGCATTGTGACAGAATGCGCATTTTTTGCAGGATTAAAGCGGTTTCATGACCGGATCTATACACAGATAAGCCTGTGGGGCGTGACGGTCTCCGGGATCTTTATGGCAGGGGCCCTTCAGACAGGTCTTGATGGATGGATCAATGATATGATGCTGTATGCCGCAGCTTTGGTGATCCTGCAGCAAGGGATTTTAAGGAGCAGGAGAAAGGGCAGCGATGGAGACAGCAGCAATGGAGACGGCAGTGGGACTGGGTATATTGACATGCTGTTGGAGGGCCTTCGGAGCTTTGTGCCAATCCATTTCTGGGTGTTTGCAGCCCTTGTGATGGTTTATGGATGCACGCGGATCGGAATCTGGCTGCTGGGAGATTATGGAGCCGCCAATATGTCCATCTCTCATTTTTGCTCCATGGCAGCAATGACAGCGGGAGCAGCTGTCCTTGCATGGAATCAGAAAAGCCGCTGGAATACCATCTTTTTTGCAGTGGCAGCGTCAGTCCTTGCCCAATACTGCGCATTCCTTGCGCCTGTTCATGTGTCGGGGCAGTGCTGTCTGGCCGCCGCCGCCATCTCCCTCTGGCTTTTGCTGGTGCAGAAGCAGGAAGGGTGGAAATGTTTAAATAAGGATGGCATCCGCATGGTGTTCCTGATTTTAAATACTGGCTGTTCCCTGAGATATGCCCTGTCCGCTGTGGGAGGCATGTCAGAGCTTCTGGCGGCTTCGGCAACGGTTGTATTTCTGGCGGCGGCATTAGGACAGTGGGGAAAGAAGAGAAGCTGCGTCCGCCTGTTTATACCAGGTTCGCTGTGGCTGCTCACCCTTACAGGATATGAAATGCTGGACAGAAGCTTTCCGGATCTTCATTCTGTGACCTATGAAATGCTGCTGTTTGCATTTCTCTTTGGAATCATGTTATGGGATCTGTGGCGGAAGGATGTATTCTGCCTCCCGGTGCTTGTGATGGGGACCTTGGCCCAGACCGGATATTTCTGGCAAAAGGAAGTGACAGCGCCCTTTGCGCTTCTGATAGCAGGATATCTGCTGGCCAAAGGATATTTTCGGAAGGAGGAGCCTGCCGGATGCCTGTATTCTATGTCAGGCTGCTATTTCCTGTTGGGAGTGTATGTTTTATCCTGCCGTTTCACGGATGTGCAGGTTATGCGGATGACGGCGGTCAATCTGCTGTTTGGGGCAGTTGGGCTGGCACGCAGTGTGGGAGTGCATCGGAAAACACCTGATGGGTGTGACGGACAGTACCATCCTCTTATATGGGATATCTGTGGATGCAGCGCCTTCCTGTTTACGATAACTGGTTTCTATTGGGACGGGGACGCAGGACTTGGAGAACTCGTTCTCTGTATGGCCGCCTTTACAGGATATTTCATCTGGTTTTATAAGGGAAACCGCCAGTGGCCCCATTTCCTGGCAGCCCTGAGTATGGTTCCGGTTCCCTTCCTGCTGGGTGAGCGCCTGCTTATGACAGAAAACGGGAGATATGCTGCCGTAGGTGCGGTCTTGCTCATTTCCGGTCTTCTGTGCCGTAAGCTTCTGCCGGTTCTTAAGAGGGCAGAGGGGGTCCGGGGAGGCTGGCGCGTGAACTGGTATCAGGTATGCTCCGTCTTTGTGCTGATCGGAATGCTTCCGAAGGCGAGCGATGTGTGGCAGTTTCTTTATCTGCTCCTCCTGGCTCTCAACATCCTGCAGTTTGCAGCAGCAGAGAGACTGAGAAAGGGCGCCATTTTCCTGGCAGCCTGCGCTCTGGGAGCCGCTTATCTGGAGCAGCCCTTCATAGAGTGGCCTGATATCATCGGATTGGAATGCAGGATGCTTCCCTTTGTTCTGCTTATCTGGCTTGCAGGAAGGCAGTGGAAGGAAAGGGAAGGAGTGAGGGCGCTTCAGACAGCAGGCTATGTGATCTGTCTGGTTATTCTGTGCTTTAACGTCCTCCTGTTTGGCAGCCTGGCAAATGCCATGATCCTGGAGGCGGTCTGCCTGGCGATCTTTCTTTGGGCGCAGGTAAAAAAGAACGGCAGCTGGGTGCGTATTTCCGGTATATTCCTGATACTGGTAGTGGTCTTTTTGACAAAGGAGTTCTGGCTGAGCATTTCCTGGTGGATCTATCTTCTGGCAGCAGGAATCGGCCTGATCATTTTTGCAGCCCAAAATGAAAGAAGGAAGCATTAGGAGGAATGCGCTGACGGCCATTTGCAAAATGGCTGCCTGCTATCCAGCCAGGTGTTTTGTGTGAGTGAAGCATGAGGGAAGTCCCGGACAAAAGAGCCGGATCAGGAGAAAATGTAATTGCTTTGACATAGGGCTGTCAGAAGGCTATAATCAGGGTATCGGCAGATAAAAGGAAAACGGCCGGTGCCCTGTATGTTATTACGAAGGGAAGGAGGGAAAAGATGACGCATCTTCTGCTTCCGATCGCATATCTCTGTGCCATTGGATTTAGCTTATATACATCCGGCTGGCTGGTCTGGCGGGCAGACAGAAACCGGGTGACGGGAGCACTGGCAGCCTGCCAGCTTCTTATCATTATCTGGTGTATCCCGCAGCTCTTTTTGTCATTTCCCATGACGAGGGAGATGAAGTATGTGCTGTACTGCATTTCTTATACCGGGATCAGCTTTATCGGGGCAGCCTGGCTGGTTTTTTCCTTCCTTTACTGCGGGCGCAGGCTGAGATCATGGCTTTTGATCCTGCTGTTTGGTATATCGGCGCTGGACTATTCCATGCTTTTGACAAATGAGCTCCATCATCTCTTTTACCGTCAGTTTGAGGTGGGACAGGTGGTGTATGGCCCGGTGTTTTATTTCCATATGGTTTATACCTATCTCTGTGTGCTGGCCGGGGCTCTGGCAGTGGGGAGGGAATTTCGCCAGAAGAGGGTGGCAGCAGCTCATATGGCGGTGATCCTTCTGGCAGCAGCCGTTCCCCTGGGATTCAATCTGCTCTATATTCTGGGGCTGGTGAGGTCCGGCTTTGATCTGACGCCTCCTGCGTTCTCCATTTCCAGCTTCCTTATGCTTTTGGCTGTTTTCAGGTATGATTTTTTGAACGTGAATGTGCTGACCTTTGAGCATATTTTTGAATCCATTGCAGAAGGGGTGATTATCTACAATAAAAAAGGGACGGTCACTTACTGCAATGATGCTGCCGGGGATTGGCTGGGGATCCGAAAGGGAGACGGGTACTCAGAGCTTCGCAGGAGGCTTCAAGAGGCCGGGGCCAGGATGGAGGAGGAAGGCCCAAGCGAACCTGCAGGCCAGGTCCTTACCTTGCCGAATGGCGGCAGGCTCCGCCTGAGACAGTACGTTTACCACGACAAAAAGGGCGCGGTGACAGCAGGCGCAGTCCTCCTGACAGATGTGGGGGAGTATTATGAGCTTTTGCACCAGGGAAAGGAGCTTGCAGTGGCTGAGCAGCGCTTTGCCATTGAACAGGAGAGGAACAGGATCGCCCAGGAAGTCCATGACACCACGGGCCATACGCTGACCATGATACAATCTCTGGTGAAGCTGATACGCATCACAAAGGAGGAGGATATAAAGGCCGGGTATCTGGATCAGGCCCAGAAGCTGGCCGCAGACGGGATCCGTGAGCTTCGCTGGGCCATCCGACACATGCGCCAGGGAACCGCCTGCGAGCTGGTGACAGAGGGCGTGTACCAGCTTATCGGCAGTGTGCGGGAGATCACGGTCGAGGCAGAGATCCAGGGAAAGGACAGTCCGGCCTACTCCCATTTATCAAAGATCGTCTATGAATGCCTGCGGGAGGCCATCACCAACTGCCTCAAATATGCCAACGCATCCCGTATGGATGTCATTGTCAAATTTGCAGAAACAGAGCTCTGCCTGTATATTTTTGACGATGGGCAGGGGTGCGCCAGCATCTGCGGGAATAATGGAATCAGGGGGATCCGGGACAGAGTGGAAAAGGCAGGAGGACAGGTGAGGTTCCTGTCGGCAGAGGGAGAGGGCTTCCAGATCTATGTGAAGCTTCCAGTGGAGGATAAGGTATGATTCGTGTAGTGATCGCAGATGATATCCAGATCTTGCGCCAGGGCCTCAGAGCTATCATGAGCCAGGACAAGGAGCTTGAGGTGGTTGGCCTGGCGGCAGACGGGAAGGAGGCCTGGGAGGCCTGCAGGAAACAGAGACCGGATGTGGTCCTCATGGATATGAGGATGCCGGAATATGACGGCGCCTGGGGAATCCGGAGGATCAAAAGGGATTTTCCGGACATAAAGGTGCTTGTGCTGACAACCTTTGATGATCCGGAGACAGTGGAGGCGGCTATTGGAAGCGGAGCAGACGGATACATCTTAAAGGAGATGGAGGATGATAAGGTCATCCAGTCCGTAAAGGCTGTCTGCGCCGGGATCCGTGTGCTGGGAGGCAGTGTATTTGAGGGCATAAGGGTTAAGATGGCCTCCGGGGGGCAGGCAGACAAAGAAAACAGAGGAAGAGAATTTCAGGCAGCAGAAGGCCTGACACCCAGAGAACGTGACATT
Organism: Lacrimispora sp. 210928-DFI.3.58; assembly: GCF_020554865.1. GTDB lineage: Bacteria > Bacillota > Clostridia > Lachnospirales > Lachnospiraceae > Enterocloster. Next base: position 83,383 of record NZ_JAJCIC010000009.1, read on the forward strand.
ATGCGCTGCGTGGCCCATGGCATGGATAATAAGGAGATCGCAGCCGAGCTGTTTCTGGCAGAGGGTACTGTGAGGAACAATATTTCCCGCCTGCTGGAAAAGCTGAAGCTGAAGGACAGGACGCAGCTGGCCGTATTTACGGTGAAAAATCAGCTGGATTAGAGGGGATAAGTGTGATATAGTTAATCACAGAAAAAGATTGTATAAAAAATAACAAGTGAGGTGTTAATGTGGCATTAACGGATTATGCAGCAGCGTTAAAGCAGGGAAAGCGCAGGTATCAGGCTGCGCTCACAAAAGGAGAATATCCCTATCTCCCGGTGCTGGACGATATCCTGTCGTATACAGAGATCGCGTCCACTGTCAGCCTGGGGGTGATGGATATTCCGCTGTCAAAGCTCGTGGGAACAAAGACTGCGGAGCGGACCAATGCCTTTGCAAATAATTTCATGCCCCTTCTGCCTGAAAAATCAGAGTTTGGGGCGAAATGGGCCTCTCTCTATGACTATCAGGTGAGCGAGGGCATCCAGGATCCCATCATAGCCTATGAATTTATGAACCAGTTCTATGTCCAGGAGGGCAATAAGCGGGTCAGCGTGATGAAATATCTGGGGGCCTACAGCATTGTTGGCAGCGTCACCCGCCTGATCCCCAAAAAGACAGATGACAAGGAAAACAGGCTGTATTACGAATTCCTTGACTTTTATAAGGTATCCTCCAACTGCGATGTGTGGTTCACAAAGGAAGGGAGCTACAAAAAGCTTCTGAAGGTGATGCAGAAAAAGGAGGGAGAGATCTGGGATGATGAGGAACGGATGTTTTTCCGCTCCACCTATGGCCGTTTTGCCAAGGCCTTCCAGATGGCCCGCGGGGAACGGCTGGAGATGACAGCCGCCGATGCTTTCCTTGTATATATGGAAATATTTGGGTACGACCGGATAAAGGGAGAGACAGAGCGTGAAATGTACAAGGCGCTCCTTAAGATCTGGGAGGAGATCAAGCTGGCCGAGAGAGGAAGCCAGGTGGAGCTGGTACAGACTCCGGAGGAGGCAGAGGGGCTTAACAAGCCGTCACTCCTGGGCCGTCTGATCCCTGCCGGGGCCATGGCGCCGGAAACACTGAAGATCGCCTTTATTTACAGGAAGACGGCAGGGACCTCCAGCTGGACCTACAGCCATGAGCTGGGAAGGATGTACGTGGAACAGACCTATAAGGGAAGAGTAAAGACAATGGCCCTAGACCGGGCCAACACAGACGAGGAGGTGGAAAATGCCATTGAGCTGGCTATTGCCTCCGGCTGCAGCCTGATCTTTACCACTGCGATCCAGATGGTGAACCAGAGTGTCCGCTCTGCCATCCGCCACCCGGAAGTGAAGATCTACAACTGCTCCATCAAGATGTCCTATTCCTCCATCTGCACCTACTATGCAAGGATGTACGAATCCAAATTCCTGCTGGGAGCCATTGCGGCTGCCCTTTCCAGAACAGACCGGCTGGGCTATGTGGCAGATTACCCCATATATGGGAATGTTGCCAATATCAATGCCTTTGCCCTGGGAGCCAGGATGATCAATCCCTATGTGAAGGTATATCTGGAATGGTCCAGGACAAAGAACCAGGATCCCAGGGAGCGCTTAAAGCAGGAGGGTGTGTTCTTTATCTCCGATGATGATATGATCACGCCGGAGCGGGCCTCCAGGGAATACGGGCTCTACACAAAGAAGGAGGATGGAACCCTTGAAAACCTGGCAACGCCCATCTGGCATTGGGGAAAATTCTACGAGCGGATCATCCGGAGCATCTGGAAGGGCACGGCAGAGCCCAGCACGGTAAAGGGAAAAAAGGCAGTGAACTACTGGTGGGGAATGTCGGCCGATGTGATCGATGTCATCTGCTCCGGCAATATGCCTCATGGCACCCACAGGCTTGTGGAATTCCTGAAAAATTCCATCCGTACAGGAAGCTTCCATCCCTTTGACGGACCTGTCTACTCCCAGAACGGCGTCGTGCGGTGCAGGGAGGGAGAGAGCCTGGGGGCTGACGAGATCATCACCATGGACTGGCTGGCGGAAAATGTAGTGGGACGGATCCCGGAATTTGAAGAGCTGACGGAGGAGGCCCAGGCGCTGGTACAGTTCCAGGGTATTAAGATCGATGAAACCAAAGCAGAGAACTAAACACATGAATATCATGGTACTGGCTGACCATGAGTCAAAAATACTATATGATTATTATGACCCGGAGCGGATGAAGGATATTGACCTGATCATTTCCTGCGGGGATCTGGAGCCGGAATATCTGAGCTTTTTTGCGACCCTGTGCCATGCTCCCGTGCTGTATGTCAGGGGAAACCATGACAACAAATATGACAGGCGGCCGCCGGAGGGCTGCATCTGCATTGAAGATGATATTTACGTGCATGAGGGAGTGCGTATCCTGGGTCTGGGCGGCTCCATGGAATATATTCCTGGGGCTCCCAACCAGTATTCGGAGCGACAGATGCGCTGGCGTATAAGAAAGCTGTGGTTCAAACTGTGGAGGCATAGGGGCTTTGATATCCTGGTGGCCCATGCCCCGGCCTACCAGGTCAATGATATGGAGGACCTGCCCCACCGCGGCTTTGCCGCTTTCCGCACCCTGATGGAGAAATATGAGCCAAAATTCTTCCTTCACGGCCATGTCCATGCTACCTATGGAGGCGGGTTCAAGCGGAGGGATACCTTTGGAAAGACTACAGTGATCAACGCCTATGATTTCTGTGTGATCGAATACCCGGCCGATGGAGAGCCGGATAAGAAAACGTTGGAGAAGGAAACAGGACAATGAAATTTTTAGAGAAACATCCTATGATCATGATCGCAGTGGGAATAGCCGGTATTTCGTTATCGGCTATTTTCGTGAAGTATTCTCAGGCCCCCTCGGTGGTGACAGCAGCCTACCGCCTGCTGTGGACAGTCGGGCTTATGACTCCCATGGTGTTTGGGAAGGGAGAGTTTCGGAGAGAGCTTTTGTCAACGGAAAAAAGGGAAGTTCTTCTGTGCGCTGTCAGCGGCATTTTCCTGGCCCTTCATTTTACCGTCTGGTTTGAATCCTTAAATCAGACCTCCGTTGCCAGCTCAACGGCTATTTCCTGTACCGAGGTGATCTGGGTTGCACTGGGGTACTGCTTATTTCTAAAGGGACGGATCTCAGCAAAGGCCGGCATGAGCATCCTGATAACAGTGGCGGGCAGCCTTGTGATCGCCCTGTCCGATTACTCCGCAGGGGGAAACCATTTTTACGGGGATGTGCTGGCCCTGGGGGCAGCAATCTTCCAGGCAGTTTACACGCTGATCGGACGGCAGGCAAGGCGCAATATGTCCACCATGGTCTATACATACATCGTATATACCTTTTGCTGTCTTTCCCTGTGTGGGGCTGTGGCAGTCCAGGGCTTATCCTTTACAGGCTACGGAGCGGGAAGTGTGGCAGTGGGCTTTCTCCTAAGCGTGTGCTCCACCCTTCTGGGACACAGCATTTTCAGCTGGTGCCTGAAATTCCTGTCCCCGGCCTTTGTGTCAGCCTCAAAGCTTTGTGAGCCGGTGGTGGCGGCAGTGTTTGCTTTCTTTTTGTTCCATGAGGTTCCCGCCCTTATGCAGTTTGCAGGCGGAGCCGTCACAATAGCAGGAATCCTCCTGTATTCCCGCATAGAAAACCGGGAAAATACAGGAGGATCCTCCTCATAGGGTCTGTGAAATTCTGATCGCAGAGCAGTCACAGGACAGCTGCGAGCAGCGTTAGTCGTCCTCCTCCGGAGCCAGCTCTGTGGTCTCCACAGCAGGAGGCATGATAAAGGAAAATGCGATAAAGCCGATAAAAGCAGCTACCAGGCCTGGGATGATGGGCTGGCTGAATTTGATCCCAAAGAGCATGCCGCCGGAGAAATGCTCTAAGTATACGACCACGATGGTTCCCAGGATCAGGGAAGCAACGGTTCCGGCTGTGGAGGCCTTTTTCCAGTAATGTCCCATCACATAGGGGAAGAAGGAGCCTGCAGCTCTCAAGGTGAAGCAGAACATCAGGATGGACACGATGCTCTGTGTATTAAACAGTGCAATGAACATAGAAGCTACACCCACAAGGCACATCACGATCTTTGTCACGTTCATCACGGATTTGCTGGAGGCATCCGGCTTTAATACAGCCTTGTAGATATCGTTTGCAAAGATGGAACCGGCGCCTAACAGGTCAGAGTCAGAGCTTGACATGGTGGCGGAGATGATCCCTGCAAATAACAGGCCGCAGATAATGGCCGGCATGGTATTGATGGCAAGCACCGGAAGCGCATAGCGGGCGCCTACAGATTCAAACTGGGAGGAGCTGAACTTGCCCATATTGATGAGCGCCAGGGTGATGATGCCCAGGATGGTTGGGATAAAGGCGTAGATGAAGTTTACAAGGGCTGCCAGCCATGCGCCGCCCTTGGCTGCTTTCTCATCCTTTGCAGCGTAGAAGCGGGATACAGCCTCCTGGCCGACAGAGAAGGTAGCGGTGTACATGATGACCAGGGAAATGATGCCGAACAGGTCATAGCCCTCAAAGAGCCCCATGGTACCCTCAGGGATATTGGCAGCAACGTTTCCCCAGCCGCCGGCATAGTTCAGTGCAAAGGGAACAGCGATGATCATGCCGATGACGATAAGGAATACCTGTACAAAGTCAGTCAGGGTCACGCTCCACAGGCCGCCCATGATGGAATATACGGTAACAACTACCGCAACGATGATAACAGCCACCTGGTAATCAATGTTCAGCATGGTGGAAAGGATAACGGCGGAAGCGATAAACTGGCCGGCTGTCAGTCCTACCAGGGGAAGGAGCATGATAATGGCGGTGATCAGGCCGCAGCCCTTGCCGTAGCGTCTGCGGAAGTATTCGGGAACCGTCTTAACGGTTGCGGCTCTGAACTTGGGAGCCACGAAGCTTAAAATAATGAAGGCAATGCCCATGGTGGTGATGTACCAGGAAGCGCTGAGGCCAAAGCCTGACATGCCGTTCTGTACAACGCCTAAGGAGCTGCCGCCCCCGATCTCCGTTGCAGCCAGAGTTCCTGCCATGAGGAACGGGCCCAGACGGCGTCCGGCAACCATAAAGTCCGTGTTGCTGGTGATCTTCGTGGAGGAATACCAGCCGATCCACAGCATCAGCAGCAGATAGATGATTACAATGACAGTTACAAGAATGTTAGTACCCATACATAAAGCCCTCCTTAGATAAAATATTCATACATTTAGTGTAGCATGGAGAAAAAGTAAAAAAAATAACCAAATCTGCGTAAAATATACCGAATATGACACTTCTGCTTAGCATTCACAAATCTCTCCATTCTTTTGCCGGAAAACTTGACTTGTGACAAGTTTGTCAATAAAATAAAACAATAGTAAGCGGCCCAAAGATGTCCGCTGAGCCACAGAAGATAGAGGGGGCAGAGATATGCTGGAAATCGCAGTGTGTGACGATACACCAGAGGAGTGCCGCATGGTGGAGGAATATGCTGCTGCATTTTTTAAGGAGCATGAGATGGAGGTCAGGATCGATACATATGGATCCATGACAGAGCTTCTTGCAGCAGGGAAGCAGTACGGGCTGTATCTTTTAGACGTTCTCATGCCGGGGATGAGCGGGATCCAGGGTGCAGACAGCTTAAGAGCTATGGGGACGGATCCGGTCATCGTGTTTATCACCTCCTCTCTGGAGGCAGCGGTGGATGGCTACCGGGTAAATGCCTCCGGCTTCCTCCTGAAGCCTGTAGACAGAGCCAGCTTTGAGGAAACCATGGTGCGGGTGACAGAGCAGAAGCTAAAGCAGGGCAAAGGGGTTCTCTCCGTGGTCCACAACCGTGTTCCCATAAAGCTTTCCCTTGACAAGGTGGTATTTTTTGAAAACAGGCTCCACCGGGTATTGGTGACCCTGACGGACGGAGAGGTCCTGTCCATTGGGCAGAAGCTGTCCCAGATACAGGAGGCCCTGGAGGGCAGCAAGGGATTCCTGCGCTGCCACCAGAGCTATATTGTAAATCTGGAGCAGGCGGAGAGCCTGAAGGATTCCTGTTTTCTCATGAAGGGAGGGGCCATGGTGCCCGTTTCCCGCAACTGCTATAAGCAGAGCAAGCATGCCTATTACTGTTACCGCTTGAAGTAGTGAAATGAGGCGATTATGAACGATTCTGCATGTACTGTGTTTTTAGGCCTGATACAGCTGGCAGTGTGTATCATGCCCATATTTGTCTGCCTTGAACCAAAATATGGAAGCCGTGAAAATATTGCAGCTGTCTCCGGCTATCTGTGGGTCATTATGATATCTATACAGGCTCTGTTTTCCATTGAGCCCTCTGTTTTCTTTGTATTCCGGTGCATCTATTCCTGCCTGTTTTTCCTGGTGCTTTTGATATTTTTTCAGGGAAGCATGATGCAGAAGGCGTTTCTCTATATTTCTGCCGGGCTGTTTGCTGTGCTGGCAACCTCGCTGAATGAATTTGCGGTCTGGATGCTCAGAAGGCAGGTGGATCTGTCCTACGGGCAGGTGCGGGTGATCGTGTCGCTGGTGACGGCCTGCGGCTATTATGTGCTGGTGCAGTTTTGGCTTAAAAACCGTGTAAACAGGCTCTTTCACCAGCTGTCCATGAAAAATGCGGCTCTTCTGGTGGTGTTTCCCAGCATCTTTTTAGGCATTCTTTTTATTGGTGTCAATACCATCTTTTCCACCAGCACTTTGTTTCAGCGGGGGATCGAGGATATTCTGTTCTTCCTGACGCTTTGCGTCATGATCATGGTGCTCTATATCATGATCCTAAGCAGTATTTTGGAGATTATGGACAAAAGGCAGACAGAGGAGGAGCTTCAGTTTGCGCGTCAGCTTATCGCACAGCAGAGGGAGCATTACAACCAGACCTTAGATTATATGGAACAGGTCCGGATCATCAAGCATGATTTCCGCCATCATATCCATGCCCTGCTGCACATGGATAAAGAGCAGCAGACGAGATATTTGCAGAATCTCCAAAAAGAGCTGGATGCTGCGGTGGAAACAGTATTTTGCAGGAACCAGGCAGTGAATGGGCTGGTAAAGGAATATGCAGCCAGGGCAGAGCGGGAGGGCATCACATTTTCTGCCCAGATGGATCTGTCTGCCCATGTGCCGGTGGATGACCTGACCCTCTGTATTGTGATCGGAAATCTCTTGGAAAATGCCATGGAGGCCTGCCGGAGGATGAAGGAAAAGGGCTTTATACGCCTGCAGGCCCGCTGGATAGAGGATCATTTGATGATGCTGGTGGAAAATTCCTACAGCGGACAGATACGCCAAAATGGCGAAAAGCTTCTCTCAAGCAAGAAGGACGGCGGTCTGGGCCTCCTAAGTATCCGGCGCATTTTAAACCAGCCGGGAGATGAATTTGATGTGGATTATGACGGAAAGGTGTTCACGGCCATGGTGAAGATTGTGGACAGAACCCAGGCACAGGTATATAATAAGGTGGCGGAGCCCCAGCATATATAGCTGGCCGTGTTCAGGCATATGCCGGGGGCAGTACAAGAAGGAGGAGAAGGCAGATGAAAATGAAGACAGCCTTAACAATAGCAGGCAGTGATTCCAGCGGAGGAGCAGGGATCCAGGCAGATATTAAAACCATGACGGTCCACGGTGTATATGCCATGAGCGCCATTACAGCCCTGACAGCCCAGAATACAGTGGGAGTCACAGGGATCATGGAGGTGACGCCGGAATTTTTGGGGGAACAGCTGGACAATATATTTACAGACATTGTCCCTGATGCAGTGAAGATCGGCATGGTGTCCTCAAAGGGACTCATTGAGATGATCGCAGACAAGCTGGCTTTCTATCAAGCAGTAAATGTGGTAGTGGACCCGGTGATGGTGGCCACCAGCGGAGCAAAGCTGATCAGTGACGAGGCTATCGATACCTTAAAGGAGCGGCTGCTTCCCATGGCATCCCTTTTGACGCCAAATATCCCGGAGGCGGAGATCCTTTCCGGGTCAGAGATCCATTCGGCGCAGGATATGGAGAAGGCGGCAGCGGCGATCTCGGAGCGCTATGGCTGCAGCGTCCTGTTAAAAGGCGGACACCAGTTAAATGACGCCAATGACCTGCTTTGCAGGGCCGGAAGCCTGCGATGGTTTATGGGAAAGCGCATAGACAATCCCAACACCCATGGCACAGGCTGCACTCTTTCCAGCGCCATTGCCTCCAATCTGGCAAAAGGAATGGAGATGGATGAGGCGGTGAGCCATGCAAAGGCCTATTTGTCAGGGGCCCTGGAGGCCATGCTGGATCTGGGCAGGGGAAGCGGGCCCATGAATCATGCCTTTGCGATCAAAGGTGAATATTGAAAGGAGTTTTTTACGTATTATGAAAAAATGGATGTGTATATGCATGGCAGCCGTGCTGGCCATGACAGCTATGACTGGCTGTGCAGGAAAGAGCACGGATAAAGCTGCAGCGGAGACCACGGCAGAGGCGGTGACGGAAGCTGCAGGGGAGACTGCGGCGGACACCACGGCGGAAGCAGGGGAGTCTGCGGAGGCAGCCGGGACGACAGCTGCAGAAGAAGCAGGAGATACAGAAGAAGAGATCGCCGGGGAAACCGGCAGCGCAGAAGAAGCTGGAGCCGATGAGGCAGAGGAGGAAGCAGCCCTGGCAGAGGCTGCTGGCAAACACCACATAGAGATCACTGTAAGGGACTACGGGACCATTTCCGTAGAGCTGGACGGCGATCATGCGCCAATCACAGTTGCCAATTTCTTAAAGCTGGCAGGTGACGGCTTCTATGACGGCCTGACCTTCCACCGCATCATAAGCGGCTTTATGATCCAGGGGGGAGATCCTTTCGGCACAGGTATGGGCGGTTCTGACAAGGAGATCAAAGGCGAATTTGCCGCCAATGGCGTGGACAACCCTCTCTCCCACACAAGGGGAGCTATCTCCATGGCCCGTTCCCAGAGAATGGACAGCGCCAGCTCCCAGTTCTTCATTGTCCATGAGGACAGTACCTTTTTGGACGGCAACTATGCCTGCTTTGGCTATGTGACCGAAGGCATAGAGGTGGTGGATGCTATTTGCGAGGCCACTAAGGTGGAGGACAACAACGGTACTGTTGCAAAGAATAACCAGCCAGTGATCGAGAGTATAAAGGTGATTGATTAAAATAATAGAAAAAGCGGCAGGACGCGCCTGGAATGTATTGTGAAAAATGCATTGCAGAGCGCGTCTTTTGCTGATCTTTTTCTACTTGCAAAGGATGGGCGGATAGAGTACATTATTGGGATGATATGATAAAAAAGAGGATGAAATTATGGCAAAGCAGACAGTGAGAGATATGACAGAAGGATCGCCATTTCAGCTGATTCTGGCATTTTTTATACCAATGCTGTGCGGGATGCTGTTTCAGCAGCTTTACAGCATGGTGGATACCATCATAGTGGGCAAATGCCTGGGTGTGGGAGCCCTGGCCGCTGTGGGCGCTACCGGTTCCTTAAGCTTTATGATCATCGGCTTCTGCCAGGGCGTGTGCAGCGGCTTTTCCATACCGGTGGCCCAGAAGTTCGGGGAGAAAAATGAGAAGGCCCTAAGGCGGTTTGTAGCAAACAGCGGCTGGCTGGCCGCTCTGTTTTCACTGGTAATGACAACGGTGGTCTGCAGTCTCTGCCATTCCCTCCTGGTGTGGATGAATACGCCGGAGGACATTATAGAGGGTGCTTACCAGTATATTTTTGTTGTGTTCTTAGGGATTCCGGCTACATATCTCTATAACCTGCTTTCCGGTATTATCCGGTCTCTGGGAGACAGCACCACGCCATTGGTATTTCTGGTCCTTTCCTCCCTTCTCAATGTGGCGCTGGATTTCTTTACGATCCTTGTGCTGGATATGGGAGTGGCCGGAGCAGGCTGGGCTACCATTATTTCCCAGGCAGTGTCGGGGATTCTGTGCCTGATCTATATGCGCAAAAAATTTACGATCCTCCGGATGGAAGGGGATGAATGGAAGCCCAACCGCCGCTTTATGGCAGCGCTCTGCGGCATGGGAATCCCCATGGGTCTTCAGTATTCCATCACAGCTATCGGCAGCGTAGTGCTCCAGACCGCCGTCAATGCCTTGGGTTCCATGGCAGTGGCTGCTGTCACTGCAGGCAACAAGATCGTCATGTTCGCCTGCTGTCCCTTTGATGCCTTGGGGGCCACTATGGCTACCTACGGAGGACAGAATGTGGGGGCCAAACGCCTTGACCGTGTGGATCAGGGGCTTAAGGTGGGAACTGCCATTGGCTGCATCTATGCCATCGGGATCCTGGCTGTCCTATGGCTTTTCGGAAGCGGGATCGCTTTGCTGTTTGTGGATGCAGGGGAGAAGGAAATCCTTGCCAATACCCAGCTGTATGTGCTGATCAATGCAGCCCTTTTTATCCCATTGGTGATCGTCAATAACTTCCGTTTTATGATTCAGGGATTGGGCTACTCAAAATTTGCCGTCATTGCAGGAGTCTGCGAGATGGCAGCCAGAGCCTCTGTGGGCTTCTTCCTGGTGCCTGTCTTTGGCTACGTGGCCTGCTGCTTTGCAAGCCCTGCGGCCTGGGTGGCGGCGGACCTGTTTTTAATACCGGCCTACCGGCATGTGATAAAAAGCCTGCAGAAGCTTTTTGGTGATGCACCGGGAAAAAATGAGAAAAAGTATTGGAAAACCGAGAGAATTGTGTTATAATCTTTCCGTTATTTTATAGGAGCTTGTCTGCTGGCAGCAGCCAATAAAAGATGACGATGAGGTCATACCTGGAACAGGTATGGCCTCTTTTGTTATTTGTTGACAGGCATAGAAAAAGGAGGAAAAGGATTATGAGAAAGAATGGAAGTAAGCTGGTCAGCCTTATGTGTGCAGGTTTGATGGCGGCCGGAGCCCTGACTGCCTGCGGCGGAGGAAGCAGCCAGGCAACAGAAGCTGCAGCAACAGAGGCTGTTAAGGAGACAGAGAAGGAGACAGCGGAGGCTGGCGGGACAGAGAGCACAGCAGCCGCAGAGGCTGCCCAATCTGAGAAAAAGACTCTCCGGGTGGCAATGGAGTGCGCCTATGCGCCCTATAACTGGACTCAGCCCGATGATGCCAACGGAGCTGTTCCCATTGCAGACAGCAATGAATATGCATATGGTTATGATGTCATGATGGCAAAAAAGATCAGCGAGGAATTGGGCTATGATCTGGAGATCGTACGCCTTGACTGGGATTCCCTGATCCCTGCTGTTTCCACTGGCCAGGTAGACTGTGTGATTGCAGGCCAGTCCATTACCTCAGAGCGCCTTCAGGCAGTAGATTTTACGGAGCCCTACTACTATGCTACTATTGTTACCCTGGTAAAGAAGGGCAGCCAATATGAAAATGCAGCCAGTGTAGCTGATTTAAAGGGAGCCACCTGTACCTCTCAGCAGAGCACCATCTGGTATGATACCTGCCTGCCGCAGATTGAGGATGCCAATATCCTGGCAGCAACTGCCAGCGCCCCGGATATGCTGATGTCCTTAAATGCAGGAAAATGCGATCTGATTGTTACAGACCAGCCCACAGGAAAGGGCGCCCTGGTTGCTTATCCGGATTTTAAGATGCTGGAATTTGGCGGCGGCGAGAAGGATTTCCAGGTGACAGACGAGGATATCAACATCGGCATTTCCCTGAAAAAGGGCAATACAGAGCTTAAGGATGCCATCAACAGCGTATTGGCAACAATGACCCCGGACGACTATTCCGCCATGATGGATGAAGCGATTTCTGTGCAGCCTCTGGCAAACTGACAGGGAAAACACAAGGTTACTGTTCACAGAAGGGCTGCCTGTCAGCTGGGCTGTGGACAGTAGCAAGAGAAGGAGAATATTATGCCTACAGACTTTTTCGGCCGCGTAATGGTCGTATTTAACCGGTATGGTATGTCTATGCTCCAGGGAGCAGGAGTCAGCTTTAAGATTGCCCTGGTAGGCACCCTGGCAGGCTGCATTATCGGTTTTGCAGTCGGCATTGTCCAGACAATACCTGTGGGGAGGGGAGACAATCTGGCGAAGAAGGGAGTCCTCTGGCTTGTAAAGCTGGTCCTGAATGCCTATGTGGAGTTTTTCAGGGGCACCCCCATGATGGCCCAGGCCATGTTCATCTATTATGGTCTTCTGCCTCTTATGGGTATTAATCTGTCCATGTGGCAGTCTGCCTATATCATTTTATCCATCAACACCGGCGCATATATGGCTGAGACAGTCAGGGGCGGCATTCTCTCCATTGATCCGGGCCAGACAGAGGGAGCCAAATCCATCGGCATGACTCATGTGCAGACTATGCTCTATGTCATTCTTCCCCAGGCCCTGCGCAATATCATGCCCCAGATCGGCAATAACCTGATCATCAATATCAAGGACAGCTGTGTCCTCTCTGTCATCGGCGTGGCAGAGCTGCTTTATAAGACAAAGGCAGCAGCCGGGGCCCTGTATATGAACTTTGAGGCCTATACGATCACCATGATCATGTATTTTATCATGACCTTTACCTGCTCCAGGCTGCTTCGGCTGTGGGAGAACCATATGGATGGGGCGGACAATTTTGACCTGGCCACTACGGATACCCTGGCCCATACCAGCGGCATGACCCGCTATCCGGACGACAAGAAAAAGGAGGAGGGGCGATGAAAGAGGATAGGATTTTGGAGATACGCCATTTAAGCAAGACCTTTGGAACGAATCTTGTCTTAAAGGATATTGATTTTCAGGTAAATGGCGGCGATGTCACCTGCATCATCGGCGCCTCCGGCTCCGGCAAGTCCACGCTGCTTAGGTGCCTGAATCTCCTTGAAACGCCCACCACCGGGGAGATCGTATACCATGGAACCAACATTGCGGACGTGAAAATGAATGCGCCGAAGTACCGTTCCAGGGTGGGAATGGTATTCCAGAGCTTTAATCTGTTCAATAATATGACTGTTCTGGAAAACTGCATCATCGGTCAGACAAAGGTCCTGAAAAAGAGCAAGGAGGAGGCAAAAAGAAACGCCCTCTCCTATTTGGAGAAGGTGGGGATGGCCCCCTACATCAATGCAAAGCCCAGGCAGCTTTCCGGCGGACAGAAGCAGAGGGTGGCGATCGCCAGGGCCCTTGCCATGGAGCCGGAGGTCCTTCTCTTCGATGAGCCTACCTCCGCTCTGGATCCCCAGATGGTGGGAGAGGTTCTGGAGGTCATGCAGAGGCTGGCGGAAGAAGGCCTTACCATGATCATTGTGACCCATGAAATGGCCTTTGCAAGAGATGTTTCCAGCCATGTGGTATTCATGGCGGACGGTGTCATCGTGGAGGAGGGAACTCCGAAACAGATATTCGGAGAGCCCAAAAAAGAACAGACAAAGGAATTTTTGAGCCGGTTCAGGCATGGATGATCCCCATTCCTGGCCTGAAGCCGGAGCGCTGCCGTTTTGCCTCCAGATGCCCTTACTGTACTGATGCCTGTCTAAGCTGCAATCCAAAGCTTACGGACATGGGCGGAGGACAACAGGTGGCCTGTCTGAAGTGCCAGTAAAAGAGGGCGCGCCCGGAATCAGCGGCAGCTTTTTCCGTCACCGGTGTTCGCCCTTGTAATGTAGGGATAGAGCTCCTCGTAATATTCTTTCTCCGCCTCTGACTGGGGAAGAGAGGGAATAAGGCCGGTACAGTCCATGGCGGAGCAGGCCTGGATATCGATATCGTAATCGTCCTTTTTTGATGGATGTGTGTTGTTGGACATAGATGGATCTCACCTCCGTTCTAACTAGTATATATGTTAGTCTGTTGGATAAAACAGAAATCCATACTGGGAATAAATAAAAATACAGGAGAGACATGGCAGCGGCTGTTTTATACAGCGGCCATGTCTCTCCTGCGTTTCGCCATTTTTATGGGGTGGTCTTTTCAGGCATTATTCATTTTTTAATGCAGCCTCAATAAAGCCTCTGAAGAGAGGATGAGGCCTGTTTGGCCTGGATTTTAATTCCGGGTGGGCCTGGGTGGCAACGAACCAGGGATGCTCCGGCAGCTCGATCATCTCCACGATCCGGTTGTCAGGGGAAAGGCCGGAGAGCATCATGCCGTGCTCGGTCAGGGCCTTCCGGTAGTCGTTGTTCACCTCATAGCGGTGCCTGTGGCGCTCATGGATGGTCTCCTGACCATAGAGGCCATAAGCCTTTGAAGCCTTGTCCAGGACGCAGGGGTAGGAGCCAAGCCTTAAGGTACCGCCGATATCCTCGATGCCGTCCTGTTCCGGCATGAGATGGATCACAGGATGGGTGGTGGAAGGATTCAGCTCCACGCTGTGGGCATCGGACCAGCCGATGACATTTCTGGCAAACTCTACGATGGAGAGCTGCATGCCGAGACAGAGTCCCAGGAAGGGTACGCCATGCTCCCTGGCATACCGGATCGCATAGATCTTTCCATCAATGCCCCTGTCTCCGAAGCCGCCGGGTACCAGGATGCCCTTTACATCACCCAGAATGTCTCCTACATTTTCAGAGGTGACAGTCTCGGAATCTACCCATTTAATATGCACCTGGGCATGGTTTGCGACGCCTCCGTGCTTTAGGGCCTCCACAACAGAGATGTAGGCATCGTGAAGCTGTGTGTATTTGCCGACAAGGGCCACTGTAACGTCCTTATCAGGGTGCTTCCAGGCATTGATCATAGCCTGCCAGTCAGCCAGATCCGGTTCAGGGCAGGGAAGGTCAAGGCATTCACAGGCCACCTGTGCTAAGTGTTCCTCCTCCATAACAAGGGGCACTTCATAAAGCACTTCCACATCTAAGTTTTGAAGTACATGGGATTTTGGTACATTGCAGAAAAGCGCAATCTTGTTTTTGATGCCGTCGTCCAGTGGATGCTCGGAGCGGCAGACGAGAATATCGGGCTGTATGCCCATGCCCTGGAGGTCTTTTACGCTGGCCTGGGTGGGCTTTGTCTTGAGCTCGCCGGAGGCCTTTAAGTAAGGGATCAGGGTAACGTGGATGAGACAGGTATTGCCGGGACCTACCTCCCGCTGGAACTGGCGGATGGCCTCTAAGAAGGGCTGGCTTTCGATGTCGCCGACAGTGCCGCCTACCTCGATGATGGCGATCTCAGTCTCGTTGTCATTGTAGTTGCGGTGGAAGCGGCTCTTGATCTCGTTGGTAATGTGGGGGATTACCTGTACGGTGCCGCCGCCAAAGTCGCCGCGGCGTTCCTTCTGAAGGACGGACCAGTAAACCTTTCCGGTCGTGACGTTGGAATTTTTCGTCAGGCTTTCATCGATGAAGCGTTCATAGTGGCCCAGATCCAGGTCTGTCTCTGCTCCGTCGTCCGTTACAAAGACCTCGCCATGCTGTACGGGGTTCATGGTGCCGGGGTCGATGTTGATGTAGGGATCAAACTTCTGCATGGTTACTTTGTAGCCTCTCGCCTTTAAGAGACGGCCAAGAGAGGCTGCCGTGATTCCTTTTCCGAGGCCGGAGACAACGCCGCCGGTAACGAAAACGTATTTGACTGGCATAATGGGGAAACCTCCTTTTCATGATATTTTATGGGTTGTGTGACGAAAAAAAATAACTGAAATATTATACATCCGCAGAAAAAATAAATCTAGGTATTTTCCCAAACTTTTTAGAAAAATTAACTGTTCTTTTCTTGATTTATGGGGAGACTGACACTATAATGGTAAGGAATGGGCTCCGGCAGCCTGATCTTAACGGCCCATTCAGAGGGAGAATTTACACAATATGGATAATAACAAAAAGAAAGACCCCAATCTAGGCAGCAACTGGCAGACCATTACCATGCTGCTTGTGGCAGCGCTTCTGACATTTTTGGTAGTGGGCTGGATGAATTCCACAGTCAATGCCAGGCAGCGCCAGGAGCTATCCTATAATGAGTTTGTCAAAATGATCGAAGCGGGAAAGGTGGAGTCCATCAGCGTCGGCAATACAGAGATCTCCGTGAAGCCAAAGCAGGGCGATCCGAACTATTCCCAGCAGATGAAGTATTATGTGGTCCGCCTGGAGGGAGATTACCAGTTCGTAGACCGCATATTGGAAAACAATGTTGTGACCAACCGCGAGAACAGCAATCCCAACGCCGTGCTTCTGGCTGTTCTCAACTATGCGATCCCCTTCCTGTTCCTCCTGTTCCTCATGAATTTCACCATGAAGCGCATGGGCGGCGGCGGAATCATGGGCGTTGGAAAGAGCAATGCAAAGATGTACGTCCAGAAGGAGACCGGCATTACCTTTAAGGATGTGGCAGGCGAGGACGAGGCAAAGGAGTCCCTGACAGAGATCGTGGACTTCCTTCACAATCCCGGAAAGTATACAAAGATCGGCGCAAAGCTGCCAAAGGGAGCCCTTCTTGTGGGCCCTCCGGGAACAGGTAAGACACTTTTGGCAAAGGCTGTGGCAGGAGAGGCCCATGTGCCCTTTTATTCCCTGTCAGGCTCTGACTTTGTGGAAATGTTCGTGGGCGTGGGCGCATCACGTGTCCGGGACCTGTTTAAGAACGCCACAGAGAATGCGCCCTGTATCATCTTTATTGATGAGATCGATGCCATCGGACGAAGCCGTGACAGCCGGATGGGCGGCAATGATGAGCGTGAGCAGACCTTAAACCAGCTCCTCTCCGAGATGGATGGCTTTGACTCCACAAAAGGCCTTCTGGTGCTGGGAGCGACCAACCGTCCTGAGATCCTTGACCCGGCCCTGCTGCGTCCGGGACGCTTTGACAGGCGCGTGGTGGTGGATAAGCCGGACTTAAACGGACGAATCAATATCCTGAAGGTACATTCCAAGGATGTGCTGTTAGACGAGACCGTTGATTTTAAGGAGATCGCCCTTGCCACCTCAGGTGCAGTGGGAGCAGATCTTGCCAATATGATGAATGAGGCTGCCATCAATGCGGTAAAGCATGGCCGCAGTGCTGTCTCCCAGAAGGATCTCTTTGAGGCAGTGGAAGTCGTTCTTGTGGGTAAGGAGAAAAAGGACCGCATTATGAGCAAGGAGGAGCGCCGTATCGTCTCCTACCACGAGGTGGGCCATGCGCTGGTGAGCGCTCTCCAGAAGCATTCAGAGCCAGTACAGAAGATCACCATCGTGCCCAGGACCATGGGCGCTCTGGGCTACGTTATGAACGTGCCGGAGGAGGAGAAGTACCTGAATACAAAGAAGGAGCTGGAGGCAAGGCTGGTAGAACTCATGGGAGGCCGTGCAGCGGAGGAGATCGTATTCGGCAACATTACCACCGGTGCTGCCAATGATATCCAGCAGGCCACCAACCTGGCGAGGGCTATGGTGACGCAGTACGGCATGTCGGAGAAGTTCGGCCTGATGGGTCTGGCTTCCCAGGAGAACCAGTATCTGACCGGGCGTACGGTGCTCAACTGCGGCGATGCCACGGCGGCAGAGATCGACCAGGAGGTAATGCGGATCCTGAAGGAAGCCTATGACGAGGCCAAGCGCCTCTTGAGCGAGAACAGGGATGCCATGGATCAGATCGCGGAATTCCTGATCGATAAGGAGACCATCACAGGCAAGGAGTTCATGCAGATATTCCGCAGGGTGAAGGGAATCCCGGAGCCGGAGGAGAAGGCTGAGACAGAGGGCCTTCCTGATACGAATCATTTTGAAAAGAGCGGGGAGAAGGAAGCACCAAAGGCAGAGCAGTCCGGGGAGCAGCCGGAGAGCCAGCCTGTGCAGGAGACTCAGGTATCTTCCGATGACGGCTGGATGAAGGCCGGTCAGGAGCAGAAGGAAGAGGGAAGCTCCTGGCACATGGGCGGAAGAGATGAAAATTCTTCCCAGCAGTAAGAGAACAGTCAAATATCCGTGCAGGCACGGCTGCTTGGCTCATTGCTTCGCAAGAATAAAATCCATCACATAGGAAGATGAAAAGGCGTTGCCGGACAGGAAGTATCCATCCGGCAGCGCCTTTTGGCGATGTGTCAATATAAGCTCTTAATGGTAGCCACGCACTTGTCAATGCCCAGTGCACCGCTGTCCAGAGCAATGTGATAGTTCTGCATCACGCCCCACTTCATGTCCGTATAGAACTGGTAATAGGCTGCACGCCGTTTATCCTTGTCTTTCAGGCGCTTCTCAGGGGATTCGTTTCTCTCGCCATATTGTTCCACAATGCGTTTTGCCCTGCTTTCCATGTCAGAATGGATAAAGACCCGCAGGCAGTCTGCCTTGTCACGGAGGATGTAGTCGGCACAGCGGCCAACGATCACGCAGGGACCCTTTTCGCTCAGCTCAAGGATGATCCTGTGCTGGATCGCCCACAGCTCATCCTGATAAGAGTGGCCGTTATAGTCCCGGTCTGCAAATGCATGGACGAGCATGCCTCTGCTCATGGCATATTCGCCGCGCTCTGCAATATAGGTCTTTGAAAAACCGCTTTCCTCTGCAATCTTTTCGATCAGCTCCGCATCATAGCAGGGGATCCCCAGCTGCATGGCTGTCAGCCTTCCGATGGTCCGTCCTCCGCTGCCAAATTCGCGGCTGATGGTAATGATCCTGTTACTCATGTTGTCTGACTCCTTTCCAGTGTGATAGAATTTTCGGTAGTGAGCTCTTTATAGGTCTGGCGGATGAAGAAGACCGCGATAATGAAGGTCAGAATATCTGCGGTCGGGAACGAATACAGCAGGCCATCCAGTCCAAAGAAGATGGGAAGAAGGATCGGCAGGGCAACACCGAAGATCACCTCACGTGTAAGAGAGACTACAGTAGAAGCCACAGCCTTGCCCAGAGCCTGGAGATAGATAAAGGTTCCCTTGTTGACAGTTGCCAGGATCATCATGCACAGATAGATGCGGAAGCTCTTCACTGCGAAATCCGTATAGTATACGCTCTCGTTGGCTGCGCCAAAAATGCCGATGAGCCGATGTGGTAAGAATTCCACAATGAGCAGGGCAGCAAGGCCCACCACTGCTTCTGCTGTCAGCAGGTAGGTGAACAGATCCTTTGCCCTGTCCTTTCGTCCGGCTCCGATGTTATAGCCCACAACCGGGATGCAGCCTGCGGCAATGCCCACAGAGATGGAGATGGCGATCTGGAAGAATTTCATTACAATACCAAGCACTGCCAAAGGGATCTGGGCATATTCAGGCTGGCCAAAGACCTCATCCATGGCGGCGTACATGGTGCACATATTCTGTACAGCTGCCATGGAGACTACCAGGGAGATCTGGGACAGGAAGCTGGTGATACCAAGTGCAAGGAATCTCTTCATCAGGCTGCCCCAAAGGCCGAAGCTGCTTTTCTGGAGCTTTACCGCCTTCATATGGCACAGGTACCAGATGGACAAAAGGGCTGTCAGGATCTGTCCCATGACAGTTGCAATGGCTGCGCCCTTCATGCCCATCCCCAGAGGGAAGATGAAAAGGGGGTCAAGGATGATATTGGCTACTGCACCGCTGACAGTGGAGACCATCGCAAATTTGGGACTGCCGTCAGAACGGATAATGGGATTCATGGCCTGACCGAACATATAGAACGGAATGCCCAGGGAGATCCAAAAGAAATACTCCTGCGCACAGATATAGGTCTCTGCATTTACCTTTCCACCGAACATGGTGAGGATAGGCTCCATGAAGATCAGGTATACTGCCATCAAAAGGATGCTGCTGATCACACACAGTATCACGGCATTGCCGATGCTCCTGTGGGCATCCTCCTGCTGGTTTGCACCCAGGCTGATGCTGACAAAGGCACAGCAGCCGTCTCCGATCATCACCGCGATCGCCAGTGCGACCACAGTCAAGGGAAATACTACCGTGTTGGCAGCATTGCCATAGGAGCCCAGATAGGATGCATTGGCGATAAATATCTGGTCAACAATGTTGTACAATGCTGCTACCAGCAGGGAGATCACGCAGGGAACTGCATATTTCCTCATAAGCTTTCCCAAGCTCTCCCGTTCGAGAAAATCATTTGTTTGTGTTTCTTTCATTTGATCATTACCTCCTACTGTTTTCCGACAATCCGATAAAACGCGTCACTGGCGCGTTTTACTGGATACTTCGTAATAAAAAAGCGTATACCTTTTGTATACGCAAAAAAAATGATACAAAAGGTGCCGGCATTCTGTATCGTATCAGATTGCAGACCTGCACTTCTTGTATCGTATCGAATTACTATTCAATTCAAGATTATCATATCACATGAAATTTGTTTTTTCAACCTTGATTTTTCAAGCTTCTGCGAGGCAGCTCCTCGAACCGCCGTTTGTAAGCCCGCAGGAAAGTGGAATAATTCCGAAAGCCGCACATAAAGCAGGTTTCTGTGGCTCCCATCCCCCCGGATAACAGGTCTCTTGCCCGCATGAGGCGTTTTTCTGTGATGTAGCTGCCGATGGTATAGCCTGTTTCTTCCTTAAAAATGCGCATCATATGATAGGGACTTAAGCAGCAGCGGTCGGAGAGGAGGGGGATGCTTAAGTCCTCGGAAAGATGCTCATTGATATAGGCAATGAGCCCGGAGACACGGTAATCCAGGCTGCCGGAGGCCAGGTACTGGGAAGCAGGGGCCAGGCAGACGCGGTTTAACTCTACCAGAAATTCCAGGCAGAGAAGCCGGACATAGAGGGGGCCTGCAAACTCCTCCTTTTGGTGCTGGATCGCCTTTTCCAGCCGCCGAAGCAAGGAGAAAAGAGGCTGGCGGGCATCATCCTTTATGCGGAGCACGCTGGAATGGCGGTAGGCCGCAGTCTGAAAGCAGGTATTTAAGGAGACGCCGGACTGCTCCATAAAATCCGGGGACAGGTAGAGGATCGTCCGCTCATAGGGAAAGGAGGGGTCCACCTCAGGACGGTGGATCTCGCCCCGGTCTACCAGCACAAGATCATAGGGGGCCAGGGTATAGGAGCGCCCCTCAATGACATAGTCCACCCTGCCCTCAAGGAGTACCATGATCTTTAAGAAATCATGGTAATGGAAGTCATAGCTTCTCCTGCTGTGGTCCCTTATGTGGAAGAGGCGGAACTCCTCCTCTAAAAATCCCTTTTTCTGGAAAGACGGCGCATCATCTGTATACAGCATTTTTTACCTCCAAAAGATGCAGGGGCCAGTTTGACTCTGGTATCATCAAAGATATGATAGCATAATTTGCAATATAAAACAGCAATATATTGATATTTTTATGAAAAAATGCCTGATAAAATGAAAAACAGATACATACAATCAAGAACAGAAGAAGGGTGCGGTGGAACATGAAATTAGTGATAGAAAAATACCATGGGCTGGGAAATGATTATCTGGTATATGATCCCAATAAAAATAGGCTGGAACTGACTCCTGAGAGAGTGCAGCTTCTGTGCAACAGGAATTTTGGCGTGGGCGCTGACGGGGTGCTGGAGGGACCTATTATAGAGGAGGACCGCATTTCCATGATCGTATGGAACCCGGACGGAAGCGTGACGGAGAGGAGCGGAAACGGCCTGCGGATCTTTGCAAAATATCTGAAGGATGCGGGCTATGTGCAGAAAAAGGATTTTACCATCCATTCCAGTGAGGGCCAGTCATCGGTCCACTATCTCAATGAGGAGGGCACAAGGCTGAAGGCCTCCATGGGAAAGGTGTCCTTCTGGAGCGATGATGTGCCTGTAACCGGTCCACGCAGGGAGATCATCAACGAGACCATGGTATTTGGCAGGATACCTTATCCTGTGACCTGCCTCTCCATTGGGAATCCCCACTGCGTGATCTTCATGGATGAGATCTCCAAGGACCTGGTCTGCAGGATCGGAAAATATTCCGAGACAGCCCGCCAGTTCCCTGAGAAGATCAACACACAGATCATGAAGGTGTTAGACAGGACCCATATCCAGACAGAGGTCTATGAGCGGGGAGCAGGCTATACCCTGGCCTCCGGCACTGGCTGCTGTGCAGCGGCAGCTGCCTCCTACAGGCTGGGCCTGACCGATCCGAAGGTCATTGTGCAGATGCCCGGCGGAACCCTGGAGGTGGAGATCGAGGAGGACGGAACTGTTCTTATGACAGGGGACGTGGGCTATGTGGGAAGCATGAGGTTAGGAAGCAGTTTCACAGAACAGCTGAAGGCGGTAAAATGAAAAATTTTAAGAAACTGGCATAAAACTTAGGCAAAGGTGACGATTGACAAATAAAAAACCAGCTGTTATATTTTTTATAGCTACAAGCAGTGCGTCCAAAAGTTGTTTCTATTATAGTTGCCGGAAAAGGGGCGGGCACCTTTCAGAGGTCCCGCCTCTATGTGTTTGAAACGTCCAGCAGTTGCAAGAGAAGGAGATTGGAAATGAGCAAATACAGTAAAGATGACATTATCCGTATTGTGGAAGAGGAGGATGTGGAGTTTATCCGCCTTCAGTTTACGGATATCTTCGGCCAGCTGAAAAATGTGGCAGTCACATCCAGCCAGTTAGAAAAGGCTCTGGATAACAAATGCATGTTTGACGGTTCCGCCATTGAAGGATTTGTAAGGATCGATGAGTCCGATATGTACCTGTATCCGGATCTTGATACCTTTGAGATATTCCCCTGGAGGCCTCAGCAGGGCAAGGTAGCCAGGTTTATCTGTGATGTGTACAATCCGGACGGCACGCCATTTTCAGGCGATCCCAGGAATGTGCTAAAGCGGGCGGTAAAGAAGGCCGCCGATATGGGCTATACCTTCCAGGTAGGACCGGAATGCGAATTCTTTTTGTTCCACACCGATGAGGAGGGCCGTCCTACCACCAATACCCATGAGATGGCCGGATATTTTGACGTCTCCCCCATTGATCTGGCGGAAAATGTCCGCAGGGATATTGTGCTGAACCTGGAGGATATGGGCTTTCAGGTGGAAGCCAGCCACCATGAGATCGCTCCGGCCCAGCATGAGATCGATTTCCAGTATTCTGAGGCCTTAAAGGCGGCAGACAATATTATGACCTTTAAAATGGCGGCAAAGACCATTGCAAAGCGCCACGGACTCCATGCCACCTTTATGCCAAAGCCCAAGGAGGGTGTAAACGGCTCCGGCATGCACATCAACATGTCCCTTTCCGATGAAAATGGCCGGAACCTGTTTGCCGATGAGAATGACCCAAAGGCCTTAAGCAAGCTGGCATACCAGTTTATGGCAGGTATCCTCCATCACATGAAATCCATGACCATACTGACCAATCCCCTTGTAAATTCCTACAAGAGGCTGATACCGGGGTATGATGCGCCTATCTACATTGCCTGGTCTTCCACCTCCAACAGGAGCTCCCTTATCCGTATTCCGTCTCCCAGAGGAGAGCATACAAGGATCGAGCTGCGCTGCCCGGATTCTGCCATGAATCCCTATCTTGCTTTGGCAGCCTGCCTGTGTGCGGGACTGGACGGCATTGAGCATGAGATGGAGCTTCCGACCTGTGTGGAGGGTAATCTGTTCTCTATGGAGCCGGAGGAGCTTAAGCGCCGCAGCGTGGAGAGGATCCCGGAGACACTGGGGGATGCCATCGAAGCCTTTGACGGAAATTCGTTTATGAAAGAAGTATTAGGAGAGCATGTCTATAAAAAGTACCTCAAAGCAAAGAAAAAGGAGTGGAGGGACTTCAGAGCCCAGGTCACAGACTGGGAGGTAAGCGAGTATCTGTACAAATATTGATGCCGTTTATCGGAAAACGCCTGCATGGAGGTGAGACATGTGACTAATATTATTGTAGCGTTCTCCAAGCCGGAGGATGGAAAGAACATAAAGGGCATTTTAATGAGAAACGGATATCAGGTAGTCGCTGTCTGTACATCCGGCGCTCAAACGATCTCCGCGGCCGACAGCTTGAGCAGCGGCATTGTGGTCAGCGGTTATCGGTTTGAGGATATGATGTGTGAGGACCTGCGCCAGTGCCTGCCGGTGACCTTTGATATGCTGCTCATCTCTTCGCCCAGCCGGTGGGGAGGACAGCCGGAAGGCAATATCATCTGCCTGCCCATGCCCTTAAAGGTCCATGACCTGCTAAGCACTCTGGAAATGATGGTCCAGGCCCAGATGCGTATACGCAGAAAGCAGCGCAGCAAGCCAAAGGAACGCAGTGAGGAGGAGAAGGGGCTGATCGCAGAGGCCAAGGCACTGCTTATGGAGCGGAATAACATGACAGAGTCAGAGGCCCACCGCTACATACAGAAATGCAGTATGGACAGCGGTACGAACCTGGTGGAGACAGCCCAGATGGTGATCAGTTTAATACATGTGTGAGGTATTGGTATGAAATTTACAAAAATGCATGGGATCGGCAATGATTATGTCTATGTAAATTGCTTTGAGGAGGAGGTAAAGGAGCCGGGGAAGGTATCTGAATTTATCAGCGACCGACATTTTGGCATTGGCTCCGATGGGTTGATCCTGATCTGCCCTTCCGAAAAGGCAGACTGCCGGATGGATATGTACAATGCGGACGGTTCCAGAGGCAAGATGTGCGGAAATGGCATCCGCTGTGTGGGCAAATACGCCTATGACCATGGCCTGGTGCCCCCTGACAGAAGGACGATCACCGTAGAAACCCTGGCCGGGATCAAGACGCTGGAGCTCCAGGTAGAGGATGGAAAAGCCGTTTCACTCACTGTGGATATGGGAAAGGGAGAACTCACCTCAGAGCTTCCTGAGGATATCCTGGTAGAGGGTGTGAGCCTGGAATCTGCCGGCAGCGCAGAGGCTCCCAGGGATCCGGAGGCAGGCTGTCTCTCCTTTGTGGGGATCAATGTGGGAAATCCCCATGCCGTATGCTTTACAAAGGGGATCGAAAAGCTGGATCTGGAAAAAATAGGCCCCTCCTTTGAATTCCATGAGCGTTTTCAGCCGGAACGCGTGAATACGGAGTTCATAGAGGTGGTGGACAAGGGCCACCTGAACATGCGCGTATGGGAGCGGGGCAGCGGGGAGACCTGGGCCTGCGGCACAGGGGCGACAGCCAGTGTGATGGCTGCCATTCTCATGGGCTATGCAGAGGATGAGGCTGAGGTAAAGCTGCGGGGCGGATGCTTAAAAATACGTCTGGACCGCGTCACAGGCCATCTGTTTATGACAGGTCCGGCCACGGAAGTATTCAGCGGAAGTATTGACATCCCGCCGGAAATATATTATGATTGACACGGCGGTAAATTGGATAAATATTGTATACAATATATACTCTCAGGGACCACAGGCACGAGGATGTGCGGGGTTCCTGGGAGTGTTCTGTTTATTCCATAGGAAACTCCGCGAGGACCGCACTGCGGCGGTCCATAAGGAAAGACAATGAGGAGGAAATGATCTATGTTCAAAATCAACGAAAACTATTTAAAGCTGCCGGGAAGCTATCTGTTTTCCACTATTGCAAAAAAGGTAGCGGCATTCCAGCAGGCCAATCCTGACAAGAGAATCATCCGTTTAGGAATCGGCGATGTAACCCTTCCCATTGCCCCTGCCATTGTGGAGGCCATGCACAAGGCAGTTGACGAGATGGGGCGTGAGGAGACCTTCCACGGCTATGCCCCTGATCTGGGCTACGGCTTTCTGCGGGAAGTGATCGCTGAGAAGGACTATAAGGCCTTAGGCTGCCCCATTGAGGCGGATGAGATCTTTGTCTCCGACGGCGCAAAGAGCGACTGCGGCAATATCCAGGAGATCTTCAGCGCTGACAGCCGTATTGCTGTGTGCGATCCCGTATATCCCGTTTATGTGGACTCCAATGTCATGGCAGGACGCACAGGAGAATATGACAGCGAGACAGGCGTGTGGAGCAATGTGATCTATATGCCCTGTACGGCAGAGAATAACTTTGTGCCTGCCCTTCCGGAAGAGACGCCGGATCTGATCTATCTCTGTGTGCCGAACAACCCTACCGGAACCACTCTCACCAGGGATCAGCTGAAGGTGTGGGTAGATTATGCCAACAAGGTAGGTGCCGTTATCCTCTATGATGCAGCGTATGAGGCCTATATTTCTGAGGAGGATGTGCCCCACAGTATTTTTGAGATCGAGGGAGCACGCACCTGTGCCATTGAGTTCCGCTCCTTCTCAAAGAAGGCTGGCTTTACCGGAGTCCGCTTAGGCTTCACCGTAGTGCCGAAGGATCTGACCTGCGGCGGTGTGATGCTCCATTCCCTGTGGGCCCGCCGCCACGGCACCAAATTCAACGGTGCTCCCTATATTGAGCAGAGGGCCGGAGAGGCTGTGTATTCCGAAGAGGGAAACAGGCAGGTAATGGAACAGGTTGCCTACTATAAGAAAAATGCAAGGGTGATCTATGACGGCTTAAAGGAGGCTGGCTATACGGTATTTGGCGGCGTCAACTCCCCTTATGTGTGGCTGAAGGTAGAGGACGGCATGACCAGCTGGGAGTTCTTTGATTACCTGTTGGAAAAAGCCAATGTGGTAGGCACTCCGGGCAGCGGCTTTGGCCCCAGCGGAGAAGGCTATTTCCGCCTGACAGCATTTGGAACTTACGAAAATACGGTGGAAGCCGTGGAACGCATGAAAGCATTAAAGAAATAATTTTATAAATCAGGTTGACAAGAAAGAAAAAAACGTTTATTATACAACAATAAGAAAATAATTCTTTTCGAGCAAAAGCGTTCGGGCCAGAGGTTCGGGCGCTTTTTCATTACATAGGCGGTTTTTACAGGCATATGGGAAGAAACAGTGCCGGAAAATAGGGAGGACATGAAATCATGGATGACATCGA
The DNA here is from genome assembly GCF_020554865.1 of Lacrimispora sp. 210928-DFI.3.58. GTDB lineage: Bacteria > Bacillota > Clostridia > Lachnospirales > Lachnospiraceae > Enterocloster. The sequence continues at coordinate 110,113 of NZ_JAJCIC010000009.1, forward strand.
CCGTAAGATATTAAAGCTGCTTCAGGACAATGCAAGGATGTCCCTGAAAACCATTGCAGAAAAGACATTTCTGTCATCACCGGCTGTATCAGCCAGGATAGAAAAGCTGGAAAAGGATGGGATCATTTCAGGCTATCACGCAGTAGTGGATCCCATGAAGCTGGGCTATCATATTCTGGCATTTATCAATCTGGATGTGATTCCTGAGGATAAGCCGAAGTTCTATGCCTATGCCCAGGAGGTCCCCAACGTGCTGGAGTGCAACTGCGTCACAGGGGAATATTCCATGCTGCTGAAGGTGGCCTTCCAGAGCACCATGGAGCTGGATATCTTTATCGGGCAGCTCCAGAAATTCGGAAAGACCAGCACCCAGATCGTATTCTCCACCCAGGTAGGCCCCAGAGGAGTGGATGTGGAAGAAATCTAGTGTACTGTCTCATTCACTTTCAGTAGAATGGCGCAGAATGGATTTTCTGGCAACTTTTGTCTCATCTTCACATATGGTATAGGGTAAGGAATGATGTGAAGGAGAGCATATATGGCAGAGGTTAAACGTGTGATCATCGATGCCGGACACGGCGGGGATGAGCCCGGCGCTGTATTTGAAGGACGCCGGGAAAAGGACGACACGCTGCGGCTGGCTCTTGCAATAGGCGATATACTGGAAAACAGGGGAGTGGATGTGGTCTATACCAGGACAACGGATGTATTTGACACGCCTCTGGAAAAGGCCATGATCGCCAACCGTTCTGAGGGGGATTATTTTGTATCCATCCACAGGAACGCCATGCCCATACCGGGTACTGGAAGCGGGTCAACCGTGCTGGTATATGAGGATACAGGGATTCCGGCCATGCTGGCAGGCAATATCCAGCAGAGGCTGGTAGAAACGGGCTTTGCAGACTTGGGAATACAGGAGCGGCCGGGAGTGATCGTCCTCAGAAGGACGCAGATGCCGGCTGTTCTGGTGGAAGCCGGTTTTATTGACAATCCGTCAGACAACCGTTTCTTTGATGAGAACTTCGAGGCAATTGCCCAGGCAATTGCAGATGGAATCTCAGAGACGATCCGAGAGCAGGAGGAGGCAAGAACGGCCTACTACCAGGTCCAGGTGGGGGCCTTCCGCACCCGGATGCCTGGGGAGCGTCTGGTGAATGAGCTCCGGACAAAGGGACTGCCTGCATTTCTGGTCTATGATGACGGCCTGTACAAGGCACGCGTGGGCGCATTTCTAAATATGGACAATGCAGTGAGGATGGAGCGGACAGTGAGAAATCTGGGCTATCCTACCATGCTTGTGAGGGAGCCGGCCATCTATTGATTAATATGAAGGTTTTAGAAAAATGAAAGCAGGAACAAGATTGGCAGCAGCCGGATGGATAGGATCCGGCTGCTTTGGCCTGCATGGAGATGCTGTTTTGCGCAGCAGTACGGACCGCCTGGGCGGTGGTGCTTTTTGGCGGCAAAGGTACATGGAAGAGAACAGGAGGAAGCATGGAGAGGGCAGAGGAGAAGAGGCTGTTCAGGAAAAAGCTGAGGGAAGAGGTAAAGGCTCTTGGGCAGGAATACTGCAAAAGTGCGGATAAGTCTATACGGGATCAGGTTGTATCCATGCCGGAATACCAGAGAGCAGGCACCATATTCTGCTTTGTGGGCCGTCAGGATGAGATCAACACCATGCCGCTCATTCTGGATGCCCTTTTTCAGGGAAAACGGGTGGGCGTGCCTAAATGCGTGGCAGAGGGGATCATGGAGGTGCGCCGGATAACCGGAAAAGAGGATCTGGAGCCCGGAAGCTATGGAATACTGGAGCCGAAAAAGGGGACAGGTCTCATAGGGCCGGAGGAGATCGATCTCTCGCTGATCCCATGCCTTTCCTGCAGCCCAGACGGAAGACGTCTGGGCTATGGAGGAGGCTATTATGACAGGTATCTGCGGGAGGCAGCAGGGGCAAAGGCAGTGCTGTGCAGAAAACGGCTCATGCGGGAGGATATTCCGGTGGAAGAGCATGATATGCGGATAGGGCTTGTGGTAAATGAAGATGGAATTATAAGATAAGCCCCATTATCCGATCTGCCGGATCAGGTTCACCATCTCAATGGCTCCCAGGGCGCAGTCATAGCCTTTGTTTCCTGCCTTTGAGCCAGCCCTCTCAATGGCCTGCTCAATGTTCTCCGTTGTCAGCACACCGAACATAACGGGAATGCCGGTGGATAAGGATACCTGGGCAATGCCCTTGGAAACCTCATTGCACACATAGTCATAGTGCGTGGTGCTTCCACGGATAACGGAGCCTACGCAGATGACAGCGTCATACTTGCCGCTTTCCGCCATTTTGGAGGCGATCAGGGGGATCTCAAAGGCGCCCGGAACCCACGCCACATCGATGTCCTCCTCTGCCACATCGTGCCTTTTCAGGCCGTCTAAGGCTCCGCCTACCAGCTTTGAGGTGATAAATTCATTGAAACGGGAAGCTACGATCCCTACTCTGATCTTCTGCGGTACAAGTTTTCCTTCTAATACGTTCATGATTGATTCTCCTTTTGTTTCATTTATTTTCTATTTCGCTCGTCCCCTGCTCCATGAAGCAGCGGGAAACGCAAACGCTGCGTTTCTGTCAATAGTTTAAAATGTGTCCCATGCGGCGCTGCTTTGTGCGCAGGTAAAACAGATCGTAAGCAGTGGCATCCATCTGGATCGGAAGCCGTTCCTTGATCTCGATGCCATAGTCGGATAGCTGGTACACCTTGTCGGGATTGTTTGTTAAAAGCCGCAGGGTTTTCGCTCCCAGATCCTTTAAGATCTGAGCCCCGGTGAAATACTCCCTTAAGTCTCCCGCAAAGCCCAGGGCCAGGTTGGCATCCAGGGTGTCCATGCCATTGTCCTGGAGCTCGTAGGCCTTTAGCTTGTTTACCAGGCCGATCCCGCGGCCCTCCTGGCGCATGTAGAGGAGGACTCCTCTTCCCTCCGACTCAATACGGCTCATGGCGGCGGCCAGCTGCTGGCCGCAGTCACAGCGGATGGAGCCAAAAGCATCGCCTGTCAGGCATTCTGAGTGGACACGGCAGATCAGGTCCTGTCCATCTCCAATGTCGCCCTTTACAAGAGCTACATGATGCTCCCCTGTGAGACGGCTGACGTAGCAGTGGGCTTTAAACAGGCCGAAGCGAGTGGGCATATTGGTGACGGCAACGCAGTCAACCAGCTTTTCATGGCGCTTGCGGTAATCCTGGAGGGACTTGATGGTGATGAACTTGAGATCCCATTTTTGGGCAAGCTCTATGAGCTCCGGGGTGCGCATCATGGTCCCGTCCTCCCGCATGATCTCGCAGCAGAGTCCGCATTCCTTAAGCCCTGCCAGGCGCATAAGATCCACGGTGGCCTCCGTGTGTCCGGGACGCTCTAAGACGCCGTTCTTCTTTGCCATGAGAGGAAACATATGGCCCGGACGGCGGAAATCCTCCGGCCTTGCATCCTCCGAAACACAGGCTCTGGCCGTGACGCCCCGCTCCTGGGCGGAAATGCCTGTGGTGGTGGTCACGTGGTCAATGGAAACCGTAAAGGCTGTTTCGTGGCTTTCCGTATTCTCTGTTACCATCTGGGGAAACTGAAGCTTTTTGCAGAGCTCTCTGCTCATAGGCATGCAGATCAGCCCTTTTCCGTGTACTGCCATAAAGTTTACATTTTCTGTGGTGGCAAACTGGGCGGCGCAGATAAAATCGCCTTCATTTTCCCTGTCCTCGTCATCCGTCACAAGGATCAGCCGTCCCTGTTTTAAATCCTCCAGGGCTTCTTCTACTGTGTTGAACTGAAACATATGGATACCTCCTTGATGATTAAAATCCGTATTTATGCAGCATTTCCATTGTGATGCCCGCTGAGCTGGCTGTGTCTGTCCGGAAGGACCCGGAAGGCGGTTTGGAATTATGTCGATGAAGCGACCCGCCGCAGGCGGAGAATCCTGCGGAGCAGGATTCTTTTTTTATGGAAGATCCGGGTGCAGCCTCCAATTTTCCCCAGGACAGCAGCTGTTCCACATACTTTCCGATGCAGTCATTTTCCAGGTTTACAATGTCCCCGGCCTTTTTGCGGGACAGGGCAGTGGAGGCAGCCGTGTGGGGGATGATGGAAACGCTGAAATCCTCTCTGCCCGTCCGTGCCACGGTCAGGCTGATGCCATCAATGGCAACGGAGCCCTTTTCTACAGTCAGGCGTAGGATGGATGACGGAGCGGAGATGGTGTACCAGACAGCATTGTCATCCCGTCTCACATTGGTGATGGTTCCGGTGCCGTCCACATGGCCGGATACGATGTGACCTCCCAGCCGGCCTCCCAGGGCCATGGCCCGCTCCAGGTTGACGGGGCTTCCGGGAGCCAGGGCGCTTAAGGAGGAGCGGTTCATGGTCTCCGGCATGACATCAGCTATGAAGCCTGATGGGATAAGGCCTGTGACCGTCAGGCAGACACCATTTGTGGAAATGCTGTCCCCGATGCTTGTTCCCTGGGTAACGGTTTTGGCTTTGATCTTAATGGAGCAGGAGCGCGCTCCCCGGCTTACGGAAAGGACGGTGCCGACTTCTTCTATGATTCCTGTGAACATGGTGCTGCCTGCCTTTCATCTGTAGTATTGATGGAGGGAAGGACATCGCTCTCCACCAGGATATCATCCCCGATCCTGGTGACGGATCTGGCAATAAGGGAAAATGCTTCATCCGGCACATTTACGCCCCTGCCGCCTACGGGCGATCTGGCATCCCGGCCTCCGAAGAGCTTTGGGGCAATGTAGGCCTGTACCCTGTTTACGATCCCTGCCCGCAGGGCAGACCAGTTGAGCTCCCCGCCGCCTTCTAAAAGAACACTGTCAATGCCGCGCTTTCCCAGCTCGTCCATGAGGGCTGCAAGGTCTGTGTGACCGTCATGCTCCGGCAGGGAGAGGATTTCATAGCCCATATCCAGATATGGACAGAGCGCATCCTGGTCCTTCACACAGGTGGCAAGGAGAGTGGGAAATTCCCGCGCTGTCCTGCTGATATTGGAATCAAGGGGCATGCGCAGGCCGCTGTCGCAGATAATGCGCAGAGGCGTATGTCCGCCGGGCTCCCGGCAGGTGAGCAGGGGATCGTCTGCAAGGACCGTTCCGATACCGGCCATGATGGCGCTGTAGATGCCTCTGTCCCGGTGGACCTTTTTGCGGGCTTCCTCTCCGGTGATCCAGCGGGAGCTTCCGTTCCAGGTAGCGATCTTCCCGTCCATTGTCATGGCATATTTCATAATGACATAAGGGCGTTTGGTGCGGATGTAGTGGAAGAAGACCGGGTTGATGGAATCGCATTCCTCCCGGAGGACGCCCTCTGTCACTTCAATTCCATGGGCTTTCAGGATAGAGACGCCCTTTCCTGATACAAGGGGATTGGGATCCGCGGACCCGATCACGACCCGGCTTAGCCCATGCTCAATAATGGCGTCCGTACAGGGCGGCGTTTTCCCGTGGTGGCAGCAGGGCTCTAAGGTGACGTAAATGGTTGCTCCCTCTGGGGACTGCGTGCAGGAGGCCAGGGCATTGCGCTCCGCGTGGAGCCCGCCGTAAGCCTCATGATAGCCCTGGCCGATGATGCGGCCATCCTTGACAATGACAGCCCCTACCATGGGATTGGGCGAGACGCGCCCCCGGCCCTTTACGGCAAGCGCTAGGGCGAGAGACATATAATCCGTATCATTCATAGATTTATACCTCCTGGTGTATTTGTCCGGGCAAAAGGCACTGGCCTGTGCAGCTGTAAAAGGGCGGTTGCAGAATTGTGCGGCAAGGTGCAGGCAGCAAAAAAGCCCGGAACGTTCGTTCAGGGCTTGTGGCGGGAATACATGTGTTGAATCGGAAAACAGGAAATAAATGGAGATATACCGGTTTGCCTGCCGGACATTTTCCAATAAAAAACCTGGAATGATGTTTTTCATTCCAGGGCATGTTTACCAATCAAATATGCGGACGATCCCATAAAGGGATATCCATATGTTCTCTTCTTTCATCCAGACTATACTGTCGGCTTCGGAGTTTCACCGAATCATACCTTGCGGCTCGTGGGCTTTACCACCGGTAGGGACTTGCACCCTGCCCTGAAGAACTTATTTCGCTGTAAGTGATTATAATACCATAGCAGAATGTTGTCAAGAATATTCTGATTTTATATAACATTCCTCGATTCTGTGCTATAATTGAGACAACAGAGGCTGTTGGTGTTCTACATTTTCATAACTGGGAGGCGGGTATATGAAGGATGGAAGGAAACTTATTTTAACCATTGGCAGGCAGTATGGCAGCGGAGGCCATGAGGTTGGGAAGCAGCTGGCAGAGGCGCTGGGGCTGGATCTTTATGATAAGAATATCCTGCGCATGAATTCCAATGAGAGTGGTATCAAGGAGAGCTATTATCATATGGCGGATGAGAGGGCCGGGGATAAGCTGCTTTACAAGATTGTAAAAAGCATGACACCGGAAAATGGAGCGCCATCCCTGGGGGCTGACCTGGTTTCAGCGGACAACCTGTTCCGGTTCCAGTCAGAGGTGATACGCAAGCTGGCGGCCGCGGAGGACTGTGTGATCATTGGGCGGTGTGCTGACTATGTCCTGGAGGGGACAGAGGGGCTGGTGCGGGTGTTTATCTATGCGGATATGGATTTCAGGGTCAATAGGATCACGGAAAAGGGGTATTACGATCCCAAGGATGTGAAAAAAAATATCCGCCGCATTGACCGTGAACGCCGTGATTATCACCGGTATTATACGGGGAAGGACTGGGAGAATGTGGAAAATTATGACCTGATGATCAATACGGCTGCTATGGGAATAGACGGAGCAGTGGAGACCGTGAAGGCGTATCTGCGGATCAAAGGGTATGAGGTATAAAGAAACGTGTTTTGTATGGGAATGGGCGGCGAAGGCTCCTGCATGGCAGGGGCCGGGCAAAGAAGTGGATGAAGTTTTGAGGGACAGGCATATATTGGCAGGCTGAGGCTTATATTAGAGGTAATGATATTGCTATGAGGTTTTATATGGCAACGAATCCAGAACCAACCTCCAGAGGCCTGCTGCAGATAAATGTGGTGAATATCCAGAATAATTTTCCGATCCGGAATGCGAAGGTGACGATCAGCTATACAGGGGAGCCTGACAGGCCCATTGAGGAGATACGGACCAACAGCTCCGGGCAGACGGAGCAGGTGTCCCTGCCTGCTCCGCCAGTGGAATATAGCCTGGAGCCCAGTGAGATCCAGCCCTATTCGGAGTATAACATTTTGGTGGAGGCGGAAGGATTTCAGCCTCTGGCTATTGCAGGGACGGAGATCCTGGCTGATTCCACGGCGCTGCAGCCTGCGGCAATGACGCCTGACACAGGGGGGATTCCGCCGGAGGAGCCGGTGGTGATACCGGAGCATACATTATATGGGAATTATCCGCCGAAGATCGCGGAGGCGGAGATCAAGCCGGTAAGTGAGAGCGGGGAGATCGTCTTAAGCCGGGTGGTGGTGCCCCAGACCATTGTGGTACACGACGGGGTGCCCACGGACAGAACGGCTAGGGATTACTATGTGCCTTACAGGGATTATATTAAAAATGTGGCCTCCAGTGAGATCTATTCCACCTGGCCTCAGGCCACGATCACGGCGAATGTGCTGGCGATCATGTCTTTTACTCTGAACAGGGTGTATACGGAGTGGTACCGCAATCAGGGATATGACTTTACGATCACGTCTTCTACGGCTTTTGACCATAAGTGGATTTATGGAAGGAATATTTTCCAGAGCATTTCTGAGGTGGTGGATGAGATCTTTGATAATTACCTGTCGCGTCCGGGAGTCAGGCAGCCCATACTGACCCAGTATTGTGACGGGAGGCAGGTGCAGTGTCCGAATTGGATGACCCAGTGGGGTTCCTGCTCCCTGGGGGAACAGGGGTACAGCCCGATCGAGATCCTGCGGTATTTTTATGGGGAAAATATGTATGTGAATACGGCGGAGCAAATAGCAGGGATCCCGGCGTCCTGGCCGGGGTATAATTTGACGGTGGGAAGCTCCGGGGATAAGGTGAGGCAGCTGCAGGAGCAGTTGGATGCCATTGCGGAGGTTTACAGCGCGATCCCCAGGATTTCGGCGGATGGGATCTATGGGCAGCAGACGGCAAATGCGGTGAGGGAGTTTCAGAATATTTTTGGAATGCCTCAGACTGGGGTGGTGGATTTTGCGACCTGGTATCGGATCTCACATATTTATGTGGGGATCACCAGGATTGCGGAGCTGGTGTAAATAAGATGGCTGTGAAATGAACGCGGACGCGCGGGAGGTGTATCCGTTCGTGAGAGGAAGGACGGCAGCGAGGCCCACCGCTGCCGCCCTTCCTCTTACCCATTAGGCGTCTTGCGCTCACTGTGTTTATTTTACGATTAATCTGGGCGTATTTTCATTTCTTTTGTGTATCATTTTTCTGAAAAGAGTAAAACCCCCACACTATATTGGCAAAATGCACATTTTTATCTTTTTAAAATTTAAAATAATAAACATATTGACAGACTCTTTTCTGTGTGCTAGAATCAAGTTGTAACACAAGTTATAAGTGATAAGTTACAAAAAAGTACTAGTCTCGCTTGTTCGGTATTGCCGCATTTGCTATAATGTAAAAAAAAACGAAACGGTGGATAAGATCATGAATACAATCGAAAAAAATAATCTTGTTGAAGAAGCGTACAATCAGATCATTAATATGATTGCAACTGGTGAGTGGGACGAGGGAAGCAAGCTTCCATCAGAAAATACCTTGTGTGAGATATTGGGAGTCAGCCGCAATACCGTTCGTCAGGCGTTAAACAGGATTACGGCCTTGGGGATTATTGAGACCAGGCAGGGCTATGGCTATCAGGTGCGCAATCTTAATACAGGAATCTATCTGAATTCTCTGCTCCCAACCATGCTGCTGCGTTCGAAAGATCTGGAAAGCATTACAGAATTTCGCATTGGTATAGAGAGCGAAGCAGCCGCATTGGCAGCTGTAAGGGCGGATGAGGAAGACTTAGAGCGGATGAGGATAAACTGTGAGATGGCGGAAAAGGCAGTGCACGGTCAGGACGATGTGTTTGCCCAATATGATATGGCTTTTCACCGGGCAGTAGCAGAGGCCTCAAAAAATGAACTGTTTATCAAAACCGCAGAAATGCTGGAGACCATGTATACCGTATGGCTCATGGGCTTCCAAAGAACTCATGGCAAAGATGCAAGTCACGATTTCCATTACAATATCTATCTTTCCATTAAAAACAGAAATCCTTCTGAAGCCAAGCGGTATATGCATGAGCATCTGGAGGATGTCCTTCGGAAAGTGAAGATTGATAAAGAGCGGAAAACTCGCCTGGGAGAAGCCAAGCAAGAATAGAAGAAGGAGGAGCAGATGGAAAAACTATTGGAATTTAAGAATATCTCAAAATATTTTCCAGGAGTGAAAGCCCTTGATGATGTGAGTTTTGACCTGTATCCGGGAGAAGTTCATGTGATCGTTGGAGAGAACGGTGCGGGAAAATCTACGCTGATGAAGGTATTGTCTGGTGCGTATACAGCAGATTCCGGACAGATCGTTCTTCAAGGAAAGGTGATTGAGAAAAATTCGCCTAAAGTATCGGAAGAAATGGGAATCAGCATGATATATCAAGAGCTGAATCTAGTTCCAGAGTTGTCCATCGCGAGCAATATATTTTTAGGGCATGAGATAAAAAAGGGCATATTTGTGGATAAGAAAGCTCAGAAAAAACGAGCGGATGAGCTTTTAAAGGATGTGGGTATTCACATTGACTCAAATACCTTAGTAAAGAATCTGGGTGTAGGAACCCAGCAGATGGTAGAAATTGTAAAAGCTCTTTCGAAAAATGCCAAAGTCATAGTATTCGATGAACCTACCAGTTCCCTTACGGAATCAGAGATCCAGGAACTGTTCCGGATCATAGGGCTCCTAAAGTCCAGAGGTGTGGGAATGTTTTACATCTCGCACCGTCTGGAAGAATTATTTGAGATCGGTAACCGCGTAACCGTTATGAGAGACGGAAAGCATATTCTGACAGATGACATTAAGAATATGAATATGTCTCAGATTATTGAGGGGATCGCAGGAAGGACCATTGATAATCTGTATCCTCACACGCGCAAACAGCCTGGGGAAGTGCTGTTTGAGATCAAGAATCTCTGCGGGGCAAAGTTCCAGGATGTGTCCATGAAGGTACGGGCAGGAGAGATCGTGGGAGTATCTGGCCTGGTTGGGGCCGGGAGGACAGAAACGGTAAGGGCAGCCTTCGGAATCGATAAGTATACTTCGGGGGAGGTATACATTATGGGGAAAAAGGTTCCGCCGGGTAAGCCTGATGCAGCGGCAAAGATGGGGCTTTGCCTGCTGCCGGAAGACCGGAAGCTGGAAGGACTTGCGCTTTCTCTGAATATCAGAGAGAACAGCGTCATATCTTCATTAAAATTATTATATCCATCAGGGATCATTAACGACAAGCTGGAGAAGGAGAAGGTTCAGGGGTATATCGATCAGCTGGAGATCGCCACATCTACACAAGAAAAGCTGACAAAGTTTTTGAGCGGCGGCACACAACAGAAGGTAGTAATTGCAAAGTGGCTGTTGTCCCAGTCTAAGGTGTTTATTTTTGACGAACCCACCAGAGGAATTGACGTAGGTGCGAAAAGCAGTATCTATCAATTAATGGATCAGCTTGTAGAGGAAGGTGCAGCAATACTAATGATTTCGTCAGATATGCCGGAGATCTTCGGTATGAGTGACCGTATTCAAGTCATGTCAGGCGGAAGGGTGGTTGGAGAAGTGGATAAGGATGAAGTGGATCAGAACATGGTGCTTCATCTGGCATTTTCCAACGTATAGGTGGGGTGAATTATGACAAAAGGAAAAGCCAGTTTCAGATTAACAAATCTTCCAAATTCTACATATGTCTTTCTATTTGCATTTGTTTTGGCATCGGTACTTGTTCCTAATTTTTTTACACCTGGTAATATTACTACAATGCTGACACAGGCCTGCGTGATGATGACACTGAGCGCGGCAATGTCCATGTGCCTGATGACAGGCTGTATTGACCTGTCGCTGGGCGGGATGGTGTCTATGACTGGTGTTGTGATTGCAATTCTTTTGAAGAATCAGGTCCATGCAGGCCTGGCAATCCTGGCAGGAATCCTGTCCGGAACAGTATTTGGGATGTTCAACGGCTTTGTGGTGGCAAAAATGAAGGTCCCTCCCTTTATCGCTACATTTGGGGCTTCTGGTATCGCACAGAGCATAGCCAATATTATCAGCAATGAACGCACAATTTCTTGGGAGCAGGGAAGTCATTCAAGGCTTATAGAGCTTTTGGGAAGCAATGTCCTGACAGTTTATTTTGGGCCAAAGCCGGCACAAATATTGTCTATTTCAGCTCTTCTTTTGATGACAGTAATTATTTTGACCATTGTTCTGCTGGTTTTTAAAAAGACTGTGCTGGGGAGCAATATTTATGCTCTGGGGGCAAATGAAGAGACAGCCAGGCTTTCAGGCATCGACAATGTAAAATGGAAGATCGGGATCTATGCTGTTTCGGGATTTTTAGCTGCTTTGGCTGGCATGATCGTAATGATCCGGACCAACAGCCTTCAGCCAACAGTAGGCGATGGATTAGAATTCCAGGCGGTTGTGGCGGCTGTACTGGGTGGAAACTCCATGAAAGGAGGCAAGGGCTCTGTTCCAGGTGCGATCCTGGGGGCGCTTACTCTGTATACGGTAAGAAATGCTATGAGTTTATGGGGAATCGATACCTCTGTGGTTATGGTGGTGATCGGAGGAATCCTGGTATTTGGAATGATCATGAATGAGATCGTCAATACGGTGGCTGAGAAAAGGCAGCTTTACAGAAAGACTGCCGGAAAGGAGGCGCGGTTATGAATAATAGGATGGGAAAGCGCCTGGCCGCCCGGCTATGTGGATTATCAACCATCATCATTATGGTGTTTGTATTGGTTTTCTTTACGATCATCAATGGTGCGAATGGTGTGAACTTTTTGACTCCTTCTAATGTTTCTACGATCATTAATCAGGCAAGCTTTCTGGTAATTGTAGGTATCGGCCAGGCGATCGTTATTCTTTTGGGAGGCGTGAACCTTTCCATGGGAGCGGTTATGGCATTTACCACAGTGCTGTGCGGCGGAATGCTGCTGAAGGATAATGCAACCAGCGCAGCGGTTCCTGTGGTGCTGGTGCTGGCCTTAGGCGCTTTTATCGGCTTTTTGAACGGAGTAATGGTCACAAAGCTGAATATACCGCCATTCATTGCCACCTTTGCTATGATGTATGCCTGCAGAGGACTGGCGTGGGTATATCTGAGAAACAGGGTTTTATACTCCTTAAAGGAAAGCTTTCGTGTGATCGCAACCGGAAGGGTACTTCAGATCGCGGGCTTTACGATCACAGTCCCCATGCTGATCGCAGCGCTCTCACTATTTGTATTCTATCTGATATTGAAGCATACCAGTTTAGGACGCAAGATTTATTTTACCGGGGCAAACGTAACGGCAGCCAGATTTTCCGGGATCAATACGGATCGGTTGACGATCCTTGTTTACAGCTTAAGTTCTATGATGGCAGCGTTTGCGGGTTTGATGTATGTAGCCAGGTTAAACTCTGCAGAACCAGGACTGGCTGGTAAGGCTCATTTTGAGGCGATCACGATCTCTCTGATCGGCGGCTTCTCCATGAGCGGCGGATATGGAAATATATGGGGAATAGCTGGCGGAGCTGTGGTGGTATATACCATTCAGTCTGGTATGAACAGCCTGCAGCTTCCAAGTGAATTGCAGACGCTGGTAAATGGAGCACTCATCATAATCGCTGTATTTGTAAATCAGATCCTGATGAACAAAAAGATGGAGATCGAGAACGACTTATGTGAAGAATTGACAGTACAGAAGGCGAAAAAAAGGGCCGGTAAAGGCATGGAGGGTGGAGCATGAAATCAAACGTATATTTTATAGCGACGTATGACACAAAGGGAGTGGAGTCTGATTATATCAAGAGACAGATTGAAAAAAACGGTGCGAACTGCATCACTGTGGATGTAGGAGTAGGAGGAGAACCTACGGCAGTTCCGGATATTTCGCTGGCAGACCTGTGCAGGGGCTCTGGATTTACGGTAAGCCAGATCCATGAGATGCCCAGAGGCAGGGCAGTGGAGACTGCTTCCAACCTGGTAGAGAAATACGTTGGAGAGAAGTTTAAAAATGGGGAAGTGGATTCCATTATCGGTATTGGAGGAGCCGGTGGAACTCAGATTGTGACACAGACTATGCGGACTCTCCCTCTGGGCCTTCCCAAGCTCATGCTCAGCACGTTGGCAGCGGGAAATGTCCGGTGGTATTTAGAGGACAGCGATATTGCCATGATGCCTTCCATGGCCGATGTGGCAGGCTTGAACTGTGTGACGACAATGATCTTTGACAGGTTCGCAGCTTTAGCCGCGAAGTCGGCGCAGTGGTATAAAGAATGTTTCCCGGAGCATAAGGAGAGACTGGCTGACTGCAGTGTACATCGCGTAAGCCAGACGATGTATGGCACTACCACCAAAGGCGTGACAAAGGCCAGAAACTGCCTGGAGAAAATGGGATATGAGACATTGGTGTTCCATGCCTCCGGCGCAGGCGGAAGGGCAATGGAGAATCTGATACGCGGCGGGGTGATCCATGGAGTGCTGGATATGACTCTGGCTGAAATCGGCGCTCATCTGGTAGGCGGGCTGCACAATGCCGGGCCCAGGCGCCTTGAAGCGGCTGTTGAGAAGAAGATCCCTCAGGTCATTGTTCCGGGAGGAGCGGACACCATCGTACTGCCTCCTATGGCAGATCTTCCTGACAAATTCAAAAATGGCAGGATACTCAACTATCACAATCCCACCATGACCACCATGCGGACGAATGTGGAGGAAAATGAAAGGATCGGACAATTCATAGTGGAAAAGCTGAAAAAGGCAGAAACCCCTGTGGTCATCCTGATCCCAAAAGGCGGCTTGTCTTCCATTGATAAGCCGGGAGATATTTTTTATCTTCCGGAGGCAAATGAGATGCTGTTCCATACGCTGAAGGAAGGGCTGAAGGGTACAAAGGTGACAGTGATCGAAGATGAACGCCACTTATACGATCCGGGCTTTGGAGAACGGGCAGCAGAAATATTGGACGAGCTGATGAAAAAGCATTATGGAAAATAAGCAGTAAAAAATAATAAAAAGAGAGGTATTCTATTATGGCAAAAAAGTATAGCAGACAGGAAATGTTAAACTATCTCAGAGCGATCCGTGAAAAAGGGGAGCCTATTGTTGTGGCCGGAGCAGGAAGCGGCCTTACGGGAAAGGCCATTGAGGCCGGCGGCGCCGACGTGCTGATGGTATTTAATTCCGGTAAATACCGTATGAGCGGACATGGCTCCTTATCAGGCTGGCTGGCCTTCGGCAATGCCAATGAGGTTGCCTTTAACATGGGAGCCAACGAGGTGCTTCCGGTTGTGAAAAATGTTCCTGTGATCTGCTCCTGCTTTGGTCAAGATGTGACCAGGGAGATCGGAACACATTTAAACCGGGTGATGACCGAAAATTTCAGCGGTATCAACAACTTCCCTACTATGGGTATGGTGGACGGCCAGTTCAGAGAGCAGCTTGAGCTGACTAACCTGGGCTTCCAAAAAGAGATCGACATGGTGCGCATTGCCAGGGAGAAAGATATCTTTACGATCGTATATGTATTTAAACCGGAGGAAGCAAAGGCCATGGCTGAAGCAGGAGCAGACTGCATCATTTCCCATGTAGGCCTGACCGTAGGAGGTATGATCGGAACTACGAAGAGCCTGACGATTGAGGAATCCGCCGAACTGACACGGTCCATTATGGAGGCAGGCAAGGCGGTAAGAGATGATATCATATGGCTGGCTCACGGAGGTCCCCTGGCTACTCCAAAGGATTTTAAAGAGTTCAAGGCGCTGCTGCCGGAGATCGATGGCTTTGTAGGAGCTTCCAGTATGGAGCGTATCCCTACGGAGGAGGCTATTGTAAAGACCGTAAAGGAATTTAAGTCCGTTTAAATAATGGATCTATTTCAACAAATCTAAGTTTAGACTGTGAAAGAAAGGAGATTTTATGAAAAAAGTTTTAGCAGTAATGTTGGCAGCAGCTTTAGCCATGAGCTCTTTAGCAGGCTGTACCGTGGGTTCACAGAACATGGCGGCAGCTCCGGAGACCCAGGCAGCGGCGGCCCAGGAGGATCAGGCCGCAGCACAGCCGGTTTCCATGGATGGCGTAAAGACCTATAACTTTGTATTCATTGTGAAATCCATGCAGTTCTCCTTCATGCTCAGCATGATCGATGGCGCTGAGGCGGCCGCAAAGCTGGTTCCCAATATCAACATAAAGTGTATTGGGCCGGAGACTCCTTACAGCGTAGAGGAGCAGATACAGCTGGTAGAACAGGCAATCACGGATGAGGCCGATGCGATCTTGATTTGTCCGGCAGATTCGACAGGTATCGTTCCTGCAATTGAAAAGGCAAATGCAGCCGGTATCCCCATTGCGACGCCCAATACGAAGGCATACGGCGGCAATGTGCTGACCTGGGTAGGTGTTGATAACTATACAGTAGGCTATCAGCTGGGACAGGCTATGGCAGAAGCACTGAACGGACAGGGAAAGGTGGTTCTGATCGAAGGCACACCTGGTAACTCTACCTCTACAGAGCGTGTGGACGGCTACAAGGATGCTTTTGCAGAACACCCCGGTATTGAGCTTTTAGATTCTCAGCCTGCCGATTTTAATCGTGAGAAGGGCATGACTGTTATGGAAAACTTCCTGCAGCGTTATCCTGAGATTGATGGAGTGGTGTCCTGTAATAAGGATATGACTATGGGCGCTCTGGAAGCCTGCAAGGCTGCAGGTAGGCTGGAAGAGATGATCCATATTACCTTTGACGTGGACAACGACTGTCTGGATGCAATTGATGCGGGCGAGATCCTCATCACAGGCGCCCAGGAGGAGAAGAGCCAGATCGCGAATGCGATCTACAACTGCCTGCTTGCCTGCAACGGCTACAAGGTAGCTCCTGAACAGTACATCCCTATGACACTGGTGACAAAGGATAATACAAGCGATTACAGATAATATACATTAGATTTGTTGAAATAATTCGATGAAAGATATATTCGCCCTCATATCCCTGTGATATGGGGGCGGTTGAAAAGGGAGGAACTCGATGTATCTGGACTTTTTAAAAGGGAAAAATGACTATATAAGGGCCTCTGCCAGAGCTCATCAGGCAGGTTTGGCTGCCGGAACGGGAGGAAACTTAAGCGTCCGGCTGCAGGGAGAGGAGCTTATGCTGGTAAAGCCTTCAGGGATCACTCTGGGAGAGGTGGATGAAACGAATCTGATCCTGGCTGATTTTGAAGGCAGATTGGTGGAGGGAGATATGAAACCTACAAAGGAGACTCTCCTTCACGGTGAGCTCTACAAGAGGTATCCCCATATTGGCGCTGTGGTCCATGTTCATCCCATTTATTCGATCATTGTTGCAAACGTGTTTGATGAGATGGGGCTGGTAACAAAGCAGATGAAACAGGTGATGGATATTCCTGTGCCTGTCTGTAAAATAAAAAATAACACGATCAACCGCGAAGGCATGGATATGATCCACAGCATATTTGTAAAAAATGGGGATGTACCCTGCTTCCTTTTGGAAGAGCATGGCCTGGTGGCAGTTGGAAAGACCGCGCTGGAGGCCTGTTATATTGCAGAGCTTGTGGAGGAGAATGCCAAAGTATTTTGGGAAATGCATCGGTGATGAGAGGGAAAGGGATAGGATGAAGAAAAGAACGGGAATCATAATGCTTCTGCTTCTCATCCTGGTGGGAAGCGGAATAGGCTTTTTTTATAAAAAGCAGCACAGATATGACGGGATCTATACGGCTGTTGATCCGCCTGAGGAGAGCGGGGAAATGGTGATCGAGTCTTTGAGCTTTAAGGGAGATCAGGTTACACTGATATCCGGAAATACCCAGCAGACGGTAAAATATGAAATGAAGGACGGTCAGTTCTGGCTTATTACAAAGTTCGGCAGTTTTTCCTACAAAGTACAGGTGGGGGAGGACGAGCTTATATTAGATGGAGTGACATATAGAAAATAAACGTATTATGAACAGGGGGATGCTGCAAAAGATCGCACATCCTCATTTTTATGTCTGGTGATGAAAGATATCTGTTTTTGTGAGTTATGATCATAAAAAAATATTTGATATGAACAAAAAAATTTAGCCCTTAAAACCATTGAAAAAATATACAAGATACAGTATAATCTTTACAATTTGGGCTGAAATAGCCGGAGCGTATGGAAAATGGCGTGCGCAGAGGCGGTTTTCAGGCGAACACATAAGAAAGGACAGGTACCCCCACATGAAAGCTTACCTCATACTGGAAGATGGAACTGTATTTACCGGCACGAGCATTGGCTCGGAACGGGAAATCATTAGTGAAATCGTGTTTAACACTTCGATGACCGGTTATCTGGAAGTGCTGACTGACCCGTCTTATGCAGGACAGGCAGTTGTTATGACCTATCCCCTGATCGGCAACTATGGAATCTGCCATGAGGATATGGAATCAGCAAAGCCCTGGCCGGATGGCTATATTGTAAGAGAATTATCCCGAATCCCCAGCAACTTCCGCAGCGAGGATACCATTCAAAATTTCTTAAAAGAACATGACATTCCCGGTATCTGTGGTATCGATACAAGAGCCCTCACAAAAATATTAAGAGAAAAAGGCACCATGAACGGTATGATCACCACAAAGGACTATACCGATCTTGGCGAGCCCATAAGCCGTATGAAGGCCTACAGCGTAAAGGGCGTTGTCTTAAAGACCACAACAAAGGAGGCCTACACCCTGCCCGGCACAGGCAAGAAGGTGGCTCTTATGGATTACGGTGCAAAGAGAAATATTGCCCGTTCCTTAAATGAACGCGGCTGCCAGGTGACAGTATACCCCGCTGACACCCCGGCAGAGGTGGTATTAAAGGAACATCCGGACGGTATCATGTTATCAAACGGCCCTGGGGATCCAAAGGAGAACACGGCTATCATAGAAGAGATCAAGAAGCTCTATGCTTCTGATGTCCCCATTTTTGCCATCTGTCTGGGACACCAGCTCATGGCTCTGGCAAATGGGATGGATACCTACAAATTAAAATACGGACACAGAGGCGGCAACCATCCGGTAAAGGATCTGGAGACAGGAAGAGTTTACATTTCTTCCCAGAACCACGGCTACGTGGTGGACATGGATACGGTGAACCCCCAGGTGGCTGTGCCTGCATTTATCAATGTCAATGACGGCACCAACGAGGGGCTGAAATATGTGGGCAAGAACATTTTTACCGTGCAGTACCATCCGGAGGCCTGCCCCGGCCCCTTAGATTCCGGTTACCTTTTCGACCGTTTCCTTAAAATGATGGAGGTGAATGACTGATGCCAAAGAATCCTGAGATCAAGAAAGTACTGGTTCTGGGCTCCGGCCCAATCGTTATCGGACAGGCAGCGGAGTTTGACTATGCAGGCACACAGGCCTGCCGCTCCTTAAAGGAGGAGGGTATCGAGGTCGTCCTGTTAAACTCCAATCCGGCCACCATTATGACAGATAAGGATATCGCAGACAGGGTCTATATTGAACCCCTGACGGTGGAGGTAGTGGAGCAGCTGATCTTAAAGGAGCAGCCGGACAGCATTCTTCCCACACTGGGAGGGCAGGCAGGACTGAACCTTGCCATGGAGCTGGAGGATGCCGGATTTTTAAAGGAGCACAATGTCCGTCTCATCGGAACAACGGCCCTGACCATCAAAAAGGCCGAGGACCGCGAGATGTTCAAGGAGACCATGGAAAAGATCGGCGAGCCTGTGGCACCCTCTGATATTGTGGAGGACGTAAAGCAGGGCCTTAAGATCGCAGAAAAGATCGGTTATCCTGTTGTTCTGCGTCCCGCTTATACCCTGGGCGGCTCCGGCGGCGGTATTGCCCATAACCCGGAGCAGTGTGCAGAGATCCTGGAAAATGGCCTGCGCCTTTCCCGCGTGGGACAGGTGTTGGTGGAGCGGTGCATTGCAGGCTGGAAGGAGATCGAGTACGAGGTAATGCGCGACGGTGCAGGCAATGTGATCACTGTCTGCAACATGGAGAATATCGACCCGGTGGGCGTTCACACAGGAGACAGTATCGTCGTGGCTCCCTCCCAGACACTGGGAGATAAGGAGTACCAGATGCTGCGTACTTCTGCTCTTAACATCATCAGCGAGCTGGGCATCACCGGCGGCTGTAATGTTCAGTATGCCCTGAATCCGGACAGCTTTGAGTACTGTGTTATCGAGGTGAACCCCCGCGTGAGCCGTTCCTCCGCTCTGGCTTCTAAGGCTACCGGCTATCCGATTGCAAAGGTTGCGGCAAAAATCGCCCTTGGCTATACACTGGATGAGATCAAAAATGCAGTTACAAAGAAGACATATGCAAGCTTTGAGCCCATGCTGGATTACTGCGTGGTAAAGATGCCCCGTCTTCCTTTTGATAAATTTATCAGCGCAAAGCGCACCCTGGGTACCCAGATGAAGGCAACGGGCGAGGTCATGAGTATCTGTACCAACTTTGAGGGCGGGCTTATGAAGGCCATCCGTTCCCTGGAGCAGCATGTGGACTGCCTTTTGTCCTATGATTTCTCCGGCCTGTCGGACAGTGAGCTGATGGACGAGCTTCATATTGTAGATGATATGCGCATCTGGAGGATCGCCGAGGCGCTGCGCAGGGGTGTTTCCTATGAGGATATCCACGAGATCACCAGGATCGATGTGTGGTTCATTGATAAGCTGGCCATCCTGGTGGAGATGGAAAATGAGTTAAAGGCAGTGGGCGCCGGCGAGAAGGAGCTGACCACTGAGCTTTTGGCAGAGGCCAAGAGGATCGAATTCCCGGACAATGTCATTGCAAGGCTCACAGGCATTCCGCAGGAGCAGATAAAGAAGCAGCGCTATGAGAACAATATCCGGGCTGCCTACAAGATGGTAGACACCTGTGCGGCAGAGTTTGCAGCAGAGACGCCTTACTACTATTCCTGCTTTGGCAGCATCAATGAGGCAGAGGAGACCTCCGGCCGCAAGAAGGTGCTGGTGCTGGGCTCCGGTCCGATCCGTATCGGGCAGGGCATCGAGTTCGATTTCTGTTCTGTGCACAGCACATGGGCATTCAGCAAAGAGGGCTATGAGACGATCATCATCAATAACAACCCGGAGACCGTAAGTACGGACTTTGATATTGCGGACAAGCTGTATTTTGAGCCGCTGACGCCGGAGGATGTGGAGAGCATCGTGGATGTGGAGAAGCCGGACGGTGCAGTGGTGCAGTTTGGCGGACAGACAGCCATTAAGCTGACAGAGGCGCTTATGAAGATGGGCGTGCCCATCCTGGGAACTGCAGCAGAGGATGTGGATGCGGCAGAGGACAGGGAGCGCTTTGACGAGATCCTGGAGAAGTGCCGGATCCCCAGGCCTGCAGGCCATACGGTATTTACTGCAGAGGAGGCAAAGGAAGCGGCCAGAAAGCTTGGATATCCTGTGCTTGTTCGTCCTTCCTATGTGCTTGGCGGACAGGGCATGCAGATCGCCATCAACGATGAGGATATTGACGAGTTTATCGGCATTATCAACCAGATCGCCCAGGAGCACCCGATCCTGGTAGATAAGTACATCATGGGCAAAGAGATCGAGGTGGATGCTATCTGTGACGGTACGGATATCCTGATCCCCGGTATCATGCAGCACATTGAGCGTACAGGAATCCACTCAGGAGACAGCATCTCCGTTTATCCTGCCCAGGATATCACAGAGCACAATGTGGAGACCATTGTGGACTATACGGAGAAGCTGGCAAGAGCCCTTCATGTAAAGGGCATGATCAACATCCAGTTTATTGTGGACGGGGATGATGTGTACATTATCGAGGTAAACCCGCGCTCCTCCCGTACCGTGCCTTATATCAGCAAGGTGACAGGCATCCCGATCGTGCCCCTGGCAACGCAGATCATCTGCGGCCATACCATCCGGGAGCTGGGATATACGCCCGGACTCCAGCCTGCAGCCGATTATATTGCTATCAAGATGCCCGTATTCTCCTTTGAGAAGATCCGCGGCGCTGATATCAGCCTGGGACCGGAGATGAAGTCCACAGGTGAGTGCTTAGGCATTGCAAAGACCTTTAATGAGGCCCTTTATAAGGCCTTTGAGGGAGCAGGGATCCGCTTGCCCAAATATAAGAACATGATCATGACAGTCCGGGAGAGCGACCATGAGGAGGCAGTGGATATTGCCCGCAGGTTTGAGGCGGTGGGCTACAAGATCTTTGCCACAAGAGGTACGGCAAGGACATTAAAGAAGCATGGCATCAAGGCCTATGAGATCCGCAAGATCGAGCAGGAATCCCCGAATATCCTGGACCTTGTGCTGGGCCACCAGATCGATCTTATCATCGATATCCCGGCCCAGGGAGCAGAGAGAAGCCATGACGGCTTTATTATCCGCCGCAATGCCATTGAGACAGGCGTACATGTGCTCACAGCCATGGATACGGCAGAGGCCCTGGTGACGAGTCTGGAGAACAGGGCAAAGGAGCTGACCCTGATCGATATTGCCACAGTAAACGGACATACCTGCTGACGCAGGCATCACCATGCATGAAAGTCGATTGCTCCGTGCTGACGCATTGGGCATACCTGAATTTAGTGCCGCCTCACGGCGGCGGGACTTTCATAGTAAAAAAATGCTTAGACGGGAATAACACAGGAAGAGGACAGGAAAATGCAGAAATCAACCATGGTAAATCTGCACAAAAATCTTGTCCTCTTTCTGCGCATAAATCCGAAATTTCAGAAAATGCCGCTTGCTTTCTGACATAAAAAGAAAATTTATGGTAAACTAAATATATTATAAAATGAGGAAAGCAGGCGGTTTATATGTTTGAAAAAGGCCAGTATATTATTTACGGCATACGGGGTGTCTGTGAGGTCATGGATATTACTACAGTTGACCGACCGGGAGGCCCCCAGGGGAAGCTTTACTATGTCCTGCGCCCCTACTATCAAAAGGACAGTAAGATCGTGGCTCCGGTGGATTCGGAGAAGACCATAACGAGACCTCTCCTGACAAAGGAGGAGGCAACCAATCTGATCGAGCGTATCGGAGAGATACCGGAGATGAAGGTGATAAATGATAAGCAGCGGGAGGAACGCTACAAGGAGGCATTAAAGACCTGCGACTGCAGGGTATGGATCAGTATGATAAAGGCCCTCTATCTGCGCAAGCAGGACCGCATAGAGCACGGAAAAAAGATGACCGATCTGGATGAGAGGTATTTCCGCACAGCGGAGGAGAACTTGTATTCCGAGCTTGCGATTTCCCTGGGAGTGCCCAGAGAGGAGATGGTGGGATACATCAAGGAACGTGTACTGGCCTGATATGACAAAGGAAGGCTGCGCTGCTGCCTTCGGCGGCTTTGACGCTCCTGTAAGATCAGATCATCCGATAAGAAAAGCTTCGGCAGAAGGCTGTATTGCCTGCCGAAGCTTTTTTGATTGGCAATGCCGCTATTCGATCACAGTGCCTGCATTGCCCTTCAGGCTGGCCTTTGCCATACCCAAGGAGGTGATGATGGCCTTGCGGCCCTTTCCGCTTTCCAGAAAATCCACAGAGGCGGAAACCTTTGGCAGCATGGAGGCAAACTCAAACTGTCCCTGGCTGATATAGTCCTTTGCCTCCCCGATGGTCATATGACGGATGGGCTGCTCCTGGTCTGTACCGTAGTTCAGCGTCACATTGTCCACACTTGTGAGGATCATCATCACATCTGCATCGATCTCCTTTGCCAGGAGGCCTGTTGCCAGATCCTTCTCAATGATGGCGCTGGCGCCTCTTAAATTATAGCCCTGCTCCATTACGGGAATACCGCCGCCTCCGCAGGCAATGACCACCTGGTCGGCATCCATGAGAGCCTTGATGGCGTCGATCTCCACGATCGCAACAGGATTTGGGGAAGCCACGATACGGCGGAAACCGCCCTCTACCTCTTTTACATGGTTGCCCTTTGCCTCCTCAGCCTCAGCCTCCTCTTTTGTCATGATCCTTCCAATGGTTTTGATGGGGGTATAGAAGGCCTCGTCATAGGGGTCTACCATGACCTGTGTCAGGACGGTGCTCACAGGTTTATAAATGCCCCGTTTGATGAGCTCTGACCGAAGGCCGTTCTGCAGGTCATAGCCAATGTAGCCCTGACTCATGGCAGAGCATACAGACATGGGAGCGTTGCTGTAGCCCTCGTGCTGCTTGCCGAACTCGTTCATCGCTGTGTGGATCATGCCTACCTGTGGAGCGTTGCTGTGAACGATGGCAACCTGCCAGCCCTCCTGGATGAAATCTGCAATGATCTTAGAAGTCTTTGCAACTGCTGCTTTCTGTTCAGGGAGATTTGTCCCCATATCCTTGTGGCCGATGGCCAAAACAATCCTTTTTTTTGCCATAATCCATACCTCGTTTCGTCTCAAGATTCTCTCTGCCCTGGCTGGGCTAAACTTAGGTTTATTATAGGGTAATCTGGAAGAAATTGCAATGAAAAGAGAAAAAAGGAGGTAGCAAAAGAGATAGTGGCATGGTATAATCGCGGCAGGGACAATAGAGTGGAAGGCAGCAAATGTCATTCATAGAGGGACAGTCAGTATATGGACAAGCAGAACAGGCTTCTTCCGCCGGGCTGGTGTAAGCGTGTGGCAGTCATGGCAGCAGCGGCGCTGGCGGGAAATTATCTTTTAGGCATGATACCGTGGCCGGAGTTTATGCTTTCGGGGTACCGGAAGGCGGCAGAGTCCCCGGAGGCCGGAGGATATGGATTTCTCCTGCTGACGCTTTTGGTGGCTCCGGCGGCAGAGGAAGGGATATTCCGCTTCGGCATATACGGCGGTTTGAGGAAATGGTCCTGCCTTCGGGCATGGCAGGCAGCGCTCCTTTCTTCTATGGCATTCGGACTGTATCATGGAAACTGGATACAGGGCATCTATGCATGTTTTACAGGACTGGTGCTGGCCTGGGGTTATGAGAGCAGCAGCTGCCATAAATATCTTATGGCTGTTCTCATGCATATGGCGGCAAACCTGGCAGCGGTGGCAGTGTTCGGACTGCCAGGACATACATAAAGGAGGAAAAAAGGTGAAATTATTATCAGTGGCAATCCCATGTTATAATTCAGAGGCTTACATGGAGCACTGTATCCAGACCCTTCTCGCAGGAGGGGAGGAGGTGGAGATCATCATTGTAGATGACGGCTCCACAAAGGATAGGACAGCGGAAATCGCAGATGAATATGAGCAGAGATATCCGACCATCTGCCGGGCGGTCCACCAGGAAAACGGCGGTCACGGCCAGGCGGTCAATACGGGCCTTAAGCATGCCACCGGCATTTTCTTTAAGGTGGTGGACAGCGATGACTGGGTAAATGAGGAAGCCTACCGTCAGGTGCTGGATACTTTGCGCAGATTCGTATATGGTGAGGACACCCTGGATATGCTGGTGACAAATTTTGTCTATGAAAAGGAAGGGGCAAAGCGCAAAAAGGTCATGAAGTACCATACGGCCTTTCCAAAGGACAGGGTATTTGAGTGGAAGGATGTCAAGTTCTTTATGACGGGGCAGTACATCCTGATGCATTCCGTGATCTACCGGACAGAGCTGCTGCGCCAGTGCGGCTTAGAGCTACCGCAGCACACCTTCTATGTAGACAATATTTTCGTGTACCAGCCCCTGCCCCATGTGAAGAACATTTACTATCTGGATGTGAACTTTTACCGCTATTTCATCGGAAGAGCGGACCAGTCGGTCAATGAGACCGTTATGATCGGGCGTCTGGACCAGCAGATCCGTGTGACAAAGCTGATGCTGGGATATTACGATGTGACGAAGATCAGCTGCAGAAAGCTCCGCCACTACATGATACAATATCTGGAGATCATGATGACCGTGAGCTCTGTGCTGGCGATCAAGTCCGGAACAGAGGAAAATCTGGAAAAGAAAAAAGAACTTTGGCAGTATCTGAAAAAGACCAATCTGCCCCTTTACCTGCGCCTGCGCACAGGCTTTTTGGGCCAGGGCTGCAATCTTCCCGGAAAGGGAGGAAGGGAGCTTCTGATCCTGGGATATAAGATCACACAGAAGTTTTATGGATTTAATTAAAATAAAAAGCCGGCCTCCGGGAAGAAATCTCCCGTGATGTCGGCTTTTGTGTAGTGTGCCTGGCGGCGCACGTTTCTAACCAGTGCAAGTCTGGAATCCGCCCGGTAGTGGG
>NZ_JAJCIC010000090.1 GCF_020554865.1 Lacrimispora sp. 210928-DFI.3.58
GAATACGGTCAGGCAGTTCCGTATGCTCTGACGGACACCGCCTTTCTCGGTAGTTCCCAGCCCCGCCTTGATTTCCTCAATGCTCTGGGGCGGCTGCATGGCGTTCATGGTGTTTTTTAGTTCTTGCTGCGTTTGCGGCGGCAAGCTCTGCCATTCGCTTTTCAAGCTGTATCACATCCTTTCCGTAGTCCGTAATCAAAGCTGCTTTTTCCTCTGTCTCCCCAAAGAGCAGCACATCCAGCAGATATTCCACTTGGTCTTGCTTCTGTAAGGCTTCCACAAACCGTGGATGAAAGGCTTCCTCCGGGGAGTGCGGGGCATAATCCTTTCTCCATGCCCGAAGCAAGTGAAGATAATCGGCAAGAATACGGAAGCAGCGGTTTTTTGCTTCCTGAAACTGTTCCTCCGGGGATTTCTGCCGGGGCTTGGGCTTTTTTACCTTCCCCGGCGGTTTCCAGTCCTCATAGGAAAGCCCGAAGTCCTGTGCCAGCTGTACGGCGGCTTCTTTCTTTCCCAGCCCATACAGGGCGGCGGCAAAATCAATCACATCCCCATCCGCACCGCAGCCGAAGCAGTGGTAACGCCGATCCAGCTTCATGCTTGGGGTTTTATCGTGATGAAACGGGCAGCAAGCCATCCCGTTCCGCCCTGCATGGATTCCATAATGCTCCGCAGCCTGTCTTGTTGTGACGGACTGCTTCACAGCTTCAAATACATTCAAATCTATCCCTCCTTGAAAATAAGAAAAGCACCTGACATTCTCTGATTGAAAATGGCAAGTGCCTGTTAAAGTTCCATATCCTGTTGTTTGTGTTTTGTCTGCTCCGGGGCAGTTCTTTGTGCTTTTTTCTCGTCTGTCTTATCCTGCAAGACTTCCTTGATGGGCTGCTTCTTGGGCGGCTCTTTGCTTTCCTCTGTGCCGGGTGTGGCTTTCCGTACCCAGTAGCGGATGTCCCGCAGCTTCTTCAAATCCTCCTGTACCTCGGTCAGCGGTGTTTTCAGAGCTGCAATTTCTTCCAGAAGCGTTTCCTGCTCCTCTTGCAGCTCCTTTTGGGTGCTGTCCTTATCGTCCGGGTGCTTGGCAAGGTAGGCGGCGGCTTTCTCATACCGGGCAACCTCCGGGTGTTCCTGTTTGAATTTCTCCTTTGTTTTTTTGAAAAATATCTTCTGGTATTTCTCATAGACAGGCTTACATTCCTGGCAGTCTGTCCGGCTGGCAAGAATCCCGTCAATCACTTTGCTGCGGGTTTCCTTTGGCTTCATCTGATTGCGGTAATCGGCGGCTGATTTCCCGGAAGATTCCAGAAATACTTCTAAGTCCTCCACAGTGGAAAGCCCCTTTTGCCGGAGATAGGACAGGGCTTCGCTGACTGCCTTTAAGTCCTGTGAAGTCCCCCGGTTCTGTCCAGCCCTCGTCCAGTCCTTCCGTTCTTCCTTTCGTATCTCCATATACTTCATCAGCAGATTGGGAAGAAGTGTCGCTTCCTCCGCCGCCTTTTGTGCAAGCAGTTCTTTTCGTTTTTCTCCCAGCTCGGTAATCCAGCCTTTGAGGTTTTGAATGAGCTGCCGGATAGACTTCATCAGGCGGTTGGCGGCTCTGATGTCCCGGTTCAGGTTGCCGATGTTCGTCTGGATACCCCGCTTTTCCATCTGCCGGACAGCAGTCCCCTCATGGACAGTGGGGACTATATCAAGCCCCTGTCTGGCATAGGAACGCAAGTCCACACGCTCTGGGCGGTCATTGGCTTCCAGATAGCGGTTCTGGATGACCTCCCATTCATGCCGCC
>NZ_JAJCIC010000091.1 GCF_020554865.1 Lacrimispora sp. 210928-DFI.3.58
TAGTTAAATGAAAAAGTAACCGCACCCCCGCAGAATCCATTGAAAAATCAATGAATTTTGTAAAGATAATCGCAAATAGGCATTGAAATTATCACGGAAGGGCTGGTTATTTTTAGACATTTCTATTATACTGAAAGACAGGGAACATGATGAAAATGGAGCATTTTAGGGCAGCATAAGGGGATGGCTGGGTTACTTTTGCAGAAGTAACTGCCACCCATCTGACAGGGATTTTATGAAGCCTGTGCCCGAAGCGTATGATGCTGTTTACTTGAGCAGTGACGGTTTCAATACCACCTGGTCCGCTGGAATGGGTTCCAGATGGCAGAGCTCCATCAGTTTCCTGTCTAACAGCAGTTGAGCCAGTTCAAACGGGGTATGGCCGTTTAAACTGGCTCTTGCTGTGCTGTTGATATGGTTAGCGATCCGTGTGGCATCCTCCTGCGTAAGAGCCGAAAAGGTACGGCCCTTAGGAAGAATATAGCGGATAAATTCATGATTCTTTTCCAGTCTTCCCTTTTGCCAGGAGGCCATCGGGTCACAGAAGTATAGGCGTGTATGCCCGCCGTCTCCGGTTTCCCGCTCAAAAACCCGTGGATCCTTAAAGGAGGAGCCATTGTCTGTGAGAATCAGGGGGAACAGCCGGGCATAGGTCTCCGGCCCCAGCTTATCATAAAGAAGATCAAAGATCTCCCTGACGTATTCTCTGCGGTCAGCCGGAAGGAGAAAAACAAGCATAAGAAGGCAGTTTCGGAACAGCAAAGTAAGGAATACATTCTCGTTTTTTCCGCCGGCTCCCTCTACCACATCCATTTCCACGACCGGAGTGTCCGGATGCTGCACCATGTAGCTTTCAAAATCTGCATAGGTACGGTTTTCGCGGTATCCTGGGATTTCCACTTCTTTATGATGTTTGTGGCGTGGTTTGTAGCGAACTTTACGCGGCAGATCCAGGTTAATGGCCGTAAAGAGCTTCTGATCAATGTAGTTGTACAAGGTACGCTGGGAACAGCCAATTTCCCCGGCATGTGAGAAATAGATATGAGAAAGGGACTGGCCCTGCTTTAAAAGAGGAGAAACAAGCTTATCCAATTGTTCCAGGGACTCCGGAGACTGGTTGATACCGCTGCGGGAAGAGGACTTGACTTCATGATAGGCGTCATCCGCATATTTGGCCCGATAAAAAAAGAAATCATGGGAACAGGACCGGAGCTTTGGGCATTTATTGCAGACATAGGGCGGTTTTTTCAGCAGCTCACATACCTTCGGAGAAAAGTCTTTACAGTAGAGCGTACAGCGCTTGCTGCGGCATTTGGAGCAGAGCGAATCACACCGCGGATTGCCACAGAGGGATTTGACCGTACAGGACTCCAAATGCTCACATTCTGACCGTTTCCGTGTCAATTCATTTGAATAATGGACAACAACCGAACGATGGCTGCGTATTTCCCTGGAAATGGTAGAGGGATATTTGCCCAGCTCTTTTGCGATCTGGGAGAAGCTTTTCCCTTCCCCCAGCATGGCTTCAATTCGGATACGATCAGAGAGAGTTAAATGTTTCATAGGAACCTCCAGTCTGCTTCGGGCTGCAGACAAGTCTATCATACCTCATTGCAGGACTAAATGCCATCCCATCTTTTGCAGGACTTACTGCAGTCCCTAACGCAATAGAAGGGGCTTATTGATGGCAAAACTTGCAATTACTTTTTCATTTAACC
>NZ_JAJCIC010000092.1 GCF_020554865.1 Lacrimispora sp. 210928-DFI.3.58
GATAACGTATAATTAGTTTCGCAAATTCAATTTCATAAAAATAGACATGGTCTATAGCCGTTTGGTAGAATAAAGTTACCACACAAAATTCACCATAGGAGGTATAGAACCATGTCTGATAACATTATACAACTCAATGAAGATTTAATAAAGCACGATTTAAAGGATCTTGTCCGCAGCAGCGTCGAAGAAACTCTGAATGCTCTGCTTGATAAAGAGGCCGACGAACTCGTAAATGCCCAGAAATATGAGCGTTCCGCTGACCGTCAGGGTTATCGTTCCGGCCATTACAAGCGAAACTTTCAAACCACTGCCGGCGATGTGGAACTAAAAGTTCCAAAGCTGAAAGGGGTTCCCTTTGAAACAGCTATTATTGAACGCTATCGCCGCAGGGAATCTTCCGTGGAAGAAGCTCTGATTGAAATGTATCTGGCAGGCGTTTCCGTACGGCGTGTCGAGGACATCACCGAAGCTTTGTGGGGAACAAAAGTATCCCCAGGCACCATCAGCAATCTCAATAAAAAGGCATATGAGCATATCGAAACCTGGCGTACACGCCCACTAGTCGGCAGCTATCCATATGTCTACGTGGATGGCGTCTATCTGAAACGCAGCTGGGGTGGTGAAATCCAAAACGTTTCTATCCTTGTTGCCATTGGAGTCAGCAACGATGGCTGCCGTGAAATCATCGGTGCAGCTGAAGGTATGAAAGAAGACAAGGAGAGCTGGCGCACCTTCTTTGTATGGCTGAAAGAACGTGGCTTAACTGGAGTCCGCCTGATCATCGGAGATAAAAATCTCGGAATGCTTGAAACCATACCAGAAGTATTTCCGGATGCCCTTTATCAACGCTGTACCGTCCATTTTTACCGAAATATTTTCTCCGTTACTCCACGTAACAAGATGAAGGCTGTAGCCATGATGTTAAAGGCCATTCATGCCCAGGAAAGCAAGGAAGCAGCACGTGAGAAAGCACGGCAGGTTGCTGAAAAACTGAAGGAAATGAAGCTTAGCTCTGCTGCCAAAAAGCTACAAGATGGCATAGAAGAAACTCTAACCTACATGGACTTTCCAACACAGCACTGGACCAGAATCCGGACCAATAATACCATTGAACGGTTAAACCGTGAGATTAAACGCCGCACTAAAGCAATCGGCGCTTTTCCTGATGGCCAAAGTGCTTTAATGCTTGTATGTGCCAGACTGCGTCATGTGGCCGGAACCCAATGGGGAACCAGGCGCTATATGAACATGGATCATCTTTCCAAACTGGAGGATGACCTGCTGTCTGATATCATAGCCGGTTAACTGCCAGCTGCTGAACGGCAGGAATTAAATTTGCGAAAAACTATTGACACTATC
>NZ_JAJCIC010000093.1 GCF_020554865.1 Lacrimispora sp. 210928-DFI.3.58
CTCAATCCGTTCCTCGTCCCTTGTAAGGGAGCGTTCCATTGCTTCCCGCTGTTCCTGCTGCTCGGCTTCACAGGTATTGGTCAGGCGGTCGGCAACCGCTTCCCCGTCCATCAGGGCAGCTCTGGCACATTCCCGGATTTTCCGCAGCACATGGCTGTAAAGGGTGTCATAATCAATCCGGTGCTGGGTGCAGTGGTTCTTTCCAAAGGCATTGTAGGTCTTGCAGGAATAAATCCGCTGGGGATGTTTTGCGTTTGTGTAGCGTACCGTCAGCGACTTCCCACACTCGCCGCATTTTATCAATCCGGCAAACAGGCTGATTTCATTTGTCTGCCCCGGACGCTGGCGGGATTTCAGCTTGTTCTGCACAATGTCAAAGCTCATGCGGTCAATCAGCGGTTCATGCTGTCCCTCCACCACAATCCAGTCCTCCGACTTCTTTTCCCCAATCGTTCCGATTTTGAAACGGTAGTCTTTTTTCTGGGAAGCAATCGCCCCGGTGTAGACGGGATTCATCAAAAGATCTTTGATAACGGAGAAGTCCCACATATACCGCCCGTTTTCCGGGTCTTTCTTTTCCCATTTGGTGCGGGTATTGCGAAACCCCCGTTCCCGGTTCCACCATGTAGGGCAGGGGATTTTTTCTTCCTCCAGCCGTCTGCGGATATAGTTCGGACCATGACCGTTCAGGGCATATCCGAAAATCAGCCGCACAATCGGGGCTGTTTCCTCGTCAATGAGCAGATGGTTCTTGTCCTCCGGGTCTTTCCGATACCCAAACGGGGCAAGACACCCGGTAAACTGTCCTTTCTGCGCTTTCAGAAGATAAGATGAATGGACTTTCTTGGAAATATCCTTGCTGTACATCTCGTTCAGGATATTCTTGAACGGGGCAATATCGTTGTTATCCCGCAGAGTGTCGATACCGTCATTCATGGCGATATAGCGGACACCGTTTCTTGGGAAAAAGTCCTCAATCAAATGCCCGGTTTGCAGATAATTACGCCCCAGTCGGCTGAGGTCTTTCGTGATGACAAGGTTGATCTGTTTCCGCTCAATGGCTTTTAACATCCTCTGTAAGTCAGGACGCTCCATGTTAAGACCTGTAAAGCCATCGTCCTGATAGACTGCCACAACCTCCCATCCCTGCTTTTCGCAGTATT
>NZ_JAJCIC010000094.1 GCF_020554865.1 Lacrimispora sp. 210928-DFI.3.58
ATCATGGCAATCAATGTAATCAAGGAAAAATGTAAAGGATGTACCAAATGTATAAAGAACTGCCCGTTCTCCGCAATCAGCATGGAAGGAAAGCTGGCAGTGATCGGAGACGGATGTACAGGCTGCGGCCAGTGCGTGGAGGTCTGCCCCTTTGGAGCCATTGAGAAGGCAGAAGAGGAAGCAGGCGGCAAGGATCTGAGCGCATACCATGGCGTGTGGGTATTTGCAGAGCAGAGAGAAGGAAAGCTCATGCAGGTAGCCATTGAGCTGTTAGGCGAAGGAAAGAAGCTGGCGGCAGCCGTTGGCTGTGAGCTGTGCGCCGTACTGTGCGGAAGCGGCGTGGAGAACCTGGCAGACGAGCTCTTTGAGTACGGAGCAGACAAGGTATACTATGCCGATGCACCGGAGCTTAAGCAGTACACCACAGACGCTTATACAAAGGCGATCTATGAAGCGATTACCACCTACAAGCCGGAGATCGTGCTGCTGGGAGCAACCCACATCGGCCGTGACTTAGGCCCCTGCCTGGCAGTAAAGTGCAACACCGGATTGACAGCAGACTGCACGAAGTTAGAGATCAACCCGGAGACAAAGGGGATCATGCAGACCCGTCCGGCCTTCGGAGGAAACCTGATGGCAACCATCGTATGCCCGAACCACCGCCCGCAGATGTCCACGGTACGTCCGGGAGTCATGGAGAAGGCAGCCAGGGAGGCAGGAAGAAAGGGAGAGCTTGTAAAGCTGGATGCGTCCTTTGGTGAGGGAGACATCCGCACAAAGGTGCTGGAAGTTGTAAAGAGCGCAAAGGAAATGGTATCCCTGACAGACGCAGACGTGATCGTATCCGGAGGAATGGGCCTTGGGAAGCCAGAGGGCTTTGAGCTGTTAAAGGAGCTGGCAGAGAAGTTCGGAGGGACCATCGCAGCGTCCAGAGCAGCAGTAGACGAGGGCTGGATCGACCATGCATACCAGGTAGGGCAGACAGGAACCACGGTAAAGCCAAAGATCTACTTTGCCTGCGGGATCAGCGGAGCAATCCAGCACGCAGCAGGAATGCAGAACTCCGGCCTGATCGTTGCCATCAACACCAACGAGAATGCGCCGATCTTTGATATCGC
>NZ_JAJCIC010000095.1 GCF_020554865.1 Lacrimispora sp. 210928-DFI.3.58
CGATAAATGTAGAAAAGTCCGAGCTCTCGCTCGGGACTTTGTCTACAGTCTGAGCCGAGGCTCTCACCTCGGCTTTCTGTCTCAAAAAGCTGTAACGGCCATTCTCTCCTTTAGCGGTAGAGTGCCAGTCCGTCAAACATGATCACCGGATCATCCCATTCATTATCCTTCACCAGAGATACCTCAACGCGCACCTGGTTCTGACCTGTTACATCAACGCCAAAATAGATCGTTTTTTCGCTGTAGTGGATATCAGGAGAGGTATACAGTATCTGGTCATTATCTCCATACACTGTCACTCTGGCCATAATGCCGCTGTCAAACTGGGAAGATGGAGCCAGTGCACCGGCTAACAGGGTGTAGGCGCCATTTGTATTATACTGGACATAGCTTCCCTTGCCCTTCAGGCGGATCGCATTGGTCCAGCGGTCACCCTCTGCGTTCTTTCCGGAGGTGATAATGGTATATCCCTTTGTAGAGATCCCTTCCATATTCTGAAGAAGGTATGGGGTAGACAGGTCAGAAATATTGGCAGGCTCTGTCTGTCCTTC
Organism: Lacrimispora sp. 210928-DFI.3.58; assembly: GCF_020554865.1. Classification (GTDB taxonomy): domain Bacteria; phylum Bacillota; class Clostridia; order Lachnospirales; family Lachnospiraceae; genus Enterocloster. Next base: position 552 of record NZ_JAJCIC010000095.1, read on the forward strand.
TGCCGGAATCCAAATGCCGTCTGCACCGATCTGACGCCCGTCGATCACTGTATTCACTGCCATCACGCCGTTTGGATACAGGAAATACCACTGGTCATTATATTTGATCCAGCCGCTCTGACGTACACCTGCGCTGTCGAGATAATACCACTGGCCTCCAATCAGCTGCCAGCCTGTCTTCATGAAGCCGTCATTTCCAATATAATACCACTTTCCATTGTCCTCAATCCACTCATTATAAGCGAATTTATTTGCGCCTCTCTGGTATTTCCACTGTTCGTCCACGTATTTCCATGTACCGGCATATGCTGGAAGGGCCATCGCCACACTCAATGCCAGTGCCGAGATTGTCAATGCCAATCTTTTTTTCATGCTGCTTCTCCTTTCTTAAAACCATCGAATGATGTCAATTATTCAGGCGTTTTACCTATATTGCACTTGTTTTATTATAATTCATTCTCCAGTTTTATGCAACCATGTCTTTTTCCTGGCTCAGCCTCCATTGTAGGATTACAATACATGTGTTACAACTGAATAATTAAAAAGCAGAGATGCT
>NZ_JAJCIC010000096.1 GCF_020554865.1 Lacrimispora sp. 210928-DFI.3.58
CCGTTTTTATCACAGGCAGTCTCCACGGCATAAGCAAAAACATGCTTATGTTCTCCTTTGCGGAACCATCCGCTCTCCGGATCCGTTGTGCTGCATTTCTGAGTTTTCGCGTCTTCGGGAATCCCGCCTTTTGGGAAATCGTCCGGAAGGCCACCTCCTGATGATGGGGGTGTCTGATCATCCTTTTTTTCTTTCAAGGGTTTCTTCCCGTGGTTTTCCCGGTCGTCATTGATCTCCTTTTTCAGTTCTTCTTCAAACCAGAGAGCCTGCTCCTTCGCAACACGTTTTCTCATCTTTTTACTGTTGGCACAGGCTTTGACATGAGTAGCGTCTACAAAGATGACAGCAGTATCCACTAAATGATGCTTCATACATTCTTCAAGGATATGTGCAAAGATCTGCTCGAATAGTCCGGTATCTTTAAAACGGCGAGTATAGTTCTTTCCGAAGGTGGAAAAATGTGGGACTGGATCCAGCATATCCAGACCCAAGAACCATCGGTATGCTACATTCACTTCGATTTCTTTTATTGTCTGACGCATGCTTCTAATTCCATAAAGATACTGGATAAAAGGGATCTTTATGAGCATGACCGGATCCATACTTGGGCGCCCGTTATCCGCAGAATATTTTTCTTCTACAAGATCATAAATAAAGTTCCAGTTGATGGCTTTATCAATCAGTCTGAGCATATGATTTTGAGGAACCATGTCATCCATGCAGAAGACTATCATTTGTTCTCTTTTTTTATCCGCATCTTTCGTCAACATAAAAACACCGCCTTCCTGATATAAGAATTATACCATGAATACGGCGATAAATGTAGAAAAGTCCGAGCTCTCGCTCGGGACTTTGTCTACAGTCTG
>NZ_JAJCIC010000097.1 GCF_020554865.1 Lacrimispora sp. 210928-DFI.3.58
ACGTCAGCAGACCACTCAGCGATCATTGCGCCGTACTCGTCAAATGCATACTTCTTGCCGTTGATGGTCTTCTCTTTCTCCTGATTGCCGTTCTCAGCAGCCAGCTTCTTACCATTGGACTTGAAGTAGAACCAACGGCTCTGATCCTCGTCATCATTAAATACTGGTGCGATCTCCTTATAAGAATCAGCAGTTGCCTCATCATAAGTGATGTCCATCAGTAACCAGCCTGTGGTCATAGCACCGTCATCGGAATCGCCAAAGTAGTAGGTACCTTCCTTGAATGCATCGCCGTCTGTGTTGTCGATGCGCTCTGCGTTATCCTGATTAACCCATCCGAAGAGCATCTTACCTTCCTCATCGAATGCGTACTTCTTACCATTGATTGTCTTCAGAGCAACCTTGCTGTTGTCGCCATTCTTCAGAGCTTTACCATTAGCCTGGAAGTAGTACCAGTAATGATCTGGCTCATCATCCTCGCCGGCATCCTCGTTGTCGATAGCTACCCACTGATTGGAAGCCATAACACCGTTGATGTCAACATAGTAGTAGTTTCCGTCATCCTCGATGAGCTGATCGATTGCCATCTCACCGTTCTCATCCAGCCAGTACCAGCTGTTGCCGGACTTCTTCCAAGATTCTGTTGCTCTCTCGCCGTCACGGTTATAATATACCCATGTGCCGTCTTCCTCAGCCCAACCTGTAGCTGCGAAGGAGGTCATGGATGCACCGATAG
>NZ_JAJCIC010000098.1 GCF_020554865.1 Lacrimispora sp. 210928-DFI.3.58
TGGGTACTTGGCTATAGCGTTCACCCTGGAAATGAACATGACAGCCGGACGTTTAAAGAATTGTATGATAAGCTGGTCGGTTATGGGCCGGAAATGATAGTGATGGACGCAGGATATAAAAGCCCGGCAATCGCACACCGTCTGCTTAAGGATGGAATAGAGCCATTATTCCCCTATAAATGTCCTATGACAAAAGATGGATTTTTCAAAAAGTACGAGTATGTATATGATGAGTATTATGACTGGTATATCTGTCCGGCTAATGAAGTTCTGAAGTACAGCACAACAAACCGCGATGGGTACCGTGAGTATAAGAGCGATAAAAAGAAATGTCAAAGTTGTCCCTACTTATCACAATGTACCCAGAGTAAAGATCATACAAAAGTTGTCACACGCCATGTATGGGAGGATTATCTTGAGACATGTGAGGATATCCGGCACACACTGGGTAATAAGGAAATCTATGGGCTGCGAAAAGAGACAATAGAGCGAGTCTTTGGAACAGCAAAAGAATACCATGGTTTCCGATATACACAATATATAGGAAAAGCCCGTATGGAAATGAAGGCCGGGCTGACATTTGCGTGCATGAATCTAAAAAAACTCGCAAGAATACTTGCAGCAAAAGGAAGAGATACGAAGGAAAGTGTTTCTTATCTGAAACTATTGATCAATTTACTCCGAATGATACAGGAAAAAGAAAAGTGGTGCTGGGCGTAATCAAC
>NZ_JAJCIC010000099.1 GCF_020554865.1 Lacrimispora sp. 210928-DFI.3.58
CAGCCTTTGGGCTGGCATTATTTTGTCCGGAGGACTGGTTATTTACCATATACCATCATACTGCTTGATAAGCCCTTCCAGCGTCTTCATGGCCCTGGCCTGTGCCTGCAGAAAATTAGCCTGCTTGTCCCAGGCCTGCTGCACTTCCCATCTTTCACCTATAACATTTCCAGTTTTCTCTTCGATCTTAGTCGTTGTCATATCCTCTTTGTCCTTCACATACATAATCTGCTGTGACCGGACAATGGCTGCATATGATATCTGGATATTGTCCCAGAGGATGTCCAGTGGGGAACGTGGCATCTCCTGGATAATAGACATGGTCTCCTCAGGCAGATATCTGCTAAAGAGACCATGTTTTTCGGCGTTCTTATTTCCTGGCGGGCCAGTAGCATTTTTATTACCAGGTTGGCCACCTTTGGTACGTTTGGAACGTTCCGTATTTTTTTGGAGCGTTCCATTCAATCTGGCCTCCCAGCCATCTTTTGATTTCCATCCCCGAATAGTCCCCGCTGGCAAATTTAGTTGACTTGCAATCTCAACCAAATCGAGCTTTCCACCACTATTCCGATATAACTCAAATGCCCGATCCCGATTCGGATCTCTGGGTCTCGGCATCTATCACCACCTCTCATTCGTCGTTTTGTAAAATAAGCCCCAGGCCTGTGGGGGATAACGTATAATTAGTTTCGCAAATTCAATTTCATAAAAATAGACATGGTCTA